>JANQES010000049.1 GCA_028278205.1 Rhodothermales bacterium
GGCGCGGATTGATGCGCTGGAACAGCAGGTGGCCGATCAGCTGGACGTGAGCGCCTTGCAAGCTCAGATCGATGCGCAGCAAGCCGTCAACGATCAGCAACAAGCCGAGATCGCGGCGCAGCGGGACGTCAACGATCAGCAGCAGGCGCGGATCGATGCGCTGGAACAGCAGGTGGCCGATCAGCCGGATGTCAGCGAAATGCAGGCGCAGATCGAGGCACAGCAAGCCGAGATCGAGACGCAGCAAATCGTCAATGCACAGCAAAAGGAGCAACTAGGCGAACAGCAGCAGATCATCGAGGCGATGCTGCAGCAGATCGAGGAGATGCAGCGCCTCCTCGAAGAACTCGGCGGAAACCGCTGATGGCCCGCTCGAAAACCCGACGACTACGATTGCACCCGGTTTAAATGACCGAATCCGTCACCATATCAACCACCAAATCCAGCTTTCCCGATTACCTGGATTTCCAAAAGCTGCGGGCTGCCGGCCTGGAGCATATCCAGGAATTGGGCAGCGATCTGTGGACCGACTACAACCTCCACGATCCCGGTATCACCATCCTGGAGGTGCTCTGCTATGCCCTGACCGACCTCGGCTTCCGCACCAACTTCGACATCAAGGACCTGCTCACCCGCAGTCCCGAAGCCAGGCTGCAAGCCGGCACCACCAGCGACGGCAAACCCTACGACGATAATTTTTACACCGCCGAGCAGATCCTGACGTGCAACCCGGTGACGCTGCTCGACCTCCGGAAGCTGCTCATCGACATTCCGGGGGTGCGCAACGCCTGGCTGGAACGCGCCACCGAGGCCGAGGTGGAAGTCTACATCAACACCAAAAAAGACCGCCTCCAATACACCCTCCCCAACTACATCGACCCGGCGAACGAGGACGACGTCGACGAGGCGACGCTCAAGCTCAAAGGCCTCTACATCGTCTGCCTGGACCTCGACGTCGAGACCCAGATCGATGCCTGCGGCGAGCCCTACACGTCGGTGAGCGAGGTCTTGGAGGAGGTCTACGCCGTGCTGCACCGGCATCGCAACCTGTGCGAAGACTTCCTCGACGTAGTCATCCTGGGCGACGAACAGATCGGCCTGTGCGCCGACATCGAACTCAAGCCCGAAGCCGATCCGGAAGAGGCGCTGCTGGGCATCTACACCGCCGTGCAGGAGTTCCTGGCGCCCACGATTGAGTTCTTCAGCCTCCAAGAGATGCTCAAAAAAGGCAAGAGCATCGAGTCGATCTTTGAAGGACGGCCCCTCTCGCCCCGCAGCCACGGCTTCATCGACGTAGAGACGTTGAAAAAGGCGGAACTGCGCGAGACGCTCTACGCCTCCGATCTTTACCAGGAGATCATGGACGTCGAGGGCGTGCTGGCGATTCGCAAGCTGGTCTTCTCCAACTACGTCAACGATCTGCCGCAGACGCAGGGCGAGAAATGGTGCCTCAAGCTGACGCCCAAGCATCGCCCCCGGATGGATCTGGACAAATCGCCCATCACGTTCTACAAAGGGCTGTTGCCGTTCAGCGTCGATAAAAAAGAAGTGCAGCGGCGCTACAACGAGGAGAAAGCGGCCAGCACCAAAGCCCTCCTGGAGGCCCATCAGCTAGACCTGCCCGTCCCCGAAGGCACACACCGCCCGCTGGACGATTATTACTCGATCCAGCACGACTTTCCGGAAGTCTACGGCATCGGCGAAAACGGCCTGAAGCCCAACGAGACGCAGAAACGCAAAGCGCAGGCCCGCCAGCTAAAAGCCTATCTGCTCTTTTTCGATCAGATTCTGGCGAATTACCTGGCGCAACTCGGCAACGTCCGCGAACTCTTCTCGATGCGGCCCGACGAGGCGTGCTACCGGAAGCAGGGGCGTAAAAATCGCACCTACTTTACCCAGTTGCTCGAAGGCGTCCCGCGTCTCAAAGAACTCCTGCGCAACTTCAACCGGTGCGAGAGCCGCCTTGCCATCACGGGGCCGGAGAGCTCCTATCAGTTCACCCTGCTCGACGACGACGGGGACGAACTGCTCGCCGGAGTCGAGACGTTTTCGACGCGCCGGGAGCTGGTGAGCGCTTTCGAGAAATTCCTCGTGGCGGCAGGCAACGCGGCCAACTACAACCGCCTGAGCGGCCTGCCGGGCGATACGCCCTTCGGCTTCGAACTGCTCGATGCCGGAGGCGCGCCGCTGGCGACGCATCCGATTACGTATGCCGACGCTGCGACGCGGGAGCAGGCCATCGCCGCTTTGACCGAGTATGCCTGCGCCGACCCGCTGACGCTGCAAGCGCCGGGCACCTCAACGCCGAGCGATTATCCTGATTATCTGGATTACATCGCCGAGAGCGTCGAGACCTATCACGACCGGCGCAACCGCTTCCTCGACCACCTGATGGGCCGCTTCGCCGAGTCGTTTACCGATTACGTGCTGCTGATGTACACCATCAACGGCAAAAAGCACGACAACGCGCGCATCATCCAGGACAAGACCGATTTTCTGGGCAGTTATCCGGAGATCAGCCGCAACCGGGGCAAGGGGTTCAATTACACCGAAACGCCGGTCTGGAACACCGAAAACGTGGCGGGCCTGCAAAAGCGCGTCTCCAAGCTCGTCGGCATCGACGACGTCAGCCGCCGGACGTTGGGCCACTGCGATGTCGTGGCCGCCGGCCCGATGTGGCACTTCGTCTTTTCGATACCTACCGACGTGCCGGATTCGCCGTTCGAGATCGAGAGCAAGCAGGGGTATCCCACCGAAGACGCGGCGCGCCAGGCCTACCGCGCTTTCCTGGCGCTGGCCCGGCACGAGGCCAACTACCAGCGGCTGGCCTACCAGGGCACCAAAACCCGCTACGGCTTCCTCATCGTCGATGAAAACGGCGCGTGCATGGCCGAGAGTCCGGAGCGTTTTTCCTCGCGCGCCGAGCGCGATGCGCGCCTGTTCAGCGTTATCAGTCATGCCGGCGCCAGCGAGCTGGTCTGCCGGGTCGTGCAGACGGAGGAGTGCTACGAATTTCAACTCTACGATGCGACGGGCACGGTGCTCTTGTTCACCGCTGCGCGAGGCACCCCGACGGCGGCGGCAGCGCGGGAGGCGTTTGAAGCGATCTTCCTGCCGAAAGCGCTCGATGCCGCCTGCTATCAAGACATCGACGCCGAGGGCGCGTTCGGTTTTGTTTTGATGACGGCGGAGGTGGGGGGCCAACCGCTGGCCTACCACGACCACACCTACGCCACCGCTCAGGAACGCGACGACCGCAAGCAGGCCATCATTTATTATCTCGACGACGAACCGCCTCGCTTCGGGACGGAGGGACCGCCGGGGCAATTCGATTTCGAAGTGCGCGATAACACGGGCACGCTGCTCTTCGTCAACAGCGCGGTGCATCCTACCGAAGCCGCTGCGCTGGAGACCTACCAGGAAGTCGTTCGCCAGGCGCCGTTCCGCGTCCACTATCGCCTCCGCGACGATCTCGGCGAAGCGGCGCCTTTCGGCTTCGAACTACTCGACCGCCGCGAAAACCTCATCGCCGTCCATCCGACCGCCTACGAAACCGACATCGCGCGCGACCTCGCCCTCGACGGCATCATCCATCTGCTCTGCGAAGACGACGACATCCGCTTTGAGATCGAAGAGACGGGCGGCGTCTTCTCATTCGAATTGATGAATCTGGGCGGCGAGACGCTCCTCCTCAGCGAGAACACCTTCCCGACGGAAGCCGAGGCGGTCGATGCCTTCCAGGCCTTCCTCGTCCTCGCGGCGGATGAAGATCGCTATGCGCTCGTGGAGGAAGGCACCGAGGAGGTGACGTTCGGCTTCGTGTTGACGAATGCCGACGACGCCACCGTCGCGACGCATCCCACGTTTTACGCCACCGAAACCGAGCGCGACCTCGCCATCCGGTCGATCATCAACTACGTCCGGCCTGCCGAGTTGGAGTTCGAGGTCAGCGGCGAGGTGGGGATCTTACATTTCGTGCTGCTCGGCGAAGAAGACCGCGTCTTGTTCAGGAGCATCGCCACGTATCCGGACGAAGAGACGGCCCGGCAGGCGTTCGACGACTTCCTCGTGCCGGCCCGCCAGCGCGAGCGCTATCACGAGTTGCCCGATTTCGGTTTTGAATTGCAGGATGAAGCCGAGCAGACGCTGGCCGAACACCCGCAGACCTACGCCAGCGACGCCGAACGCGAGGCCGCCATCGCGCTGATCCTGGCCTACGTGCGCGACGATGCCGTGGTCTCGGACGTGGTCAACGTAGCGGGCGCTTACTTTTTCGAGATGCGGGACGAGGCGGGCACGTTGTGGCTTGCCGGCACGCGCACGCTCGACGGCGTGCCGGAAGCGGAGGCCGCCTGCCGGGCCGCCATCGAACGGGCCAAAGACGTCAGCGCGTATCACGACATCGACGGCGGCCCCGGCAACTGTCCCTACAGCTTCGCCCTGCTCGATGCCGAGGGCGACGTCATCGCCCGGCACCTGCGTGGCTACACCAGCGAGGCTGAGCGCGATGCCGCCAAACGGCGCCTGCTCTACATCGTCCTCGACGGCAGCGACGTCGCCTCCATCGTCGAAGGCAGCGGCAGCACGTTCCGGTTCAAAGTGGTCGATCCGCTCGATGCCTCCTACGTCCTTTTCGAAAGCGACGAGACCTACGCCAGCGAAGCCGAGGCCGAAGCGGCGTTTGAGGACATCTTCGTGCCGGCAGCCGGCGACGCCGCCAACTACACCCTCCTCTACGACAACGCCAACTGCACGTACGGTTTCTCTCTGGAAAATGCCGAGGGGACGGTGACCAACCGGCTCACCTACGGCAGCAGCCGCGAACGCGACGAGCAGGTGGAAGCCCTGGCCTTTTATGTGACGCAGCAGACGATCCAGTGTGTGCCTCATGGGACGGACTGTGGCTATTATTTCGAGATCGGGTTGCCCGGCCAGCCGAGCCTCTTCGTCAGCGAGGCGCGGTATCCGTCTGAGACGCGAGCCTGGTCGGCGTGCAATGCGCTGTTTCCGCTATTGACCCAGATCGAACGCTACGCTGTGGTGGAAGACGACGAGGGCGGTCTCCGCCTGGTTATTCAAGATGAAGAGGGCGAAGCGCAGGCCGGCTACCAGGATCGAGACGCCGCGCCCGAGGACGGGGCAGGCGAAGACGGTGGGCCGGAGGACGACGGGCCGGAAGCCGCCAGGGTGCGGCTGCAAGCCCTCGCCGAAGAGATCGTCAGGCAGGCGATGCGCGCGCGGCAGGTGGACCACGACGCCGTTTCCAAAGACAGCGGGTATCGGTTTCAGTTGGACGGGCCGCAGGGCGCGGTGGTCTTCACCAGCGCAAGGCTCTATGCCTCGGAAGACGAAGCCTGGGATGCCGCCGAGACGTTTTGCGAACGCGTGCAAGACACGGCGAATTTCCGGCTGATTACCAGCCGGTTCCATTGCCTCTACGGCTTCGAACTGACCGACGGCGCAGGCCGGACGATGGCCGTCCACGACCGCTTTTACGCCACCGCCACCGCTCGAGACGACGCCCTCAACACCATCGCCGAGTGGGTGGACGACGAAGGGCTTCATCTGGTCGAACATCTGCTGTTGCGGCCCCGCAAAAAGGGCGAGACGCCGGTCTATCATTTCGAACTGATCAATGAGCAGACCGAGGTGCCGCTGTTTCGGAGTGTGGCGTCTTATGACGAGGAGGCGGACGCCCTGGCCGATCTGCGCCGGATCCTGGCGCGCATCCTCAGCGGAGACCAGGGGGTGTTTCAGCCCTTCACCGTCAAGACGGACGGCAACACCTGCCATGGATTCCGGCTGGTGGACGGCGGGCAGATTCTGGCCGAGCACGAGAGCTACTACCCCGATTCAGCAGCCCGCGAAGCGGCCATCGAAGCGCTCGCGGCCTACGTCCAGGCGCTCTTCGAAGAGGTGCTCGACGAAGACGTCAACCGCTTCGGCACCGGCGAGGACGCCGGCGTTGCCATAGACACGCTGCTTCAGGTTGACCTCGGCGTGGCGGCGCGGATCGAACGATTCATCGTCAGCTCTACGTCGCCGCAGGACGAGCTGTCCGACGGCTTTCTGCCGCTCGATGCCTGTTGCCTCGACGACGAAGGAATGCTCTGCCCGGTCGGCAGCGATCCGTATTCCTTCCGGGCCACGGTGGTGTTGCCCTACTGGCCCGAACGCTTCCGCAACGTGAGCTTCCGCAACTTTTTCGAGCGGACCATCCGCGCCGAGACGCCTGCCCACATCTTCCTCCGGATCTGCTGGGTGGACGTCTGCCAGATGCGCGCCTTCGAGGCGGCCTATCGATGGTGGTTGCAAACCCTGGCCACGCCCGGCGACGACTGCGCCGCCACCAGCGCGCTCAATCGCCTCATCGACGTTCTCACCCGGCTCCGCAACGTCTATCCCGAAGCCATCTTGCGCGGCTGTGACGAGGGCGGCGACGGCTCCGCGATCATCCTCAATCAGACCTTGTTGGGCAACGCAAGTTTTACAAGCGACGAATCCAACTGAGATGACTACCAACGGCACGCTCTCCTATCCGGTCTTCAAAGCCAATCAGGTGCTCACCGACGGGCACCTCAACGAGGCGGTTTCTTATTTGGAGGCCCAGACCCTTCTGACCCGCGCCCTCTTGATCGGCTACGGGATCATCTGCGGCCTTGAGCCCAGCCTCAACACCGGCGGCAAACGCCCCACCTTGACCGTCTCGCGCGGTTGCGGCGTCACCTCCGACGGCTACCTCATCGCCCTCGACGATCCGTGTGTGCTTTCCTTTTTCCGGAACGTCACCCGGAGCATGGTCGCAGAGTTGCCCGGCTTCGGCGAAGCACAGCCCGACGACGCCGAGGCGCCCTCTACCAACGGCCAGGAGGAAGCCGGCGACCCCGTCGAGCCCGGCATCTATGAGTTGTTCAGCAAAGACGCGCATCCTGAGGATCAGGAGAATCCCACCCGGCCTTTCGGCAGCGCGCTCGAACAGGGGGGCGAGGTAGAGACGACTTTTCTGGAAGCCCTGCCTGATATGGTGGTTGTGCTGTTGCTGCACGTCGAAGACGAAGACCGGGACGTCTGTCTTTTCGATTGTGACGAGGCCGGCGCCCGTCGCACCTTTACCCTTAGAAAGCTGGCGATGCGCCGGCAGATCGCCGACCGGATCCTCCGCGCCGGCTACGACTGCCAGGACGACTTTACCAATCAAGCGGACCTCGACCGCATCTTTAATCGCAACTATTATTTGCCGGATTTATCGCTGAAGCGCTTTGGGTACGAGTCGGCGTTTACTGAACAGGCCGGCGCCTCGGGGCGGATCGATCTGGAGCGTATTCGGAGCCTTGCGGAATATCTGAATACCTATGAACGGGCCTGCGGCGCCCTGACGAGGCTATCTCCTTCATTTCCCATACCTCCTGTGCCTCCCCGTGGAGGTATCGGCACGCCGCCTATTTTTACGCCGCCTCGGGACGTGTTTTCCTCGTTCACCGGCACGCCCGTCAGCAGGTTTACCAGCACGTTGCCCGGCACCCCCGGCCCCGTGCTGGGTTCGACGGCTCCGGGGGCGAGGCCCGGCACGCCCGGCGCCTTGCCCGGCCCCATCAGCCCGTTGCCCGGTCCGATAGTGCCGGGTCCGACCTTGCCCGGCCCCATTGACCCGAAGCCCAGCCCGACGCTGCCGGGTCCGATAATTCCGGGTCCGACGTTGCCCGGTCCGACATTGCCGGGACCGATCTTTCCGGGACCGACGTTGCCAGGGGGACCGTCGTTGCCTGATCCGTTTCCTGATCCCTTGCCTACTCCGCTGCCCGGGCCGGAAATCAACCTGCTTTTCCGTGCCATCGCAGAGGCGTATCAGCGAGCCGGCGAACTGTTTTCGCCCTTCTTCTCCGGCGTGCAGCCCGACAGCCGCACCGACTTCAGGAACCTGGAGCGGGTCCTCGAAACCCTCTTCGACAGTGTCCGGCAGCCTGGCGCTACGCAAAAACAAACGTCGCAACTCGGCATCCAGTATTTCTATGATTATCTGAAAGACCTCATCCTGGCCTACAACGAACTGCGCGACGCCACCTTCGACCTGATGGACGACTGCCTGCCGGTGTGCGATCGTTTCCCGCGTCATCTGATGCTCGGCGTGGTGGGGGCGGGGGCGTCGTGCCCGCCGTCGGTGTATCGGACGCGCTTTACGCAGCCGCCTATCTACAACGGCAACGCGCGCCGGGTGCAAGAGGTGCAGGTGCTCTACGAGCGGATGCAGGTGATGGCCGCCAGCTTCAAGCTTCCTGAGGAGGCTGAGATCAAAATTACGCCGAGCCGGCAGGCGCCGGCGCCGCTGGGCGAGCGGGCTATTCCGTTCTATTACGATGCCGGCAGCACCCTGTATCAGTCCTGGAATTTCGAACGCACCCGGCGGTGCCGGGCCACACAGAACCACTCTTATCACGCCGAGACGTGGCGGGGGCAGACCGAAAACCCGCTGGTCAACACCATCGACGAGTACGATTTCTACCGGATCGCGGGGCACGTCGGCAAGGAGTATTCCGAGGCGATTGAGCAGATCCAGACGTTGCGCCGACGGTACAACCTGGCCTTCGATCTGGTCGCGCTCAAGATCGGAATAGTCGCCGATTCCGATAATATCCAGTTCGACTTTTTCTTCGAAGATCTGGAGACGCTCTATGCCAAGGTCAAGGAGGGGCTGCTTTGCCGGTTGGCTGAGCTACAACAAACGAGGACGGGTGATCCTTTAAAGATCCACGAGATGATCGTCGGCTTGACGCAGCGTCCGGGGGGGACGGTTCCTTCGCCACCGAGCAGTGAGCCGTCGGGAGGCGGTGGTGTTGTTACGCCGCCGGGTGGAGGTCTCGAACCGCCGGGCGGTGGAGTGATCACCCCGCCGGGCGGCGGAGGCGTTGAGCTACCGGGTGGCCTGGAGCCGGGCGGCAAGCCAGGTGGGACCGAGCCGCCGGGCGGTGTGGTTCTTCCGCCGGGTGGTCTGGAGCCGGGTGGTGTACGACCGGGCGGTACCGAGCCGGGTGGTGTAACGCTGCCGGGCGGTCTAGAGCCGGGCGGTGTGCGACCGGGTGGAGGCGCTGAGCCACCGGGCGGTGTTGCTCTTCCGCCGGGTGGTGTTGAGGCCGGCGGTGTTCGCCCGACAGGCGGTGCTGAACTGCCGGGCGGTCTCTCGGCAGGAGGCTTCGGGTTTGCCGGAGAGAGTGAACGGTTCCAGAGTTTTGAAAGGGCGCCGGGCACCGAACGGTTGGAGGGTGCTGCCGGGGCAGGAAGCGTTGAGAAGCCGGGCGGTGTTATTGAACCGCCGGGTGGCATTCGCCCGCCGGGTGGTGTCATTCCGCCGGGTAGTGTCATTCCGCCGGGCGGCGTCATCCCGCCAGGTGGCACGCTTCCGCCGGGTGGCACGCTTCCGCCGGACGGCGGCGCGACGAACGGGGGCGACGGGGCGCAGGATGCGTCCTCGTACGGCGATTACTATGACCTGACTCGCATGAGCCAGGGGACGCATTTCCAGGATTTCGTCACGTTGCATGGGGAGATCTTCGCCGAAATATCCGGTGGCGAAGGCCCGCAGTGCTGTGCCGATTGCAGCCCGGCGCAGATCCAGCATATCCTGAATGCCTATACGCAACGGGTCACGGAGATCCGCGAACAGTTTTTATTCCACAACTTTGTCAAAGCGCATCCGGGGGTCGAGCATCTGGGCGGTGTGCCCCGGGGCGGCACCTTTATCCTGGTTTACGTCAACCAGGGCGAAGAAGCCGCGGTGCTGTCCGGTCTCGGCGCAGCGCAGCAGGCGGCGCTGGATAAATTGCCCGGCCTTGAAACGTCAGGCACGCTGTCTTTCGAGCGCGGCGTCATAGACCCGGCGCTGGCAACCGTGCTTCAGGCGCAGCAAAAGGCGGCAGCCGCCGTGGCGGATTTCCGGTTTCGCAGCGCGTCGGCCACCAGGAAGCTGGAAGAGGCGCGTCTGGCCCTGGCCGACTTGCCCAACAGCGAAAGCGTGCTGGAGTCGCTCGATGAAATGCGCGATGCCGAGATTCAATCGCGCACCAACATTGTCGTCGGGGATTTCTGCCTGCCGTATCTGTGTTGCTCCAGGGCGCCGTCGTTCTCGCTCGTGGTGGCCAAACCCCGGCCCATCGTCTTGCTCGAAGCGGTGAGCTATTGCGAGAACGATCCCGGCCGGTATCCTTTCATCCTGCATCCGCCCAACGGCGTGTTGCAAGGCCCCGGGGTGAGAAGTTCGGAAGGGTTCTACGAATTCGTGCCGGGCGACGAGGCCGTGCAGGAGCTCGTCAGAGCCGGCGAGACGCTGATCACCTTTACCTATCTGGCCGACGGCGGCATGGATACGCTCACCGTCGAGATCTTGCCAGTGAGTGATGCCGGGTTCAGCGGGCTCAAAGATATCTATTGTGTCGATCCCGGCAACCTGACCCATCTGGATAATCAGCGGGTGTTGCTGGTGCCCAGAACGCCGGGCGGTACGTTCGGGCCTGCCGGTCCACACCTGATCGAAGAAAACGGCGCCGTCTTCTTCGACCCGATGGCCGTCAGCCCCGGCACGTCCATCGACATCACCTACACCCTGCCCGATAGCAGCGTTGGGTGCGCCAGTGAATCCACGCAGACGGTGACGGTGCTGGCCGTCTCGGATGCGGGCTTCACCTTCGGCGAGGACGATACCACGGTCTTCTGCGTCACCGAAGACGCGGACAGCCAGGCCGTCCGGCTCATCCCCACCGACCCCGACATCGAACCCGGCGAGAGCATCTTCACCGGAGAGGGGGTCGTGCAGGTGGACGATCATTTCGTGTTCGATCCTACGCAGATAAACCTGAGGGAGGTAGAACAGAGAATCATCGTGCGCCATCAGCTCGTCCGGGGAGAGACGAAGTGTGTCGGGATGCTGTCGCGGATCGTCACGGTGCTTCCGCAGGCCGATGCCAGCTTTACCGGACCGGGCGCCGGCCCGTTCTGCGTCAATCTGGCCGCCCGTATCATCAACCCGATGCCGCAGGCGTTGCAACCCGCCATGGCAGGAGGACAGTTCTCGTTCTTCATCGGCGGCGATACGGAGCCGAATCCCTTGCCTGGATCCGATCCCGACTCGGTGACGGAGGTTCTCGTCGTTATTGCCCGGGGGTTCGACGGGCAAGACAGCGTGGATGTGCGGATTCAGCATGACGTGGGCATCGAGGGCATCGAAGGATGCAGCGACTCGCAATCGGTGACGGTCCAGGTGGCGCTGGCGCCGGACGTCTCGTTCGAGTTCGGCCCGGTTTGCTTCGATCCGGAAAACACTGAACCGATTTTCCTCGATACGGAAGCGCCCACGCCCCCCGGCGGTGTCTTCGAAGGCGACGCCGTGGTCGAGATAGACGGCTCGTTCTTCTTCGATGCCAGGATTTTGGAGCTTACCAAAGCCGAGCCCTCAAGAACCGTCGACGTTACCTACCGGGTTGCGGCGGACGAGACGGGCCTGTGCGAGGGCGCCCTCACGCTGCCGGTGGAGGTGTTTCTGAAGCCGCAGGCCAGCTTCGATCCCGGCGAGTTCGTCTCCGAAGGCGAGACCTTCATCCTCGCAGTCTTGGGGTTCCAGGCTGAGATTTTTGATAGCGTTACCTTTACCTGGACCAGCGACGTAGATCCGACCCGCAGGGACGCAATCTTCCAGAGGGAGACGCTCAGCTTCGCGCAGGCCGACGTCGGCGAGGCACAGCAACTCGAGATCACCCTGGTCGTGACGCGCGGTCCGTGCGCCAGCGATCCCTTCATCACGCGGGTCGAGGTGCCCCGGGGCGGAGGCGATGTCAGGGCGGATACCGGGCCGCGCATAACGCCGGGCAGCGGTATCGTCGCCGGCCCCGACATCGGAACCGGCACCGTCATTACCCAACCACCCACCGGCGAAGACACCGGTGTCACCCGGCCCCCTGCCGGCGAAGACACGGTAGGCGGCATTCCGAGCGGTGAGGTTGGTACCCTGCCGGGTGTTGAAGGGGGCACCGTTATCACGCGTTCACCCGCCGAGGAGGACACCGTCGTCACGCGTCCGCCTGCTGGCGAAGACACCGTCGTCACGCGCTCGCCCCTTGGGGAAGAAACCGTCGTTGGTACGCCGGAGCGTGAGGTAGATATCGGGCCGGGTGATGCGGGCGTTGCCGGATTCAGGCTCGGAACGGAACGCGTCGCCGGAGGAGGCAGGCTCGACCTCGACCCCGAAGTCGAGGTGTTACTCAACCGGCGGGCAGAAGGCTATCAGGAAGGGCTGAGCAACCTGGCCGCCGAAGACCGTACGCTCAGCGGCACCAAGTCTTTCGACCTCGCCAGCCGTTTCGTGGCGACGGATGTATCGACGCCCATCGAAGAGGTGGTGCCGCAGTTTGAGGAGGTGATGAAAACCCTGAGGCCGGCCTTCACACGGGCCAGTGAGGAGCGCAGAGCCGTCTTCGCACAGGTTATCGAGGCCGTCACCCACAGCCTGTTCGACAGGCTCGCCGCCAGCGATGCCGGAGTGTCCGATGCGGTCTTCGGCCAGATAAGCCGGTTGGCCGATGCCGGCGTAGACCTCAACACCCTCAAAACCAACTGGCGGGCCGGCGCCCTCAAAACCGCCGTGCCGTCCGAGGCCGTCGATCGCCAGCTTGCCCTGCTTAATCCGCCTGAATGATGGCCCGGTTGAAGAAGCCTTGAGATGATACCCCACGCCCATATCATCGGAAAGCAGGTTCTGGACGTCGAAATCGACGTTGGCGAGGACTTCTTTGCCCTGCAACAAGAGGTCAGCCAGGTGTTTCAGACGCGGGTAGGGCCGGCCCTGGACGTCCTGTTCAGCCGCTACGCAGAGGCCGACACCGTCATTCGCCTCGATACGCTGGAGGTCGACGTGGGCCGCATCGACCGGGCGCATCTGGAGGAAGAGCTAACCACGCGCATCCTCGAAGCCCTGGAGCCGATTCTCGCAGCACAAATCGGTGAGATTGCCCCGGCGCGGCACGCATCACCCCAGGCCCGTCCCGGCGCCCGGCAGCCCTTCGACGAGGCAGATTTCATGCTACCCGGCGGCATCGAGCAACGTGCCGGGACGGGGCCTGCACTCGAAGGCGATGACGCCACCGAGCGGGCTATCGACGGAGGCCGCGATAGGGGAGGGGGCGTTGAAGGACGCGCTGCCGGAGCGCACAGGCTTGAGGATCGCGCTTTTTCGGATCATGCTTTTTCGGATCGCGCTTTTTCGGATCGGGTTCGTGAGGATTACGTTCGTGAGGATCGCGCCCATGAGGATCGCGTCCGTGAGCAGGGCGCCGTTGAGCATCGGGCTTTAGAGGAGGAGGGCGTTGAGGGAGATGCCGGCGCAAAGCCGGGCCTCGAAGAGAGCGGCGTTGAGGGAGGTCTCATCAAAGAGGACTGGGTTCAGGAGGAGGCTGTCGAGAGCCGGACGATCGATGGGCATACCATCGAACTGTGGCATTATTTTCTGCAAAACGGCCATTTTCCCTGGTGGGCGCCGCCGCTGGATCCCTCCGACTTCGAAGCCCGCGTGATGCAGGTGTTGGAGGCCCGACCGGCTTTTCTGGTTCAGACGCGGGCCGTCGTGCAGCGAGCGCCCGTAGCCTTGCATCGTCTGGTGCTGCAATTCTCGGATGCTTTTCTGGATCATCTCGCGCGGGTCTCCAGGCCGGCTTTGAGTCCCCGGCTGCTGCACGTCGCGCAGGGTTTTTCTCGATGGGCGGCCTCGCACCCGGCGTCAGGGATCGAGCCGCGCGTGTTCAGGCAGGTTTTCTGGCAGGAGGCGCTGCACGGACTCTTCGCGGGGCTGCCCGAAGCCGCCGCACAGGCCGAGCAGGTGGTCGCGCGTCGCGCGTTGCAGCGTCTGAGTCGTCTCCTTGCGGTGGCCTATCCGGACCTGATGGCGCGTATCCAGGCGACGTTTCAACGCGAAGAAGCCGAAGGCGGTGTGGCGCCTGCGTTGCTCGTTCGCCGGTTGGTGCAGGCGCTTGCCCCGCCCGCCCAGGCGGATGAATCGGCACAAAAAACCGCCGCCCTGAGCGACACGGATCAGGATTCTCCGGTCCCTGCTTTGGAAAAAACATGGCATCCTGAGCACGCTGCCGATCCGGAGGCGCAGGCTGATGTCGCAACCCGCCACCGCGCTCCCGGCGACGCGGCGGAGGCGCATCGAGAGCCTGCCGATCCGGAGCATCTTTCGTTTGTTGATGTCGATGAATGGGAAGCGGCGAAAGAGCCTTCCCGCCCAGACACCTCTGAAGCCGTCGCCGATGATGCGATGGAGGTGCTTCGGGAGCCTGACGAGTCGGTGCCTCAGCCGCCCGGCGCACCTCCGGAGGCTGAGGCCGAACGCCGCCCGGACCGCGTCGCCCTGGCAGACAGACCACCGGAAGATCAGCAGCGATCTCTAGACAGTGGCGAGCACCAGCGAGAGGCTTTGCCGCAGGCTGCGAGCGAGGAAAGCCGGGCGTTGTCTCCGGCGGCGGGGCGCAGCGAGGCGGCTGCGCAAACCGGCCACGCGGCGGGCGACGAGGCCGCCCAGACTACCCCGGCGCGTGATGAAGCAGAAAGAATAACCGAAGCTGCGCGTGAAGACGCCGCCGCTTCGAAGGCGCCGGGGCTGGACGAAGAAGCCGCTCAGGAGGCGGGCGCAGCGCAGGCCGCGAAAGACGCCGCTCAGGTGGGCGCGGCGCAGGCCGCGAAAGACGCCGCTGCCGTCCGAGGCGAAGCGCCTGTGCCGGAGCAGCGTTCGCGGGGCGAGGATCGCCTTTTTTTAGAGGATGGCCCGGCCCCCCAACCCGTCAAAGAAGGCGCAGAACTGTACCTGCGCAATGCCGGCCTGGTGATGCTGCATCCGTATCTGACGGCCCATTTCGAACACCTGGGCCTGGTTCAGGACAAAGCCTTTGTGGACGAAGAGGCCCGGCACCGGGCCATCTATCAACTTCAGTATCTGGCTATGGGCCGGACGCAGGCGCTGGAGTACAGCCTGACGCTCAACAAACTGCTCTGCGGGCATCCCCTCGAACAGCCCCTGGCGCGAGACATCGTCCTGACAGAGGCGGCGCAGGCCGAAGCCGAAAACCTGCTCCGGGCCGTGCTGCGCAATTGGGGCGTGTTGAAAAACACCTCGCCCGACGGCCTGCGCGAGGGGTTCTTGCAGCGAGAAGGTAAACTAACCCGCAAACCCTTTAGCTGGCTGCTTCAGGTCGAACAGAAAAGCTTCGACATCCTGCTGGGGCAGCTTCCGTGGGGCATCAGCATCGTCAAATTGCCCTGGATGCCCGAAATGCTCCACGTCGAATGGGCCTAGCGAGCCCTTCGGCGGGGCGCAGCGACACGGGCGCCATGACAAAACAGATTACTCTTTAGTAACGACACCGAGGTGAAGGTGTGAGAACCGTCAAAAAAAAGAGCCAGGGTCACAAAGCGTCGAAGGCAGCGGAGCCGTTCTTCCAGCCTGCCGGACGCGACGGCCTCTTCGCAAACGCCGAAACAGCCTTTTTTAAGGCGCCGCGTGTCCAGGCTACGCGGCCTGTCGTCCAGAGAAAGCGCGCGCCGGACGAACACGCCCCGGCTGGCGACCTGACGCGCGCGGAGCAACCGCAAGGCCCGGCGGTGGCGCACATCCAACTGGCGCGCTTACTCGATTACAAGAATAAGAAACCTGAACACGATCCGTCTAAGCTTACCGATGCCGAGATCGAAGCCACCAACGAGTTCAAAGCCTACATGGACCCCAAGCTGGTCTGGCAGACGAGCCTGAAGGTGACCAAAGAAGAGGCCCGGCTGGCCTGCCGCCTCATGTTGCGGTATATGCGAGACGGCCATACCGTCAACTGGGAAAGGAAAGCCCGCAGCTTCGTCAATAAAGCCCGAAAGCAACTGGGGACGCTGGAAGAGGCGGAAAAACTCACGGGAAAACCGGAATGGGTGCCCCTGGCGGTATCCGATTTTACCTCGCCGGCCACGTCGAAAAGTGAGTTTCTGAACTGGATTCTCGGTAGCGGCCCTGAACCGACCAACGCCGGAAAGATGAACTGCTGGGAGATGGTCCTCTTCGGGGCCTACAAAGGCAAGTTTACCACCAAGAGTTGGATCGAAAAAGTCTACAAAGAGGTCGCAAAAAAGACGACCGCAGCGACCATCTCGACGGAGTTGGAGAAACACCTGTGCGGCGGTGCCGAAAAGGTCTACGACACGACGGATTCGAAATCGCCGGAGCCGTTGCCCGGCGACATCCTGATCTTCAACACCGCCGCCAACCACGTTGCGATTTCTAGCGGCAAAAACGGCGGCAAGCACGAAGCCATCAGCCACTGGAATCCACCCGGCTTCACGAAGACGGCCCAGAAGACCACGATCAAGAAGCTCCTGAGCCATACCGGCGGCACCAAAGTCAGGTTCTGCACGGCGCCCTGGTAACATGAACAACCCTCTTGCATCAGCCCTATGGTGGTGTCTTATGCTCATGTATCTTAATGCCTGTCAGGACGAGGCTACCGAGGCTACCACACAGACGCGTCCTCCGGATCCTTCCGAGACGAGGCAGACGACCATGCATACCGTTTCAAGCTACAGCCTGCTTCTTTCTATTGCCTGGGGAACAGGGCCGGAGGAGATGCCGGCGGTCCTGGAGGAGTATCCCCCGTTTTCCCTGGTCGCCGAGGGGCAGATGCGCCGGGTCTATGCGCCGGTGCGTCTCTACGTAGATCCTCAGGGCGGGCTGCACGCGCTGGCCGATGCCGTGTTGCGCCAGGAGGGCGCGGCGACGGTTTATCTGTATCACTTCGATGCCGGCGGCACGCTGCGGGGCCGCACCCCGCTGGCCCTGGATCATCCGAAAGCCGTCGCCTGGCGCATCCAGGACTACGTCGTCGATGCGGAGGGCTATAGTTATGTGCTCGAAACCCTTCACGGGCCGCCGGAGGCTTTTCCGTTGAATCGTGTGCGGAAGGTGCGGGCCGATGGCGCGGTCGAGTGGGCGCGCGCAGGCCTCGTTACCGAAGACCGCGTCGATTTTGATACCCTCGAAGGAAGCTTCAGCCAACTGCTGATCGACGGCCAGGGCAGCGTGTATCTGCCGACGACGGAGCCTGCCGGCGCGCTGGCGCGTCTCGATCCGCAAACCGGCGCGGTTGCGGCGGTCTATGCCTGGGACGAAGGCGAAGACCCGTTTTTCATGGATGCCGCCGGTACGGCCTATTGTGTGGCCTACCTGTCTGAGGTCAACCGCCGCGCGCTGGCTGCTTTCGATCTGCAAAGTGGCGCAAAAAAAACGACCGTCGGCGATGAGGCGTTGTACGGATGGTTAACCTATCCGATAGGCGTTGACCGGGCGGGCCATTTCTATGCATCCCTTCATGCCGATCTTGCCCGGATCGCGTTCGACGGGCGGGTGGTCTGGCAAGACCGCGTCGAGAACGTCGTCGTTCCCGCTTCCGAGGGCGCGGTTTTCGTCAGCCGATCCCAGACAGAACCAGACCGGGCCGTTGCCGTCGCGGTCTACAGGCCCGATGGGACGGTTGCCGCTGAAAGCCTCGCGCTGCCGCCCGCGCGCGCCGCAGCGCCGGATGCCGCTTGGCGGCTTATCCACGTGGATGACGAAAACAGACGCTACGTGTTTGGAGGCGAGCAACCGGGCCAGGCCGGCACGCTGCTCATCTATTCGGAAGCGGGCGATCTGGTAGAAGAGAGGACGCCGCCGCCGGACCTGTTGCCCCTGGAGTCTCGCCTGGAGAATCAACTACACTGGGTTGCCGGTGCTGACGGCAGCATCTATTTGCCCGTTACGACCCCGTCCGGATTCAGCGTCGTCCGGATCGTGCCGCGATAAAACAGCCTGAAAGTCTGCGTTGAGAGGCCGCACCGAGCATTCATGAAAACCGCCGAAGCAACAAAGAACCCTGGCAGCCGCAACCACCCGTCTCGGCCTGCCGAACCCTTCTTCCAGCCGGAGAAGGAAGGGGCTTTCTTTGCCGAAGCCCGCGAGATGCAGACCTCGCCGCTTCAGCGCAAATCCGCCTTCGCCAGCGACGGCGACGAGCCGCTGGTTTCCGAGATGATCCAGCGTAAACCGGCTTTCGAGAGTGATGGCGATGAGTCGTCGGTCTCTGAAACGGTCCAGCGCAAACCGGCTTTCGAAAGCGATAGCGCGACGGTTCAGGCCAAACCGGAGCCGTCGAAGGCGAAGCCGCTCGGCAACGGCCTTTCCACCGCTACGTCCTTCTTTACGACATCGGGCGACGGCGGCTTTTTCTCCAAGACCGCCAGGCCATTCTTCACGCCCTCGCCCATTCAGGCCAAACTGACCATAGGCCGGCCCGACGACCGCTACGAACGTGAAGCCGACGAGATGGCCGAGCGGGTCATCAACCGTCCGGACAAATCGCTTTCCCCGCCGCCTCCGGTACAGCAGCAAGAGGAAGAAGAGACCGTCCAGCCCGCGCTCTTCGACAGCATCACGCCGCTGGTGCAACGGCAGGTGGATAAAGAGGCCGTCCAGGCCAAACCGGCGCTCCAACGCCAGGCCGGCGGACCCACCACGGCCAGCGCCGACCTCGAAAGCCGTCTCCAAAGCACCAAAGGCGGCGGCCAGGCCCTCGATGAGGACACCCAGGCCCGCATGGAAGACGGCTTCGGGGCCGATTTCAGCGGCGTGCGCATCCACACCGGCAGCGAAGCCGCGCGCATGAACAACGAACTCGGCGCCCAGGCGTTCACCCACGGCAGCGACGTCTATTTCAACCAGAACAAGTACCAGCCCAACTCTACCGACGGCCAGCGGCTGCTGGCCCACGAACTGACCCACACGGTGCAGCAGGGCGCCGTGGTGCGCAAGAAGCCCATCAGCAGCACCGGCGGCAAACGCATCCAGCGCGGCGTCATCTCCGACCTGATCAACAAAGTGCTGCGCTACGTGCCGGGCTGGACGTTGCTCACTGTGATCATCGGCACAAACCCCGTCACGGGCGAGAGTGTGCCGCGCACCGCTACCAACCTGCTCGACGGCCTGCTGGGACTGCATCCGCTGGGCACGTTGCTGTCCAACAAACTCAAAGAATCGGGCGCCCTGCAAGAAGCCGGCGACTGGCTCAGCAGCGAACTCGACAAGCTGGGCATTACCTTCTCCTACATCAAGTCGCTGGTGTCTAAAGCCTGGGACGAGCTATCGATCTGGAATAGCTGGGACACCAACCTGGGCATCGTCAAACGCATCTTCGGCGAGCCGTATCAACGCGTTAAAGCCTTTGTAGGCCGCATCGGCGACAAGATCAAAGAGTTCATCTTCCGGGGCGCGCTCAAGATGGTCGGTGCGCCGGTAGACAAGATCATGGGCATCCTCAACAAGGGCGCCGCCGTCATCAAGACCATCATCAGCGATCCCATCCAGTTTTTCAAGAACCTGGCGGCGGCTGTCGGCGGCGGCATCAAGCGGTTTGTGGGTAACATCAAACAACACCTCATCAGCGGCCTGATCGACTGGCTGACCGGGGCCATGTCTGAAGTGCCCATCACGCTGCCGGCCAAATTCGATTTGAAGGGCATCATCCACCTCGTCTTGCAGATTCTGGGGCTGACGTATGACCGCATCCGCGCCAAGCTCGTCAAACGTCTTGGCGAGAAGGTGGTGGCAGCCGTAGAGACGGGCGTCGATATCGTCAAGCGGCTCATCACCGAGGGGCCGATGGCGTTGTGGGATATGATCAAAGAAAAGGCCGAAGAGATCAAGACGCAGGTGATGGAGGGCATCCGCAACTGGGTCATCACCCAGATCGTCAAGCAGGCGGTGATCAAGCTGCTGAGCTTCGTCAACCCGGCGGGGGCGTTGTTGCAGGCCGTGCTGGGGCTCTACAACCTGGTGATGTTCCTGATTGAGAACTTCCAGCGCATCGTCGATTTCGTCAGTTCTGTTTTCGATTCCATCGGCGAGATCGCGCGCGGCGCTATCGGCAAGGCGTCCGAGTTCATCGAGCGGACGATGGCGCGCACCATCCCGATCATCTTGAATTTCCTGGCGCGTCTGATCGGCCTGAGCGGCATCGGCAAGACCGTCAGCAACATCATCAAGAAAATCCGCGCGCCCATCGACAAGGTCGTCGATAAGGCGCTTGACTTTATCGTCGCGCAGGCGAAGAAGCTCCTCAGTAAAGGCAAGGTGGCTGTCGAGAAAGGGGTGGAGAAAGTCAAAGCCTTCCTCTTCCCCGAGCATCGCTTTCAGGCCGATGACGGGTCGTCGCACAGGTTGTTTGTGAAAAAGGGCGCCGGCAAGCCGGTGATGACGGTCGAGAGCACGCCGATTCCGGTGGGGACGTTCCTGGATCAGTTTGAAAAAGACCACGGCGCTACGTTAAGCAAGCACAAAAAGAAAAAGCTGGCCGAGGCCAAGGCTTTCCTGAAGTCTGACATCGACCCGCTGGTGCTCAAGTTGGATGCGGCGCAAAAGGCCAACAAAGAAGCGGAAGCCAAAGACTTGCAGCGGCAGTTGTTGGAGAAAGAGGTGAAGCTTGCCAAGATTATGAAGAGCCTCTTGAAGAAATCGGATGCGCTGGCCGCAGGGAAATTAAAGTACCAGATCGAGGGGCTCACGGGCACCTACAAAACGCTGCCGCAAGCGCCCGGAGACCAACTCACGCCGGATCACCAACCCCAGGCGGCCATCCTGGAATATGCCGCCACGTTGCCCTATTTCAAAGGGCCGGAAGGCAAAGCCATGCGCGCCCGCGCCAAGAAAAGAGCCGATGCCGGCTATGCCATCAACTTGCACGAGGTGCGGCATAAAGATGGACGCACGTACGGTCATAAAGGGGGGAAAACGAAAAAGGCGTTCATCGCAGACGTTGCCAACGAAACCGCCTCGCTTACCGACGATCAGAAGAAGCGCGATAAGGTGGTCGAGCTGATGAAACGCGACCTGGCCGCCGACGTCAGCAGGATGCACGTCGTCATCAAGAAAGGGCACAAGGATCCGGTCTGGAGCGATCTCGACGCCTTGAATCCCACCGATAAAGAGAAGCAGGAACTGGTCAAACAAATCAGAGGCCAGATCGAGACGGGGCAAGGCAAAGTCGCTGCCCAGGACATGGATAGTTTGAAAGGCCCATGAAACCTCCCGTAACCTACACCTGTTGGCTTTGAAGCCGTTCGCGCAACGCGCCTCCACACGCCACACAAACCATCTGCAATCTGCTGAGAACCATGGACGTAACAGTCTTTGACGATATCTTTGGAGAAGGACAAACACCGCAACTGCTCCTCGATTTCTACACGTATTACGACGAGCAGGGAGAGGAATTTATGGACGTCGAGGTCGTCGAGGAAGGCCCCGATTATGTAAGCGATTTGCTCGGCGAGGAGGTGGTCGATGACTTCGTCGTGATCGCCAAACACGGGTCCGACTCGCTTATTGCCTATTGGACAGCCGGCGAGGCGGATGGGCAGGTCCCGATTGTCTGGCTCGACAGCGAGGGCACGCCCAATAGCGTCATCGCGGCCACAGTGACGGATTTGTTCTCGCTCCTCTTGTATGACCTGGGCTTTGTCTACGACGTCGTTGCGCGCCTGGACAACCTGGGCGACGAAGCCGAGGAGTTTGCCGACTATGAGCTTGAAGAATATCTCGAAGAGATGGACGAATATGAAGGGTATGACGATTTTAAAGAGTGGCTTGAAGGCTTCGACGTCGAGCCTGCCGCTGCGCCGTTAAACGTGGTGCGGCAGGCCCGGCAGGCTTTCCCCGATTTAGAAGCGTGGTTGGAAGACCACTGATTTTCTGAACCTACCCCCTGATGCCATGAAACGCCGCAAACCGCGCACCCAACCCGATGTGCCCTCGAAGGAGGCCGGCCCCTTCTTCTCTAAAGTGGGCGCCCAGCCTGACGTCCAGGCGAAGGACGATGGCTTTTTCCAGCCCAAACTGACCATCGGCCTGCCGGGCGACCGCTACGAACAGGAAGCCGACCAGATGGCCGGCGCCGTGGTCAACCATTCGCGGTCGAACGCGAGCGAAGGGGCGGTGCGCAAGAAGGCCCGGGTTCAGCGCATGGACGAGGAAGAGCCGCAGGCCAAGCTCCAACGGCAGGAAGAGGAGGAAGCACAGGCTAAACTCCAGAGGCAGGAGGAGGAAGAACAGGCCCAGCCGAAGCTTCAGATGCAGGAGGAAGAAGAAGCGCAGGCTAAACTCCAGATGCAAGAAGAGGAAGAGCCGCAGGCCAAACTCCAGATGCAGGAAGAAGAGGAGGCGCAGGCTAAACTCCAGAGGCAAGAAGAGGAGGAAGCCGCCCAGCCGAAGATCCAGAGGCAGGCGCAGAAAAAGCCGGCGCGGGCGCAACTGGCGCAACGTCTGGCCGAGAACAAAGGCGGAGGCAACCCGCTACCGCCCAAGGTCCGCCAGCAGATGGAAGGCGCTTTCGAGACCGACTTCAGCGGCGTGCGCGTGCATACCGATCAGGAGGCCGTGCAGATGAACCAGGGTCTCAACGCCCAGGCTTTCACCCACGGCAACGACGTCTATTTCAACAAGGGTAAGTTCAGCCCCGAAAGCGGCTCCGGCAAGCACCTGCTGGCGCACGAACTGACCCACGTGGTGCAACAGCGCAAAAAATAACCGGGAGCCATGCTGACGCAGAGCATGTTCGAGATCTTTACGGCGGCAGTCAGAGGCCAGCCCCGGTTGTTTGTGGCCGTCGGCGCCGGGCAGCACAGAACGCAACGCGGCCTGATCCGGCTCGCCGACGAGGTCGCGCGCAAAGCCGCTGAGACCGTCGATTATCTCGACCCGGTGGGCAACGTCGCCCAGAGGCCGACGCCGCGTTTGCAGGTGGCTGTCACGTTCGGCGAGAGCGAGGCCGTCGGCACGTTGTGTGAGTGTGGGCTTTTCGGCGGGGCCGCCACCGCCGTGCCGGGTTCGGACACCTTGCTGGCCTATTACGCCCACGAAGCCGTCGAGAAACGGGCCGGCACGTCGTTGATCCGCCGGATTGTCATCGATCTGACGTCGCAGGGGGCGGCGCCGGGGCCGGCGCCGGGCATCACCGCGCGGAGTCTGCCCAGGGCCAGGACGCGCTGGCTCGGCAACTCGCGCACCCGCGAACTCCACGACCTCGACAACCTGACGCCCCGCTGCCAGATCGAAGAAATCGCGCGGGACCGGCGGTATTACTTCGAAAACGTCATAGCCTCCGAAGCCCTCGGCTACGACCTGTGCGCGCACTGCTTCGGGGCGCGAAAGTCCAGACGATGACACCCGCGTCTAAAATTGGGCAAATGGCAAATGGGCAAATGGCAAGTTGTTTGCTGATTTGCCGATTTGCCGATTTGCTATTCCCAAAATCAACTAAATCGTGATAGCTCAACCTCCGACCAGCCTGTCTCAGGCCGTCCATCCGCAGAGCTTGCTCGATGCCTTGCAGTATCTGACGCAGGTCATCCAGGCGCGGCTGGCGCTGTATTTCAAACAGGAAATCCCGTATCTGCGCCTGGAAGATATTCCACGGCCTGCGCCCAACGGCGTCCGGTCGGCCTATACCGATTTTCTGATGGCGCACGACCTCTCTTTCGAAGAGCACGTCATCTTGCTGCTGGCGCTGGCGCCGCATCTGCAACCCGACTTTTTCGACGAGGCTATCTCGCAGGCGCTGCCCCAGGCCGGCGATTTTCCGCAGATAGGCGGGGTGCGCGGCAAGCAGTTTCGGGGGTTCTTGCCCACCGGCGAGACGGCCCTGTTCATCCTGGCCGGCGACGATCTCGAAAAACGTTTTGCCGTGCAACAACTCCTCGCCGAAGACCATTTCTTCGCCAAAAAACAGATCCTCCATCTCGACGCGCCGCATCCGGGCGAACCGCTGATGAGCGGCAAGCTGGTGATCTCGCAGGAATTCGTCGATCTTTTTACCACCGGCACCGTCGCCAAGCCGCGTTTCAGCATGGACTTCCCGGCCCAACTCGTCACGACCGAGATGGACTGGAGCGATCTGGTGCTGCCCGACAGCACGCTCAGCCGCATCCGCGAACTGGAGGTGTGGGTCAAGCACGGCCACACGCTGCTCTTCGACTGGGGGATGAAGAAGAAGCTCAAGCTCGGCTACCGGGCGCTCTTCCACGGCGCGCCGGGCACGGGCAAAACGCTCACGGCCAGCCTGCTGGGCAAATACACCGGGCGCGACGTCTACAAAGTCGATCTGTCGATGGTGGTCTCGAAGTTTATCGGCGAGACGGAGAAAAACCTCGCTATGCTTTTTAACAAAGCCGAGAACAAAGAGTGGATCCTCTTTTTCGACGAGGCCGATGCGCTCTTTAGCAAACGCACCAACGTCCGCGACGCCCACGACAAGTATGCCAACCAGGAGGTATCGTATCTGCTTCAACGAGTGGAAAATTATAATGGGCTGGTGATCCTGGCCTCCAACTTCAAAAGCAACATCGACGAAGCCTTCATGCGGCGCTTCCAGTCGATCATCCATTTTCCCATCCCCAAAACATCCGAGCGGGTGCGGCTCTGGACGATGGCCTTCCCCGAAGCCGTCCGCCTGGCCGACACGGTGGATCTCGACGCCATCGCCCGCAAATACGAACTCACGGGCGCCTCGATCATGAACGTGGTGCAATACTGCTGCCTCGTCGCGCTAGATCGCGGCGAGCCGGTGATCGACACGGCAGCCATCGAAGCCGGCATCCGGAAGGAATTGAGCAAGGAAGGAAAGCTGAGGTGATTCGATTTTGGATTTTAGATTTTGGATTTTGGATTGTTTATTTCCACAGCTCGCAATAACCGAAAAAGCCGCGACGGTTGGGACCGCTGTGGCTTTTTCGATTGAGATGACGGTGCCATCTCAGACCAATCCAAAATCCAAAATCTAAAATCCAAAATCGTATGACTGCTGAACACCAGCGCTTGGTCGACTCCGAAGCCCGCAGGGCGGACTGGAAGAACTGGGGGCCGTACGTCAGCGAACGCGCCTGGGGGACGGTGCGCGAGGACTACAGCCCCGACGGAGAAGTCTGGGACTACTTCCTCCACGACCACGCCCGCAGCCGCGCCTATCGCTGGAACGAAGACGGTCTGGGCGGCTTCTGCAATCGGTTTCAGAACATTTGCCTGGCTGTGGCGCTGTGGAACGAGCGCGATCCGATCCTCAAAGAGCGTCTCTTCGGCCTCAGCGGCAAGCAGGGCAACCACGGCGAGGACGTCAAAGAATATTATTTCTATCTCGACGCCACGCCGGCGCACACCTACGGCAAGATGCTTTACAAATACCCGCAGGTGGCTTTTCCCTACGCGCATCTGATCGAGGAAAACCGGCGGCGGAGCCGGCGCGAGCCTGAGTTCGAGTTGATCGATGCCTTGCCAAAGGTTTTTGCCGAGAACCGGTATTTCGACGTGTTCATCGAATATGCCAAGGCCGATCAGGAAGACATTCTGTGCCGCATCACGGTCATCAACCGGGGGCCGGATCCGGCGCCGGTACACATCCTGCCGCACTGCTGGTTTCGCAACCGATGGTCGTGGGGCTACGACACGCCGAAGCCGGTGCTTGAGGCCGTCTCGCAGGACGGTGGGCTGTGCGCGCGGGCCGAAGACCGGCACCTGGGCGAGCGCTGGTGGTACGTCTCGGTAGACGAGGCCGCTGCGCCGCCGTCGCTGCTGTTTACCGAAAACGAGACGAACACCGAGCGACTCTACGGGGTGCCTAACGCCTCGCCGTACGTCAAAGACAGCATCCACGAGGCCGTCGTGCAGGGGCGGATGGACCGGGTCAACCCGGCGGGTGTGGGCACCAAGGCGGCGGCGCACGCCCGCGCCGTGCTGGCGCCGGGCGAGTCGTTTACAGTCAAGGTGCGTTTTGCCAGAGAGCACTTCGATGCGCCGTTTCGCGACTTCGACACCGTCTTCGCGCAGCGCATCGAAGAAGCCGACGCGTTCTACGATGCGATCCAAAAACCAACGCTCAGCGACGACGAACGCCGCGTCCAACGCCAGGCGTTCGCCGGGTTGCTCTGGAGCAAACAGTTCTATCATTTCAGCGTCGAACTCTGGCTCGACGGCGACCCCGGCGGGCCGCCGCCGCCCGAAACGCGCCGCCGCATCCGCAACCACGACTGGCCGCACCTCTACAACCTCGACGTCATCTCGATGCCCGACAAGTGGGAGTATCCCTGGTACGCCGCCTGGGACCTCGCCTTCCACATGCTGCCCGTGGCGATGCTTGATCCGGAGTGGGCCAAGCGCCAGATGATCCTGATGACGCGCGAGTGGTACATGCACCCCAACGGCCAGCTACCAGCCTACGAATGGGCCTTCGGCGACGTCAATCCGCCGGTGCATGCCTGGGGCGCCTGGCGCGTTTACAAGATCACGCGCAACGCCACGGGCAAGGCCGATCTGGATTTTCTGGAAAAGATCTTCCACAAGATGCTGCTCAACTTCACGTGGTGGGTCAACCGCAAAGATGCCGAGGGCGATAACATCTTCCAGGGCGGCTTCCTCGGCCTCGACAACATCGGCGTCTTCGACCGCAGCAAGCCCGCGCCCACCGGCGGCTACCTCGAACAAGCCGATGGCACGGCCTGGATGGGCATGTTTTGCCTGAACATGCTGGCGATGGCCCTCGAACTGGCTCGCGAAAAACCGGCCTATGAAGACGTGGCAACCAAGTTCTTCGAGCATTTCGTCTACATCGCCCACGCCATCAATACTACCTGGACCGGCGGGCTCTGGCATGAAGACGACGGCTTCTACTACGACGCCCTCCGCACCCCCGACGGCCAGTTGATCCCGCTCAAAATCCGCTCTTTTGTAGGATTGATCCCGCTTTTCGCCGTCGAAACGCTGGAGCCGGATTTGCTGGAAAAACTGCCGCATTTTCGACGGCGGATGGAGTGGTTCATCAAGTATCGCCCGCATCTGATGCAAGACCTGACGCTGCGGACTTCGCACGGAACGGGCGATCGTTGCCTGCTCTCGCTCGTCAACGAACAGCAGTTGACGCGGATTCTGGGGCGGATGCTCGACCCGGCCCAGTTCCTCTCGGACTACGGCCTGCGCTCGCTCTCGAAAGAGCACGAGGCGGCGCCGTACGTCTTCCATCTCGACGGGCACACCTTCACCGTGGCGTATGAACCGGCGGAGTCGTCGTCGGGGCTTTTCGGCGGCAACTCGAATTGGCGCGGGCCGATCTGGTTTCCGGTCAATTATTTGATGATCGAGTCGCTCCAAAAATTCCACCACTACTACGGCGACGCCCTGACGGTGGAGATGCCGAGCGGATCGGGCCGGCAGATGACGCTCTGGGACGTAGCCGCCGCGCTCTCGCGCCGCCTGACGCGGCTCTTCCTGCGCGACGAAACCACAGGCCGCCGCCCTTTCTACGGCGCCGTCGAAACCTTCCAGCAAGACGAACACTGGCGCGACCACCTCCTCTTCCACGAATTCTTCCACGGCGACGACGGCTCCGGCGCCGGCGCCAGCCACCAGACCGGCTGGACGGCCCTCGTCGCCAAGCTCATCCAGCAAAGCGGCGGGGTTTAAAATGGGCAAAAGGCATGAGCCAATCCAAAATCTAAAATCCAAAATCAGCTACCTGACCACCGATCAGATGCGCGAGGTGGATCGGGCGATGATCGAGGAGTATCACATCGAACTGATCCAGATGATGGAGAATGCCGGGCGCAACCTGGCGCATCTGGCGCGGACGCGTTTCCTCGATGGCGATCCGCGCAGCAGGCCCGTGGCGGTGCTTTGCGGCACGGGCGGCAACGGCGGCGGCGGGCTGGTCTGCGCGCGGCGGCTGCACAACTGGGGCGCGGCAGTGCAGGTCGTCACCACCAAACCGGATGACGGCTACCGCGGCGTCCCGGCGCATCAACTCGATATTTTGCGGCGGATGGGGGTGCCCGTCGTGGAGGCGGCACATATCGAGCGCTTGCCGGCGGCAGATCTGTTCGTCGATGCCGTCATCGGCTACAGCCTCTCGGGGGCGCCGCGTGGGGCCGCCGCCTTTCTGATTCAAGGGGCGAATGCCCACGACGCGCCCATCCTAAGCCTCGATGCGCCTTCCGGCGTAGACACCACCACCGGCGTCGCCCACGACCCGTTCGTCCGGGCGACGGCGACGATGACGCTGGCGCTGCCTAAAGAGGGGCTCCGCGCGCTGACCGTCGCCGAGGCCGTGGGCGAGTTGTACCTGGCCGACATCAGCGTGCCGCCGGGCCTCTACGCCGGGCCGGGCCTGAACCTCTCGATAGACGCCCTTTTTGCACAAGACGACATCATTCGGCTTTTCTAATTTTGACTGAGGTCCCTCAGTCAAAATTAGAAAGTGTAGTCCGAAGCCCTACATGAGGAAGCGGAAAGGCCCTACGCGGGAGTGCAAAGAAAGACTACGCAGCGGGGGGGCGGGTGCTCGTAGGCTGGATGGTACCGGTGTGTAATTAACCGAGAGCGAGGTCTATCATGGAGCGCGAATTACAACGGCACGTCCCGATTTTAGGCTGGCTTCACGTGGCCGGGGGCGCCCTCTTCGTGCTGTCGGGACTTTTTGTTTTTTCCTTCTTTACCGGCATCGGTGTAGCCTCCGGCGAGCCGGACGCAATACGGATTCTCAGCATCGTCGGGTTGTCGGCAGGGTCGTTTCTGATCGTTTTGGGGGTGCCGGCGCTGGCTGCCGGCTACGGCCTGCTCAAACGAAGACCCTGGGCGCGAATGCTGACGCTGGTCCTGGGCATCCTCAACCTGATCAACATCCCGATAGGCACCGTCATGGGCGTCTACACGCTGTGGGTGCTCCTCGACGACCGGGCCGCCGCCTACTTCGACACATTCGAGCCGGCCTGAAGAGTAAATTTTTTTCGCCCTCGATTTAAGAACCGCTGCGCCTCGCCGATACGCAGGATAGGGTATCATAGGTGAGACTATAAATGAAGGCTCTGCGTCCCGTAAGGCGCGGAGCCTTTATTTTTATGCACATATTTTATATATAAATTCTGCCCAAACCGTATCAGACGATTATGGGTGTTACAACAGGTTCCATCTCCGGCCTTGTGACCGATGTGGCCGGCGATCCACTCCCCGGCGTGGTCATCGACGCCGTACACGAGCCCACGGGCACACGCTACAACGACGTGACGCGAGCCGATGGACGGTCAAGGGAAAAGTTAGAACGGAAACCGGGCGGGCCGGTCGTGGCGGCGCGGGCGGCGTAGGTGTTCGTCGGAGAGGTCCTGGGCGGCTTCGACCGGCGCGGTGTCATCGCCGGCGAGGCGGCGAAAGAGTTGGAAAAGCTCCCAGTCGATATAGAGACGGCGCTCCCAGCTTTCCGTCGAGCGGGGCAGCGCGTACGCTTCTTTCAGCAATTCATCGATGCGCGCCAGCAGATCCTGGCGGTGAGGGTTGGATGCAGCCATCGGGCAAAGCCTCTACGTGAATAGAACGACGCTTTTCGAGTAACTCTTTGTATCGTTTTGTTTTCTCAAAACTCAAGCGGTTAAGATTCAGGCGCGCGAATCGATACATGCCTTGGAGGAATCGGCGCGTCTGCCCGTAGAGCAAGCGCGCCGGTAGGAGGATCATCGAAGGGGAGAGGACGCCATTCATGACGCACGACACAGAGTTCCCGAATGACGCCGACGGTCTGGCTGCCGCCGAGGCCGGGCTTGCCGGCGGTGGGTTGTCTAGCCCGGTCGCGACGGTCGAAGCGGTGATGAGGCGAGCCGTCATCACAGTCAGCATGGACGACTCGCTCCACAAGGTCCAGCATATCTTTCAGCGCGAGGGGTTCCATCATCTGCTGGTCCTCGACGCGGGCGAACTCGTCGGGGTGCTTTCGGATCGGGATCTGCTCTCGGCGCTGAGCCCGTACGTCAACACGCCGTCAGAACAGCGGCGGGATCAGCGGATGTTGCGCCGGCGCGTTCATCATATCATGAGCCGGCGCTTGGTCACCGTCACCCGCGCCACGCCGATAGCGC
The DNA here is from genome assembly GCA_028278205.1 of Rhodothermales bacterium. Lineage (GTDB taxonomy): Bacteria > Bacteroidota > Rhodothermia > Rhodothermales > Bin80 > JANQES01. The sequence continues at coordinate 29,983 of JANQES010000049.1, forward strand.
AGGCCGCCGCGCTCTTGCTCAAACATGGCATCGGATGTTTGCCGGTCGTCTCATCGCCGGCGCCTGTGCGCACGTACGCCGGCAGCCATCTGCGACTGCTTACCACCGGGCGCACCGTCGAAGGCATCGTGACGTGGCGGGATATTATGGCGTATTACCTGGGCTTCGGAACGTGAAACGTGAGGGTGCCTTTGGTGATGGATGTCCTCTCACGCTATCAAAGCGTCGGCACGTCGGAGGGGGCGAAGCGGCAGGGGGTGTGCGGGCCGCCGATGTAGTAGACGAGGCCCAGTTGTTCATATTCAGATGAGAGCTGTTCCAGCACTGCGCGGAAGGCTTTGCCCCGGGCTTCTACGACCAGATAAGACGCGTTGAGCACCATGTTGCTGTTGCCGAAGACGCTGTCTTCGGAGGCCGGCGCCACGCGGCTGTCTATCGAGACCGCGTGCAGGGTGCGGTGGATGCGGCTCTGGCAGTTGCTCAGGATCGAGTCGATGACTTCGGGCAGCGGTGTCTCCAGACCCTCGCGGACGGCTTCGATTTCGGCTTCGACGCTGGCCTCGCTCCACAGGGCTGCCGTGGCGGCGAAGTGTTCCAGGAAGGTCTCGATGTCTTCGTCGCGGACGTGTACCTCTTGCTTGACCTTGGAAGCATCGCAGTAGATCTTCACGTTCCACTCATGCTTGCCTGCGAGTGTCGCCAGCGCGGTGTGCAGCGTCTCGGCGTATTTGTCGAGGGCTTTTTCGAGATAGGCCGGGTTGGTATGGACCGTGTGCGCATACATCGGCAAGACCGCAAAGCCGGCTGCGTTGACGTGCTCCAGAACGCGTTCCTGCACGCGGCGCGCGTCGTCTTGCCAGGTCTCGTCTGCCGGGTCGAGGGCGGTGCTGGGCAGGTTGCCTACGATAGCCGTCACCGATTTGCACGGCATCAGGTAGGGCGTATACGGCGGGTCGATGGCGGCTTCGGCCAGGGCATCGGCCAGGGCCAGACCGTGTTTGCCGACGACGCCGTAGACGTAATGCCGGGCCTGCGGGGCTGCTTCGGCGTTTTCGGCGGGTTCTGAAGCAGGAAGCGCGGCGCCGTCTGCTTCGTATCCGTTGGCTGCTTTGCGGCGTTGCATCTGCGGCGCCGGCGACGGCGCGCGCGGCGCCTCTGAAGCGCTGGGAGGGACCGCCTCTCGCGTCTGAACAACCTGCGTCTTGACGTACGATTTCTTCGCTCGCCTGGCCGCAGCAGGCGCCCGGTTTGGCGGTGTTGCCTCTGCCGGCGGTGTATAAACAGGTTCTGTTTTTGCCGGAGCTACCTCTGCCGGCGGTGTTTCTTCCGACGCCGCTTTTATCGGTTCGGGGTCTGCCGGTGCAGCGCGCATGGTGCCGCTGATCCTCGCCAGCGATTCTTGCACGATGCTTTCCAGAAGCTGCTCTTTGAGCTTATCGACAGCTTTCAGGAGGACCGTGTGTTCGGGGTCGATGAGCGCTTGCGCCTGGCGGGCTGCCGCTTCCGGGTCGGCCAGGGCGTCGGTCGAACGCTGGATGATCTCGTCGATCAGGCGTCGTTTGAGTTGATCGACGGCGCCGGTGACGACCATGTGTGCGTCGTCGATGCGGGCGCGGGCCTGGCGGGCGACGGCTCTGGGGTTAGCCAGTTCGTTCGTAGAGCGGTCGGCGACCTCGGCAATGAGAAGGTTGGTAAGCGTCTTTTGCCCCCGCGCGAGCGGTCCGGCGGTGTCGTCGATGCAGGCGCGGGCTTGCCGGGCGATGCTGTCGGGGTCGGTCAGTTCGTCGGTGGCGTCCTGGGCTACGTCTTCGAGCAGGCGCTGTTTGAGCAGGTTCTTGGCCGTGATGATGGCCTTGTGCCCGAGTTCGATGCGTTCCTGGGCCTGAAGGGCTGTTGTTTTGGGGTCGGATAGTTCGTCGGTAGCGCGCCGGGCGATGGCTTCGAGGAGGCGTTCTTTGAGGGTGTCGGTAGCCTGGCGCAGGGCTGTATGTTGCTCATCGACGTGACCGAGCGCGCGTTCGGCAATAGCCTCCGGGCTCCCCAGGCCTTCGATAGCCTCCTGAACGGTGGCCAGCAAGACCCGGTGCATGATGACATCCTTGGCAGCGGCAAACGTCTCTTTATTCCCCTCCCGCAAGATCCTCGCAATAGAATCGCCCGAAACCGCAGCCTCTTCGTGAGGACCGCTTTGCATCGACGTGTTCGTGTCTTTTTTGTAGGGAAAAGCACAGCTTTATGGTATAATCGAACGATTTGGGTGTGATCTTAAACAGATGTGTTTTGGTGTTATAGTGTTTGGGTGTTATAGTGTTTTTGTGTTATGGTGTTGTAGTGTTTGGGTTCGATGATCAAATGAGGGGATGTCTGCACACTGAATAGATAAAGAAGCCCCGTAGGGGCGTCCTGTTTGTAGTGCGCCACATTTCCTAAAAAATAGCTCCGTAGGAGCGATCTGTTAAAAAAGGAAAAAGAACAGGCCGCCCCTACGGGGCTCATCTTGAGTTGGGAATTATTTTTCTACAAACAGGTCGTCCCTACGGGACTTTGCGGACACGCCCTAAAACACGAAAACACGAAAACACCAAAACACGAGAACACCATAACACAACACCCCTCAAACAGTTAACGTCGTCTGATATTGTTTAGCCAGCGCCGTGCGTTGGAGGTAGGCTTCGCGGGCGATGCGGATGTCTTCGAGGAAAAACGGCAGTTCGTCCAGAAGCAGCGCTTGCGGGCCGTCGACGAGGGCCTTGCTGGGTTCGGGGTGGAAGTCTGCCAGGATCATGTTGGCCCCGGCGATGACGCCTTGCGCCGTCGCGTGCATCACATCGAGCAGGCCGTCCGGGCTGCGAAAACGCCCGCCGACCGAGTGCGACGGATCGATGCAGATGGGCATACGTGTCAGGCGTTTGAGCACCGGCACGTGCGCAAAATCGACGAAGTTGCGATGCGGATCGCCCAGGTTAGTCTTCATTCCACGCAGCGCAAAGACCACCTTGCGGTTGCCCTCGCTGGCGAGGTATTCCGCCGCGTTGAGCGACTCGTTGAGCGTGATGCCGAAGCCGCGTTTGAACAACACCGGATGCGTCTTCTGCCGCCCCACACTTTTCAAGAGTTCGAAGTTTTGCGTGTTGCGCGTGCCGATCTGAAGCATCACGCCGGTAGGATGCCCCGTCTGCTCCAACGTCTCATTGATCTCATCGACGTGCGACTCGTGCGTCACTTCCATCGCGATGATCTTGATGCCGTACTTGCCGGCGAGTTCGAAGACGAAGGGCAGGCACTTTTTGCCGTGTCCCTGGAACGAATACGGGTTGGTGCGTGGCTTGTAGGCGCCCATGCGGGTGCAGGTTTGCCCGTGTTCGTGCAGCGTCTTCATCATCTGCTCGACGTGCGCGGGTGTGCTTACGGCGCACAGCCCGGCAAAGACGTGGAGGCAGTCCTGGTCGAAGGTCACCCCGTTGTATTCGAAGTGGAAGGGCAGGTCGTCTTCGCCGTGGCGGCCCAGGAAGCGATAGGCCTCCTGCACGCGCACCACGCGCTCAACGCACGGCAGGCTCATCATGAAATCCCGCGACAGCGGCACCGTGTCGCCGATGAGGTAGACCTCCGTCAGGCGTTGCCCGGCGCCCTGAACGTGGTGTATCTGGTGTTCGATACCCTTGAGCGAATCCAGATACCGCGTCAACAAATGGTATTCGGGCGAGTCGAGGTCGGTGTTGGGAGCCAGGATCAGGATCACGGTCTTTCGGGTTTTTTTAAATTCGCGTATGCGAATTTAAAAACTATTTAGGTTCGGTGATGCCGTGGTGATGCCGGTATTCGAGCGTCGCGGCGGCGGCTTCGTCTACGAGGATGTGAGCGTGCCGGTGGAGTTGCACGATGGTGGCCGGCACCATGGCCGTGATCGGCCCTTCGAGCGTGGCTTTGATGGCGGCAGTCTTGCCTGAGCCGCTGCCGAGCAGGAGCACTTTGCGCGCATCCATGATGGTGCCCACGCCCATCGTGATGGCGTAGCGCGGCACCTCCGCCGGGTCGTCGAAAAAGCGGGCGTTGTCTTCGAGGGTTTTCTGCGTGAGCGTCTTGATGCGCGTGCGCGAGCCCAACGACGACCCCGGCTCGTTGAAAGCAATGTGGCCGTTCCCCCCGATGCCCAGGATCTGCAAATCGATCCCGCCGGCCTGTTCAATCCGGCGTTCATACCATTCGCAGAAGGCATCGACGTCGTCGGCCATGCCTTGCGGGATGTGGACCCGCGCCGGTGTGACGTTGACGTGGTCGAAGAGGTTCTTCCACATGAAATAATGATAACTCTGATCGTGATCGGGCGAGAGGCCGACGTATTCGTCGAGGTTAAACGTGGTGATCTTGGAAAAGTCAAGCCCGTGTTTGGCGTGATTTTGAATGAGCCGTTTATACAGGCCCAGCGGCGTGCTGCCGGTGGCAAAGCCGATGACGCTGTCGGGTTTTCGCCGGATCTGATCGGTGACGATCTCGGCAGCGCGGTCGCTGATGGCTTCGTAGTCAGGAAAGACCTCGACGAGCATGGGCTGGCCTCTTTGGGGATAGAGTTTGAAGTTGAGAGCGCCAAAATAGGGGCATGCGGTTCGTTTTGCAATGATGGACGTAAAACGTAATAATGCGAATTCAGCGTTGAAATAGAAAGCCGTTGAAAACAAGCTGAAAACGGCGAAAACCATACCTGCCAGGTTTTGAAAACCTGGCAGGTATGCCCCAA
>JANQES010000059.1 GCA_028278205.1 Rhodothermales bacterium
CCGGTTGACCGCAAAACGCATCTGCGCCTCCGGGTTGAACGGATTAGGATAAGCCGGTTCGACGACGAACTGCTCAGCCATCTCGACGAAGACCTCGACTTCGGGATGATACTCGAACGAGCCGTCGTAGTCGATCTGTTTGAGTCGGAAGACATGTCGCCCCGGCTCCAGCGCCTCGACGCGATAATCGTAGGACTGCGCCACCTCCGTCGTGCCATGCCCACCCACAAAGCCAAGCATTTCCCACAGGGCAGAGGCCCCGTCATTTTTCGAAATTCTCTGAATTTCGAAGCCGGCGTTGTTGGTTTCGGAGGCGGTTTTCCAGGAGAGGAGGGCGTCGCGGCCATCGAGTGTTACCTCGAACGATGTCAACTCGACCGGGAGGACGCCGCCGTTGTAGCCGAAGTCGCCGTCCACGTAGTTTTCGCCTGAGCTTAGCACGTGGGTATCCGGCTCGTTGCCGGTGGTGAGGTAGACGCCCGACGGCAGCGTGGTTTCATCGACGTCGGCGGTGTAGGTGGCGCCTATCAGATCGGTGAAGCTGTACCTGCCCTGCGCGTCGGTGAGCATCGAATCGATGGCGACGCCGACGTTGTTGCGCAGCCAGACCTTGACGCCCGGCAGGCCGACTTCGCCGATATCCTGCGTGCCGTTTTCGTTGGCGTCGTGGTAGACCGTGTCGCCGAAGGTGGCCGTGCCGTCGTCGACGCCGCAGAGCACGAGCTTATCCATGGTGCCGCTGCCGTTGAGGATAAACTCCAGGCGCCGGATGCCTACCTGCCCGATGGGGATAATCTGGAAACTGTTTTCGCCGAAAGCCTGCCCGTAGACCGTAGGCCCGACCTGATTGGTGCCGGCCACGTCGCTGTAGACCCGCACCTCGCCCGGGGAGGCGTTGTCGGCATCGAGCGTCTGGATCTGGCGGACTTCAACTTCGACGCCAAAGGTGAAGATGATGGTGCCGCCGCTGCCCCAGTCGTCAGGGTCGCCGAGGTCCCAGTCTTCATTGATGATCAGCGCATTGCCGAGGCCGACGGGGTTTTCGCCCGGCTGGCCGGGTCCGCCGGCAGCACCGACGCCGGGGCCGCCGAAGGCTTCGTTAGGCGTGCCCAGGTCGAAGTCGCCGCCTGTGGGGTTTTCGGTATCGAAGATCACCAGCGGCAGGCCGGGCGTGCCGTTGCTGTTGACGGTGATGTTGATGCCGCTGAACGTGCTCGAATTGACGATGTCGCCTGCGTTGAGCGGGTTGCCGGCGCCATCCACCGAGAAATCGATTTCCGAGGGGATGCCGGAGCCGGGAGACGTACATTCCTGCGCGCGTGCTGCCTGGGGCGTCATCCATCCCAGCAGGAGAAAAAGAAGAAAAAGCGCCAGCCACCGGCGGCCAAACGCCGATGTGCGCGAGGGGAGAGCCTTGAAGAACATGGGTTGGTAGCGTTGAAATTCGAGGACGTATGGAGGGCTGGATTGTGGGGGAAAGGATGCTTTCTGGATATGCTCTTGTTCAGAATATCCACCTTGCTCAACCACTCGTCCAGCTTCGCCCGTCCCCGGATCAACAATCCGCAGCAAAACAGGAAGCTGGCTCGCCTGCACGAGTTTAGGACAGTATCGAATTCCAGGGCACATTCTTAAATGGGGGTCAGGTTGGTGTGGCGCCCTTGATCCGCGCAGCCGGCGGATCTGCTATCCGGCGTAAAAAGCAAGAATTCCGCCGTATCGGCGTCGCAGCGGCGGCGGGGCGGCGGTCTCAGCGGTGTGGGGCGCCCCGTTCCGTTTCAGCATGTCTGCATACGAGGCCCAATCAGGCTTTTTGATGCGGAACGCGGGCATCGCTGGGGGGGGGGCTCGTTGGTTTCGATGTGGAGGCCGGCCTGGAGTAGGCCGCCGATTATCCAGACATGGTCAACTGGAACAAAGACTTACGAAAAAATGATGGAGGGCCTTGGAGGAAGGGCCGGTTGCCGGCGCGCGGCGGCACCAGGCGTTACCTCCTGTAACGTCGTCGGCTTTTTTTACCCGGACTTACAGCGATTTTCTGTCTTTTCGGCGACGTTTGGAGGCTGGCATATCCTTTGACACAGGACACACCACATCAGCGACAGCCCGGCGCGGCTTCTATTAAGCAATGCGCGAATTGAGCGATAAGAAAGGGCACACCGTCTGTTGATGCAGGCCGGCTCCGGAGAACGAATCGAAGCGGGGGAGCGGCAGGGTACACCTGGGAGCGAAGTGGCCGTCATCGTGTATCCTCCAGCCATGCTTCCCTCGCATCATGAAATCAACAAGCGGACTCTTTGCGCTGCTGCTCATCGCAGCCTTTGCGGTGTTCCCGGTCGTCATCCAGACAGCCCAGGCCCAGACGGCCCGCGCTACGACCCGGCACGCGCTTCTTCAGAAAATGGCCCGGATCGATGGGCTGCCGGCAGATCTGCGCGACGAGCCGGTGCGCCGCCGCCTGCGCGCCGTGCTCGACCGGGCCGTGCATCAGGCGTCTGCGGCCGGAGCGCCGGCCTCCAGGCGTTTGCACGACGCCGTCAATCGCGCGCTGGCTGCGTCTCAGGCAGAGGAGGCCAAACTCACGGCCAGCGACGGCGCCGACGACGACCAGTTCGGCTGGTCGGTTTCGATTGACGGCGACCGGGTGCTCGTCGGGGCGCTCGGCGACGAAATCTTTCAGGGCGCGGCTTACGTCTTTGCCTTCGACGGCACGGACTGGGTGGAGGAAGGCAGACTGACGGCTGCCGACGGCGAATTCGTCGACGTTTTTGGCTGGTCGGTGTCCATCAGCGGCGACCGGGCGCTCGTCGGGGCGCCGTGGGACGATAGCTTTCAGGGCAGCGCCTACATTTTTGAATTCGCCAACGGAGCGTGGACGCAGCAGGTCAAGCTGACGGCCAGCGACGGCGCTATCGATGACCAGTTCGGCATTTCGGTCTCGCTCGACGGCGACCGCGCGCTCGTCGGGGCTTTCGGGGATGAGGACTTTGCCGGGGCCGCCTACGTTTTTGAATTCAGCAATGGCTCGTGGACCGAGCAAGCCAGGCTCGTCCCCGGCGACATCGAAACCGGCGATGACGTCGGCGTGTCGGTCTCGCTCGATGGCGACCGCGCGCTCATCGGGGCCGACGGCGAGGACGACAACGGAAGTGCTGCCGGGGCCGCCTACATCTTCGAATTCGCCGGCGGCTCGTGGACCGAGCAAGCCAAGTTGCTGGCCGGTGATGGGGCCTCCATGGATTTCTTCGGCCAGGCGGTCTCGCTCAGCGGCGACCGCGCGCTCATCGGCGCTACCCTCGACGACGACAACGGCACGGGGTCGGGGTCGGCCTACATCTTTGCGCTCAACGGCGGCTCGTGGACCGAGCAAGCCAAGCTGCTGGCCGATGACGGCGCGGACTTCGGCGACTTCGGCACAGCGGTTTCGCTCAGCGGCGACCGCGCGCTCGTCGGCGCCGTCGGTGATCAGAACGCCACCGGCGCGGCCTACGAGTTCGCTTTCGACAGCGGCTCGTGGACCGGGCAGGCCAAGCTGACGGCCAGCGACGGCGCCGTCGGTGACTTCTACGGCAACGGCGTCGCTATCGACGGTGACCGGACGGTCGTTGGAGCACCCGGTCACAACAACGCCACCGGCGCGGCCTATGCTTTTGCCTCGGACGGCCCGCCGCCGCCGCCACCGCCGCCGCATCCCTTCCTCTTCCTCGCCGACGAAAAAATCGTCATGGAAGGCCAGGTCGTCTCGGTGGGCGATCTCTATTCCAACGGCGAGATCGAAATCAAAAAAGGCAATCCCAGCACGCATTACGGCAACCTCACCGCCGTCGATGACATCAAAATCGACAAGAAAAACACCATCGACGGCGACGCCACCGCCGGGGGCAGCATCGAACTCAAGGGCAACGCCACCGTCACCGGCACCATCACCGAGAACGCCGACGTCGATCCGATGCCGCTGCCCTCGTTCTCGTTCAGCGCCGGTGGGCAGGAGATTTTTGTCGACAAAAACCGGACGCGGGTTCTGGCACCCGGCACCTACGGCGACCTCAAGGTCGAGATCAACGCCACGCTCATTCTTTCCACCGGCGAGTATTTCTTTGAGCAGGCTGAATTCAAGAAAGAGGCCGTGCTGCGGGCCGACGTCTCCGGCGGGCCGGTGACGCTCAACGTGGTCAGCGACGTCAAGTTTGAAAAGGAGACCGAGGTGGACATCGTGCCGCTGGGCGATGCCGGCAGCCCCTTTTTCCGCATCAACACCTACGACGACCTCACCATTAAAAAGGACGCGCGCGTCTTTGGCACGTTCGTCTCGTCGGAGGGCAATCTGCAGATAGAGAAGGATGGGTTCTTCCAGGGCCTGGCCTGCGCCAGGCAGATCGAGGTGAAGAAGCGCGGCACGCTGCTGATCCACGGCGCCAGCATCCCGTCGATGCAGGCGTCTGCGCAGGAGGCTCCGGCCCCCGTGGCCGCGGTCGCCGCAACGACCGACGAGGCCCCCGACGCCTTCCGCCTGGCCTCGAATTACCCGAACCCGTTCAATCCCGTCACGACCATCGCGTTTGCCTTGCCGCAGGCCGAGGCGGTGCAACTCGTGGTCTATGACGTAACCGGACGCGAGGTGGCCCGGCTCGTCGAAGGCCCGATGGCGGCAGGCCGGCACCAGATTCAGTTCGACGCGTCGGGGCTGCCCAGCGGCGTCTACCTCTACCGCCTCACCGCCGGGCCGTTCACCGAAACGCGGCGGATGGTTTTGGTCAAGTGAAACGTGAGGGTGCTTTTAGAAAGGTTTCAGTGAGGCACCCTCACGTTTACTTCATCAGTCGCTTCGCTCGTGTCACGTTTTACGTTTCACGCCTTCCCAGTCGAAACGAAACGGTGGGTTCGTCGTGATAGCAAGGTTGAGGGAAAGCTGATCATCGACCGCAAACCGGTATGCACGTTAAGACAGCCCTTTGGAGCCTGGCGTTGTGCTTGCTCCTGAGCGCGGCGCGTGGGCAGGATCCGGCGCCTGCCACCGGCACGATGTGGTTCGAAGTCGAGTCGAATACCATCTCGTTCGGCACGCTGGAGCCGGATGTGGAGCTGTTGCCCAGGCCGCTGGTGGTGCGCGTCCATAGCGACCGCGACTGGACGTTGAAACTCTTCCCCACGCCCGGCCTCATCGTCGAGACGGGGACGTCGGTGCCGTTAGATCGTCTCTTCTGGCGCCCCAATTCGACGGGGCTTTTCCTGCCCTTCGACACCAGCGGCCCGTTGACGATTGCCTCCGGCGCAGCCACCGAAGGCAGCGGCGAACTCGTCCTCGTCGAACTCTTGATTCGTCCGGAAGAGACCGATCCCGTCGGTCAATATCGATACAACCTGCGTCTTTTTCTGAGCCCTGTCGAAGCAACAGAGATGGGCGCGCCCGTGATGTCTTCGCCCGGCCAGAGCAACGACGAGACGGTCATTATCACGGCGAATAACCCCGGCATCTTCGTCTGCGCCATCGACGCGACCAGCTTTGACTTCGGCGACGTGGACGTCCAGGGGACGAACTACGGCACGGTTGACGTGGTCGCCAACGGGCGCAACGGGGCCGATACCGGCGGCGAGTATGAAAGCCAGGCCGGCGCCATCGGCTGGACGTGCAGCGTGCTGCCGTCGAGCATCGTCAGCATCGCGCTGGTTTCTTCCTCTGCCGATCATACCGGCGGCATGGCCTCGGACGATCTGGAGATTCGTATTCCGGCAGTTTCCGGCGGCACGACGGCGGGGTATCAGCCCTTCACCAGCGGCGTTAATCTCATCAACGGCATGTCGGTGGGCATCGGCGCCAACGCTGCCCACGGCCACCTCGACCTACGCCTGACCGTGCTCGACGACGATCCGCCCGGCGCCAACACCTGGCTCGTCCGCCTCCGGGCGACGGGGAATCCGTAGCAGGCGAGTCTGCGTTTTTTGGTTTTATTCAGGTTTACGGACTCAGAATGATACGCGGCGGGTGATTACTTCGGAGGTGGCTGCGCCATCCAAGTCGTCCAGGCAGCGCGCATTTTTCTGGTTGAATTGGATGTTTTTGTTGGATTGATTGCCCGTTTGATTTGTTGAGGAGAAAGGAGAACGTGCTGACTAAATCTTGTGCATATATTGTTTATTTTAAAGATTTTATTGCAGATTTTATCCTGTGCATTAGAGGTGTGATCCCGGCGGATTCTCAGGTTAAATCAACCATCATCTCGCCAATTCACTAGCTGAAATCGAGGCCATCTCGCGCCCATCAGGAGCGTGGCGAAACCGGGTTGTCGGGCGCGGATCGATTGAATTGGCACAGCCGTTGAACAGGGTATCCGGCAGCGGGCTTTGTGCAACGGCCCGATCCTGTTCCGGACGCTGCGTGTCTGAGGGTTCAGCAATCCGGCGGCGTCTGATTATCGAGGGAGATTCCGGTTAGATTCCATGAGAAGTACGTGTTTGATACTCTTCGCGATGCCGGTGTTTGTGATGGCGGCGGCACATCCGCTGGCGGCCCAGACGGTAGCCAATACATCGCTGACCGTCAGCGCGCGGGTGGTGGGGCATTTCGGCTGCACCGTCAGCACCGAAAGTTTTGACTTCGGCGACCTCGACGCCGGGGGGATCAACGTCGGCAGCCCGTACGTGGCGTCGAAGGGGCGTAACGGCTCAAACGTGGGCGAAATCTACGAAACAGCCGCCGGATCGATCCTCTGGAACTGCCGCGCCACGCCCTCGGGCACCGTCAACATCGCCCTGGCCTCGACGCCGTCGGACCACACCGGCGGGATGTATGTGGACGATCTCGAAGTGCGGCTGCCGCCCGTCGGTAACGGGACGTCTACGGGCTTTCAGCCCTTTAGCAGCGGCGCCGATCTCTTGACGGGCCTGACGTTGGGCGCCGGCGCCAACGCCGTCAGCGGCCCGATGGATTTGCGCCTGACCGTGCTCGACGAAGACCCGGTCGGCGTCAACACGTGGGTGATCCGGCTGCGCGCCACGGCCAATCCCTGACCGCCTTTCTTGTGCCGGCTCCATGCCCGTCTCGCGCCTCGGAGCGTGGGGATGGGCTTTCCTCCGCCCGGCAAGAATTTCCCTTGCAGATCCTGACAAATACTTAAGCCTTAGTCTGTGCCGTCGATGTTATCAAGCGGCGGATGTTTCAGAAAAATCAGTGCTGGAGCACGCCTTCTTTGCCTGAGATCGCAGCCTTTTGTGTCGTCTGTTTTTGAGTTGAGTTCGATCCATAGGCCCGTCTTGTCATGTTCAAGGGATGCCCCCGGCGTCATGCGTCGCTACGGCCTTTACATCATCCTCCTGATAGCACTTGGCGTGTTCGGTACAGAACGCGCCAAGGCGCAGCGTGTGGACGACACCAACCTCACCGTCACGGCGCGGGTGCGGGGCGGCTTCGAATGCGGCATCACGAGCACTTTCGATTTCGGCCCCATCGACGCGACGGGCACCGACTATGGGACGGCGGGCGTGACCGCCACAGGCCGCAACGGATCCAACACCGGCAGTGTTTACGAGAGCCAGAATGGGACCATTCGCTGGCGGTGCCGGGCCTGGCCGCCGGGCTTCGTCACCATCACGCTCTACTCCACCGCCGCCGATCATACAGGCGGGATGCTGGCCGATGATCTCGAAATTCGTCTTCGTGGACGCGGCGTCTTCGGCATCGGCTCATCGACGGGCTATCAATTCTTCACCAGCCAGGCCAACCTGATGACGGGGATGCTCACGGGCGCCGGCTTTTTCAGCGTCAACGGCCAGGCCGATCTACGCCTGACGGTGCTCGACACCGACCCACCCGGCCCCAACACCTGGATCGTCAACATGCGCGCGACGGCGTGGCCGTGATGGGGCTTTGGGGTGTTTTAGTGTTTGAGTTTTATAGTGTTTTAGTGTTTGAATTGATCGCCCTAAAACACCATAACATTATAACACCATAACACTCAAATCCCCATAAACCGATAAAAAACGGCCTCATAGCCGCCCTTCCGGTGAAAACAGGCACAATTTTCCGTTTTTCCGGAAAAATTTTCCGCAAATCATTTAAGAGACCTGCACAAATGGACGATTTAACCTCTGAAGCGGGTTTTTCAGGTATTCACAACCGAGAAAGTCGCGTCCGGGTCTGCGGTTACGTCCCAGGCCGGAAGGAAGTGCCTGCTATGATCTGTGCACACGGTGCTCATAGTCGTTCTCCCCGCCATCGCTAAGAACCACTTACCAAGATCAACTGGAGCGAACATCATGAGAACCAAAGGCCTTTTCCTCGCCGCCTTTGTGGCCTTCCTGTTTATGGGCACGCAAAGCGCCCTGGCCCAAACCCGTACCGCCGACATGAACCTGACGGTCACGGCTAACAACGTAGGCATCTTCACCTGCACCCTCGACGTGACCACGTTCGATTTCGGCGATGTCGATGCGGATGGTAGCAGCACCAATCCGGTCGTTAGCGGATCGCGCCTCGGCTCTGATGACGGCGCCGAACTCACCGCCACCGGCATTTCGGACTGGACCTGCCGCGCCGCCCCGTCGAGCACCGTAGACTTCACCATCGAATCGACTGCCACCAATCACACGGGCAGCCTCGATCCTGACCGGCTGGAAGTACAAATGACCAACGGTGGATCCGGTGGCGGTTATGCAACCTTCACCAGCAACGCCACGCTGCTCTCCGGCATCTCGGTAGGCAACGGCGCCGCCGGCGAAGCCACCGGCTCGGTGGATCTGCGCCTGACCGTGATGGACGCCGACGCCACGGGCACCAACACGTGGAACGTCATCCTGCGCGCCACGGGCACGCCTTAACCAGGGTCTGCGTTGCCGAATGCGCAATGCCTTCTGCCTCCGTTCATAAACCTGTTGCGCCATAAAAGCCTGGGTCTTGCCCCATGCTTCCCACGACGAGCCCCGGCGCTCGCCAGAGAAGCGGGTTACGGCGTCAGTCTTTTGTAGCGCAACAGGTTTGTTCATCGACGGACCTTCCTCCGCCCCTCCTCGACCCTGGAACGCACGGAGCCATGCGAGCACGGATTCTTCTGCTGGCCGCCCTGGCTGTGCTGGGCACCGGAACCGTCTGGGCGCAACGCATCGACGACATGACGTTGGCGGCGCAGGCCTACAACCGGGGGATCTTCGTCTGCGCCGTGGACGTAGCCATCTTCAACTTCGGCGACGTCAATGCCGACGGCGTCGACTTCGGCACCCCCGACGTGACGCCCCTGGGCCGCAACGGCACCGACGACGGCGGGCGCTACGAAACTGCGCCCGGCGCCATCGAGTGGACCTGCCGCGCCGCCCCGTCGAGCACCGTAGACCTGGCGCTCAACTCCACCGCCACCGATCACCTCGGTGGGATGGACCCCGACAACCTGGAGGCCCGCATTCAGGCTACCGCAGGCGGCGCCTCGACCGGGTTTAACTTTTTTACCAGCCAGAACGACCTGATCACCAACATGGCGGTGGGCAATGGCGCGCTCGCCGCCGCCGGAGACCTGGACCTCCGGCTCTCCATCCTCGACGACGACCCCCTCGGCACCGAGATCTGGGTCGTTCGTCTTCGCGCCAACGGCTCTCCCTGATTCGACACACGCTCACTTTCTATGACACGCACGACGATCCGCCTGGGCTTTTTGCTTTTGATGTTGACGATGACCGGCTCGGCCTGGGCGCAGTTTACCACCGCCGTGGCGCCGGCCCGCGTCGAGAAGCTGGTTAATCCCGGCTCGAAGGTCGAAGACGTCATCACCTTCACCAACCAGGGCGATGCGCCGGTGGAAGTCAGGATCTCCATTGTCGATTTCGACGTGGACGAGGTCGGCTTGGTGACGGAGCTGCCGCCGGGCACGCATCCCAACACCATCGCGCCCTACTTCCGGATTTCGCCGCTGCGCACCGTCGTCGGCGCCCGGGAGCAGGCCCACTTCCGCTTCGCGGTGCAGACGCCCGAGGAATTCGATCAACTGCGCGCGTTTGTCTATTTCGAGTCGCAGCCCATCGTGTCGGATGAGGGTGGCAAGCAGGTGTTGTTTGCCACGGCCATGGGCATCCCGCTCTACGTCGAAAACCGCAAGATGGAGCGCGGCACGCTGACGGTCCACGATCTGGCGTGGGAGCGCATCGGCGAAGAGCAGCAGTACGTGCAACTGAAGCTGCACGTGACCAACGAAGGCGAGCGCAACATCCGCCCCGGCGGCTTTCTGACTGTCCGCTCCGAAGACGACCGTTTTCTTGAGACGTTCGACGTCAATGCCGCCGGAGACGTGGTGCTGCCCGGCCACGAACGGCACCTGACGATGCAGTTCGGCCCGGTCCCCGACGATGGATTGTCGCTCAAGCTTCGCTTCGAGACGTCGCTGAACTCGAACCATCACGCCGACCATCGCCTGCCAAAGCCGAGCCCCGCCCAGCAGGGCGAGCGGTGACGTCTTGAGCCGGAAGCTTCCCCAGAGCC
Organism: Rhodothermales bacterium; assembly: GCA_028278205.1. GTDB lineage: Bacteria > Bacteroidota > Rhodothermia > Rhodothermales > Bin80 > JANQES01. The sequence continues at coordinate 10,460 of JANQES010000059.1, forward strand.
TGCCGGATCCTTCGGATTGCTTTCACGACCTTTTTCTCCTCCTCAGCGGTATAGCACAGGCGGAACATGCCATCCTTCGGCTTGCCTTCGCTATCCACCGCTGCGAGTTCGCCGCCGGGCAGGAGTGTCACCTTCAACGTTTCCCTCAGGTAGCATTCCATCTTGAGTTCCAGCGGATATTCGCGGCGGAAGCGATACATCCGGAGGTCGCATTTGTGATCGACCTGCTTCAACCAATGGCTGAGGTCGATCCAGAAGAACTGGGCGGCCTTCGCATGCGCCAGGTAGGGGATCGCCGGGTAGGTGCGCGAGTGGTTCTCTTCCAAAGCCGCCGCCACCTTATTGTAAGCGTCCTTCAGTTTCCCCGGATATTTTTTCAGGGCCTTTTGGGCAATGGAAGGTGTATTGTTTTTGCCGGGCCTCAGCATATGATGGAGATAGAAATGCTTCAGGGAGTCGATGGGCGTAAGCCAGGTATCACTCTTCCATCCTGTGTTCTTCGTGTCCCCGTCTAATCGCCTTTTGACCTCTCCGTTGGTCGACAGGATGACGCCGGCCTTGAAGCCCGAAAGGCCGAGGTCTTTGGCGAAGCCCCATACCACGTGGACCCGTTCCTTTTGCTCAGGCGTGGCCCCCTTGTAGGCATTCAGGGCGAAGGCGCTTACGAATTTCGGTTCGACGTCATCGTGCTGCGAAAAGGCATATATTTCATCTGAAATGATATGCATTTTGGGGTAGCGACGGAGGATGTTGCTGTAAATTTCTTCCAGGTTGTCCTTATTGTAATTGATGCTCAGGGGATTGTGCGGATTCGTGAGCACGAGCAGCCTCGCGTACGGCTTTCCCTTGATCGCTTTTTCTACATCTTTCCATGTAATTTGGGGCTTCTTTGTTGGGAACTTGATCACTTTCCCTTTAGGAGGGCGTTGGTTGAAGCACCAGTCGAAGCCCTGCCAGCAGGGTTGGGGAATGAAGACCTTGTTGCGAACGGACGTGCGGAACAGGCAAAAGGCTAAGGCTTCTAGAGCGGCGGAGACGCCTGCCGTACCCCAGATGTTTTTCGGATCCCAGTTTTTGATGCCGATTCCCTCAAGCAGATCCAGCGTCCATTTCCGGAAATTCTCATCGCCCCGCGAATCGGTGTATTTCGCCGTCGATTTGGAGAGGACGGGAAGGTCTTTAAACAATTCGTCATGGAGCAAGATGTTCTCCGCCACGGAAAGTTTGGTGATGCCCTTAACAAGACGGCAGTATTCGCTCATCCGGAATTCCGGGTCGACGATACTGAGGAGGTATTCGCGGTTTTGTGGTGTCATCTTTCCTCGGGTTTTAAGGGTTTTCGATGCGCAGAATGGTCTTCAGGGCGGCCTTGGCCGGGCCCGGAGCGCGGTGATACACAGGGGCAATACGCCCCGCCGGGCAGGCCTTTGCAGGCAGCCCTTCACCCTCTCATGCAGAATACCCCCCCTGCTTTTTTCACGACATCGACTTTTTTTCTGAGCGAGGGCCTCTTTTCTCCGACTCCCCGGCTCTCCGACTCCCCGGCTCTCCGACTCCCCGGCTCTCCGACTCCCCGGCTCTCCGGCTCACATTTCTCTCCTGCCTATCCTTGCAAGAGGTTGCGGTAGTCCGTATTGTTGGGGCGATTCGTATCCTGTAGCAGTATCCCCCGGCCATCGTTCTCTTCTCTGCGCGCCTCGACATCGGCTCTTTCGTGCGAATATCGCATTCAGCAAGGCGGGCGCTGATGTGGTTTGCCTGTGCTGTTTGGCTTTCGGCGGTTCCTCGTCTGGGAACGGCCCAGACTTCGCAGCCCCCTGACGCAAATACGGCAGGCTTCTACACGATCCAGCTTTCGAGCCGGACGTTCGACTCGCAACTCTTCGGCGACGGCGCTACGAGCCGGGCGCAGATCTTGCTCAACCAGACGTTGCCCGGCGCCGGCACGCTGGCGCTGTGGCTCGAACGCGGCTTCCCCTCGATAACGACCGACTTCGGGGTCGAACTGAGCGACGTGCCGCTCGGCGCGGGCACCGCGCAAATCAACGGCGGCGACTTTTTGCTGCGGCCTTTGTTGCCCAAACGCGCCGCCGTCTCGGCAGCCGCCTCGCGGTCGATCTATCCGCTTCAGGGCGGGCGCTTCCGGCAGGTGGGCCGGCGCAGCCAGTGGACGCTTTTCGCCGGCCAGGCCAAGCGGTTTCGGGAATTGACGGGGCAGGAATCGAGGACGCCCCGGCTCTTCGGCATGCGGCACCTGCGGCGCATCGGCACGCATTACATCGGCTTTTCGTTTACGGGCGTCGATAGGCCGACGTACGTGACGGAGGAGGGCGGCCAGAGCCTGGCCGGTATCGTGGGCGGCACCTATTATCGCGATATCTCGCCCCGGATCGGGCTGCTGGCCGAGGGGCACACCACCGGCGCGAGCTTCGGCACGCGCGCGGGGTCGTTGTATCGGTTTCGCCTCGGCGAGATCGCTACGATGTTGTATACCTTCGGGTCGGGCTTTCCGTACGTCTTCCCCCTCTACCGGCCCGGCGAAAGCGGCGTGACGGTCTCCGGCCAGCTACAAATAGGAGAGTTTTCTTCTCTGTTCACCCACGTCGATTATGTGCTGGCGACGGAGGTGGACGAACGCTCCGACCTGCGCGCCGAGGTGGGCGTGGGCAAGAGCTTCGGCAGCAACCGGCCTCACGTCTATCTGAGCTATTCGCACAACCAGCTCATCTTCGACACGCCCGGCATCACCGATGACATGGCGACGGTGGATCTGTTCTCGCTCTCGCTGACGCGTAACGCAGCGGCGCAACTGCTGGGGCTGCGGCTCGAACACATCATCCAATCGACGGCCACCCAGCCCACGCAGACGCGCGGCCACCTGTTCTACCGGCGGCTGGTGCGACGCCGGTCGTTCTTCAACGCCACCTTCGATTCGCTCATCGACGAAGATTTGAATTACCGGATCACCAGCGAGGTCTCGGTCGAAAGGCCGTTGTGGCGCGCGTATAACTATCTCGCGGGCGGCGGCATCACCTATCGCGATGACAACTTCCGGCGCACCGGCGAGGGGTTACTCCGGCTGGGCGTCTCGCGGCGCATCGCGCGCAGCGGCCTGTCTGTCCGGCTTGAACTGGCGCAGCCTTTTTCCATTGGCCTGCCGCGCAGCCGGGATCCCGGCGTTCGGTTTTCGCTCGACGTCGGGCATCGGATGGTGTGGCAAAGCCTGGCGTCGTTGCAAGAGTCGTTTTTGCCGACGATGGCGTCGCAGAGCTACGGGACGCTCGAAGGGGAAGTGCAATTCGAGGGGCGGGGCGTCGGGCGGGTGACGATCTACGTCAACGGCGAGCCCCGGGCCGTCACCAACAGCCGGGGCCGGTATCGCATCCGGCGGGTGCCGGTGGGCCTGGCTACGATCCGGCTCGACATTCGTGAATTCGAGACCGAGTACGGCATCGTCGGCGGGCCGGTGCGGCAGGTGGAGGTGCTGCCGCGCCGCGCGGTGCAGACCAATTTCGAACTGGCCGTAATGCGCTACTTCCAGGGGTCGATTGTCACGTGCCAGGGCGATGCCATCCAGGCGCTGGCCGACGTCGAGATCCGGCTCGTGGGTCAGGGCATCGAACGCGCGCTCCGGACCTCCCGCGTCGGCGGCTTCCAGTTCGACGAGTTGCCGCCGGGCCGCTACGACCTCATCGTGCCCCCCACCCAACCCGGCGAAGATCCGCAGACCTTCTCGATTGATCTGACCGAAGACCTGCCTGGTTTCCTTCTGCGGATTAATTGTGATTAAATAAAATGCTGCGCATTTTATTTAACGAGCAGCACCGAGCGGCTTTCGCTGAAGGTTTCGCCGACGACCCGATAGAGGTACAGGCCGCTTTGGAGATCGCTGCCGTCGATGGTGAACGCGCGGGCTACGTCGGCTTCCAGGGTGCCCTCGAAGAGGTGCGCCACGCGCTGGCCGAGCGCGTTGTAGACCTCCACGAGGACCTGCTGCCGCCGCGCTACCGACAGGCGGAACTGCGCCTGCGGGTTGAACGGGTTGGGATAAGCCGCGCTCAGATAATACCCCGCTGGCACCTCAATGAGCACTTCGACCTCCGGGTGATACTCGAACGTGCCGTCGTAATCGATCTGTTTGAGACGGAAAGTGTACCGGCCCGGATCAAGGTCTTCGACGCGATACTGGTAGGTTTTCGTCTCTAGCGTGGTGCCATAACCCTCCACAAAATCAAGCCCCTCCCACTCCCCATTTTCTAAATCCGGCTCGCCGGATTTAGATTGAATTTCAAAACCGGCGTTGTTGGTCTCGGAGGCGGTTTCCCAGCGCAGCAGCACGTCCGGCCCGTCGATTTGGGCGTCGAAGCTCGTCAGTTCCACCGGCAAGACCGTCTCGCCGTCGACAGCGCTGAGCGACATCTGGTTGGTGCCTTCGGGGTCGAGGAAAGCCGCGAGGCCGCCCTGATTCCAGATGTAGCCGAACTTGGGAAAGAGGATCGTCGCGGCGTTGTCGTCGCCTTCGGGGCCGCTGCACGCGTTGTAATCGATGCTGACGGCGCTGCGCACGTGCCCGATGACCTGCGCGTTGCCCTTGAACAATGGTGCGCCGGACGAGCCGGACTCGATGGTGCCGTGATCGAACGTAGCCACCCAGGAATCGACAGCATCGACGAGGGGGTCGTCTTCGAGGGTGATTTTCATGATGTCTTTGCTGGGATGCCCGATCACCACACTGCTCGAGGCCGGGCTGTCTTTACGCGACCAGCCGGCAAACACGACGTCGTATTCCTCCGGGATGGGTTGCGAGAGTTCCAGCAACGCAAAGTCGGCGATGCCGCCCTGGGTCGCCACGACGGTCGCGCCTGTGAGCGAATAGGCCACCGGCGTATTGGCAGGGTCGGCGCAGGTGCTGCTTTTATAGTGGAACTGGAACGTCCAGTTGACGGTCTCGCCGACGGACGGATTGCCGCAGTGACGGGCTGTGAGGATGTAGGGTGTGCCGTCTTGCGCGGTGTTGTTGAGCAGCACGCCGCTGCATGCCTCGCCCCCCCGGAGGATCTTCACCGTGGCCTTGATAGCGTCGGAATGGCCGCTGCCTTCGGAACAGGCCACGTTGATGCTGCACGGCAGCGCCAGGGGCGTGTACGGACCGCTGGCTTTGGCGGCGGTTTCGGCAGACCGGCTGTTCAACGGCGTAGACGGGGCCGAGGCCGGCAAGGCGGTGGAGATCAGGTCGGCCTCGACGGTGGGCTGGAGGCCGAAGGGCAGGGCCGGGTTTGTCTGCGCCCGCAGCGGGGTGGCCGCTGCCATCAAAAACCACACAACAATCAGAGACGACGGGCCAACTTTCAAGACAATCGGTAGCGTTTTATGCATTGTCATTACTGGGTTGGGCGCCTTCGAAGACCACGACAGGAAACGGCAAGATTTTCCTTGATCCGAGGAACCTGTGGTATCAGGGTGAGACTCTTCTTTCGTATCTCTCTGATGAAACCGGGGGGTTGTAAAACAGAGCAGAGTCGTCAGAAAAGCCGTTAATCAGGCTGAATTTGCAGATATCCGGGGGGAGAGAGGATTCCGGCATCTGCGCCACTATTACCCTTGTCAAACACTATTCCTAAGGAGAAAGAAAAGACGTGGTGGTATTTCCTGACGTGCTGCTTCGCTCATCGTTGGGTGGCGGTCACTAGTCATTGGTCACTGGTCACTGGTGAGGAAAGAAGAACCAGTGACCAATGACAGCGAGCGCCAGCGAGCGTAATGGCCAGTGACCAGCGCCGACGCTCGCCCGAAGTGCCAATCTCAATGATACCACAATCCGTAATCATACCAATAAAAAAACCGGCCAGTCCCGATGGGTGAGGGACTGGCCGGCGTGTTTCGCGCGGGCCCTGGAGGCTGTACAGTGTAGCTACTTGATCAATAACACGGGACGGCTATCGCTGAAGGATTCTCCAACGACCCGGTAGAGATACATCCCACTCTGCAATCCGCTGCCGTCGATGGTGAACGTGCGGACCACGTCGGCCTCCATCGCCCCCCGATACAACTCCGCCACCCGCTGACCGAGCGCGTTGTAGACCTCCACGAGGACCTGCTGCCGCTGCGCCACCGACAGGCGGAACTGCGCCTGCGGGTTGAATGGGTTGGGATAAGCCGCGCTGAGGAAATACGAAGTCGGCAGCGAGACGTGGGCCTCGATCTCGGGGTGGTACTCGAACGTGCCGTCGTAGTCGATCTGTTTGAGGCGGAAGGTGTAGGTGCCTGGATCGAGGTCTTCGACGCGGTGCTGGTAGGTTTGCGAGCGTTCGATGGTGCCGTAGCCCTCGACCCAGGCAAGCTGACGGAAGTCTTTGTTGTCGGCGTCGGTGAATTGGTCGTGCGGGGCCATTTCGACGAAGAAGCCGGCGTTGTTGGTTTCGGAGGCGGTTTCCCATCGAAGAAGGACATCGGATCCGTCGGTCTCGGCATCGAACGACGTCAACTCGACCGGCAGCGGGGCGTCTACGCAAAACGAGATGTCGCCCAGGCCGATGCGTCCGTTGCCCTGCGGCGTGTGGACGATATCGACCGAGGTGATGCCTTGCCCACTGTTATTGGCAAAACCAAACGAGACGTTGCCGTCTGAAGCCGTATTGCCGACGTTGCCGTCGATGAGCACCGTAAACTGGTTGGAGCCGCTGTTGTAGGTAACGTTGCTCGTGTTCCAGATGCTATAGCTGCTGCCTGCCGACGACGGTGTGTAGGTGTTGGTCCCATCGGTGGCCGTCACCACAATGATGTCGTTCCAGGTGGTCCCTTGCCAGTCAACGTCCAAGACCGAGAACGAGACCTTGCTGACGCCGTCGACGTGGTCGAACGTATACGTGATCGTCGAGGAGCCGCTGCATCCACCGAGGCTGTCGTCGGTTTTATAGTTGAGTGCGTGGCTGCCCGTGCCGTGGGCGTTGCTTTCGGTGCGTTTCCAGAGATTCTCGGAGAAACACGCCGCTGGGGAGAGATCGACCGTGACGTCGATGGTGGCCGGCCCGCCGCCTATATCGACGGTGGCCGTGTACGTGAGCACGCCGCTGCCGGCGCTGGTGGGAACCGATTCGTTGCTCCAATCTACGGTGGCTTGCAACGCCACCGGGCATTGCGCCAGGGCCTGTTGTGCTGTAAAAGCACAGAGCAGCAGCGCTGCCAGGCCAAGCTTGATAGTGATTTTCATTGTAATCACCATACTTGGGGCTAATGAAAACGTGTTTGTAGGAGGAAGGCACCTGACACAGATGGGTATCCGGCATCTTCCTGACGATCCAACAACACGGCCTCATTCCGCACCCTGACGGGTGATTACATGGCTGGATGGAATTGGGCGCTCCTGCACATTTTTATCACTATATCGGTTGGTGAAGCGAATTCTTAAGCAATGCCGACTTGTTGATGCCGGGCTTTGGCAGAGCGTCTAGAGGCAGAAAGCGCTTGAGGATCTGCTTACTTTCTGCTATTCTGCACCGTCTCAGAGTTTCTCGCCCTGCCATCATCCTGTCGCCCGTCTTATGCAACGCTGGTTGCGTCTGGCCTCGGTCATCGATCGCTTCAACGAGCGCCTCGGTCGTATCATCTACTGGCTGACGCTGGTGATGGTGGCCGTCGGGTCGTACAACGCGCTCGTGCGCTACCTCTCCGGCTGGGTGCAACTCGATCCCGAAACGGCGGGCTGGTTCGACACGGCCCGCATCTTCATCGGCGAGGTGGCGCTGACGCTGAGTTCGAATATGTTCATCGAACTCCAGTGGTATCTCTTCAGCCTGGTGTTTTTGCTGGGCGCGGCCTACACGCTCAAGCACAACGCGCACGTCCGCGTAGACGTGCTCTACACGCGGCTTTCGGCGCGGGGCAAAGCCTGGATCAACGTGCTGGGCACGGTCCTTTTCCTGATCCCGTTTTGTGTGCTGATGTTGTGGGCGTCGTGGCCGGTGGTCGAAGATTCGTGGGCGCGTCTCGAAGGCTCGCCCGACCCCGGCGGCCTGCCGCGCTACCCGCTCCTGACAGCCATTCCGCTGACGTTCATCTTGTTGATCTTCCAGGGCGGCGCGCTGCTGATCCAACAAATCGCCATCCTGCGCGGTCTGACGCCCGCCGGGGCCGAGGGCGCTGAAGAAGCGGGGCATGTGTGATGAGGAGCGTGGGGCGTCATATCGACCGATTTTGGATTTTGGATTTTGGATTTTGGATTGGTCTGAGATCGCAACGTTATCTCTGTCAAAAAAGACGCAATGGGTCTGACCGTTGCAGCTTCCGTTTTTATTTGATGCCGTTGAGGATTAAGACCAACAATCCAAAATCCAAAATCCAAAATCCAAAATCAGTCACTTCCCATCACAAAAAGCACATCCTCACGATCTACCGAATTGGCTGCTGCGCGCACCGGAGGCAGCCGGCATGATGTACGAATGGCTGGCGCCGTTGATGTTTGCCGGGGCGTTGTTGCTCATCTTTTCGGGGTATCCGGTGGCGTTTGCCCTGGGCGGCACCTCGCTCATCTTCGCTTTTATCGGCGTGGCCGTCGGGTATTTCGATTGGAATTTGCTGCTGGCCCTGCCCGACCGTGTTTTCGGCATGATGTCGAACTACGTGCTGCTGGCGGTGCCGTTTTTCATATTTATGGGGACGATGCTGGAGAAGAGCCGGCTGGCGGAAGATTTGCTCAAGACGATTGGGTTGTTGTTTGGGCCGGTGCGCGGCGGGTTGGCGCTGGCGGTGGTGTTCGTCGGCGCGCTCCTGGCGGCGGCCACGGGTGTCGTCGGGGCGTCGGTGGTGGCCATGGGCATGATCTCGCTGCCGGTGATGATGCAATACGGCTACTCGAAAGAACTCGCCACCGGCGTCATCACGGCGTCGGGGACGTTGGGGCAGATCATCCCGCCGAGCGTGGTGCTCGTCGTCCTGGCCGATCAACTCGGCGTGTCGGTGGGCGATTTGTTCATCGGCTCGCTGGTGCCGGGGGTGCTGCTGGCGGGGCTCTACGCGCTCTATGCAGGCAGCGTGGCGCTCTTCCGCCCGAAGGCGGCGCCCGCGCTGCCCAAAGCCGTCCGCGACATCGCCATCAAAGAACTCCTCCGGCGCGTTTTTCTGGTGATGTTGCCGCCGCTGTTGTTGATTCTGGTGGTGCTCGGCAGCATCTTCGCCGGCATCGCCACGCCGACCGAGGCGGGCGCGCTCGGCGCGCTCGGCGCCATCGTGCTGGCGGCGCTCAACAAACGCCTGACGATCAAAGCGCTCAAAGAGACGATGGACGAGACGGCCAAGCTCACCGCGATGGTGATGATGCTCTTGATCGGCTCGACGGCCTTCGCCCTGATCTTTCGCGGCCTCGACGGCGGCTTCTGGATCGAAGACCTCTTGACCAACCTGCCCGGCGGCGTCATCGGTTTTCTCATCATCGCCAACCTGTCGATCTTCATCCTCGGCTTCTTCATCGACTTTTTCGAGATCGCCTTCATCATCATCCCCTTGCTGGTGGCCCCGGCGGCCCAACTGCTCGCGCCGATGCTGGGCGTGCCGGCGAGCATCGCGCTGGTCTGGTTCGGCGTGATGGTGGGGATGAACCTCCAGACGTCGTTTCTGACGCCGCCGTTCGGGTTTGCGCTGTTCTACCTGCGCGGCGTGGCCCCGCCGGAAGTGCTCACCACGCAGATCTATCGCGGCGCCGCGCCGTTCATCGTCATCCAACTCATCGGCCTGATGCTGATGATCCTCTTCCCGGAGATCGTGACGTGGGCGTTTTGAGCAGGTGTTAATATCATTCCGTGCTGGTCGCCAGGAGGGTGGGACGGGTCTTCTGATGAATTTTGACCGTCAAATTCGGTAAGGCTTGAGCCAGGCCAACAGGCCTCATCCTTATTCGCCCTGGCGTGTCAAAATTCATAACGATTACGGGCAAAGCCCGATTTAATGAATTTTGACAGGGAAATCCATGGGCGGTTTTCGGCCTTCAGGATACCGACGCCCTATTACCGAATTCGAGCGTCAAAATTCAT
>JANQES010000063.1 GCA_028278205.1 Rhodothermales bacterium
GCCACGGGGCTCGACAGCTTTGCGTTGCTGGCGATCCCCTTCTTCATCCTGGCCGGGCAGATCATGAACCAGGGCGGCATCGCCCGACGATTGATCGACTTTGCCAAGGCGATGCTGGGGATGCTGCCCGGCGGGCTGGCGCACGTCAATATCATGGCGGCGATGCTCTTCGGCGCCATCTCCGGATCGGCGGCGGCAGCCGTCTCGGCGGTGGGCACCGTCATGACGCCGCAGATGGAGAAGGAGGGCTACGACCGGGATTACGGCGCGGCGGTCAACATCACCTCGGCCACGACGGGGCTGCTCATCCCACCGAGCAACGTCCTGATCGTCTACTCGCTCGCCAGCGGCGGCGTCTCGATAGCGGCGCTCTTCCTGGCCGGCTACCTGCCCGGCATCCTCGTGGGGCTGGCGTTGATGACGGTGGCTGGCGTTATTGCCGTCCGCCGCAAGTATCCTATCCCCGGACGGCTTCCGCTGAAAGACATCTTCTGGAAATTCATCGATGCGGTGCCGAGCCTGTTTCTGCTCGTAGTGGTGATGGGCGGCATCGTGGCCGGGTTCTTCACCGCGACCGAAGCCGCTGCCGTGGCGGTGCTCTACGCGCTGATCCTGGCCTTCATCTACCGCGAGATCACCGTCAAAGACCTGCCCAAAGTCTTCCTCGACGCCTCGGCCACGACGGCGGTGGTGCTGCTGCTGGTGGGCACGTCGATAGGGATGTCGTGGATCATGGCTTACGTCAATATCCCCCAGAACGTGACCGCCGCCCTGGTCGCGCTGACGGACAACGGCATCATCATCATGTTGATTATCAACATCATCTTGCTCTCGGTGGGCACGTTCATGGACATGACGCCGGCGGTGCTGATCTTCACGCCCATCTTCCTGCCCATCGCCATCGAACTAGGCATCGACCCGACGCACTTCGGCATCATCATGGTGTTGAACCTGTGCATCGGATTGTGCACGCCGCCGGTGGGAAGTGTGTTATTCCTGGGCGTGGGCGTGGCCGAGACGTCGATCACGAAGGTGGTCAAGCCGCTGCTGCCGCTGTTCATCGCGATGATCATCTCGCTGCTGGTCGTCACGTACATCCCGGAGCTGAGCCTGTGGCTGCCCGAAGTCTTTCTCGACTAAGGGCCTCTTTCTATGTCATTCTGCTGATGAATTTTGACAGGGAAATCCATGGGCGGTTTTCGGCCTTCAGGATACCGACGCCCTATTACCGAATTCGAGCGTCAAAATTCATTAGGCGGGACGAGGGCCTGATACGCGGCCGTTTTGAACGCCTCGCGAATGCCGCTTCCATATCGCAAAGCCATCACGCACCGGCCAAAAGGCGACCGAGGCGCAGGCTTAGCGCCACAAGGGTCAGTGTAGGCGCCATTGCCGTGGAGGAAGGGAAGAGGCTGGCGTCGGCTACGTAGAGGTTTTCCAGGCCGTGTACTTTGCCGCCGGCATCGCAAACCGACGACGCCGGGTCGGTGCCCATGCGCAGGGTGCCGCACTGGTGCGCGTTGGCTGCGATGCCGAAGCGCTTGTGGAAAATGAGCGGGTAGCCTGCCTTTCGCATCATCCGTTTCGCCTGTGTCACGAGGTGGTCGTGGGCGGCCTCGTTGTTGGGCTTCCAGGTAATCTCGATGCGCCCCCCGGTTCCGAGGCGGACGCGGTTGTCGGGATCCGGCAGTTCCTCGCTCGTCATCCACCAATCGATGCTGCGTTCGGCCAGGATCTTCAAGAGCCACGCCGGGAGAAATCGTTTGTCTGTTTGCAGCATCGATCCGGTCAGTTTGCCCAGCGTTTGCAGCGCGCCGGCAGGGTAGGCGGCGTCCGGCGTCGAGAACAGAAAATCGTGGACGCCCACCGTCTTCTGCATCGTCAAGGCGGTCCTGCGCCGGGGGTCGACGGCCATCAGAGCGCTCTGGTTTTGCAGCATGTAGCAGCGCCCCACCTGATCGTGCCGGTTGCCGAGGCCCGCCGGCCAGGAAGCCTCCTGAGATCGCAGCAGGACGACGGGGGAGTTGACGGCGCCGCAGGCCAGCACAAACTGAGACCCTTTGATCGTGAGCCGCTCGCCGCGATGGACGGCTTCGGCAGCCTGCACCCGGCGGCCTCCGGGCGTCGCGTGCAGGCGCTCTACCTGCGTGTGCGTCATCAACCGAACCGTCGGAGAAGCCAGCGCCGGGCCGATGCATTGCGTCTCGGCATCGGCCTTGCCGCCGGCCATGCAGGGGAACCCGTCGCACCCCGTACATGGCACCTCCGGGTTGCAGCCCGAGTCGTTCCAATGGATTGCCATCTCCAGGGGATGAGGTCGGAGACCCTGTTTTGTCAAGGTCTCGACGAGGGCTTCGATGGCAGGCTCGTGGGGGATGGGCAGATGCGGAAAGGGCGCGCTGCGCGGCGGCTCGGTCGGATCGATGCCGGCGGCGCCCCGGACGGCGAAGAGCGCCTCGGCCTCGGTGTAGAACGGCTCGATCTCGTCGTATCGAAGGGGCCAGGCGGGGGCGGTGCCGTCGCGGTGTTCGAGGGCGTCGAAGTCTTCCAGGCGCAGCCGCTGGAGGTTGGCCCCGTACATCTTGGTTTGCCCGCCGACCCAGTAATGGTTGCCGGGCTGGTAGGCTGCGCCGCGCGCGGTATCGAACCAGTGCTCGCTGGTCTTGTACCGGCCCTGCCCGAAGACCGCCTCGGCGTCCCAGTTGGCCGGTTCCACCGGCAGAAAGCCGCCGCGCTCGACGAGGAGCACCTCGGCGCCGCTGTCTTTGAGGGCATAGGCGAGCGCCCCGCCGCCGGGACCCGCGCCCAGAATCACGATGTCGGCTGCGACCTCTCGTGGCATCAAGGAACCTCTTCAACATTCTGCAAAGGGGGTAAATAGAAAATAGCAAATGGCAAATAGCAAATGGCAAATTGATCATTCATTTACCTGTTTGCTTCATTTGCCCACTTGCCTATTTGCCTCATTTGCCTATTTCCCTCATTTACCCCCGGTGAATCATCCCGCCCAAATGCTCGTTGTAAACAAACCACATCGCTCCTCACGCCGCCGCTTTCGATGGAACCCGCCGCCGACATACCGGACCCCGCTGCCTTGCCGAAGACGCAGGGCGCCCTCGACCGGCTGATGGGCAACATCGACGCGTTCATCCAGCAGGTGCAAAACCGGCTCCGCCTCAAGTATGCCCTGCCCTTCATCATCGGCATCGCGATGCTGGTGGGCACGTATTTTTTGCTCGAATGGCTGATCGGGCGGTTCAACATGCCGGTGGGTATTTACGTGCCATTCGTCACGCTGTTGATCCTCCTGTTTTTCGTGATCAACGGCTACGCCATCCTGGTGCGCAACCTCGCCACGGAACAAGCCGCCTGTCAGTTCATCGACGAAGAAGTGCGCACGGATTGGCGCACGTCGTTCGCGGCCTATTATGAGGGCAAACAACATACCTCGGCGCCGGCAGGCTTCGCGCAGCAGGTCAAAAGCCTCCACTGGCACCTGCGCGAGCACAACTACGACCCGCGCGAACTCGTGCCGCTGTGGTCGCATCGGTTCTGGAAATGGCTCTTCGTCGGGTTGCTGGCCGCGTTGATTTTCTGGCTGATGAGCCTGTTCCTGCTCAGCCTGCCCAGCCCGCTCGTGACCAGCGCGCCCATCTCCGACCGGCCCAGCGAGTTGGAATCCTACGCCCGTCAAGTTCGGGATGAAGCCGCCAACGAATCGACGCGCGACGTGGCCGGCGACGTGGAAGAGGCGGCGCGAGACATGCGGCAGGGCGGCGACGCCGGCACCCACGGCCAGACGCTCTCGGATCTGCGCGATCAGGTGCAACAAGAAATCGATCAACTCGGCGGCGATCGCCTCGACGAGGCGCTCGACCAGGCCGCCAACCGCCTCAGCGAAAACCCGATGACGGCCCCCGCCGGCCACGAAATGTTTCGACGCGATCTCGAAGACGCCGCGCAGCAATTGCTCGACATCCAGCAGCAAACCGCCGACAACGACCGCCCCGACGACGCCCTCTCCCAGACCCTCCGCCACGCCGCCGACGCCCTCGACGAATCGCCTCTCGAAGACGTGGGTCGCCAACTCGACGCTCTGGCCGACGCCGTCGATAACGACGCGCCCCTGAACGACCAGCAACGCGAGGCGTTCGAGGAAACCTTCCGCAACGCCCAGGAACGCATCGACGACATGACCCGCGCCCAACGCCTGCAAGAGCACCTCGAAACGGCCCAGCGCCAGCTCGAACGCGAAGCGCAGAGCAACGATCAACTGGCCCAATCCGCCGAAGAATTGCAAGAGCAACTCGACCGGCAAGCCCTCGAACTCAAAGACCTCGGCGAGCAGGGCGACGACCTCGCGCAACGCCTCCGGCGCCTCAACACGGCGTTCAAACGCGGCCTGCTCTCTGCCGAGGAGATGCTTCAACAGTTGGAAGAGATCGAAAAAGACCTTCTCGTAGCGATTCAGCAAGCCAATGACACGGGCGAACAGGGCCAACTGCAAGAAATCTTAGACGTCCTCATGGCCCAGCAAGACCAGTTCGAAAACGACCTGTTCGAGCACGTCGATGCGCTGGTCGAGCGCGGGCGCCTCGGGCGCGATCTGACGCTGGATGACGACTTCGAACTCAAAGCCCAGCCTGAAAACACGGATCCTTCCACCGATTCGGTACCAGCGTCCGGACAGCGGCAGGTTCGCCCCGATCAGGCTGCCGACAGCCGCGTGGCGCGGCCCCAGCATTCTCCCACCGATCAGGAGCTTCTCAACACCTTCTATGACCGTCAACATCGCTAGCGGCCAGCCCCCCGCCACCGACACGCGCGACTTCCGGGCCTTCTTCGACAAGATGAAGTCGGAGATTCATGCGTTTTATCAAGAAGAAGAGCCCGCCGATGGGTATGGATTCGTCGATAAAGTGCTGATCGCTTTTTTTGCCGGCGGGCATGTGCTGCTCGAAGGCATCCCCGGTCTTGGCAAGACCGAACTCGTCAAAACGCTGGTGCGCGTGCTCGGCTGGACCGACGAAGCCCAGGACGCCTACAACCGATCGCCGAACGCCACAGCCACCTACGCCGGCTACCGCCGCGTCCAGTTCACGCCCGACCTGATGCCGCTCGACATCATCGGCGGCGAAGACATTCAGACCGATCCGCAGACAGGCCGGATCCGGCGGATCTTCCGCCACGGCCCGCTCTTCACCCACATCCTGCTGGCCGACGAGATCAACCGCGCCTCGCCGAAAACGCAGTCGGCCCTCTTGCAGGGGATGGCCGAGTTGGAAACCACCTACGGCAACGACGTGATGCGCCTGGGCATCATCCGCGATCCGAACCACGCCGTCGTCGGCTCAGAGCGCAAAGAAGACCGCCTGTTTTTCGTCATCGCCACGCAGAACCCTATCGAGCAGCAGGGCACCTACCCGCTGCCCGAAGCCCAACTCGACCGCTTCTTCTTCAAGCTCATCACCCCGCTTCCCGGCCTGACGCAGATGTCTGACATCCTGGGCCTGACCACCGCCGCTACCCCGCCGCCGGTACGCCCCGTCGAAGACGCCCCGCCGCACCACATCGCTCGCAAGATCGTCGATTTCAGACGACGCATCCGCGCCGTGGAGGTCGAGGAAAAAGCCATCGAAAAGATCAGCCTGCTGGCCGCGCTGACCTGGCCTGACCGTCCCGACGCCGCCATGGCCCGCCCTCTTCGCAAAGACTGGGACCGCTACTACGAACGCAACAAGCGCCGCCTGAAAACCGAGGAGACCGAGGCCTTCCGCGCGCTGGTCAAAAAGTACGTCCACATCGGCATCGGCCCGCGCGGGGCGCAGACGTTGCTGCTGGGGCTCAAGGTGCTCGCCGCGCGCCAGGGTCGTCCCGCCGTAGACAATGCCTTCGTCGTCGAAGAAGCCCGGCACCTCCTCAAAGAAAGCTGGCGCCACCGGCTGTTATTGAATTATCAAGCCGAAAACGAAGGCATCACCGCCGACGACCTGCTCGATAAGATCGATCCGATTATTC
The DNA here is from genome assembly GCA_028278205.1 of Rhodothermales bacterium. Lineage (GTDB taxonomy): Bacteria > Bacteroidota > Rhodothermia > Rhodothermales > Bin80 > JANQES01. The sequence continues at coordinate 6,019 of JANQES010000063.1, forward strand.
CGATTCATTAGGCAGCCGGGATTACGGTTGATGGGATTTTCGACGGTAGCGCCTCGTGCATTCGAAGGCGAGGGCCATGAGACATGGGTCATGAGAAAAATACCCATGACTCATGACAGCGAGCTGCAGGCGAGCGACACGAGGGCGCAGCCCGACTGACGAAGTAAATGACTCATGACCAACGCCGATCAACGAGCGAAGTGGAACCTGGATGAATGCCTCCTTACTTCTCCCCATGCTTCAATCCCGCTTCCTCTTTTTTCAACAAATCCTCTGCATAATGCTTTAAAAAGAACCGTTTCCAGATCACCGGATGGGCCGGCCAGGGCCAGGAGCGTTTGGCAAATTCTGCACGCAGATACGACCGCATCGTGTTCTCCGCCTTCCCCTGAAACCGCTGCCCATCGATTGCCACCTCGACGGCTGCCGCACACTGAAACAGCGCCGCATTGCTGGCTATGTTGTCCTCCTCAATCTGACGCACGAGGTAGTCGTCGTCGATATGAGGCAGCACCAGATCCGGTTCGAAGAGCGTGGCAAAGATCCGCGCCAGCCGCCGTCCGAACAGGCTCAACCCGACGGCTTCCTCGAAGTACGCTTCGAGTTCTTCCAGCGTCCGGCCCGTGTCGAGGCGTTGGGGCAGGAAGACGCCGTTGCTCTTTTTCTCGATAATCGAAGGCATCCGTCGTTTGATAAACACAAAAAGCACCCCGCCGCCGCCCAGCACGAGCAGCAAGCCGGCAAGCGCAAAATAAAAATACGTCCGCTGCCGGCTGTTATCGATCAAGAGCAGCCGCATGTACGCCTCTTGCTGCTTCCGCTCCGCCTCCAACGCCGCCACAAAATCCTCAGGCCGAGGCGCATCGATGACGGCCTGATAATAACTCGCAGCCTGCTTCATCTCATCTCGCTCTTCGTAGAGCAGTGCGAGTTGATACGCGATGCGCAGATAAAACTCCTGAACCTTCTCCGACGCATCCAAGGCTTGCAAGAGGTTTTGCTCTGCGGCTTCTAAATCGCCCCACTGCCGTTGCAACTGTCCTTGCCGAAAAAGAGCGTAGGCTTCGTTGCGAACGGAGCCAGATTCCCGTGCCAACAAAACACCCGTTTCCATCTCGCTAAGGGCACGACTTGTGTCGCCAGAAGCCGCGTACGCCTCTCCGAGCATTGTGATGATCGCGGGAACCTTTGACCTATCACCGAGGGCTTCATAGAGATTCGCCGCAGCACGAAAATCCTCCTTGACCTGATCAAGCTCAGTGCTCAAATGAAGTTGGGCTTCTGCTCTTACGTGGGTGATTTGTGCCAGCGCGAGACTATCCTCATAGTTTTCAGCGGTCTCGATAAGTGTTCTTGCTTCGTTCATGAGCCGTAGTGACGCCTCATACTCACGAATGCGCATGTAGGCATAAGCCCCGTTAACATAGAAGTGTGTCCGTTGAAGTGGATTAAGCGCATCAGCATATTTCTGGGCCTGTGCATAGTCTCTCACCATAGCAATGGTATTGCCAGAAAGAGCGTTTAAGTGCAGTCGCCAGTTATAGAAGCGTGCCCGGTAGTAGTCGGATGCCTCATCATAGAAGTCTGCAAAGAATCGATCAGTGAAGGCTGCCGCTTCGAGATGCCGTTTTAATCTATCAAGCGCAAACACTTCATTGTTGAGCAGCCACAGTTCAAGATCTAGCGATATGTCGCGCTCACAATGCCGAACAAAAGCAGCCAAATCCAGAAGCGCTTGCAACGAGTCAGGCACTTGCTGAGCTTCTGTCTCGGTGATATGATAAATCCTCTGTGTAGCCTGATCGCAATTCGGCTGCCCATAGACACTACCTGTGTAGAGCGCAGAAAGAACCAGTAGCATCATTGACAAAGTGCTGCTGGCTCTATATTGTGTTTGTTCACCTTTATCAATCATAAAAACCTCTTGATGCTATGTGGATCATTGACTGGCGAATGCACGCTGCCGATGAGGGGAATGGCAACGGCAATGGCGGCAATGGTGGTGGCGGATCTGGAACGAGTGGTGGCGGTGGATCAGGCCCCCCTCCAAACGGAGAATGATTCCTCCATCGTGTTTGTTCACCTTCTCCAATCATTTAACCTCCCCAATGCTATGTGGACTGCTCAACGAGCGAGCGCTGCCTGGCTCCTGCATGCCGATGATCCAAACGGCAATGGCGGTGATGGTGGCGGCGGCTCTGGAACCGGCGGTGGCGGTGGCCCCGGACCTCCTCCCAACGGAGAATAACCTCACCTAAAAGGGCGGCCGAAACGGTAGAACGTTGGGCTGCCCTTTGCAAGTTTTGGGCGCGGCCTGGGTCCGGCACGGGGTGTTGTGCTAAGGGGATGTGAAGATGCCGTCGGCTGCATTGCTAAAATGCGCGTTGCCCCATATCGTGTTAGTTCACGATTTCTATTCATCAAACCCCCCCAGTGCTATGTGGACTGTTCAGCGAATGCGCCCTGCCTGGCGTCTGCATGCCGATGATCCAAACGGCAATGGCAACGGCGGCGGCAGTGGCGGCGGCGGAACCGGCGGCGGCGGTGGATCTGGACCACCGCCCAACGGCGGATGATTTCTCAACCGAAACACCATCGGTTGCAAAGGGCGGTCGAAAGACGGCCCTTTGCTCGTCCTTATAGACACAAAAATGGCAAAAACATAACCTCACTCGCCTAGTTTTCTTTGAGGATGTGCTAAATTTTATTTCGGGAGTTGTGGTTTTATCGTGCGGGAAACCTGCAATTCCTGCTCGTTTTAGCCAAAAACCCGATCATCGGCCATCCGGCATCAGCATCGCCCAAAAATCGATGACGCTTGACTCATGACTGATAACCGTACACCGGATTCAACAACAGTCGCCCCTATGTCTGTCTTAGCGGAAGAAGATTTTGCGGCTTTGAACCGGATGATCTACAACTATCGCCGGTACCTCTTCAGCGGGATCATCGATGAGTATTTGCACCGGCGGCGAGGCAGCAGCCATGAGTTTTACGACTACAAAGCCTTCACCCGGGGCGACGACCCGCGCCACATCAACTGGAACGGGTACCTGCGCCATGGCAAGCTGTTCACGAAGACCTTCCACGAAGAAGCCTACTTCCACCTGCACCTGCTCATCGACAACAGCGGCTCGATGTCGTTTTTGAGAGATAAGCCGCCTGCCGTCGTCCGGCTTGCCAGCGCGATGGCCTACATCGCCTTTGCCATTCGGCTGCCGGTGGCGGTGTCGCTGTTGTGCCGGCGCGGGGACCACCCGGCGTATCTGCCGGCCCGCACCCTCGATGCCGTCGCGGCCTTTGTAGCACGCGGCCTGGAGACCGAAGACACCGCCCCCACAGACGCCGCCCACCTCGCCGAGGCTGTGGATGATTACGGACGGCGGCATCACCGCCAGTCGGGGATCGTGCTGCTGATCTCGGACTTTTTGTATGAGCCGTCGGCGCTCAACCGCATCCTTCAGAGCTTGCTTCGCTACAACTTCGAAGTCCGGGCCGTCCACGTCGTCTCGCAGCAGGAGCGCCGGCCGAGCCCGCAACTGGTCGAGACACCGGTGCGTATCCGCGACGTGGAAACGGGCGAGGAGCGCGTCGTCTTTTTCAAACGAAGCGACTACGAAGCCAGCTATCAGGCTCACCTCGACGCCGTAGACCGGGTCTTGCGCGAAAACCAAATGCCGGTGCTCCGGTTGTATGCCGATGAACCCGTCGTTCCGTTCATCCGGCGGCATATGTTGGATTTGAGCATCGTGCGCCATTGAGGTATAGGCAAATTGCAAAGGGCAAATGGCAATTTGTGCTTGCTTGCCCATTTGCCTTTTGCCTATTTGCTCTCTCACTTCCCCATGTACCTGTTCCTGCTAACGACACTCGCCGTGATCCCTTTTCTGCTCAACCGCCGGGTGCGGGAGCAGGTGACGGTGTCGTCGCTCTACTATTATCAATTGCTCTTCAATAAAAAGGTTAAGACCGGGGCGGGGCCGGAGAAATTTACGTGGGAGCAATGGCTGCCCATTCTGATTCTTTTGCTGATGACGGCGGCGCTGATCTTTTACGTCAGCGAGTTTAAGGATTACAGGCGGATGGTCGTGGTGATCGACGGCGCGGCGCGGATGCAGATGCGCGAGGACGACGGCACGCGCTTCGAGGCCGCCGTGACGCAGGCGAAGGCGACGATCCGCGCGGAGACGCCGGACGAGGTGATGATCATCGCCGCCGAGGCGACGCCGCGTGTGGCGCTGCCGTTCTCGCGCGACGCCGGCGCCTGGGATCGCGCGCTGGAGAGTCTCCGGCCCGTCGATACCGGGGCGGATCTGACGGCGGCGCTCATCGCCGCCGCCGCCGCCGTCAAATCGCCGGAGGGCGGGGCGATCTTTTTCTTTTCGGACGCGCGCATTCCGGATCCGTTTCTGCCCGGCAACCCGTGGCAAAACATCCATCCCATCACGATCTCGACACGCCAGCAGGACAACGTGGGGATTACGGGATTTAATGATGACAAAGGGATTGTGGCGGGGCAGCCTTTTTTCATCGATGTCAAAAATTTTTCGGATAAACCGCAGACGCTCATGGTGGTCCTGCGCGATGAGCAGGAGCAGGCGGTCGGGAGATCGGTGGCGATGACGTTGGAGGCGGGCGAGCGGCGGCGGCACCTCATCGACAGCGACCGGCGAGCGGCGCTCGACGAGCATCCCGGCCACTTCACCGTCGAACTCGACCTCGACGATGCGCTGCCGCTGGACAACGTCGTCTACGGACACGTGGCGACGCAGGACCGGCCTCGTCTGTTTTTGATCACCTCAGACACGCGGCTCGACCGGGCTGTCTCGGTGTTCGCGGAATTCAACGGCTATGATTTCGTTCGCCTTGCGCCGGGTCAGTATGCCGGGCGGGATTTCAACCCGGAGGACCGGCTGGTCTTTCATCGCTTTTACCCGAACGACCTGGCCCGGCACGCGGCAGTGCTCGTCGGTCCCGGCGGCGATCTGGCGCGGCTGGCGCAGCGGTATCAACTGGCCTTCCCGGCGCTCGCGCATCCCGTGTTCGACGGGGTGAATCTGGATTTCTTCGGCCCGACGGCCTCGCCCGACGCCCCGGCAGCCTGGGCCGGCGATCCGCGCCTGTCGGACCTGCGCCAGACGCCCTACTACGGCCTCGTCTATGTCTCCGAAAGCGATGCAGCGACGACGCTCCTGGGGCTGCGCGACGACATCTTCGTCGCGCCTTCCAATCCGGCTTACAATCAGGAGCGCGAGCAGGTGGCCCTGAAGCTCCTTTTCAACGTGCTGGCGCGGCACGTCGATGCCGGGGCCGCATCCGCGTTGGGCCTCTACCGCACGGGCGACCTGATCCCACTGCCGAAGCTCGACCCGGACTCATTTTCCGATTTCACCGTCGCCGAGCCGGGCGATTCGATCCGGACACTCGATGCGGAGACAGAAGCGTTCTTGAGCCGCTATGCCGGCGTCCACATGGTGTCTCAAGAAGCAGCGTCGGCGACGGTGCTGGTCAATTTTCTCGACGAAAATCAGTCGGCGCCCGGCGCTACGCTCGCGCTGGATCAACGCCTGCTCGCGGCGCTGGATACGCAGCTTGCGCAGGGCCAATCGCTGCTGCGGACGCGTCCGGCGGCGTGGTTGCTGCTGCTGCTCCTGGCGCTCCTCGCCGCCGACTGGCTGTATTTGTTCAAGCCGTGGCAGGGTAAATCGGTGGATGAAGAGGTGACGGAAATTGTAGATGAGGCAGCGATAGAAGCCCGGCGCCGCCCGGCCCTAAAGAGCCGGGCTCAGCGTTCAAGGACGCCTTCGGCGCCCTGAGATCAGGCCCATCGGGCCTTCAGCAATGAGCCCGGTGATTTATCGCCGGGCGACGTTTAGAAAACCAAAAACCGCACAAAACCATGCCGGCATCCCTCCTACAAATACTCGGCCTTCTCGCGGCGGTGGCGGGCGTCGTGGTGATGGTGTGGGTGTATCGGAACGGGCGGTTTTTGGGGAAGCAGTACGGCCTCGGCAGCCTGCTCGCCCGCGCAGCGCCGCAGGGTGACGGGCGGCCCTATCAGCGGCTTTTTTGTGTGGCGCTGCACGCTGCCGTCACCGGGCTGTTGGCGGCGGCTTTTTATGGATGCGCCACGCACGCCTTCCAGCAAATCCCGAAGGCTGAAAAGTCGTCCGTCGTCTTCGCCGTCGATGCGTCCAACAGCATGAGCGAGGCTGAGACGCAGGCGTGGGTGCGGCGGCAGATCGGGCGGTATTATGCAGCCTGGGACGATCAGGCCGACATGGCGGGCATCGTCTTCGGCGGCACGCCGCAGGTGCTCTTCGCCACCGGAGACGCGCCCGATTTCGACGCCAACGACGGGGATTTTCAGCCCGAAATCACCAATCTCCAGGGCGCCTTGCGCCTGGCTGCCGCGCTGCAACTGCCTGCTGCCGACAAGAAAATCGTCTTCTTCACCGATGGCCGCGCCTCCGTAGGCGACGCGCGCAAGGAAGCGTATCACCTGCGCGAGCGTGGCATCGCGGTCTATCCGGCGGTGCCGCCTGGCTTCGGCGCGCAGCCGGAGACGGCGGCGGACGGCGCGCGCGCCGGGGCGCTGCGGATGCCGGCGGTGGTGCATGCCGGCGAGGCGTTCCAATGGGCGCTGCTGCTGCCGAAGCGGCTGGCGGCGCGACACGGTCAAGAAGCGCAGGTAGAGGTGTACGTCGATGGGCGGAAACGGCAGGAGGCGATGGTCGTCTGGGATCGCGCGAAGCGCCTCGTCGAGCACGTCGTGCAGGTGGATGACCCCGGCGTGCATTACCTGCGGGTGGCGTTTGAGGGAGCAGAAACGCTGGTCTACGACGGCTTCGTGACGGCGTTGCCCAGACCGCGAATCCTGTTGTTGGAAAACGCCGGCTCCGGGCTGGCCGAGGCGCTGCGACAACGGCAGTTCGAGGTCGAAGTGCGCGCGGGCGAGGAGTTCGAGTTGGGATGGGCTGAATTGCAGGGCTTCGACGTGATTTTCCTCAACGACATCCCCACCGATGCGCTGGCGGGCGACGCGCCGTTCAACCTGGTCGATGCCGTCCGTGAGCAGGGCAAGGGGCTGGTCTACAGCCTGGGACCGCGCAGCGCCGAGGGCAACTTCAAGCAGAGTCCGCTCTACGACATCCTGCCGATGGAATTCGACAAAGAGGAGGATCCCGATCAGTTCAAAATCTCCCTCTGCATCGCCATCGACAACTCCGGCAGCATGAGCTTTCGCGGGCTCGACAAAGCCGCTCAGTCGTTGATTCGATCCTGGGATAACATGAGCCAGATCGAGGAATTGTGCCTGTTCACCTTCAACACCAGGGCCGGCTGGCAGACGCCGCAACAGCCCGCGCCGTACGACACGCAGACCCTCCTGAGCAAGCTCGAAAACCTCCAGGCCGGCGGCGGCGGCATCAACGTCAAGCCCGCGCTTGAGACGGCCTACCGCGCCATGCAAAACGCCGCGCACAACCGGCACGTGCTCCTGATCACCGACCTCGAAGATTCGCCCACCATCGTCGATAGCCCGTCGATGGCGCGCGCGGCCCACGAACGCGACGGCATCACCACGCACGTGCTCGCCATCGGCGACCGGGGCGTTTATTATCGGGACGATCTCAAACGCATCGCCGAGGAAGGGCAGGGCACCTACAAAGAGCTTTCGAAAGCCGACAACCGGATCACGCAGGTGACGTGGAAAGGCATGGCGCCCAAACCCGAACCCTACAAACGCGAATCCATTCAACCCGAAAAAAACGACGAAAGCCCCCTGCTCAACGGCATCCCCGACGCCCTGCCGGCCACCAACGGCTTCACCGCGATGACGGCCAAAGAGGGCGCCCGCAACGTGCTGACGATGACCAGCGACGACAAAACCTACTCCGGCCTCGCCCACTGGCTCCAGGGCACCGGACGCGTCGCGATGGTCAATGCCGGCGTCGAAGAATCGGGAGGATGGCACGGCTGGCAATACGTCGATAAACTCTGGTCGCAGACGCTGCGATGGGCCACCAGCGCCGAGGCCCAGACGCCCTACCTCGAACAGGCCCGCCCCGGCGACGGCTTCTTCGAACTGACGTTCTCGCGCAAACTCAACCACACCTCCGCAGCCCGGCCCGTGACTATCGAGATCCTCGAAAAAGGCGGCGAGACGGTCGAGCTGGCGCTGGCGAAAACGAGCGAAGACGTCTACGTGGGCCGGTACGCGCCGGAGGCATCCGGGCGCGTGTGGATCCGGCTGTTGGATCAGGCCGGGCAGGAAATCCAGGCTGGCGATTATTACCTTCCGGCGGCGCAGGCCACCCCCGCCGCGCGCGGCGAGACGGTCGATTACACCGCCGATCTGGCGCTGCTCGAAGCCATCGCCACAATCACCGGCGGGGCGGTTTTGACGAGCGAAGAGGCCGACCCCGGCGCCATCCCGCTGCGGGCGGTCGAAGCCCCGGCGGAGGCGGGGGCGTTTTCGCTGTTCAACCTGTGGCCGCTGTTCATCGTCCTGGCAATGGGGCTGTATTGGCTGGAAATAGCCGTCCGCAACGACCTGCGCCCGCGCGACGTCAAGAAATCGTACCCGGTCTTTGGGAAGCTGATCGTGGAGAAAGCGAAGGCAGGGTGGGGGATGATGAAAGGGCAAAAGGGGGGATGAATTTTGGATTTTAGATTTTGGATTTTGGATTGGTAGCTTACCGATCCGTGTGCAGCAAACGAATAGAATGCGGCACCCTCAAATTAAAAAAATCTGGTTCCCATGCTCTGCGTGGACACGAGCTGAAGGCGACTGACGAAGTAAACCCAGAACCGGAACGCTCTGCGTTCCAAAACGCCGCGTATCGGGCGCAGAGCGCCCTAAATCTGCATTCCCACGGAGGACCGTGGGAACGAGCAACGTAGTTGGGGAATGAACCAGGCCACAGCGCCCTCAACCGGCACAGCTTTTCCGGCTACCTGACCCGCATGAAATCAACAATCCAAAATCTAAAATCCAAAATCCAAAATCGATGAACCCGCTCTGGAAAAAGAGCCCGCCGCAGACCGCCCTCGACGCCTCGCTCGTGGCGGCGGTGGAGGAGGTGCGCCGGAGCATCGAAGGGCTCACGGGCGACGACGAGGCGGCGGCGCATCATATGCCGAAGACGCTGGTCCGGGTGGACGACGTCGAACAGTTCGGCGTGCTGGCTTTCGCCTTCGACGACCCGGCCATGGCGATGGCGTCTAACAGGCCGCTCGACGGGTTCCGGCCTGAAGTCTACCGGCTCTTTCTGGCCTGCGCCCGCGCCCGCCTCGACTTCCTCAACCGCTACACCGTCGCCGAGACGTGGGATGCTGCAACGCCGACGCGGCCTTCGAAAGCCGTGTTCACGGCGCTGGTTTATCTGCACAACTTGTGGGTGCTCTGCACCGACGAACACGCCGGCCTGCAAGGGCTCTACCGCGACAAGTCGATCATCGGCTTCTACGAACCGCTCTACGCCTTTCCCGAATCGATCCACGCACAGCGGCCCTCGTTTCGCTTCGACGATCTGGTGATCATCCACGCGGCGGTGCTGCGTTTTCTGGAGATCTACGGCGCGCGGCTGATGCCCATCGGCGAACCCTCGCATTTCGAAGATCCCCTCCGCCTCTACGCCGCCATGCGAAGCCGCCACCCGGTGCTGCTGCTCATGCTCGACCAGTTGATCGCGCTGAGCCCGCTCTCGCGGCTGTGGTTCTTGCCGGGCGGCCCGCCCTATTTCGACGCCGCCTGGGCCGATGCCCGGCGCTGGGCCGAAGGCTGCGCGTCGCTGTTCAGCCGCGCGGCGCGGCCTCTGCTGATGACCCTGGCAGATTATCTCGTCTTCACCCTCTTCCAACCCACCACTCGCGAGGCAGACGGCGACGACTGGAAAAGCCGCTACCAGATGCAGCCGCGCCTCGATGCCCTGCGCCTGTTCAATCAGTTTTTAGCCCATACCGAAGTGCTCTACAGCAAGTACCCCGCCTATGTTGATTTCCGCGTCTTATGCTGCTACTATTTCTACCAATCCAGCCTGCCGATTGCCGCCGAGAACTACCTCCGAGGCCGCCAGGCTCGCGAGGCCGGCGGCGTCCTTACCTTCCTCCAGCATTGCCGCTGGATCGCCGAGCCCGAACGCCCGGCCCCGGCACCCGGCGGCGACACCCTCGACGCCACCCTCCGCCGCATGCGAACCCGCCTCATCGAAGCAGATTTCGACGAGCAATGCAGGAGGTTGTTGGAAACGGGGGCGTAATATTTGAGCGCGTTCGCGTTGAATCTGGCATTCGTACTGCGTACTTCGTATTGCGTATGTTGTGGCGCCCTTACGAAGTACGCAGTACGCAATACGAAGTATCTTAATCCGTCAGACATGGCGAAAGCTTATCAGTAATCCCAATCCTCATGCCCACCCCGTTATCGAAAATCATCGCTGACCGGGATGCGTTTGCCCGGATGAAGAGCGAGGATGTCTACCGCATCACGCTGGGGTTCATCCAGAAGCATTATCACCACGCGCTGCGGCGCGTGCAGCATCTGGAACAGCATCTGCGAGACCTGTTCGTCGGCGAGAATATGGCCGACAACATCCGGATGTTGATCGCCTGTGCGGTGGCGCAGGAGCCGGTCTTGTTCGTCGGCGGGCCGGGGCTGGCCAAGACCGAGCTAGCCATCGCTTTTTACGAGAGCACCGGGCTGCGCAAACCCACGCGGGACGACGGCGCGGACGCCGAAGACGACGTCCGCGCGGCCAATAAATATTATGAATACCTGCTGAGCGCCTTCACGCTGCCCGAAGAATTGTTCGGCCCCTACGACGTGCAACTGCTGGCCGAGGGCCGGTTCAAACGCCGCAACGACAACATGCTCACCGGCAACGGCGTGCGCGGCTGCTTCCTCGACGAAGTCTTTCGCGGATCGTCGAACATCCTCAACACGATGCTTACGCTCATCAACGAGCGGCGCTACTTCGACGACGGCGTGTTCCACCAGTCGGATCTGGCGGTGATCATCGGCGCCAGCAACACCACGCCGACGGTGGCCACGACGAGCTTTTCGGGCAGCGTGCAACTGCCGAGCAAGACCGGCAACGAACTGCTGGCTTTCTACGACCGCTTCACGATCCGCCTGCATTTTCGCTATCCGGAGGCCGAGAAGATGGGCGAGAACGTCAAGACGTCGGATTATTACAAGATCCGGGAAAAGAGCGTCGCGCGGGAACAGTACAAGCTCGTACGGGGTCAGCCTTTTAATTTCCAGAAGGATGCCGAGGACAAAAAGCTCGAAATGCCGTCAATCAACGATCTGCTGCTGCTGAGCCGGATTCTGTTTCCTTCGACCCAAGAGCACGGCGTCATCGCCCGGCCTTCGGAAGGGTGGATCGAACGGTTTTTGAAGCTGGGGATGCACCTGGCCAACCTGGAGACGAGCCTCGTGCGCATCTCGCCGCGTAAGATGACGCGCCTGGAAAAACTCTCCTACGCCCTGGCCCTGCTCGACCACCCCGCCGGCGAACCCGACCGCCCCATCACCGTCGGCGATGCGCACCTGGCTGTGTTCAAACACATCTGGGAGAATGAACAGTTTGACGATCAGCTAACCCGCGACGTGGATCAGGCCCTCGAACGATTCGGGCACTGATTTTGGATTTTAGATTTTGGATTTTGGATTGTTATCCTGATAGTTCTTCATTTGACGAAAACACCGCGACGGTTGGAAAATCTGTGGCCTATTGATGTGCTCAAAACGGATCAGTAAATGACCAATCCAAAATCCAAAATCCAAAATCCAAATTCGCCTGATTTGCGCATCGACCAGTGGGTGGCGGCCCAACTGGCGTGGGTACGGTGTTTCTCGCTGGCCGAGGCGCGTTTCTGGACGGAGCATCGACGGGCGATTGTGCGATGGCACCTGCGGTTGCTTCAGGCCGGCTTCGACGTTCCGCTGTTTCTGGTGATCGATCTGAGTTTTCTGATCCAGCATCCGGCTCGCCCCCTGCGCTCCGAACGACCCGACACGCCTACCGCCGACCTGCCCGACGACGACCTCGACGCTTTTCATCAGGCCTATCGCCGGGCGTTGCGCCGCGTGCAGCAGGTGCTGCGGCAACCCGGCTTTCCGCGCATCCCCTTTAATCGCGCCGAAGAGATGGCCGTCGAGGCGATGCCGCATTTGCTCGTGACGTTCGTGTGTTTGCTGGAATGGGAAGATCTGGCCGCGCCGCTGCCGGGCCGCTGGGAGCCCGACTTCGCAGCGCTGGCCGGGCACTACGACACCCAGATGAACGCGCCGGACACGATGCCGCATCCGGCCTTTTTCGAGGGCTATGCGCGGCGCTTCCAGGCGTTTTTCGAAGCCGTGGGCGAGGCGCAGGCGAAGCCGGCTCCGGCGGCGGTGGACGCGGCGGCGTTGCAAGCCGCTACGTGGCGCCGCGCCGTGGAGTCGCAATGGCTGCAGCAACACCGCGCAGGCGCCGACTACAGCCACCGGCTCGACGATCAGTTCATCACCAAATATCTGGCGCAGGAGCCGCTGCCGCTGGCGAATGAGTTGTTGCAACACCTCGACGTGGTCTCCAACAAACAAGCCGTGCTCCACGCCCGGTCGCGGCGCTACACCGCCTTCGACGAGATCACCCGGTACGATCCCGCCATCGCGCCGAGCGAACTGATTTATCTGGCCGATCCCAGGACGGAGCGGTATTTCTGGAGTAAGTGGGCCGAGGGATCGCTCAGCACGCTGGGCACGCGCACGCAAGAGGAAGAACCCGAAGAGGTGGAAGTCAATTTTTGCATCCCCGAAGCGCCGGAGATGGTGCTCTATGCCCTGGCCGAAGACGATCAGCCCTTCCTATCGTACGCCAAATATCTGACCTTGCTGGTGTGGCACGATTTCCTCTACCTCTACGTCGCCTCAGGAAGCAGCGAAGTCAACGATTTTGTCTTTCACCTGCTCATCAATGAGCCTGAACCTGCCACGGGCGCCTGGACCGAACGCACCTACCACCTCGACATCGACCCCGACCTCGTCGACCGGGCGCAGCGCTACATGGTGCAGATGCCCTGGCGCGAGGTGACTCGCGCGGGCGAGGACGCCGCGCCGCTCGACCTCTTCTACCGGCCCCGCCTCGCCGCCTACACCAACCCCCGCCTCACCGACGCCGACAACCTCGCGCCCGCCAAAGAATCGCCGGCCCGGCCCGACGGCTATTGGACCCTTTTCGTGCCTGAGAATTATGTATGGGAAGCCCAGACGTCGGCGCACGACCGCGCGCTCGAAATCGAGGAAGGACGGCTGGCGGCGTGGCTTCGTAAAAACCAGCGTGCCTATCAGCACGTTCTGGTCATCGGCTTCGGCACGCTGGCGCTCTACGCGGTGCAATATGGACGGCCCATCCGGCTGCGGCGCATCGGCAAGTCGCAGCCCGACCGGGCCGCGCAGGAACGCGAGATCCGCGCGTATCTGGTGCATCATTTTTTGAATCACGTGTTGTTGCCTTAGGAGGAGGTCATTTAGCTCGCCTTTGGCTCGCTGTCATTGGCATGCTTCGCGTGCGTCAATTGCGCCTGCGGCGCGTCATTGATTGTCATGGGTTGAACGAGACAATAAATGACGGCGACCGAAGGGAGCCAATGACGTGAGCGAAGCGAACAAAATGCCAGGGAGCAAAGCGACCGTAATGACCCACACCAACACCAGCTAAAAGCAAAACAACCCGGCCTTCCCCCGACACCCGAATCATGCACAACCACCTGCTCAAATTCGACAGCATCAACGGGCTGTTTGGTTTTTTGACCAGCGCGGCGTTGTCGTATGATGAGATCGTCGGGCTGGAGATCAAGGAGGTCGAGGGGGCGTATTGGCTGGCGGGGGAGCAGTTGCCCGAGCGGCTTCAATCGGCCGAGCCGGAGGCCGTCGCGCGGCTCAAGGCGCTGTGTTTCGATGCCTTCGACCTCGTGCCGGCAACCGACGACGATCAGGTCACGCTGGCTGCGGGCGAAGTCTTCCGGGCCGATGAGCATGTCTTCTCGCTCCGCGAAAACGGCGCGGTCACGGCCCTGCCCCGGCTGACCGAAGACGAATATCTCTTTGCGCTGCGCGACGCCGGGCTGCTGCAAGAACTCGTGGCGTTTTTCTTCCGCCTCAACCACGTCGATCTGCGGGTGCTGGCGCTGCTGCCCGAAGATGCCTTTCCGTACCAATACCTCGTGTGGGTGCGCGGCTACGACAAAGGCGTGCCCATCCAGTTTACCCTGTCCGAGACGCGGGCCGGGCAGCGGTGGGCGCTCTTCCTCAAGCTCGACGACGCGCCCGAAGGACGACGCTGGTTCGCCGGGCAAAACTTCGCCGGGCCGAGGCCGGCGCCGGCGCCGGATCTCGTGCCGGAGGCCGTCCGCGCCAACCCCCTGCTCGTCGTCCACGGCAACCTCAAATTCTACTTCGACGCCGATGCGTTCCGGCCCGTGCTCGACTTCGTCCACCTCGACGTAGACGCCGCGTTGATGGTGCGCACCAAGGCCCTGGGCATGGCCGAGGCGTTCGACGTGCCGGTGCGCCTGCGCAAAAAAACCGACGCAGACTGGCAACTGGGCCAACACCTGCACCGGCTCGATAAAAAAACCGAAGAACTCTCCTTCCAGCTCGAACGCCTCGCCAAGCTGCGCCGCAAGCTCGGCGAGGCCGAAGCCGGCATCGGGCGATACCTCTATCTCTATCTCTACGACGAAGACGACGAAGCCTTCCGCCGCCTCCTGCGCGAGCGGCCTTACCCCGAAAAAGCCGGCCTGTGCTATTACAAAACCAAAGTGCTCGGACGCGGCGACGCCTGGTTCCACGTGCTGGTGAGCCGCAAGCTTTTCCCCTATCATCAACAAGACCGCGAGGCCGACGGCATTGCCTGGACTGCCTGGAACGTCAGCCGCGAATACCTTCCCCTGCCCTCGCATCAGCATTTCTACCTCCACCCCGAATGGTACTTCGCGGGCGTGTGGATCTTCCTGCCGATGGCCTACGAGGTCGTCCCCTACCTCGAACTCGACGGCAAGCCCGACCACGTCCGAAGCCTCACGCGCGGCCTGCTCACCTACGACTACGACCTCGACTTCGATGATGACGAGGCGGTCGATGCCTTCGTCAAGGAACACGTTTTCATCCTCACGCCGCATCCGGATCGGGCCGAGGGGGCGCTCTGCACCACGGTTTTGGAGAAAAAGAACCTGCTGCCGCTGGTCGAATGCTTCACCTTCGTCAATGCCCACGTCGCCGGGGCCGAAGACGCCCGGCATCAGGTGATCGACCGGGTGGGGCGGTGGGTCTATGAAGAACTCGACGGCCAGATGGGCGAACACCTCCACCCGCTCTTCGAGGGCATCAAAGATATGGAGCATCAGGCCAACGTCGAGTTCACGCATTACCACTGGGAGCTATCGGACTTGCGCAGCAAGCTGGAAAAAAAGCTCGCCCGCGGCCACGCCATCGACGCCGAGGTCAGGGCGCTCATCAAGACGTACAAAAACCGCGAGAAGGCCACGCGCTCGCTCGTGCGCGCCTTCAAACAGATGACGTTCGGGCGAATCGCCTCGGCGCAATGGGATCTGTGGCAGCACATCACCGACGTGCAGGCGCATCTGGCGCAACTCCAGCGGCTCGTCCACAAAGAAAGCCTCATCAAAGGGTGGTTCGAATGGCGGTTGAAGGCCCGGTTTAAACGCAGTGAACGGCGCATTCAACGGATGAACGACCGGCTCTCGCGGCTGGTGCGGCGGCTTCAGGAGGACGAACGAACCTCGTGGTGGCGCCGATGAAACTCTCCACGCTGGTCAGACAAACCGCCAAAAAGCGCGGGGTTTTCGAGCAGGTCGTCCGCGCGATCGGCGCAGCGAAGCCGTTTGCCGATGAAGAAGAGCAGGCCGCGAATCTGGCCGAACAAAGCGATGAGACGCACCGCTTCAACACCGAAAAGCAAGTCGATCGGGCAGCGCAGTACGCCGGTCTGAAAACGCACTTCCGAGAAGCGCAGCAGGCTTTTCATACGAACGCCGAGCCCTACCGGCAAGACCTCCTCACGGCCACCCGGCAGATCCGCGCCGCCTCGCAAGACCGGATCCAGGCCTACCGGACGGCCTACCGCGAAGGCATCGTCGCCCTGGACGAGGGCGTGACTACGGCCACGGCGCTCTATGGCGAGTTTGCGCCGTACCTGCGCAACCGCCGCTGGCTGCGGAGCTACTGGGCGCGCATGACCGTCTTCGAGCGAATCGTGTGGATCCTCCTGCACACCCTGGCGATCCTCGCGGCGATGGTCACGCTGGCCCTGGCGCCGTCCTGGTCGGCCTTCGTGCAGGACGACTTGCTGCCGCTCTGGGGCGCCCTGTGGCTCGTTTCGTTGATTCGATGGGGCACGCGTTGGGCGCTTGCGCGCGTTCTTCGCCGGCGAGACGAGACGCTCTTCGAGACCCTCCGCGCAAAGTATAAAGCGTTCGACATCACCCGGAAGCAAGACACCCTGGCCCGCTGCCTCCCCCCTCTCGCGCTCGACCTGAGCGTGCTGACGGCGCCGGTCCCGCCTGAGGAGGAGGAGGACGAGGAGTGAGGAGGCTTCAAGTTTCGACTCTCCCCCGAGAACGGCTCACAGGGGTAGGTTTTTGGCCTTGAGGCAGCAGGATAAGTTCCCCTCCTGGACAGGAGGGGACAGGGGTGGTCGATCACCTATGTTGCCGAAAATCGCAGCGTTTGGAGGTTTTTTCAAGGTTTTCAATCGACCACCCCTTAATCCCCTCCTGTCCAGGAGGGGAATTTGATGAATCTCTGCACGATTCCTGGTGGAGAACTTACCAACCCCCCTGCAACCGCATCCTGCCTTTCAGAGTAGGTAAACCCTGGCTGCCCCGGCCACGCTTTCATCGAGATGGTTTGCGGATGACGGATTCCGGCCTCACATACGGCGCATCTTCCAAACAACGCGGCCCGTTTTTTACGCGGACGCGGCGAGGGCTGATCGTGGTCTTGCTGGCGGCGGCAGTGGGGGCCGTCGTCTTCTGGGATATCGTGATCCTGCCCCTCTATGCGGGAATACACCTGCACGTGACGTTCGTGCCGTTGCTTGTGCTGGGGCTCTGCGCGACGGTGCTGTTCTGGCTCTTCGCCCGCATCAAAAAAAACACACGCGACCCGGTGCGCCGCAGCCCGGCAGGGTCGATGATGGGACTGGCCGGATTTATCGTCCTCAACCTCGGCGCCCTGCTGCTCTTCGGGCAAGGCTGGTCGTTTATCTCGGAAGAGGCGCGCTGGGCCGGCATCGCCTTGATCATGGTGAATGTCAACGGCGCGTGGTTGCTGTTTTACCTCTTCGGGATGCGATGGAACCGGACGCCGGGCGCGCGCCGCCGGATCCACGACGCCGTGGTGCAGAGTCTTCGCCGGGCGGAGGTGTGGCACGAACCGCCACCCTACCTCCAACGCAAAGAAGCCTCCGGATGGCGCCACAGTTCGTCGGTCTACGCCCACGCGGTCTACTTCGAGTTTGCCCGCGCCTACGAGGCGGCGCTCGAACACCTGCAACACCACCTGACCCGGCTTCAAATCGACCAGTGGGGACGGCAACACGCCGAGACGACGATGCCCGACCCCGACGCCCTGCCGCGCGCCCTGGCGACGCCACTGGAACCGTGCCTCAAAGCCGGCAACGCGCTCGTCTTCTACCTCGGCTTCTTCGACGACGTCAACGGCCATCGGGGCTGGATGGCGCAGGAGATCGCCTGGCGGATGGTCAATGTGAAGCTGCTGCACGTTGCCGCGTGCCTGGCCGCCCTGCCGGAAGCCGCCAACCCGTCCGACACCCTCCATGCCGACATCGCGGATCTCAAAAGACTCTACCGGTTGTATCAACGTAAAAGGATCGCCGAAACCGGGGATGCGACCGGCAAGTCGCCCTTGCAAACCCTCCCCGGGCACCTCGGCCCGTGGCGGGCGGCGGCGCTGCAAAACAGGCTGTGCCGGCTCTTTTTGACGGGCCTCTACCACAACCGCCATCACGACGAAAACCTCGAACGATGGGCCGCGCTGTGGCAACGCCCGCTCGGCTACGCGGCGCCCAACGAGACCGAAGTCCCGGCGCCGAAACCGCCTGCCGGTTTGCCGGTCTTCTTCGACGAGGTGGCGCCTGTGTGGATCCGCGCGCGGGCGCTCCGCGCGCAAGGCGTACGGTTCGAGGCATGGCAGGCTGAACATTTCTTCCGCCACCTGGCGATGCAGGCCGGCCTCCCAGGCCCGTTGCCGTTCTTCCTCGATGCCCTGGCAGCGCTCGTGCGGGCGTCGCCCGCACCGGAGGAAGACCCGGCGCCGCTCGCCCGCATCGCTGTGCCGGGCTTCGACGCCGGCGGCCTGGACGACGACCTGACCAACCTGCTGATGGCCCTGCCCCAACTCGACGCCGAAGACATCCACGAGACCGACTTTCAGACCCTCTGGACGAACGCCACCGTGCTCTGGATGCTCGAAGATCTGGTCTTTTTCGAACGGACGCTTTCGAGTGTGCAGTTTAAAGACGTGTTGCAAGACAGGCTCTGGGAACGCGCGCATCCCCAGATTCGCACCCTCGCGCGCCGCCTGATGCAAACGCCCCGCAGCCGCCAGCGATGGCGCGAAAACCAGACACTCCTCGCCCGCAAAACCAACGACCCCAACCTGACGCTCCGCCAAACCTGGGAACGGGTGCCGTTGGCGTCGTAGTGCGCTGTTGTATTGATTTGAACCGCTGATGTCTTGACGTGTCCAGCTTATATGATCTTTGATAAACTACTTCGGTAATCGCCACCTGCGAGATTCCCCCTTCGAAGGGGGACAGGGTTCGGCAAACGCATGTGCAGCCGGACGCAGGGGGATGTTGGCGCGGCCTGAGAAGAGGTTTTCAAAAGGCCGCGCGAACATCCCCCGCCCCTCCTTCGTCGGGGCACCCCCTTCAAAGGGGGACTTTTCGGGGGTGCCCTTATCGAAATAATTTGTCAATCAACATAGAGGTGCCGGGCACATAGTTGAGCTTTTTGAACATCGCATGAGTAAGCACGACAAAGCCTCGTTGGACGCGCGGATCCGCGACGTCGTGGCGCGCCGGGCCCGGCATCAGGCCCGCGATGCCCATGACCGGACGCGCCCGCCCGAACCGGCGGCCTATCCCGCGCCGGTCCGGGTGTGGGAGTGGATCAACAGCCTGGCCTTTCGGGTGGTGCGGCGGCGCGTGCTGGCGCTGGGACTGATCGTGACGGGTGCGTTGCTCGTCTTGTGGATGTCGCTGACGCTGGGGCACTACGACGCCGTCGGCGAGATCCGCCTGCTCTCCGATTACAAAGCGCAGCCGATCACCGACATGGCCGTCGATGATCGTTACGTGTATCTGGCGACGGACGGCAACGGCCTCCAACGCTACGACAAACAGACCTATCTCTGGAAAACCTTCACCGTCCCTCGTGCCGAAGAGAATCCGTCGAACAGTCTGAGCGAGGTGGTGCATGATCCCATCAACCGTCGCCTCTGGCTTTTGAGTCAGGAAAAAAACATCTTCACCGTCCCCGACGGCTTGAGTTCGCGTGATTTTGAGACGGTGCTCAAGACCGGCACCACCTGGGAGTATTTCGATCTGGAAGCAGACCTCCGGCAGGCGTTTCTGGCCGATGACGGCGCTCGCCTCTACTTCGGCTCGGCGGGTCACGGCGCAGCGGCCTATCACATCCCCAGCCACACCTGGACGCCCTTCGAAGGCGCCTCAGACACCGTGCGGTTCCTGCTGCCGCGCGAGCAGACGGTGTGGGTGGCCGGCAACACCGGCGTCCATGCCTTCGACCGGATCGACGGCAGCCCTACCGCCGGTACCCTCAGCGGCGAAGACGTCCGGCACTTCGCCCTGGGCGACAGCCTGCACACCGCCGTCAACGCCAAAGACGCCGTTTTTGCGCGGATCGACACGGGGTGGACGGCGCCGTTTGGCGGCGGGCAGGGGCTTCGGGGGATCGATGCAGCGAGCGTCACCCGCGCGCTGATGACGCCGGAGCACCACCTCATCGTGGCTGCCGAAGGCCGGGGGCTGGCGCGCTACGACACCACCCGTCACCGCTGGCACACGCTGGCCGAAACCGGCGAGCGCTACCGCCAACTGGCCGTCCTCAACGGCCAGCTCCTCGTCGCAGCAGATAGCGGGTTGCGGGTGCTTGAATACGAGGATCGTTTTGCCGAAAGCCGACGGCTCAACGGCACGCAACGGGTGAGGCTCCAGCATAAAAACGACACGCAGCTTTTTTATTCGACCGAAGACCAGGCGTTGTGGAAGTACGCCGGGCTGCAAAACCGGCAACTGATCGATGCGCCGGCGGCGCTTGGCCCGCCGGGGGCCGTGCGCAACGTGCTGGCAGCGCGGCGCCAGGGCCGCCCCGGCTTCTGGATCGCCACGGCCAACGAGGGGCTGCTGCGCTACGATAGCGACCTACGCCGGCTCGAACAGGGCGCCTACAGTTTCATCGACGGGCGAACCCAACCCATCGACCAGCTTTTCCAAAACGGCAGCGGGCTGATGGCGCGCATCGGGCGGCTGATCTTTTATTACACGGGCGGCAGTTCGTGGGCACTGAGCCCGGGCCGCCTCGGCACCAAACACGTCATACCCGTCGCGGCGGCGCGGTTTTACTTCCTTAAAAACGATGGCTCTCTGGAGGCTACCAACGCCTCGGAAACCTACTTCAACGGGCAAACCGAACCGCTCCTGACCACGGCGCCACCGGCCATCGAGGGACAACCTGACCGGCCACCGCCCCCGATGCCGGGCGAAGTGGACCGGGTCTCCGGAATGGTCTATATGGCGCTGCCCGGCGAAGCCGTCTGGGCCTATCGACAGGACCGGCAGCAGTGGCAACGCCTCGTCGTGGGCGTCCCGGCGGATCTCCAGAATATGCACTGGACCGACGAGCGCTGGAGCCTCGTCACGCACGCGGGCCGCCTTTACATAGCCGACGACACGGCGCGGGCCGCCGACGGCTCGGCGCGCGTGGCCAGCGTGCCCGCCTTCCGGCCCGATCCCCTGCCTGGACCGCTTCACCGCGTCGCCGATGCCACGGCGCTGTTCAACAACGCGCAGGTGCTGATGGCCTGGCCGGATCGGCTGGCGCGCTACAACCCCGGCACGGGGCGCTGGCGCGTTAACCCCCTCCGCCTGCCTGCCGCCGACACCTTCGAACAACTCACCGTGTGGCAGCGGGATCTCTACGCCCGCACCGCCGCCAACCACCTGTGGGTCCGCCAGGGTGGCCAAAACGCGCCGGGCGACCAGTGGACTCCGGTCAGCTTCTCCGATTCGGCCATCGCGCAACTCGACTTCGGCCAGAACAACATCTGGTATCGCTTCGACGACAACTCTGCCGGACGCTTCGCGGCGACCCATACGCACGCTGCCCCTGAAGACACCGAGCGCTTTTTTACCGGATCGTTCCCCGGCCTGGAACGTGCCACCCATCTGATCAATGAAGATGAACGCTACGTCTGGGTGCTCAGCAACGACGCCGTCGGGCGGTACGACACCCGGTGGCATCACTGGCACCACAAAGCGTTTCAATTCGCCGCCCTTCCCGGCGAGGCCGTCCGGCAGGCGCACTTCGCAGATCGATGGTTGTACGTGATCACCAACCGCCGCCTGATCCGGTTCATGATGGCCGGAGACCGCATCGATTTTCAAACAAAGTCGTTCACGGGCAAGACGCCGATGCTCTTTGTGCCCTACGGCCAGACCCTGCGCCTCTGGCTCAAAAACGGAGATCAGATCGAACAAGTCGATGCCGCGCTGGCCTGGCAGCAAGCGCCCGGACCGGTCTTCCAAGGCGGGCGCTTTGCGGGCGACCTGAACCAGCTCGTCGATGCGCGTGCGCGGGGGGAGGGGCTGTGGGTGATAGACCGGGCCGGCCACATCGGTCTCTACAATCCGCGGGCGCATGCCTGGCGCAATCGCGCGCTGCCGCCGGGCGAGACACCCATCCGTTTCATCCCGCTGGCCGAGCATGTGCTTCTCGAAACACGCCGCGCCGACCCGGCCCAACGCCATCTCTATCGCTACGACGTCGCCCGCGACACGCTGCACCGGCTCGACGCCTGCCGGAACCGTCCGGCCTTCCACTATTACGCGCCCGGCGGCCCCGTCCTGCTGGTCTGCAAGGACGGCGCAGTCGCGCAGGTGAACGAACGCCCCGGCAGCCTGCGCCTCGATCCGCTCCCCAGTCTCAGCGGCGCCACCCGCCTCGATTTCATCTTCACTGAAAACACCTTCGTGGGACTTTTTGCGGATTCATCCGGCACGCGTCGTGTGCTGTTCGGCGATACACTCGCCGTCGCTTTGCCGGCATCGGCAGGGGGGATGCAGCGGCTTCATCACGTCAAACAGGATGCCGCCGGACGCCTCTGGATCCTCGGCGACGACCAGCGGCTCTACGTGGCCCGGTTCCGCAATCTCTCCAGCATCGACCGGCAAAACCTGGACCCGCGCCACTTCGAGCGGAAGCTGAGGACGGGCGCGCCGGCTATCGATTTTGCGGCGGAACTGTGGGGCGGTCAGGCGCCGCTCATCACCGGCTTTGCGGTGCAGGATCCTTCGACGAATGTGAACGTGATGATCGCCACGCCGAGCACGGTCTACACGTTTTTCGTCCCGCTCTTGCGCCTGCCCAGCGAACGGCGTCGGGCTGCGTTGCCGCGTGGCCGGAAGCAGGTGGAACACGTCTACGCGCCGCCGGGCGGGCGGCTCATCATCGCGCAGGCAAATCGATTTTATCAACTGCGTGATGGGCGTTCGTGGTGGCGGCGTCCGTTTTCGCTGGCTGCCGGGTATAACCTGGGCGATTGGGAATCCATCGATGCCGTGGCGGTGCCGGAGGTCAGGCCGAAGCCCCTCGACGAGGCGTTTGCGCCGTCCGATCCGGCCTCGGCCCGATGGCGCATCACGCGGTCGGGAAGCGGCGCGCTGCGCTTCGCCTACAGGCCGGGCGAGACGTTCAAAGACCTCCGCCACGACACTCACACTTTTTTGAAAGACCACATCCTGAGCGCCGCCTCCGTCAGCCCGCGCGAGACCTTTCTCTACACCGGCGACGGGCTGATGGTCTACGACGTGGGCCGCGAGCAGGTCGTGGGTGAATGGCAGACGACGACGGGGCAGCCGCTGGCCGGGCTCGACACGCTGCTGAGCAAGCCTACCGGCGAGACGGCCCAACCGGCGCTCTGGGCGCGGCACGATGGGCAATGGAAACAGATCGTCCGGGTAGATTCCGCCGAGGTGCGGCTCGAACCGGGCGCCTATGCCTACGTCGCGCGGCGCACGGCGGGCGAGGCGGTGCAATGGCAACAGACCACGTCGGCAACGACAGCCATCACACTCGGCGGCGTGCCTGCCGTCACGAGTGGGCGCCTCATCACCGACGTGCTCACCGACATGGCCGTCCTCGATTCGACCGTCTTCTACAGCACACCGGCGGGCACGTGGTGGGGATCCGAGCAAGCCGGCGTGCCCGGCTGGCGCTTCGAAACCACCCTCTCCGACGCCCGCTTCCGCAAGACGCTGGACGGACGCCTGATTGCGCAGACCGCCGCCGGCTTCTTCGAACTCGCGGCTTCGGGCCCGATGCAACCTACCGATGCGCCGCCGCCCGGCCCCACCCGCGCGCTCCGCCGCAACATCGAGATCGACGGCACGCGGTGGCAGATCGAGGAGGGAAGGCCGGGGCTGCGCGCTTTCTCCGGCAATGCCGTCCGCCGTCAGGATACCACCACGATGGCCTTCGCCGACGACATCGTCCGGGATGCTGTCTACGACGAAGACCGCGGCACCTACTGGGTAGCAACTCAGGGCGGCCTCTGGCGGTTCGATCCGCGCATTGGCCGCGCCAAACGCGAGACGGTTTTTGCGCCGGAGACGGATTTCCGCCGGCTTTTCAAAGACGGGCGACGGCTCTACGCCATCGATGCCGCAGGCCGCGTCTATGCCTTGCAATCGGGCCGCTGGCGCCGCGCCGGCGACATCGCCCCTGACCGGCTCGTCAAAACTTTCGACAACGGCAGGATCCGCTTCGCGCAGGATCACACCAACCGGGTGCACATGGCGCGCGTGCCGGGCCAACGCGGCGCCGTCTGGACACGCCACCGGCGCGGCTGGCAACTGGCCGGTGATGCCCTCAACAACGCCGCACGCGTAGACCGCGACCTCTGGACCTACGCGCCCGACCTCGGCTTTGCCCGCTACCCCCTCGGCGATTTCAGCGCAGCCGACGTGGTGCTCCAACCGCCGGAGCCCATGCCCGCGCGCATCGAGTTCTTCAAACCGCCCAACGCCGATACGCTCTACGCCCGCGACCCCGCCACCGACCGCTTCTGGCGCCTGATCGACGACCGCCTCGAACCCGGCACGGCGCGCGACTGGGCGCGGTCGTACGTCGAAACCGCCGAGGGCGCGCTCGTCTGGGAACGCGCTTCGCCCGGCAGCCCCACGCTGACGATGAAGATCAACGGCGTGCCCGTGCCGGCGGCCTTCAGCAACCGGCGGCTCGTCTTCGATGACTTCCGCAGCGTCTTCGCCCCGGACGAAAACACTGTCTTGCTCGGCAACACCGCCGGGTTGTTCGAATTTGCCCAGACGCCGGCGCGCGGCCTGCGGCTGGTCGATTTCGCCCCGCTCGAAGACGGGGTAGACGCCATCACCGAAGACGGCGGGCGGTTCTACGTCCGCACCGGCAGCGGCGAGGCGCGGCGGTTCGACCCGGTCCGAAACACGTTCGCAGCGGCGACGGGCGATAGCCTGTTCCGGCAGCCGCAGCCGGTGTTGCGTTTCGAAGACGGGCGGTTCGTCCTCGGCAACGAGCGTCGCGCCATCCCGGCTTTTGCGGGCACGCTCGAAAGCGCCGTCTCCGGCGGGCGGGCTCTGTTCACCCCGGAGGGCACGTTCGGCTTCGACGCCTACACGGCCATGCTGCCGCTGACGGATTCGACGTGGCTGGGCGCGACGGCCTGGGGCCTGATCGAAGCCACGGCCTCGGCGGAGGGCGCGCATCAACCCACCGCGTTCCATCGCTTCGACCGCGCCTTCGACGCCGACGTCGAGACGATCCGAGATATCCGAAGACGCGACGACACGGTCTATCTTCAGGGCCGCGACGCGCTGGGCCGCGACGTCTTTTTCACCTGGAACGGACGCCGGGCGCAGCCTTACGACGAAGCCGCCCTGCAAATCTTCGCCCATCCGCAAGTCACGTTCCATCCACACGATGTAAAGTGGAATCAGGACACCGCGCCGCACACCGACTCGACCGTCCTGAAGCTCATCGGCGACCCCGGCTATCCGCTTTACATCGAAGATGAGGCCGAGCCGGGGCAGGGCCGGTTTGCCTTCGACGACATCCAATCGATCTGGGCCTATGACAACCTGCTATGGGCCGGCAGCAAAGGCGGGTTGTTGCAATTCCGCTACCTGCCCGGCGACGCGTCCGATGATCCGGCGCGGCTGGTCTTCGAGACGATCTACACCGAGCAAACCAACCTCGCGGCTTATCACGTCCAGGATGTGCAACGCGGCGCGCGGGCCGAGCCGTCAGTCGATCTACGCCAGAAGATGCCGGGCGATACGCTCGTCAAACAAACGCTGGTGCTGGGCGATTGGAATGCCCGAACGCTCGACGACGCCCTCGCGCCCGCCGGATCGGTGGGCAACCTGACGGTCGAACAGGATGCGCTGGGTTTCCGCACGCGGCTGCGCACCGGCGCCGGAGACGCGATGCTGGAAGGCTACGCCTTCGGCCAGCCGCCCGGCAAAACCGCCCGCCTCGGCAGCATCATCTTCTTCGTCGCTACCGATTCGCTCCTGTTCGCCTACGACGAGACGACCAACACCAGCCGCCGCATCAGCGTGGTGTATGCGGCGGATGGCCGGCGCCCGGCGGAGACGCTCCGCCCGCCGCTGGCGCTGGCTCAGGTCAACCATCAGATCGTCGTTATCGATGGGGCGGAGCAGGTCTTCACGCTGCAACCCGGCCCGCCGCCTGGCACGGCGGCAACCCGCGAAGCGCTCCGGGGCACCCGCCGCGCCGCACTGGGCGAGATCGATTTTTACGTGCAGGACGGGCAACTCGTCGCCGAGGGTGGGGGCGTGCCTCGGATGCGCCTGACCGGCGATGCGAGCCGCTACGCCGTGGCCGCGCGCGAGGGTAAGTTCTTCGTCTACACCAGTCCGAGGCAGTACGCCGTGTGGTCGTACGAAGGCGGAACCTACACGCAGTCGTTCGGCGGCGACGGCGCGTTCGTGACGTATGTCGTCAAGCCGGGCGATACCATTTACGGGATTATCGCCGCGCAAGGCCTTGCCTCCGGTCAGGCCGGCAATGCGACGGTCGAGCGCATCAAAACGCAGATCATCAACCGAAATCGGGGCAAGCCGGCGCTCTATTTCGTCAATGGAGACGCCCGGCTGCGCGTCAGCGAACCCATCGAGATTCCGGGCGCAGCGGCTCCGAGCGCGCGGCGGCCTGCGAAAGGCTATTTTTATTGGAGCGACCGCGACAGCGTCCGCCTTGAAACGCCGCCGGTAGACCTGATCACGCGGGCGCTCTATGCCGAAGACAGCACCCACTCGGTCTTCTGGACCGGCGAGCGCTTCGTGGAAGTCGAGCGCAAACGCAATCTGGCCCAGCAATATTACCCGCCCGACAGCGTCGCGGTGTGGAGCCTGCGCCAACACGGCGACGGCCCGTTCATCCTCCTTCCCAAAAACCTCGGACAGCCACCCGCGCACTACTTCGAACGAGAACGCCTCCGGCTGCGAACCTGGGAAGGCCCGGCGTGGGATCCGTTCTTAGAACGCCGCGTGGAGGTGGCCGTCCAGGGTGCGCCGGTGCGCTACCGCGTCACCCCGCGCCGCCTGCTCGAACGCGAAGGCGCCATCGTCCGAGAGACCGACGACTGGCGCCAGCCCTACCCGATACGCCGCATCGTCGCCCTCGAAAAAGGCCCCCGCCAGCTCTGGGTCGCCACGTGGGATCGGTTGATTCGCGTCGATCCGCATTAGCGAGAGGGTGAATCGAAAGGGAGAGAGGGGGAAAGGGGGAGAGGGAGATTGGCTCCCTTTCACCCTCTCCCCCTTTCAAACCCGCTCGTGCTAGATTCATCTGAAAAAACTCCAAGCGATGAAATGGCTGCGTAAACAATACCGCCACCTCCTCTTCCGCGCCATCCAGCAACCCTGGATGCCGGCGAAGCCGTGGCTGCGGACGCTGGTGTGGCGACAGGAACGCCGGCTGTTGCTGCGCAAAATCGCGCGGGTCTTCCGGACGCGTCCGTACGATCAAGCGCTGGTGCAGAGCGCGCTCAGGACACTCATCCATCGAAAAAAGATGCTCGCCGGCCTGTCGCGGCGGCGCAAGAAGCAGTGGTTTAGACGGCTGCGGCGCCTGCACGCGCGGGCCGAGATCTCGCTCGGCAATCAGGCCCTGGCCGTCGCGCTGATGCTTGAGTTGGGACGTCGTTTTATGACAGCGGGGCGCTTCATGCAGATCGACCTCAAACCCGTCATCGACGAGGTGGACGAGGCGCTTTTGATGCAGTATCTGGCGAGCCGCCGCACCGCGCGCCGCGCCAAAAAGCAAGCCCTGGCGGCGCTGCTCAACCTCTCGGACCGGGACCGCCTGGCAACCGTCCTGCTGCGCAGCAAACAATCCGACCGGTGGTTCTCGAAAAATAGCTGGTTCTTCGGCAAAGCGGCGTATTACCGATTGTTGTCGGAACACCTGACGTGGGGGCACCGGCTCTCGCGGGCTGCCCGCATGGCCCTCGTGCCGGACATCCTGGCCGGCGAGGTCGAGGGCCTGCGTACGTTCAAGACGTTTCTGGATGAAGAACGCGACCCGCTCCTGGCAGCGCTCATGTTCGCGGAGATGGCCAGGGAGGGAACCACCGTCTACAGCAGAAACAGCGAATCGTTCTGGGCACAGCACCCCATCCTCCATCACGCCGACACCACCTTGCTCGAACGACGCCGCGCGCTCCAACGACGCTTCTGGTCCCGCCGCGAAGGGTGATTGGATTTTGGATTTTAGATTTTGGATTTTGGATTGGGAAACTTCCAATCCCTTTTTAGCAATCGAAAAAGCCGCGACGGTTGGAATCGCCGCGGCTTTTTCGATGGAGATGACGGTGCTCCATCAAACCAATCCAAAATCCAAAATCTAAAATCCAAAATTGAAAACCTACACCATCCCCCAGACAGACCTCGAAGTCTCGCGCCTGGCGTATGGGTGCATGAACATCGGCGCGCGGTGGGATCATGCGCCGTTGACCGACGCCGAAAAGGCCGCCGCCGTCGAGGTGGTCGTGGCGGCGGTTGAGGCAGGCATCACGCTGTTCGACCATGCCGACATCTACACGCGCGGCAAATCCGAAGCCGTCTTTGCCGGGGTATGGCAGGCCTTGCCCGGCCTGCGCGACCGGATCGTCCTTCAATCCAAATGCGGCATCCGCTTTGCCGATGACCCCCACCCCGGCGATCCGGCGCGGTACGATTTCAGCTACCAACACATCGTCGATTCGGTGGACGGCAGCCTGCGCCGGCTCAAAACCGATTTTCTGGACATCCTCCTGCTGCACCGTCCGGATCCCCTGGTCGAACCCGAAGAAGTAGCCCGCGCCTTCGACGCGCTACACGCCGGCGGCAAGGTGCGGCACTTCGGTGTCAGCAACCACACCGCCGGCCAAATGGAGTTGCTGCGCCGCACCGTCGATCAGCCGCTGGTGATCAATCAGGTGGAGGTGAGCCTGCTGCATGCGCATCTCATCAACGAAGGCATCCTCGCCAACCAGGAAGGCGGCCCCTCGGCGCGAACGACGGGCCTCTTGGACTACTGCCGCCTGCACAATGTGATGATCCAGGCGTGGTCGCCGGTGGCCGGCGGCAGGCTGTTCAACCCGCCGGACGACGCCGAGGCGCATATCCGCGAAGCTGCCGCGCTGGTGGCTCGCCTCGCCGAGGCCAAACAAACCAGCAAAGAGGCCATCGTGCTCGGCTGGCTGCTGCGGCATCCGGCAGGCATCCAACCCGTCGTGGGCACCACGAAACCGGCCCGCGTCCGCTCCAGTTGCCTCGCCGACACGGTCGACCTCACCCGCGAGGAATGGTACGCCTTGTTCACCGCAGCCCGAGGCGCACAGGTACCGTGAAGAAGAGAGGGTGAATGGGGGACAGGGAGAAAGGGAGAGAAGGCGTTTTATCCCCCACGCCCCCTTTCCCCTTTGCCCATTTGTCTGTTTTCTTGTTTGTGGTGATTGAGTGAATTCACAAAAGGAATTTCAAAAAACAGCCGCCGAGGGGATCGATAAAGGCAATTTTTCGATGGCCCCGTATGCCTTAAATTACGTCATGTTCACAAAGAAAAGCGCTTTCAATAGCACTCGTTGGTTGTCCGAGAATATGCATCGGGCTATCACTAATCCTGGATCAAGGCCCCCTCAACTTTAGCCTTGATTCAAAAACGCGTAAGCCCTACTTTTTTGGATAGCCTTTAGGAAAGCGCTTACACACCTTCGCTTTTCCCCTCAGTGTAAGCGCCGGACCCTTTCACCCAAACCCCACTGGTAATGGCTGTGAGATACTCCATTATGACGGTGCTGTTGTTCGCCTTTGTGAGCCTGGCTTACGGGCAAGCGCGCACCATCACCGGCACCGTAATCGAAGAAGGCACCGGCTTCTCCCTACCCGGTGTCAACATCCAGATTCAGGGAACGTTGACGGGTACGATCACCGGCATCGACGGCACCTATAGTCTTCAAGCCAGCACCGGCGACATCCTCGTCTTCTCGTTCGTCGGGTACGTCTCGCAAGAGATTGCCGTGGCCGATCAGAACGTCATCGACGTGGCGCTAGCCGAAGACGTCGAGTTGCTCGACGAGGTGGTCGTCGTCGGCTACGGTACGCAGCGGCGGGCCAATGTTACGGGCTCGGCGCAACGCGTCGTCGCCGACGAGGCCAACGTCGGGCTGGTCAACTCGCCGGAGCAGTTGATGCAGGGCCGCGTGGCCGGTGTCAACATCATCCAGAGCGGGGGCGAGCCGGGCGCCCCGGTGACGATTCGCATCCGCGGCGGCACCTCGATCAGCGCCTCGAACGAGCCGCTCTACGTCATCGACGGCGTGCCGATTGACAACTCCAACAGCGCACCCGGCGGCACCGGCCAGACCGACTCGGGCCGGAAGAACCCGCTGGTCTTCCTCAACCCCAGCGACATCGAGTCGATCGACGTGCTCAAAGACGCTTCGGCGGCGGCCATCTACGGCAGTCGCGGCGCCAACGGCGTCATCCTGATCACGACGAAGAAAGGCCGCGAGGGCCAGGTGCAGGTCGACTATGACGGCTCCGTCTCGTCGTCGAGCTTCATCAAAGACCTGCCGCTGCTTTCGGCGTCGCAGTATCGGAGTTTCGTCCAGCAGGAGGGATTGCCGACGACCAACCTCGGCAATGCCGACACCGACTGGCAGGACGCCGTGACGCAGAACGCGATCTCGCAAAACCACAACCTGGCCTTTGGTGGCGGCACGGCCAACACGCAGTACCGCGCCTCGGTGAGCTACCTCAACCAGGAAGGCATCATCATCAACTCCGGGCTGGAACGCGTCTCGGGCCGCATTAACGTCAACCACCGCGCCCTCGACGACAAGCTGCGCCTGGACATGCGCGTGACGGGGTCGTTCTTTAGCGACAACCGCGCGCCCTACCAGCAGACCGGCGGCTTCGAAGGCGGCCTCTTGACCAACGTGATGAAGTACAACCCGACGTTGCCCGTGCGCAACGCCGATGGGTCGTTCTTCGAAATCGTCGGGCAGACTTCGGTGCGTAACCCGGTGGCCATGGCCGAGCAGGTCGATGACGTCACGAAGACTACGCGTATGCTCGGTGGCATCAAGGCCGACTATGAGATCATTCCGGGCCTCGTGGGCACCGTCAACATCGGGTTGGACCGGCAGCAAGCCAGCCGGCGCGTCTTCATCCCGCAGGTGAGCCCGCTGGCTCAGGCCGTGCTTGGCCAGGCCTCGCAGGGCAACAACGAGTTGAGTTCCGTCCTGGGCGAGGTCTACGGCAACTACACCCGCGCCTTCCAGGAAGCGCACAACGTCAGCATTACCGGCGGATACTCCTTCCAGGAATTCATCCGGGAAGGCTTCAGCGCCCGGACGAATGGGTTCGTCAGCGACTTGTTCTCGTACAACGAGCTGGCCGCCGGCGACCAATCGACCTTTACCATCGATTCGTTCAAACAGAAGAGCCGGTTGATCTCCTTCTTCGGTCGGTTGAACTACGACTACCGGGGCCGCTACATCGTCTCGGCGTCGATCCGGCGGGACGGTTCGTCGCGGTTCGGTGAAGACGAAAAATGGGGTATCTTCCCGGCGGTGACGCTCGGCTGGCGGCTCTCGGACGAGAGCTTCCTGCAAAACGTCGATGCCATCAACGACCTCAAGCTGCGCGTCGGCTGGGGCATTACGGGGAGCCAGGAGATCGGCAACCTGCGTTCGCTGCCCATCTTCGGGGCTTCCGGTAGCGCCGTGCTCGGCGAAGGCATCGTCTCGGGTGTCGCGCCGACCAACTTCGCCACGCCGGGCCTGAAATGGGAAGAGACCACGCAGCTCAACATCGGCCTCGACTTCGGCCTCTGGGGAGACCGTATCTACGGCTCGATTGAGTACTACATCAAAGACACGGACGACCTGCTGCTCGAATTCACAGTGCCGCAGCCTGCCGCCGTGCCGACCCAGTTGGCCAACGTGGGCGAGATGCAGAACACCGGCATCGACTTTGCGCTCAACGCGCGCGTCATTGACAAGAGCGATCTCTTCGTGGAAGTGGGCGCGACGCTCAACGCCAACACCAATGAGATCAAAAACCTCGGCGGGCGCGAACAGCTCTTCACCGGACGCGCCAGCGGCGCGGGGCTCTCGCAGACCAACACTCAGGTGTTGACCCCCGGCGAACCCTTCGGCACCTTCTGGGGGCCGACGTTCCTGGGCTTCTGCGGCACCGATGTGGACGCCAGCGCGCGTGAATGCGCCGGGCTGCCCACCGGCTCGCAGGCCTTTGTCCTCGACGATCAGGGCAACCGCGCCCTGGGTATCATCGGCAATGCCCAGCCGGACTTCACCTTTGGCTTCACCACCAACGTGACGTGGAAAGACTGGGATCTGAGCTTTTTCCTCCGGGGCGAGCAAGGCCGCGAGTTGTTCAACAATACGGGCCTCGAATACACGTCGAAGAACCTCGTCAACACGAACGTGAACTTCCTCGAAGAGGCGCTCAACGACCCGACGCCGCTGGCCGAAGCGCCGGTGTGGTCGTCGCGCTGGGTGCAGGATGCCTCGTTCTTGCGGATGGAGAACCTGACCATCGGTTACACGTTCAGCAACGTGGATGCGCTCAGCAGCGTCGTGGGCACGATCCGGCGCGCTCGGATCTACGTGGCGGCCAACAACCTGTTCGTCATCACGAGCTACGACGGTTTCGATCCGGAGGTCAACACCGAAGCCTCGGCTAGCGTCGGCAACATCCCGATCCTGAGCCTGGGTATCGATTACACCAACTACCCCCGCCCGCGGAGCTTCACCGCCGGCATTAGCCTCGGCTTCTAGCCGTAACCTTCATCAAATCCCCCTCTTCGTCTATCACACACGAAGAAAACCTCAATCCGATGAATGTTATGAAAACCCTACCCAAGTCCTGGTTGATCGGGTTCTTGAGCCTGGTGCTGCTGGCGCCGATGGCCTTCTCGCTCCAGGGCTGCACGGACCTCGACGAAGAAACCTTCGGGGTCATTACCCCCGATCAGTTCTTCCGTACCGAGGCTGAGATCATCGCGGCGTTGGCGCCGGTCTACGCGCAGCTTCGCAGCATGATGTGGAACTATCACAACATCAGCCAGCATACCTCCGACGAGACGCTCGTGCCCACACGCGGCACCGACTGGGACGACGGCGGCCACTGGCGCCAGCTTCACCAGCACAACTGGGATGCGCTGACGGTGGACTGGAACGGCGCCTGGGTTGACGCCTTTACAGGCGTGGCCCGCGCCAACGTGGTGCTGGCCAACCTCGAAGGGGTGGACGTGCCCGGCAAGGCCGCCATCCAGGCTGAACTGCGCTTCCTCCGCGCCTTCTACTACTACACGCTGATGGACCTCTTCGGAGGCGTGCCCATCGTGGAAGAACCCGCCGTCGATCCGGAAAACCCGCCGGGCCGGTCCACCCGCGCCGAGGTCTTCGCGTTCGTCGAAAGCGAGCTTCAGGCTGCGCGGAGCGACCTGCCCACCAGTTGGGACGGCGCCAACCAGGGCCGTGCCACGCAGGGCGCCGCCAATGCGCTGCTGGCGAAGATCTACCTCAACGCCGAAGTCTTCACGGGCACCGTCTCGGCGGCCGGCTTGTCGCCGGGCTCGGCCCGCTGGGGCGACGCCATTGCCGCCGCCGACGCGGTCATCAACTCGGGCCAGTACAGCCTCGCCAGCGATTTCTTCGACAACTTCCGCGTGGACAACCACACCTCGCCGGAGATCATCTTTGCCGTCGGGCACCTGGGCCAACCCGGCTTCGGGCTGAGCTTCATCATGCGCGGGTTGCACTACAACCAGATCCCGGAAACGCCCTGGAACGGCTTCTCGACGCTCGCCGAGACGTTCAACCAGTTCGCCGACACCGACCAGCGCAAGAACATCTTCCTCGTCGGCCAGATGTTCTCCGGTCCCAATGAAGACTGCGCCGGCAACGAGTGCTTCGCCACGGGCGACCCGCTGCAAGACCGCGTGGGCAACCCGCTCAACTTCACACCGGGTTACTTCCGCCCCGACGGCACGCCCGTCACCGGCAACCCGATCAACATCGACGAAACCTCCGGCGTGCGCGTGCTCAAGTGGGAGATCGATCCCGGCCGCGTCGGCGGAGACAACGGCAACAACTACGCCTTCTTCCGCCTGGCCGAGATGTACCTGATTAAAGCGGAGGCCATCTGGCGCTCGGGCGGCAGCACCGCAGATGCCGCGGCGCAACTCAACCTCGTGCGCGAGCGCGCTTTCGATCCGGACGAGCCCGTCGACACCAGCGGCGACTTCGGCGAGACGATCTTGCAAGAACGCCTCTTCGAGCTGATGTGGGAAGCCACCCGCCGGCAAGACCTGATCCGCTACGGCAAGTTCGGCGATCCGTGGACGTTCAAGGAAGGCGGCAGCGAACCCTTCCGCATCCTCGGCCCGGTCCCGCAGGTGCAGATCGATGCCAACCCCAACCTGACGCAGAACCCTGGTTATTAAAATTTTAAAATGACTGGCGTCATTTTAAAAAATGGGGAAGCCCTGCCTTTTAGGAGGTGGGGCTTCTTTTTTGGCGTGAGATGACGGGCATCGCGAAATCCACAGACTTTTTAACGTGGTCGCCAATACTTTCGGGGGTGATAGCGTTATAGCTGCTCGATCTGTGTACTAACCAGAGAGTTGAATTATTACTTCGGTAATCGCCCCCTGCGCGATTCCCTCTTCGAAGGGGGACAGCGGTGCGCAGCGAAGGCGAAGCACCGCAGGGGGATGCTCGCGCGGCCTGACGAGTGGTTTTTAAAAGGCCGCGCGAACATCCCCCGCTCCTCCTTCGTCGGGGCACCCCCTTCAAAGGGGGACTTTTCGGGTGTGCCATCATCGAGGTAATTTTTCAATCTTCGTCAAAGTGCCAGGCACCTGCGAATCCCACAACACGTGCCGCAGGCATCGTCTTACCAAACCGTCTCCGCTTTTCATCCCCGATGAAACACCAACCTGCTTTACGGCTCCGCCGCCGGATTCTGATTCTGAGCGCCCTCGTCTGTTTCGTCACGGTGACCGGCGCCTGCGCCCAACCGACCGACGGCCTCGTGCCGCGCTTCGAGTTGGGACAGAGCCCGTTGCTGCTCCAACGACCCGCCCAGGCCGGCACCTTCTTCGACGTCGTCGGGCGGCGCTCGGCCCTCTTCGGCTACGAGAACAAACCGTTCGAAGTGTGGACGTACCCGCTCATGATCTTGCGCGACTTCGAACTGTCGTTTCAACTGGAGGATTACGCCGGCGCCTTCAGCGGGCTGGAGACGATGACGCACATCGAGGTGCGGCCCGAAGCCACCATCATCACCTACCGGCACGCCGCCTTCACCATCCGCCAGATCCTCTTCGCCCCAGTCGATGAGATGGGCGTGGTGATGCTGCTCGACATCGAAAGCACGCGACCACTGACGGTAACGGCCTCGTTCCGGCCCGACCTGCGCCTGATGTGGCCTGCCGGGTTGATGACGGGCGGGTTGATCTGGGACGCCGAACGCCACGTCTACAGCATCGTCGAAGAAAGCCAGCGGTTCGTCGGGATGATCGGTGCGCCCGGCGCTCGTGATGTCTCGGTGATGCCGTACCAGGAAGAACCCCGCGACGTGCCCACGCGCTTCGTCCTCGAAACGACGCCGGAGATGACCGCCGAGTACCTGATTCCCATCGTCGTGGCCGGCAGCGTCGAGGGGCGGGCAGCGGCACAGGCGACCTACGAACGCCTCCTCGGCACTGCCGAGGCGTTCTACCGCGAAAACGCCCGCTACTACGCCGATTTGCTGCAACGGACCGTCCATCTGCGCACGCCCGATAACACGTTCAACAACGCGTTTGCCTGGGCCAAGATCGGCACGGAGAAAGGCCTGGCTACCAACCCGATGCTCGGCACCGGCTTCGTGGCCGGCTACCGCACCGCCGGCAACAGCGAACGCCCCGGTTTCGCCTGGTTCTTTGGCCGCGACGCCCTCTGGACCACCTTCGCCCTCATCGCCTACGGCGACTATGAGGCCGCCCGCACCGCCCTCGATTTCCTCCAACAATTCCAACGCGACGACGGCAAGATCCCTCACGAAATCTCGCAAAGCGCCGCGCTCCTGCCCTGGTTCGACGACTACCTCTACCCCTGGGCCAGCGCCGACGCTACCCCGCTGTTCATCATCGCCCACGCCGACCACTGGCGCGCGACGGGAGACATGGACTATCTCCGCAAAAACTGGCCGGCCCTCCAAAAAGCCTTCGCCTTCACCGCCGCCACCGACACCGACGGCAACGACCTCGTCGAGAACACAAACGTCGGGCACGGATGGGTCGAAGGCGGCTCGCTTCATCCGGCGCACGAAGAGATTTACATGCAGGGCCTGTGGATCGAGGCAGCGCAGAGCATGGCTGAGATGGCCGATGCGCTCAACGACGGCGACGCCGCCATCAAAGCCCGCCTCGCCACCGAACGCGCGCGCACAGCCACCGAAAACACGTACTGGCTCGAAGAACAAGGCTTCTATGCCTTTGCCACCCGCGAGCCCGGCTCGGCGGCGCTCTTCGAAGAAGACACCGTCCTGCCCGCCGTGCCGATGTGGTGGGGCGCCCTCGACGACGCCCGCGCCCAACGCGCCATCGACTACCTCGGCGGCGGAGCGCTGGCTACCGACTGGGGCACCCGCATCCTCTCGGCCCGCAGCGATCTTTACGACCCGCTCTCGTACCACAACGGCTCGGTCTGGCCGCTCTTTACCGGCTGGGCGTCGATGGGCGCCTACCGTTACGGGCGCCCGCACGTCGGCTACCAGGCGCTTATGGCCAATGCGCTGCTGACGTATCAGGACGCCCTCGGCTACGTCACCGAACTGCTTTCGGGCGATTACAACACCGCCTTCGGACGGTCGTCGCACCATCAGGTCTGGTCTGAGGCGATGGTGGTCACGCCGGCGGTGCGCGGGATGCTCGGCCTGGAGACCAGGAACGAAGCCAAACTCCTGCGCTTCGCCCCGCAACTGCCTGCCGACTGGAATTTCGTCGCCGTCGATAACGTCCCGGTGAAGCAGGCGCGCTACAACTTTGCCTATCAGCTTACGCGCGGCGGCGTGCAGATTGTCGTCGAAAAGCAAGGCGGCAGCGGCGCCGATGAGATCGAACTGGCGCCGTCGTTCCCGCTCGACGCCACGGTGCAAACCATCCAGGTCAACGGCGTCAATGCCATCTTTAGCCTGGAGCAACAAGGCGACGTGCAACGCGCTGTGTTTAAGATCGACGGCAACCTCCCACGCGCCGAAGTGGTCTTCAACGTCAAGCGTGGCACCAGCGTCTACGTCCGTCCGGATTTCGCGAAGCTGGGCGCGAAAAATGAGGGCCTGCGCGTGCTCCGTTCGCGCGCCGAAGCCGATGCGCTCAACCTGCTCGTCGAGGGGCTGGGCGGGCGCACCTACACGCTCTACGCCCGCACGCCGCGCACCATCGGCCAGACCGACGGCGTGGCCGTCACGCGGACGACCACCGGCGAGATCGCGCTTCAGATTACGTTCGACGGGCCGGAAGACACCTACACCCGCCGCGCCCTCCGCCTGCCGTTGCAATAGGCTCACTTCGTTCGCGTCACTGGTCATTACGCTCGCTGCGCTCGCTGTCATTGGTCATTGGTGTTTCTATCCTCCACCAGTGACCAATGACCAGTGACCCATTAATCATGACCTTGAATAAACCCAGGAAAAGGCATAGGTTAATGTCACTCCAATTCAAACAATCCGGTAGAAAGCATGACGCGTATTAAAGGGATGAGCATCGTCTTTACCGCCCTGCTGATGGGCTTCTTCACGGTCTATGCAGGCTGCTCCGGTTCGGGCAGTTCTAGAGAACGAAACGAGGCCAACACCGTCACCGGCGAAGAAGCCCGCCGCACCCCGACGGTTCGGCTGGCCGATTTGATCCAGCAGCGCGTGCCCGGCATCAACCTGTCCGAGACCTCAGACGGACGCATCAAGGTCCGCATTCGCGGCATCACCTCGTTCACGTCAGACAACCAGCCCCTCTTCGTCGTCGATGACATGCCGGTCGATCCGGAACCTGACGGCACGCTGCCCGGCGTGACGAT
This sequence comes from Rhodothermales bacterium, assembly GCA_028278205.1. Classification (GTDB taxonomy): domain Bacteria; phylum Bacteroidota; class Rhodothermia; order Rhodothermales; family Bin80; genus JANQES01. Next base: position 43,988 of record JANQES010000063.1, read on the forward strand.
CAACGAGATCGACTCGATCAAAGTCTACAAAGATCCGGCGGATACCTCGCGCTGGGGCATGCGCGGCTCCAACGGCGTCATCGTCGTGACGACGAAGGTTGGGGGAGGGTGAGGCGGGACGGCCAGGGTGTAGCATGAAGGTTTTTGTGGCACAGAACGGAGACTTCTCGGCGTGGCTGTCGCTTGCTGCCGAGGTCGAGTTTTTGTTTGGCCCCATGGTCGAGGAACCCGGTTTTCATCGCGCGCTTCGCAAGAATATCGCGCGGGGCTCGGCCTACTGCCTTCGCAAAGGGGACGGTCCGGTTGGTGATCGGATTTTTCTTTGATGGGTTTAGCGCGTCAGGTGCCGGTGCTCGTTTCATTTTTCAACGCCCCGATCATCTCCTTTCAGACCCGTTACCCATGAGCGCAGTAGCAACCTTCGAACTCCCCCCAGACATCGACCGGGAAGCCCTCCGCGACGAGGTCCGGCAGATCTGGACGGGCTCCTCTGTGGATCTGGTCGTCGCATCCAGCGGCAGAGTCACGATGCACTTGCACTGGTATTACGCGCCGCAGAACGCAGACGAATTACAACGCATCGCCCGCTTGCTTCTTGAGCAGCTCGAAGGCCGGCCCCTGTACTACGTCCGCGACGAGGAGGCGTATGATCCGGGCTGCCCCGACTATCCCCGCCCGATTACTGTTGATGAGCTTATCACAGAGGAATTCGAGCCGGGCTTCGTGCATAATGCGATTCCGTATCGATACGTGATTCAAGAATCCGCCGCCTGATTATGGAACACGGCGGCGCGGCCAACCTGCTCGAACCATTGCTCCAGAGCGGCGTGATCCGCGTGGCCGATCCGGTAGAGGAGGACGCCTGATCCTGATGGCTGAACGGGGCCGTCAGGCCGCCAGTATTTGTCCAGGTTTTGTAAAGCCTGCGACGGAAGGCGCAAAAGACGATTCGCGGTCCATACAAAAAGCGGTTATATTTCAGCAGACCTAAATCCCATGAATTGAATAGCTCCCTCTCCTCGATTTGAAACATATTAAGACGGTTCATATGACCTGATAGCTATGCCGCTGCGACGCATACTCCCCACCTTGGTCCTGTTCTTCCTATGTGGAAGCCTCCCTGCCGCTGCGCAGGACTCGCTCCAGGTAGAATTCACGCTTGGAAGGGACACCTCCTTTACCCAACCCAGCGATCTGCTCGTTTTCCGGAGAAAGGCGGCAACACCCGGCACGGAGTGGGTAATCGAACTTGACTCCATACCGCGGCCGGTCCAAATACGGCGGGGCCCATTCAGGTACTTCATCCGAGACGCTCTCTTCAAGAGAGACACAACCGATCAGGCTGGAAAATCTCACGGCCGCTATGCTGGAGATAGAGAAAATGGCTATTTCTTCTACGCCCGGACGCAAACGAACCCACCGAGGTACTACTGGAGTGTACCTGATAGCCTCAGAAACCCTCTTCGCCCTGGTTTTCATATGTTGGATGGTACCCCAATACCATTGAACGAGGTGTGGGAAGATCGTGAGGACGAGGTAGAGAAACTATTCTGTGATATTTATCGAGATTGTGATCCGGTAAGATTTAGGATTGAGGATGCCCCCTTTCAACCCAGCGATCTGCTTGTTTTTAGGGAAAGGGGGCCAATACAGGGTCGCGGATGGGTAATCGATCCTGATGAAATACCGTTGGACCCAAACTTTGTTTTCAAGAGGGATAAAACCAATCCGGATGAAGCATCTCAATCCCGCTATGGAGCATCTCAGTCCCGCTATGCTGAAGACAGAGAGCATGGCTATTTCTTCTACATCAGAACGCCAACTGACCCACCGAGGTACTACTGGAGTGCTGACTATCACTATGATTCCACTCGCCCTCGCTATCACACGTTGGATGGTGCCCTAATACCGTTGCACGAGGTGCAGGAAGATCGAGAGGCGGACGTAAAGATACTATTCTGTGCCATTTATAAAGATTGCCCGTACGACCTTGCCGTTTCCATAACCTCGAAGAACGAGCCAGCACGTGGGGGAGACACGCTTACCTTCACCGTGACGTTGTCTAATGAGGGCGAAAATAGCATATACAAACTCGTTGAAATCAAGCTCGAACCCTCCCAGAGCCTGGCTAATATTACTACTGTGGGTGGCGCTCCAAACAGCACCCCTTTTTTCAGGGAAAGCGACCTCACGGAGGCTGTAACCCTGGACGGTTTCCCTCCCTCTGGAGTCTCTGAGAGCATCTTTAAAGCGACTGTTGATAGGGCGTACTCATCGCAGGATAGTGTCCGCGTTACAGCCAGGCTGCTGGGGGAACACCCGACAGATGTCGATGCGGAGAATAATCTAGCCACCTTCTCATGGCGCTTGGAGACGGTGTGGTATGCGCCTTTGGTCGGGTGGTGGCTCCTGATCATAGGCCTTCTCGCACTGCTCATCGGAGTTGGAGGAATCACGCTACGCAGACGGGTCAAACGAGTCAAGGACAGGCTTAAGCGTGTGGATAAAGAATCATTTATGGTCAATACTGATTCTACGCTGGACAGACTTATTGCCCGTTTCATTAAAGCACCAGAGCCGTATGCCATCAGGTCGTCCCGGCGTCCGGATCAAAAACGATCTGAATCAGAAGCTCCTTCTGAACCGGAATCCCCCACGCCGGAACCGCCTCTTGAACCCAAAACATCAACACCAGAACCCGTCACGCTGGAACACGCCACACCAGAATCGCCTCCGGACTCCTCGACGCCGGAATCCACCTTGCTCGATACATCGACACATGTACCGCCTCCTGAACCACCCACGCCGGAACCCGCCACGCCCGAACCATCGACACTTGCACCGCCTCCTGAACCTGAACGAGGCTCTATCGTCTTGGAACCCATCGATGGCGGAGAATCGTTGATATTGGTTCCGGTGGATGAGCCGCTGGAACCTGTCACGCCCAAACCAGAACCCCCTCCGTCCCCACGAACGCCCCGTCTCTTTATCAGCTACGCCCGTGAAGATGAGGCGATGCGCGTGGAACTCGGCAAACACCTCCGTATCCTGGAGCGCCGCAAGACTGTCGAGATCTGGCACGACCGCATGATCGCACCTGGCGAGGACTGGATGAACAAGATCGATAAAGAACTTGAGGGTGCCGACATCATCGTGCTGTTGGTCAGCGCTGACTTCCTGAACTCAGACTACGCCTACGGAAAAGAGATGAAGCGGGCGTTGGAGCGACACCAAGCCGGTGAGGCCCGCGTGATCCCTATTATCGTTCGCGCCGCTGCCTGGAAGCTGACGCCCCTGTGGAAGCTTCAGGCCCTTCCCGAAGATGCGCATCCCATTACTCAATGGAGTCATCCAGACAAAGCCTGGGAAGAAGTAACGCTCGGCATTAACCAAGTTGCGCAAGAGCTTCGCCCATACCTGCCGCCGGAGGTACCTTCGGCGTAGCCTCCCAACGCCCCTCCCCTGATTCTTCAAGCTACTTCCGGGAACTGCGGCGGCGTTGAGCAATTGAGAGGGCCTGTCTCCCCTCATCTCCTGTACGGCCCCGCTGCGTCCTTCCGATGAATCTAATCAAGCGCCTTAGAACGGGTGAACGGATAAACGAGAGAAAGGGAGCACCCAACCATCCCTCCCCCTCTCGAATCCTCGTCCCCCTCCTCGCCGTCCTCCTCGCCGGGTGTGCGCAGCAGGACGCGGCCCGGCCCGACGTAGCCGTCGAAACGCTCTTCACCCAACTGCCGACGGCCTACACGCGCATCGATTTCGAGAACCGCCTCACCGATACGCCCAAGTTCAACGTCTTCACCTACCGCAACTACTACGACGGCGGCGGCGTGGGCCTGGCCGATTTGAATAACGACGGCCTGCTCGACGTCTATTTCACGGCCAACCTGACGCCCAACAAGCTCTATCTCAACAAAGGCGATTTTCTGTTCGAAGACGTGACCGGCAAAGCCGGCGTGGCGGGCAGGCACAAATGGAGCACCGGCGTCAGCATCGCCGATGTCAATGGCGACGGGCTGCTCGATATCTATGTCTCGAATTCGGGCGATGTGCCGGGCGACGACCGGGCCAACGAATTGTTCATCAACCAGGGACCGGACTCAGACGGCGTGCCGCGCTTCCGCGAACAAGCCGCCGGCTACGGCCTCGCCGACAAAAGCCACTCGACCCACGCCGCTTTCTTCGACTATGACAAAGACGGCGACCTCGATTGCTATTTGATGAACAACACCTCGCGCCCGCTCAGCAGCTTCACCGTCCAAAACATCCGCGATGAACGCCACGAAGGCGGCGGCGATAAGCTCTATCGCAACGATACCGGATCGGGGTCCGGCACAGGCTCTGTCGTGTTCACCGACGTCAGCGAGGAGGCCGGCATCTACGGCAGCGAGATCGGCTTCGGCCTCGGCGTCACCGTCGGCGACGTCGATGGCGACGGCTGGCTCGATATTTATATCTCGAACGATTTTTTCGAGCGCGATTATCTCTACATCAACAACCAGGACGGGACGTTTCGCGAAGAGGTCGAAGCCCGGATGCGCCACATCAGCCTCTCGTCGATGGGCGCCGACATGGCCGACATCAACAACGACGGCTTCGCGGAGATCTACGTGACGGACATGCTGCCCGACACCGACCGGCGTTTGAAGATGACTTCGACGTTCGACTCGTGGCGGACGTATCAGAACGGCATCAAGAACGGGTTTTATCATCAGTTCATGCGCAACATGCTCCACCGCAACAACGGCAACGGCACCTTCAGCGAGATCGGCCTCATCGCCGGGGTGGCCGCCACCGATTGGAGTTGGAGCGCGCTCATCACCGATTTCGACCTCGACGGCTTCAAAGACATTTTCATCGCCAACGGCATCTATCGCGACCTGACAGATCAGGATTTCATCGCGTTCTTCGCCGACGAAGAGGCCATCAAACAATGGATCCGCGAAAACGGTAGCGACTTCCGCAAGCTGCTCGAAGAACTACCCTCGACGCCGCTTGAAAACTATCTATTCGCCAACGACGGCGACCCCGGATCAAGCCCGGGGCAGGGGCTGATTTTCACCAATCGCACCGCCGAATGGGGCCTCGACACGCCGAGCTTCTCGAACGGCTCGGCCTACGGCGATCTCGACAACGACGGCGACCTCGACCTCGTTGTCAACAACGTCAACCAGCAAGCCTTCGTCTATCGCAACGAAGCCGACACGCTGCGCGATCATCGCTACCTGCAAGTGGTCCTCGAGGGCGCGGGCAAGAACCCGTTCGCCATCGGCGCGAAGGTGACGCTGCGGCATGGCGGGCAGGCGTATTACCTGGAGCAGGTGCCCACACGCGGCTTCCAATCGACGGTCGATCCGGTGTTGACGTTCGGCCTCGGCGCCGTCGAGACGGTCGATTCGCTCATCGTCGTCTGGCCCGATGATCGGGTGACGATCCGGACGGACGTCGCCACGAACCAGCGGCTGACGCTCCTTCAGGATGATAGCGTGCTGCGCGAAGCCGCTCCGCCGGATTCGACCGCTGCGCCGGGGCTTTTTGCGGATGTCACCACGGAAACCGGCCTCGATTATGCGCATCAAGAAAATGATTTCGTCGATTTCGACCGGGAGGCGTTGTTGCCCAAAATGCTCTCGACCGAAGGCCCGCGTCTGGCGGTGGCCGATGTCAACGGCGACGGGCTGGACGATTTCTATGCCGGGGGCGCCAAGGAGCAGGCGGGGGCGCTCTTCGTGCAGCAACGCGGCGGCGGCTTCGCGCGCGCCAACGAGGACGTCTTCGCACAGGATGCCATTTCCGAAGACCTCGGCGCCGCGTTCTTCGACGCCGACGGCGACGGCGACGTAGACCTCTACGTGGTCAGCGGCGGCAGCGAATATGCCCGTCGCGCGCCCGGCCTGACGGATCGTTTCTACCTCAACGATGGGCGCGGCACCTTCACAAAAACCCGCGACCGGATCCCGCAGATCGCCACCAGCGGCGCGGCGGTTGAAGCCGCCGATTACGACCGTGACGGCGACCTCGACCTGTTCGTCGGCGGGCGCCTGGAGCCCTGGCAGTACGGCGTCGATCCGCAGAGCTTCCTCCTGCAAAATGACGGGCGAGGCCGCTTCACCAATGTCACCGAGCAGGTCGCCCCGGCGCTCTCGACCATCGGCCTGGTGACCGACGCCGCCTGGACCGACTACGACGGCGACCGCCGCCCGGACCTCGTCGTCGTGGGCGAATGGATGCCAGTGACGATCTTCCGCAACACCGGCAGCGGCCTCGAACCGCTCGCCGACACGGGCCTCGAAAAAAGCCACGGCTGGTGGAACCGTCTCCTCACGGGCGACTTCGACGGCGACGGCGACGACGACTTCGTGGTGGGCAACCTGGGCCTGAATTCACGCCTGCAAGCCGGCCCCGATACGCCCGCGACGATGCACGTCCACGACTTCGACCGCAACGGCTGGACCGAGCAGATCGTCTCGCTCTACAACCACGGCACGAGCTACCCCATCGTCCTCAAACCCGACCTGACGAACCACCTGGAGTTCCTCCAAAATCGATTTGCCCGCCACGCCGACTACGCCGAGCAGACCGTCGCGGATATCTTCACGGCGCAGGAGTTGGACGGTGTTATCGTCAAGACGGCCTATGAATTCCGGACGGCGCTCATCGAAAACCGGGGCGACGGGACGTTCGGGCTGACGCCGCTGCCCTACGAGGCGCAACTCTCGCCGGTCTACGGGCTGGCGTCGGACGATTTCGACGAGGACGGGCATGTGGATCTGCTGATGGCGGGCAACTTCCACGCCGTCAAGCCGGAGTTTGGGCGGATGGATGCGAGCTACGGGCTGTTCCTGAAGGGCGACGGCACAGGCAGCTTCACCCCCGTGCCAACGCGCGCCAGCGGCTTCTTCGTGACGGGGCAGGCGCGGGATATCGCGTTCGTGGACGATGCGCAGCGCGGGCGGCTGGTCTTTGTGGCGAAGAATGACGGGCCGATTCAGGTTTTTGCGGTTGAATGATGACACACGGATGAAACACTTACTACTCGTTCCCACGCTCCTGCGTGGACAAGAGCCGCAGGCGACTGACGGAGTAAATGCCAATGCGGGACGCTCCTGCGTCCCTTACCGCAATCTCCGAGATCACTCAGATCTCTGCGATGCAGGAAGGCTATTAAATTCTGCCACGGCGAAGCCGAAGGCGAGCCGTGTGTTCCCTCTCCCCCAGCGGGAGAGGGTTAGGGTGAGGGGGAAAAACGGTCTTGAAACGCTTTGCTCATCGCAGATCACCCTCACCCTGTCCCTCTCCCGTCGAGGGAGAGGAAACTCTACAACAAACCTTCTCAGAGGATTGAACTGCCTTGCTTGCGACACAGTAGCATCTCGGTGGAGATTACTTTACGGATCTCTGAATGCGCTTTCCCTCCTCATCGCCGCCCTGCTCCTCACCGGCTGCGGCGCCCCCGACGAACGCCCTGCCCGGCTCTTCGAGCTGCTGCCCGAAACCACCACCGGCGTTACCTTCACCAATACGCTGGCCGAAGATCCGGCGTTCAACATCCTCAACTACCTCTACTACTACGACGGCGGCGGCGTAGCAGCGGGCGACGTCAACGGCGACGGGCTGGTCGATCTCTACTTCACGGCCAACGAACAGCCCAACAAGCTCTATCTCAACAAAGGCGATTTCGTCTTCGAGGATGTCACCGAGCAGGCCGGTGTGGCCGGGACCGCCGGCTGGACCAAAGGCGTCACGATGGCCGACGTCAACGGCGACGGGCACCTCGACATCTACGTCTCGAACGTCACCCATCTGGGTATGCGCGGCGCCAACGCGCTTTACGTCAACAACGGCGACCCCGGATCAGGTCCGGGGCAGGTTCCCACCTTCACCGACCACGCCGAAGCCTACGGCCTCGACCACGAAGGCCTCTCAACCCAGGCGACGTTCTTCGACTATGACGCCGACGGCGATCTGGATGTCTATCTGGTCAATCACTCGCTCCACGACATCGTCAAGCTCGGCGGGACGTATTTTCGCGAAGAGCGGCATCCCGAAGCCGGCGACAAGCTTCTCCGCAACGATGGCGAGCGTTTCACCGATGTCAGCACTGAAGCGGGCATCTACGGCAGCTTCGTCGGCTACGGGCTCGCCGCCATGGCGAGCGATCTCAATGGCGACGGCTGTGTGGATCTTTACATCTCGAACGATTTTCACGAAAACGACTACCTCTACCGCAACAACTGCGACGGCACGTTTACCGAGACGATCTACTCGGCGATGGGCCACACGAGCCTCTCGTCGATGGGCAACGACGCCGCCGACGTCAACAATGACGGGCGGCCCGACGTGGTGGTCGTAGACATGCTGCCGGAGCGCGAGGAGATCCTTCAGACCGTCGTCGGGGCGGAGGACTATGATGTCTATCGCATCAAGCTCAACCGGGGGTATCATCATCAGTTTAGCCGCAACACGCTCCAGCTTAACCTCGGCCAGGGCCGCTTCGCCGACACCGGCTACACCGCCGGCATCACCGCTACCGATTGGAGTTGGGCGGCACTGCTGGCCGACCTCGACAACGACGGCTTCAAAGACCTCTTTATCACCAACGGCATCTATCGCCGGCCCAACGACCGCGATTATCTGGATTTCACGGCGTCGCCTGCCATGCAGGCCACGCTGGGCGAGGTCATCACAGCAGACAACCTGAAGCTGCTCGACCGGATGCCGCAGGTGCCTCTCGCCAACTACGCCTTCCGCAACGACGGCCCCGGATCGGGTCCGGGGCAGGCTCTGTCTTTCACCAACAAGGCCGACGACTGGGGATTGGCGCAGCCCGGCTTCTCCAACGGCGCCGCCTATGCCGACCTCGACAACGACGGCGACCTCGACCTCGTCGTCAACAACGTGGGCGGGCCGGCTTCGATCTACAAAAATCTGACGACGGAGCAGACCGGGCGGCATTACCTGACGGTGGCGCTCGAAGGCAGCGGCGGCAACACGGCGGGCATCGGCGCGAAGGTGATACTCAGACATCAAGGCATGATGCAGATGCAGGAGCAATCGCCCACGCGCGGCTGGCAATCGTCGGTGGATCCGCGCCTGCATTTTGGGCTGGGCGAGATCGCGTTGATCGACACCGTGCTCGTCGTCTGGCCGGATGGACGGTTTCAGACGATGACGAACGTCGCTGCCGATCAGCTTCTCACCGCGCGCCAGGACGATGCGAGTGGCGCTTTCGTGTACGATCACGATCAGCCAGATCCGATCAATCCTCTATTTGAAGACGTGACCGGGGCGACGGCGCTCGATTTCGATCACGAAGAAAATCAGTTTCTCGACTTCACCCGCGAGCCGTTGATGCCGCATTTGCTCTCGACCGAAGGCCCGGCGCTGGTCGTGGCCGACGTCAACGGCGACGGCCTCGACGATGTCTTTGCCGGCGGCGCGAAGTGGCAACCGGCCCGTCTTCTCGTGCAGCAATCCGACGGAGGTTTCCTACCCACCAACGACGCGCTGTGGACCGCCGACAGCCTCCACGAAGACGTAGACGCCGCCTTCTTCGACGCCGACGGCGACGGCGATGCAGATCTCTACGTGGTCAGCGCGGGCAACGAATTCTGGGGCAACAACGACGCCCTCCGAGACCGCCTTTATCTCAACGACGGCAGCGGCGGCTTCACCCGCACCGAGAATGCCTTGCCCGACGTCTTCGCCAACGGCTGCTGCGTCGCGCCGGGCGATTTTGATCAGGACGGCGACGTGGACCTGTTCGTTGGCAGCCGCGTGGTCTCGCGCCAATACGGCCTGACACCGCCGAGCTTCTTGCTCGAAAACGACGGCACCGGCGCCTTCACGGACGTGACCGAGACGCGCACCGCCGGGCTCGCCGAGGCCGGCATGATCACCGACGCCGTCTGGACGGACTACGACGGCGACGGCAGCCTCGACCTGATCGTGGTGGGCGAATGGACGCCGATCCGCGTCTTCGCGCAGCGCGACGGGCAGTTCACCGAACGCACCGCCGAGGCTGGTTTCGACGGCTCCAACGGCTGGTGGAACACGGTCCTGGCCGAAGACATGGACGGCGACGGTGACGTGGATCTGGTGGCCGGCAACCTCGGACGAAACTCGTACCTGCACGCTGCGCCCGACGAACCCGCCCGCCTCACCATCGGCGATTTCAACACCGACGGCAAGCCCGATCAGATCCTGACGCATTACAAAAACGGCGACGACCTTCTCTTTGCCTCGCGGGATGATTTGATCCGCCAGCTCCCCGCGCTCGTCAACAAATTCCCGACCTATGCCTCCTTCGGCGGCAGCCGCCTCGACGACGTTTTCACCCCCGAAGAACGCACCGGCGCGACCGTCAAAGAGGCCTACTTCTTCGACACCGTCTACGCCGAAAACAACGGCGACCCCGGATCAAGTTCGGGGCAGGCTCCCGCCTTCACGCTGCGCCCGCTGCCGTGGCACGCCCAGCTTGCGCCCGTCCACGCGATCCTGGCCGATGACTTCGATGGGGACGGGCTCAAGGATTTGATGCTGGCGGGCAACTTCGACGGGGTGCCGCCCCGGCGCGGGCGCTACGACGCCGGCTACGGCTGGCTCTTGCGCGGCGACGGCCAGGGCACGTTCTCGGTGATCGAACCCGCCGAGAGCAACCTGTGGATCGAAGGCCAGGCGCGCGCGCTGCGCCGGCTGGAGCAGGCCGGCGGCGCCCGGCTGATCATCGCCGCGCGCAACGCCGCGCCGTTGCAAGTCATCCGATGGCAACAACCGGCGACGGCGCGTGTGGATTAGAAGAAGCTGGAACGTTCTTTTGAACCGGGCGTGTGCGCTCCTACCCCCTACCTGAACAGCCAGAAGAAAGTAAGGCGCCATTCTTCGAAGGAGTGCCCGATAAGGCCATCGGCGCAGGTCACTAGTCATTACGCTCGCTGCGCTCGCTGCGCTCGCTGTCATTGGTCATTGGTGTCTTTACCCTCAACCAGTGACCAGTGACCAGTGACCGACGCCATTTCCCACACAAAGTGAGACATCGAAAAATAGCTCCTTACATTCCTGAAACCCTAAACCCGATGGCATTGCTCATGCGCCGTCTCGCCGTTTTTTTATTGCCCTTCAGCCTGTTTCTGCTCTTTATCGGTTGCGATTCGTCCGACCCGGACCCCGGCCCCATTGCCGTCGATTCGATCACCGGCACGTGGCGCGGCGAAGTCCCCTCAACCAACGTGATGGGCGTGGTAGATACCTTCCTGGTCGAGATAAACATCAACGAAGACCGGACGAATGTGACCGGCGACGGCACCGTGACCGGCCCTCAGGGGGTGCTCGCTTTCAACATCATAGCCGGCAGCAGCTACCTGCATCCGATCATCAACCTCGACCTGCTCTTCGGGGGGCCGCCGCTGGGCGAGTTGAACGGCAACGTGGCCGAAGACCGACGAAGTATTCGCGGCACGATGAGCGGCCCCGGCTTTGCCGGCGTCGCCGAACTGGAAATCGTCCTGACGCGGATGGCGCCGTAATGACAGGCTGCGTCTTTTGCCGTAGAGACGTTACATGTAACGTCTCTACCTGATGCCATTGATACCGTTTAATCACCCGAAACCAACCCCGCATGCCCTCAGACACCTCCCACCCCTGGTGGCACACCGGCGTCATCTACCAGATCTACCCCCGCAGCTTTAACGATTCGACCGGCAACGGCGTCGGCGATCTCGGCGGCGTCATCGACAAACTCGATTATTTGAGCGAGACGCTCGATGTCGATGCGCTCTGGCTCTCGCCCTTCTACCCCTCGCCCATGGCCGACTTCGGCTACGACGTGGCGGATTTCACCGACGTCCATCCCCTCTTCGGCGACCTGGAGACCTTCGACCGGCTCGTGGCCGAGGCGCACACGCGCGGGCTCAAAGTGATCGTCGATTTCGTGCCGAATCATTCGTCTGATCAGCATGCCTGGTTCGTCGAATCCCGCTCGTCCCGCGACAATCCCCGGCGCGACTGGTACGTGTGGCAGAATCCCAGACCCGACGGTGACCCGCCTAACAACTGGCTGAGTGTCTTCGGCGGGCCGGCCTGGACGTTCGACGAGGCGACCGGGCAGTACTACCTCCACTCCTTCCTCAAAGAACAGCCCGATCTCAACTGGCGCAACCCCGCCGTCCGCGAGGCGATGTTCGATGCGATGCGTTTCTGGTTGGATCGCGGGGTGGACGGCTTCCGCATCGACGTGGCGCATTTCATCATGAAAGATCCGATGATGCGCGACAACCCGCTCAACCCCTCGCCCGACGGCGATTTTTATAAACCGATGGGCGAATACGATTCGCAGATCCATCTCTACAACAAAGGCCACGAAGACATCCACGACGTCTTCCGCGAACTGCGCCGCATCGTCGATACCTATCCCGACGAACGACCGCGCATGACCGTCGGCGAGATCCACCTCTTTGACTGGGCCGAGTGGGCGCGCTACTACGGCGACGACCTCGACGAACTGCACATGCCGTTCAACTTTTCGCTGCTCCACGCCGACCGCAACGCCGCCGCCCTGCGTCGCCTCGTCGATCAACTCGAAGCCGCGTTGCCGCCGGGGGCCTGGCCCAACTACGTCCTCGGCAACCACGACGAGCCGCGCCTGGCCAGCCGCTACGGCGAGGCCGGCAGCCGCCTGGCCGCGATGCTGCTCCTCACCCTGCGCGGCACCCCCACGCTCTATTACGGCGACGAACTCGGCATGCGCCAGGCAGACATCCCGCCCGACCAGCAGCAAGATCCGTGGGGCCGCCGCGTGCCCGGCCTGGGCCGCGACGGCTGCCGCACCCCCATGGCCTGGACCGATGAACCAGGCGCCGGCTTCACCACCGCCCCGACGCCCTGGCTCCCCCTCCACGACGACTACGCCGCCCGCAACGTGACGCGCCAACGCCAGGACCCGGCCTCTTTGCTCAATCTCTACCGCCGGCTGCTCGCGCTTCGAAAAACCGCGCCCGCCCTCCAAACCGGCGCCTACCGCCTCCTCGACGACGCGCCGGACGATTGCTACGTCTTCGTCCGAGAATCAGACACGCAAAGGCTCGTCGTCGCGCTCAACTTTTCGGACGCTCCCCAACGCATCACCCTCCCGTCGCCGGGCCGCCTGCTGGTCTCGACAAACCCGGATCGGGACGAGGAAGCAGTCGGCGAGACGTTGGCGTTGGACGGACACGAGGGGGTGATTTTGACACGAGCCGAAGGCGACTGACGTAGTAATTTTGGATTTTAGATTTCGGAGCGTGGCTTCAACTTACAATGGCACACGGATGACACGGATAAGACGGATCTTCACGGATCTATGTTGATCCGCTAAAACACTGAAAAACCAAAACACTAAAGAGCAAAGAGGTCCTTGCAAGGCAGACACCCTGAAGTCACATCAATCCGGCGTTTCTATGAGGCCACACCGCCATCCGTTACGTTCTGATTGACTTGCAGATCGTTTGTGCCTACCATTTTCCCAGTTCTGGACATTATACGATCCCCCACCCTGACCAAACAGGAAACATGACATGAGCCGAAGGCGACTGACGAAGTAAACGTGAGGGTGTCGGAAAAAAGGCGAGCCGAGCACCCTCACGTTTTACGTTTCACTCCCCTATTTTCCATGACGCAACGTTAAGGAAACCTGCAAGGGTCAAGACACCAACCCTCCATGTTCGTCAACTTCGAAATCGCGTTTATCGACATCGCCATCCTGGTGATTTATCTGGTGCTGAGCCGGCTGATTCCGTTGTGGCTCAACCGGAAGCAGAAAGACGACACCAGCGGCTTTTTCCTCGGCGGGCGCAACTTCGTCTGGCCGTTGATCGGCTTTTCGCTGCTGGCGACGAACGTGTCGGGGGCGTCGTTTGTGGGGCTGGCGGGGGCGGGCTACGCGCAGGGCATCTCGGTCTACAGCTACGAGTGGATGGCGGCGATCATCCTGATCTTTTTCGTCTTCTTCATGCTGCCATTCTACCTGAAAAGCGGTGTCTTCACGATGCCCGAATTTCTCGAACGGCGCTACGACCGGCGCTCGCGGGTGGCTTTTTCGGGGTTGTTGATCTTTTTTGCGACGTTCCTCGGCACCGCCGGCACGTTGTACGCCGGCGCGCTCGTCGGGCTGACGATGTTTCCGCAGGTGCCGTTGTGGGTGGGCGTGGTGGTGCTGGCCGTGCTGGCGGGCGTGATGTCGATCTTCGGCGGCCTCGGCGCGGTCGTCATCAGCGACACGATCCAGGCCGTGGTGTTGCTCATCGGCGGGTCGTTGGTGCTCATCGCCACGCTCAACGCCATCCCGTCGTGGGAGGCGATGACGGAGGTGGTGCCCGAGCGCGCGCTGCACATCATCCAGCCCGCCGACGATCCGAATCTGCCCTGGCCGGGGCTTTTGACGGGGCTGATCATCATCGGCATCTACGCCTGGACGACCGAGCAGGTGGCCGTCCAGCGCGTCCTCGGCGCTAAAAACCTCGACCACGGGCGCTGGGGCGCCATCTTCGCCGGCTTCCTCAAGCTGCCCATCCTTTTCCTGATGATCCTGCCCGGCACGATGGCCCTCTACCTGTTTCCGGACCTCCAAAGCCCGGACATGGTCTTCCCCAAACTCGTCGCCGAACTGCTGCCGACGGGCGTCAAAGGCATCATTCTGGCAGCGCTCGTGGCGGCCATCACCTCGTCGGTCGATTCGACGCTCAACTCGGCCTCGACGCTGGTGACGATGGACTTCGTCAAGCCGTTCAAGCCGACCATCAGCGAACACGGGCTGGTGCGCGCCGGGCAGATTACGACGGTCGTCGTGATGATCATCGCGGTGATTTGGGCGCCGCAGATCATCAAATTCTCGTCGTTGTGGAATTACATCCAGTCGATCCTTTCGTATGTGACGCCGCCCATCGTGGCGATCTTTCTGGTGGGGATTTTCTGGAAGCGCGCCAACCGGCACGGCGCCTTCGTCACGTTTGTGCTGGGCATCGGCCTGGGCGTGGTCGGGTTTTTCGCCAACGAGATTGCGGGCCTTTTCCCCATCCACTTTTTGTACGCGGCGCTGATCTCGTTCGTCGGGAGCATCGCGCTGCACGTGGGGGTCAGCCTGATGACGGCGCCGGAGCCGGACGACAAGCTCGAAGGCCTCATCTGGACACCCTCGCTGTGGAAGACCGAAACCGAAGAACTCAAAACCGTCCCGTTCTGGAAAAACTATCGCTACCTCGCCACGCTGCTGTTCGTAACGACGATGGTGATTGTGATCTGGTTCTGGTGATGCGTGAAACGTGAGGGTGCTTGCACCAACCGTTGTGCCGAGCACCCTCACGTTTTACGTTTCACGTCCCGCCTGACAACATGACAAGCTTTGCATAAGCAAGACGTAAATATGAGCAAGCAAACCCTCTCCCGGCGCGCGTTTCTCAAAAAAGGTGGAGCCGGATTGGCGTCGGCGGCGTTGTGGCCGGTGGGGGCGAAGGCTGCCGCGCCCGCCATCGTCCGGCGGCAGACCGACCTCGTCCTCTCGTTCGGCCCTGACGACTCCGGGACGCTGCAACCGCTTCTCGACGCTTTCAACCGGGATCACCCCGACATCCGCGTGACCTGGCGCGCGATGGCACGGGAATCCGACGCCTACTACCGCCAACTCGAATCGGACTTCATCGCCGGCGCCGGCGACATCGACGTCATCGGGGCCGACGTGGTCTGGACGGCGGCGTTCGCACGCAACGGGTGGGTCCGTGATCTCTCCCGGCAGTTTCACAGCGCGTACGATCCGGAGGATTTTGTGGAATCGGCGCTCAATGCGGTCGTCTATCGCTTCAAAGTCTGGGGCGTGCCCTGGTATACCGACGCCGGGGTGCTTTTTTATCGCAAGGATTTGTTGGAGCAGAACGGTTTCAGCACGCCGCCGACAACGTGGGCTGACCTCAAGCGGATGGCACGGACGGTGATGCAAAACGCGGGGACGCGCTACGGCTTTGTGTTTCAGGGCGCCGAGTACGAAGGCGGCGTCGCCAACGCGTTGGAGTATATCTGGAATGCCGGCGGGCGTGTGCTGACGGGCAACCTCTCGGTGGCCGGCTCGTTCGGGCAGGTGGTGATGGATCCCAACGTGATCACCGTCAACACCGCCGAGGCCGCCGCCGGGCTCGATACGGCGCGCAGCATGGTGACCGAAGGACTGACGCCGGAGGCCGTCACGACGTACAACGAGCGGAATGCGTGGATGGATTTTATGCAGGGCGACGCCGTCTTCATGCGCAACTGGCCCGCCAACTACAGCATCGTCACCGATCCCGCGCAATCGCAACTGACGCCGGAGCAGGTCGGCCTGGCGCGGCTGCCTACCGACACGGCTACCGGCCCGTTCAGTTGCCTCGGCGGCTGGAACCTGATGATCAACGCCACCATCGCCCGCAGCAAACGCGAGGCCGCCTGGACGCTCATCCGCTACCTCACCGACCCGGCCCAGCAAAAACGCCGGGCGCTCGACGGCAGCTTCCTCCCCTCGCTCACCGCCCTCTACGACGATCCGCAGATCCTCCAGCAGGTGCCTGCCATCGCCCTCGGCAAGGTCGCCATCGACGACACACGCATCCGCCCGGTCTCGCCGTTTTACATGCAGATCGCGCCCCGCATCGCCCGCGCCTTCAACCGCACCCTGCGCGGCGACGTGACGGGCACAGAGGCCGTGGCGGCGCTACAACGCGAGTTGCAGACGATCCTGCGGAAGAACCGGTAGAGGGCACTCAATGAGCCATTTTAAACCTGAAAAGCCTGTTTATGCCAAGTTTTTTCTAAACCAGATCGGATCGGATGAGTATCCTATGAGTTATCTTTAAAGGACAATGTATCAGCCAACTAACGCAGCAGGAGAGCCTTGATTGAGCAGACAAAACATCCAGCCAAGAAGTCGGACGCAGTTGCAGAGCTGACAGGCTTGACCAAAAGCGAATGGGAAGAGTTGTCGCTCCGCCTTCTGCTCTTTACGGAGCGCATGCTTAGGGAACATATTCCCCCCTCTGAACGCATCGGTCTTAATGCTCAGGATTTTGTTCAAGAGGCTATCATGGCATATCTCGATGGTGAACGGATAAAACCTAAAGATATCGACCTGTTTTTTTTCCTGGCTATGGTCATAAGGTCTAAAATCTCCCATCTACTTGCTAAAGAAAAAAGGTGGAGCGATGAACACCCTCTAGTGCGAACAAGTAAGTCATTTGAGACCGATGCTATTGGAGAGCCTATGGACGATCCCTATCTTCGAGAACAGATTCTCAAGCTCTTTGCTGATGATGAAGTGCTCTCTAAGATAACTACATTAATGCTCGAAGATCCTCAGTTGCAACCCCGTGACTTGGCTGTGACGCTAGGAGTGCCTATTCGCGCAATTTATGATGCAAAAAGAAGGCTGAAACATAAGTTATCGGAGTTCAAGAAACGAGAGTCAAACCCGACACGTCAGAGTCCGTAATGGAACCTCCCGAATCTGAGCAGCCTGTGCCTCCAGAGGTGTTAGCGAAGTTGGAAAAGCTGATGGCCTCGCTGATGTATAGCCCCGATGTGATTCAATCAATGTCAATCGATGAAGTGCGTAGGGAGATCTCCGAGCTGGGCCTAGACCCCAATATTGTTAAGAAAGAGATCGAGGAAAGTATTAGGATCATCCGTGGTCGTGTTGACTATATGGTAGTCTACGAGGTTACTGAAAATGAATTATCCACTCTTGAGAAAGGCAACCCGAACACCATCTTTTTAAACTTTGCCATATTCTTACTATCCATAGCCAGTTCCTTTTTGATTGCCCTCCTCACCACTACGATACAATCCGACAGAACCTTTATCATCTTCACGATAATCACGGTCGTTGGCTATATCATTGGCATTCTGCTTCTGATCCTTTGGTATCGGGGACGCCACTCTGTTGCTGAACTCATCAGGTCGATAAGAAACCGCATTCCAATCGATGAATGAGGCTGCCGATCCTGTGTAGCCGCTCATGCATGGCCTTCCTGGTGAAACTAAGCTCTTCATTCAAGGGTTTGCGGAGACAACAAAGCCTTGCCCCCAAGCCCTCACCCGCTCATGCCTTTCCACCTCGCCGTCGGCGTTCCGCCGTTTTTTGTTGAAGTTGCTGCGCTGCTCGTGTGCGGCGCGCTGATTGCCTACATCGGCTACCGGCTCAAACTCGTGCCTATCGTCGGGTTTTTGTTGACGGGCGTGGTCATCGGGCCGAATGCGCTGGAGCTGGTCAAAGACCAGGCGCTGGTCGATGCGACGGCGCAAGTGGGGGTGATCTTGCTGCTCTTCACCATCGGCATCGAATTCAGCCTGGAGAAGCTGGCGCGGATCAAGAAGCTGATCTTCGGCGGCGGCGGCATGCAAGTGGGCCTGACGGCGCTGGCGACGATGGGTATTCTGGCGGCCTTCGGGGTGTCGTGGCAGGCGGGGTTGTTTACGGGGTTTCTGGTGGCGCTCTCGTCTACAGCCATCGTCCTCAAACTCCTCGGCAGCCGGGGCGAGACCAACACCGAGCCGGGGCAGGCCTCGCTCGGCATCCTGATCTTTCAAGACCTCGCCATCATCGTGATGGTGCTGCTGGTGCCGATGCTGGCCGGGCAGGGCGGCTCGCCGCTGGGCATTCTGGCGGCGCTCGGCAAAGCCGGCCTCATCATCGCCGTGGCGCTGCTGGGGGCGCGGCGCGTGATGCCGATTGTGCTCGAACGCGTGGCGAAGACGTGCTCGCAGGAGTTGTTTTTGCTCTCGCTCATCGCCATCTGTTTCGGCATGGCGCTGCTGGCGAGCCTGGCCGGCGTCAGCCTCGAACTCGGCGCTTTCCTGGCCGGTCTCATCGTCTCGGAGAGCCGCTTTTCAGAGCACGCGTTCGGCGAGATCATGCCGCTTCAGATCCTGTTCGCCGCGACTTTTTTCGTGTCGGTGGGGATGTTGCTGGACGTCGGTTTTCTGGTGAGCAACCTGCCGCTGGTCCTCGGCGTGGTCGTGCTGGTTTTGCTGATCAAAGCTGTGACGACGGGCATCAGCATGAAGGCGCTGGGCTATGGGACGGCGTCGGCGGTGGCGGTGGCGTTTACGCTGGCGCAGGTGGGCGAGTTTTCGTTCGTGCTGGAGCGGGCCGGGCGCGCGTTGGAACTGTTCCCGGCAGGCCTGGCCGAGACCGGCTCGCAGACGTTCATCGCGGCGACGGTGGTGTTGATGGTGATGACGCCGCCGCTGTCGCAACTGGGGATGCGCCTGGCGAAACGACTCGAAGCGCGCCGCCCGGAAGAGCCGGACGAAGAGATGCCGGGCCCGGATGAAGCGGTCGAAGCCGCCCCGCTGCCCGACGACCACGCGACCATCGAAAATCACATCATCATCGCCGGGTACGGACGCGGCGCGCGGCGGCTCAGCGGGGTGTTGCATTCAGCAAGGATCCCGCATGTGATCATGACCCTGAGCCCGCCTCGCGCCGAGGAAGCCGAGACCAGAGGTCGCCTCGTCGTGCGCGGCGACCCTGCCCGGCAAAATGCCCTGCTGCACGCGCGCATCCTGCAAGCCAAAATGCTCTTCATCCCCGACGACGACGCCGAGTTCGCCCACCGCGTCGCCCGCGTGGCGCGGACGCTGAATCCGACCCTCCGCATCGTCGCCCGGACACGCTATCAGGACGCCGCCGAAGAACTCGTCCACGCCGGCACCGATCAGATCGTCACCGAAGAACTCGAAACCATCGCCCAGCTTTTCGCCGAAGTCTTGCGCGACTATCACATCGAGCCTGCCGAAGTCGAGCATTGCCTGAGTGTCGTCCGGGGCGAGCAGTACGAGGTCATCCGCAACACCGGCGGCGACGGCGTGCTGGCGCCCATCGGCGACATGATCGTCGGCGCGCTCGACACGCGGACCGTCACGCTGCGCGAGGGCGCTTCGATCATCGATCAAACGCTGGAGTCGGTGGCGTTCGAGCACAAGGGGCTTTCGGTGAAATCCATCCGGCGCGGGCACACCAATATCACGATGCCGCCGCCGCAGTTCAGGCTCAAAGAGGGCGATATGCTGACCCTCCGGGGCACCGCCGACGCCTTCGCCCGGTGCGCCGAACTCTTCCGCACTGAACTCGTCGATGCGCCTGAACCGAAAGCCGCGCCGCATCCGACGGCCCGGCAGGTGCATCTCTACGGCACCGACTGGTGCCCGCTCACCGGCGGTTTCCGCGCCTACCTCAAACGCCACGACATCCCCTTCGACTATCACAACATCGAACAAGACGCCGCCGCCGAAGAAGCCGTCAAGGCGATGAACAACGGCAAGCTCAAATTCCCGATGGTCGTCGTCGACGACGAGACGATGAAAAACCCGCCCATCGACGAACTCGAAGCCGCCCTCCGCGCCGCCGGGCTGACGATGGTTTCGTGAAACGTGAGGGTGCTTGACCAAAGAATGCCGGCAAACTAGATCGTCGAAGGAGCCCCGTAGGGGCGTCCTGTTTGTAGAACCTCACGTTTGCTCAAAAAATAGCTCCGTAGGAGCGGCCTGTTCAAAGCGGATGTAGCGGATTTTTTGAACAGGCCGCTCCTACGCTATTTGTTTTTTAAAAGCTTTATGCTACAAACAGGACGCCCCTACGGGGCTGAAAAAGGTGAACATCGTCTTTTCGAGCGTCACCGCCCACATCCTGGCGCCTTCGACGTCGGGCTCAAGACGGAGCGCTTCGCGGGGATAGTACCGGGCTGTTTTTGATGGATCGGGAGTCATGGCATTGCCTCGGCTGGTGACTTCGGAGTAGGTATGCGCAAGATAGTGAAGCCTCGACCTCGCCCGGCCCTGAAGAACCGGGCTCACTGGCTAAAGCCCCGATGGTGCTAAAACAGGGTGCTTCAGCGTCCTTGTGCTACTGAGCCCGGTGATTGAGCGCCGGGCGGGCCTGGGCTTCACCACAAAGCACATACCTGCCGCTGCATCATGGCTCTGTTTCATATTTCTACTAAGTTTTAGTTGTAATAATCTTCGCCCACTCCTAACTTTTAGTAAAAATACCCGCTATGCCATGAAATACCTCTCCCGCAACGACGAGATTCTCTTGCTCTCGATCTGGCGTCTTCAGGATGCGGCCTACGGCGTCACCATCCGGCAGGACGTGTTGGAGCGCGCGGGCAAGAAGTTCACCTTCGGCGCTTTGTGGGTCTCGCTCGATAACCTCGCCAAGAAAGGCTACGTCACCAAAACCGTGGCCGATCCGACGCCAACACGCGGCGGGCGGGGTAAGATCTACTACCGCCTCACCCCGGACGGCCTGCGCGCCTTGCAGCAAGTGCGCAACCTCCAGCAAACCCTCTGGGCCGGCATCCCGCAGTTGAGTTTGGGAAGTGGCTGATTTGGTATTTTGGATTTTAGATTTTGGATTTTGGATTGGGTGCGGCCTACTTCGTCCTCAATAATCGAAAAAGCCGAGCCGGTTGAAACCGCTGAGGTTTTTTCATTTGAGATGACGGTGCCAAATCAGACCAATCCAAAATCTAAAATCCAAAATTCGTCAACCAGGGGTGCGAACTTGAACACGACTCAGCAGGCGTCATGAATCGCCTAAGAAACAAACCTCCTCCCCTCGCGGCGTGGCTCTTCCGGCGGGTGATGCTGAACGAAGAGCAGGCCACCATCCTGGGCGATATGGAGGAGCATTATCACGCGTTGCGGGCCGAGCGCGGTCGGTTCGGGGCGGCGCTGTGGTATTACGGGCAGGTGGCGCTTTCGCTGCCGGTGCTGATCGTTCATGCCATCTACTGGAAAGGCGTCATGCTTAGAAATTATCTGAAAACGGCGGTGCGCAGCATCGCGCGGCAGAAGCTCTACTCGGCCATCAATATTGTCGGTCTGTCTTTCGGGATGGCGTGCTGCTTCCTGATCTCGCTTTACGTCTACGACGAAGTCTCGTACGACAAGTTTTTCGACGACGGCGAGCGTATTTACCGCATCGCGCTCGAACGCCGGTATCCCGATCACACCCGCTATTTCGCGTCCTCGTCGGTGATGGTGACGCCGACGCTCCTGGCGAACTATCCGGACGTCGAACAGGCCACGCGGCTGCACCGGCTTTTCTTCGCGCCGCAGGTGGTCGTCACGGTGGACGATAAGACGTATCAAGAGAGCCGGTTTTTGTGGGCCGATTCGAATTTTTTCGACGTCTTCTCGTTCCGTTTTCTGGAAGGCGATCCGACGACGGCGCTCGACGCGCCCAACAAGGTGGTGCTGACGGATAAGACGGCGCGGCGATACTTCGGCGATGAGCCAGCGATCAACAAAACCATTATGGGCGGCGCCGGAGAGTTCGTCGTCTCGGCGGTCATCGAAGACATCCCCGAAAACTCGCACATCGACGTCGACTTGCTAGGCTCGATGCGGGCGATAGGCTATCTGGAGACGGCGATCAACCAGGGCAACTGGGTCTCGCCGTGGCTCTACACCTACGTCCGGCTGCGCGAGGGGGTCGATCCGGAGGCGTTCCAGGCCAAGTTGCCGGATATGGTGCAGACGTACGGCGCCGATCAAATCAAAGCGCAACTCGGCATCGCGGGGGAGGATTACACCGAGTCGGGGCACGCTTATACCTATTTCTTGCAGCCGCTGCACGACATCCACCTGCATTCGAACATGGAGGTCGAGCTTCAGGCCAACGGCAGCATCACGTACGTGTATCTGCTGGTGGGCCTCGTGGCGTTTATTTTGCTGATCTCGTGCATCAACTTTGTCAATCTGGCGACGGCGCGGTCTACCGAGCGGGCCAAAGAGGTGGGCGTGCGCAAGGTGATGGGCTCGTACCGGGGGCACCTGATCCGGCAGTTTCTGACCGAATCCATCGTCATCAGCAGCATCAGCCTGGCGCTGGCGGTGCTGATAGCGTGGCTCTTCCTGCCGGTGTTCAACGGCCTGGCGGGCAAGGCGCTGACGCTCGGTGTGGTGGCGCATCCGCTGGTGATGGCGGGCTTGCTAGGCTTTGCCCTCGTGGTGGGCCTTTTGGCCGGCGGCTATCCGGCGCTGGTCATCTCGGCGATGGATCCGACGACGGTGCTCAAAGGCGCCTTCAAATCGAGCCGGCGGGGGATCTGGCTGCGCAACATCCTGGTCATCGTTCAGTTTTCGATTTCGATGGTGTTGATCTCCGGCACGTTGATCGCCGCGCAGCAACTCGATTATATCCGCACCAAACAACTCGGCTTCGACAAAGAGAACGTGTTGATCGTCAAGCAGGCCGGGGCGTTGCAGACCAACATGGAGGCCTTCAAAGACGAACTGCGCGCGCTGCCCGGCGTCGTCGGCGTGGCCAGCACCAACGCCGCGCCGGGCGCCTTCTTTGGCAGCAGCATCTACGCCCCCGACGACCCGGACAAGCCGCTCTTCCGCACCAACGTCGTCACGATTGACGACGACTACGTCGAGACGCTGGCGATGACGATGACGGCGGGGCGGGCGTTTTCGGAGGAATACAACGATTCGCTCAACGTCATTATCAACGAAACCGCCGCCCGTGCCCTCGGCTGGGATGACCCGGTCGGCCATTCGCTGCGCGAGTCGATCAACAATGCCCAGCAAGAAGCGCGGACCTTCGAAATCGTGGGCGTCGTCGAGGATTTCAACTTTCAATCGCTGCATACCGAGATCGCGCCGCTGGTCATTTTCAACGGCCAGCAGGGCAACACCGTGGCCGCGCGCCTGGGGCCGGGCGACGTGCAGCAAACCATCGCCGCCATCGGCGAGACATGGCGCACGTTTGTGCCGGAGCGCGCGTTGCTCTTCTCGTTCCTCGACCAGGATCTCGACGCGTTGTATCAGGCGGATCAGGCGTCGGGCCGGGTGCTCAACGCCTTCACGCTGCTGGCTATCTTGCTGGCCTGCGTCGGGCTTTTCGGCATGGCGGCCTACACCACGGGGCAGCGCGCCAAAGAGATCGGCATCCGTAAGGTGCTGGGCGCCTCGGTGACGGGCATCATCTTGCTGCTCTCGAAAGAGTTCACCAAACTCATCGTGATTGCCTTTGTGCTGGCCGCGCCGCTGGCCTACTTCGGGCTGAACTGGTGGCTGGACTCCTTCGCCTATCGCATCGACGTGGGCGTGATGACGCTGGCGCTGGCCGGCGGCCTGACGCTGCTGATGGCCTGGCTGACGATCAGCTATCAATCGATCAAAACCGCGCTGACGAATCCGATCAACAGTTTGCGGGATGAATAGTTCGCCTTCGGCTCGCGGTCATTTGCTTCGCGGTCATTTGTTCGCTTCGCTCACGTCAATTGCGCCTACGGCGCGTCATTGGCTCACTTTGTTCGCGTCATTTGCACCCTGCGGGTGCGTCAATTGCGCCTACGGCGCATCATTCACTGTCATGGGTCGAACTTGACAATGAATGACGCGAGCGCAGCGAGCATAATGACAACAAATGACGCGAACGAAGTGAGCCAATGACGCCGAAGGCACTATCCCCCATGACACCGTTTATATTTTTTGCCGCTGCCGCACCAGCACGGTTCGTTGCGGCCTGTCTTGACGGGCTCCATCTGCTCACCGTCCACATAAAACCAACGCCCTTCCTCTTTGATAAATTTGGACCGCTCGTGCATCTGCCCTGGTGCCGACCCGCTGAAATAGGCGACGAATTCGACGTAGCCCACGTCATCGGTCCGTTCGCCTCGTCGTTTGTCTAGAATGCGCAGTCCTAGCCATTGCCGGCTGTCGATGGTGTGTGCCAACACCGCCCGATCCGTTTTTCTGGTGGAAGGGTGCCGCGTGTCGATGAGGTAGTCGATGTCGCGTTTGCAGAAGGCGGCGTAGCGCGAGCGCATGAGTTGCTCCGCCGTCTGCGCCTGCGCCGCGCCCCGATGCAACGGCTCGCAACACGCGTGATACGGTTTGGAACGGCCACAGGGGCACGGATCGGAAGTCACGAAAATCGCTCTTGACGCTTGTTGCAGAAATCAGCCGGTGGCCGGTGCAATCGGGAAGGTAAGCCTTCAGGACTTCTCCGGAAATCGACCCGACAACTTTTTGCCGTGTTCGAAGGCTGGAGGATGCTTATCTTGGGCGGCGTTGACCTGTGTAACCGCTTACACTGCCTTCGTAATCAGCGCGTTTTTACAACGCTAAAAAGTCCCCACCAGTATGCCGCAATTCGAACTGGCAGGGCTCGACCTCGTGATGGTCGGCCTCTACGTGGTCTTCATCGTGGCGATTGGCTTTTACTTCGCCCGGCGCACCGAAACCACCGACGACTACTTCCTCGCCGGCCGCTCGCTGACGTGGTGGCTGATCGGCTTTTCGCTGTTCGCCTCGAACGTCTCGTCGAGCACGCTGGTGGGGCTTTCTTCGGCGGCGTTCAGTTCGGGCATCGCGGTCTATAATTATGAATGGATGGCGGCGCTGGTGTTGATCGTCTTCATCGTCTTCTTCCTGCCGTTCTATCTCAAGACGCGCATCTTCACGATGCCCGAATTCCTGGAACGGCGCTTCGACGAACGCTCGCGCTATTATTTTTCGGGCGTGATGATCTTCATGAACATCGTCATCGACACGGCGGCGGCGCTCTATGCCGGGTCGCTCGTGGTGCAGATCATCTACCCGGACATCCCGCTCTGGATCTCGGTGGTGCTCCTGGGTATCCTGGCAGGCATCTACACGATTGCCGGCGGCCTCAAAGCCGTCGTCTACACCGATGCGGTGCAGGCGGTGCTGCTGCTCATCGGCGCGTTTCTGGTGGCGGTGCTTTCGTTCGAAGCCATCGGCGGCTCGTGGGCCGACGTCAAGGCCGCCGTGCCGGCGGAAGACCTCAGCATCATCCTGCCGGCCAGCGACCCGGTGATGCCCTGGCCCGGCCTGCTGACGGGGGTGTTTCTGCTGGGCTTTTATTTCTGGGGGACGAACCAGTTTATGGTGCAGCGCACGCTGGGCGCCAAAGACCTCAACCACGGACGCTGGGGCGCGCTCTTTGCCGGCTTGCTGAAGCTGCCCATCATCTTCATCATGGTCCTGCCCGGCCTCTTCGGGCGGCTGCTCTACCCCGCCGCCGAGTATCCGGCCCTCGCCGAAAACTCGGACCTGATCTTCCCGACGCTCATGTTCGATCTGCTGCCCGTGGGCATCCGGGGGTTGATCATCGCAGCGCTGGTGGCGGCCATCATGTCTAGCGTAGACTCGACGCTCAACTCGGCTTCGACGCTGGTGACGATGGACTTCATCAAGAAGCTCAAGCCCAAAGCTTCGAACAAGACCCTCGTGATTGTAGGCCGCGTCGTGACGTTCGTCTTCATGACGCTGGCGATCCTCTGGGCGCCGCAAATCCTCAAATTCCCCGACATCTGGACCTACCTCCAGTCGATGCTGGCCTACCTGTGCCCGCCGTTCGTGGCCTGTTTCGTCATGGGTATTTTCTGGAAACGCTCGAACCGCACAGCGGCTTTCCTGGCGCTCATCGTGGGCCACGCCGCAGCGGCGCTGTTCTTCGTGCTCCACCTGACGGGCATGATCATCGTGCAAACCGGCCCGCTCGATGCAGCCCAACAGGCCGCCGTGGCCGCCGGCACGCCGGTGCTGCACTTCCTCTACATGGCGCCGATCCTGCTGGTCATCAGCATCCTCGTCATCGTCGGCGTGAGCCTCTCCGGCGAAAAACCGGACGAAGAAACCGTGCGCGATTTGACGTGGACGCGCGATTTCTTCCGCCAGGAAACCGAAGAACTGGCCGGGCTTCCGTGGTACCAAAACTATCGATACCTGACCATCGGCATGCTCGTGCTCATCGCCATTTTCGTGGGAATGTTCTGGTAAGGGAAATGGAACGCGGATGACGCGGATACAGCGGATGATCGCGGATTTAGCATAGCCAGATCCGCAATCATCCGTCCTAATCTGCGTTAGGTGAGCGTAGCGAAACGGATCCGCGTTCTATTCTGATGGATCTGCAAGCCGTATCCGCCATGCATCTAGCCTTCCTCAACCCGCAAGGCAACTTCGACCCGACGGACCGGGGGTGGACCGAGCATCCCGACTTCGGCGGGCAGCTCGTCTACGTCAAAGAGTTGGCGTTGGCGCTGGGGCAGTTGGGGCATCGGGTGGATGTCGTCACGCGGCGGATGGATGATGCGGCGTGGCCGGAGTTTGCAGCGGCGCAGGATGGCTATGCGGGGCATCCGAACGTCCGGATTCTGCGGTTTCCGTGCGGTCCGGCGGGTTTTTTGCGGAAGGAGGATCTCTGGCCGCACCTGCACGAATGGGTCGAGGGCATCCTGGCGTTCTACAACGACGAAGGCGCCCGGCCCGACGCCACGACCGGCCACTACGCCGACGGCGGCCTCGCAGCGGCGATGATTCAGGAGCGCGCAGGGCTCCCGTTCACCTTCACCGGCCACAGCCTCGGCGCGCAAAAGATGGACAAGTTCGTCCACAGCCGCGACGACTTCGCCGGGGCCGTGGCGCAGTTCTATTTCGACAAGCGCATCGCTGCCGAGCGTGTGGCCATGGCGCGGGCGGGGCGCATCGTCACGAGCACGCGGCAGGAGCGGATCGAACAATACGGCCACCGCCTCTACCACGGCGCCGTCGATCCTGCCGAGGCGGCCCGGTTTGCGGTAGTGCCGCCCGGCGTCAATCTGGCGGTCTTCGGCGCAGGCACGCGCAACGACATCGAGGATGCCGTGGCCGAGAAGGTGGAGGCCATGCTGCGGCGCGACCTCCCCGAATCGCGCCGGCATCTGCCGCTGGTGATCAGTTCGAGCCGGCTCGACCGCAAGAAGAATCATCTCGCCCTGGTCAAAGCCTGGGCGGCGAGCCGGGCGCTGCGGGTGTCGGCCAACCTCGCTATCGTCGTGCGCGGCAGTTCAGATCCGCTGCGCGAGCGGGATCGCGCCTTTAGCGGCGAGGCGCGCGAGATCCTCCACGAGATCGCCCGTGTGCTGGATGCCGAAGACCTCTGGCCCTACGTCACGGCTTTCGACCTCAACAGCCAGGCGGCGCTGGCGGCGTGCTACCGGCATCTGGCGCGGCACCGGCGCGGCGTCTTCTGCCTGACGGCGTCCTACGAGCCGTTCGGGCTGGCGCCGCTGGAGGCCATGGCCGCCGGGCTGCCGGCGGTGGTCACCCGCAACGGCGGCCCCAGCGAGAGCCTCCAGGACGAGCACGGCGCCTACGGCATCCTGGTCGATCCGCACGATCCGCATGCCATCGCCGCCGGTCTGACCCGGCTCACGAGCGATGAGACGGCGTGGCTGTCGATGCAACAGGCCGGCATGCAACGCATCGCCGACCAATACACCTGGACGCGGACGGCCCAGGGCTACCTGCGCGCCATCCGCGAGATCGTCGAAAACGAAGACGCCGCCCAGCCGCCCTACCCGATTCCCACCTATTTCCAAAATCCCGATCACGATGACATCGACCCGCTGTGGCTGGCGGAGCGGTATTTTTCTGAAACGTGAAACGTGAAACGTGAGGGTGCTTCGCTGCATCGCTTTGCTAAGGGCACCCTCACGTTTCACGTTTCACGCTTCACAATTATGGGAAAACCTGAAACCACACGCCGCCAACGCCCCATCGACCTGCTCGCCGTCGGAGAACTGCTCGTTGATCTGATCAGCGAGGAGGCGGGGACGTTGGCCGAGGCGCAGCGGTTTGCGCGATACCAGGGCGGCAGCCCGGCCAACCTGACGCGCAACCTGGCCCTCCTGGGCAGCCGCGCGGCGCTCGTCGCCTGCGTGGGCAACGAAAACCTGGGGCGTTTTCTGACCGATCAGGTGGCCCAGACCGGCGTCCTGACCGATCATATCATCGTCGATCCTATCGCGCCGACCTCCATCGTCGTCGTCAGCCGGACGGCGGGGACGCCGGATTTCATCGCCTATCGCGAGGCCGACATCGTCATCCGGCCCGAACACATCCCCGACGACCTGCTGGCCCGCAGCACGCTCTATCACACCACCTGTTTTGCCCTGAGCCGCGAGCCGGCGCAAAGCAGCATCCTCGACGGCGCCCACCGCGCCGCCGGCACCGGCTGCACCCTCAGCATCGACGTCAACTACGCTCCGTCGATCTGGAACGACCGCGCCGAAGCCCAACGCATCGTGGCCGACTATTGCAGCGACGGCGCGCTCGTCAAACTCAGCGACGACGACGTAGCGCGGCTCTTCGACGACGACGGCATCGCCCCGGAAGAAGCTCTCCGGCGTTTCCACGACTGGGGCGCTCGTCTGGTCTGCCTGACGCAGGGCGCCACCGGCAGCCTCGTCTCGTGGGATCACGGCAACGCCCGCGCCCACGTCGCCGCCCACACCGTGACCGTGGCCGACGCCACCGGCGCAGGCGATGCCTACTGGGCCGGTTTCCTCTCGGCCTGGCTCGACGGCCACATGCCGCCTCGCTGCGCCTGCGCCGGCAGCCGCCTCGCCGCCCTCAAACTCGGAACGGTCGGCCCGCTCTCGAAAGCCATCGCGCCGGAGACGTTGTACGAAAATTGCAACCGCAGATAGACGCGGATGAACGCAGATGAACACGAATGAGCAGGAGTCTGTACCATCCGCGTTCATCTGTGTTCATCTGCGGTTGCAATTATCCGCGTCCATCTGCGTTCATCTGCGGTTGCAATTATCTGCGTTCATCTGCGGTTGCAGCATCACCAGTCGTGCCGGAAAACGACGCCGTCTTTCATCACGAACGAGACGCCGCGTAGCGCCAGGAGGTCGTCGAGCGGGTTGCCGGGCAGGGCGATGATATCGGCGGCGAGGCCGGGGGCGATGGCGCCGCGTTCGGCAGAGAGGCCCATCAAGTCGGCGGCGTTGGTGGTCATCATCCGGAGGGCATCGGCGGCAGGGATGCCGGCTTCGATGAAGTTATCCAGATACGTCAGCGTCAGCGTGCCGCGTGTGTAGCCGTCTTTGACGAACACCACGTCCGAGCCGAAGGCCATCGGCACGCCGATGCGATGCGCGCGCCGCAGCCGGTCGATGAATTGCTGGTGGAGGTCGTGGATTTCCTGATCGCTCAGCCCGTGGAACGTCTCGCGGATCGCCATCTCGGTAAACTCGGTGCCGACGAGGTAGACGCCCGCATCTTTCGCCAGTTGAAGCACCTCGTCCGGCATGTCGGTGCCGTGCTCGATCGAGGCGACCCCGGCGGCGATGGCGTTGCGGGCGCCCTGCTCGGTCCAGCAATGCGCCGCCACCTTCATCCCGGCCAGCGCCGCCTCTTCGACGACGAAGCGGATGTCGTCGGGCGAGTAGATGTAGCGCTGATCGTCGATGACGATTTTGATGAACGTGGCGCCGAAGTGGATGTTTTCGCGGATGGCTTTGCGGAGTTCGTCGCGGGTGTCTGCGTAGAAGTATTCGGGGTTGCCGATGTCGCGTTTGTCTTGCTGGAGTTGAAATTGCCCGCCGTAGGGGGCGATGATGCGCCCGGCGTTGTGCATCGTCGGGCCGGGCACGAGGCCTTCGTCGATGGCGCGGCGGAGGTCGGTGTCGGCATAGTTGGCGGCATTGCCGATGTCGCGGATGGTGGTAAAGCCGGCCTCTAACATCGCACGGGCGTTCGCGACGCCCTGGATGGCCCGGTAGCCGGTCGGGTCGAGGAGGCTGGTGAAGAAATAGTTG
This sequence comes from Rhodothermales bacterium, assembly GCA_028278205.1. Classification (GTDB taxonomy): domain Bacteria; phylum Bacteroidota; class Rhodothermia; order Rhodothermales; family Bin80; genus JANQES01. Next base: position 74,617 of record JANQES010000063.1, read on the forward strand.
CCGCCGTCGCGCTCGGGGTTGACGTTGAGGCACATATGCGTGTGCGCGTCGAAAAGCCCCGGCATCACCGTCTGATCAGACAGATCGATGACCGTCGCGCCTGCCGGAATAGCAAGCCCGGCTCCCACCGCTTTAATGATCCCGTCTTCGACCAGAATAACCTGATCCGTCGAAGCCGTCCCGGCAGCCGGATCGACCAGCCGGCCTGCCTGAATAGCAATCGTCTGCGCCTGCACAACGGCCACGCCAAGGCCGAGCAGCATGGCACAAAACGCGGCGGCGCGTAAAGATGTCGTCTTCATGGAAATGACCCGAGCTAATAGACAGTGGATGGACCTGTGAATATAGGCGACTTGATTGGACATGCAACAGCAACAAAGACCACTAAATTATGTCATTAGATTGAAGCCGTCACGGTAAAACGAGCTGAGCGCCGCGCCTATGCCACCCTTCATACCAGGACTATACCGAACCTGCATAGTCTTGACCCTGGTGATCTCGTCGTGCATCGGATGCCAAGAAGATCCTTGTAGAAATATGGTGTCTGTCACAGAAGCCCGAGGCGCAGGCGGCCCGGCGACACTCGTTGCTCACATCTCAGGGCAGGTCGGTACGCCTGGACGCAAGAACACCGGGATAACATGTATAGATCTGCTTATCCTCAACACGAACTCCTATGCAGACACACTTGCCCACACCCGCATCGATACGCGAAATGGCCGGATACAGCTCTCTGATCTGAGCGCTTCCACCGTCGATATCATCATTGATCGCAAAGGCTATTTTCCGGTCAAGCTCACGAGCGTGACGCTCTCCACCGGCAAAAACGTGCTGGAAAGTCGAATCTTGATGTACAAATCAAGCTCGAACATCGTGCTTCCCGGTCAACTTGCGTTCACCCTGAAACCAGGAGCCACGCTCCCCCACGTCGATCAGATCTACAAATACTACGACGACGTGCGCGTGAACGCTGCGCCGGGTTCTTACGAGCTAAGGCTTCCCTGGCGAGGGCGTCAAACGTTTGCTTTTACGGAAACGCTCTGCCGGAAGCTGGTGCATTCGCCCTACGTACAGGATGCCCGTCCCTTAGCCAGTATGACGACCGTGATTCCAGGTTTTTGATACCAATCGCTTAACTCCCCAACACCAAAAACAGCAACCCCGCCAGCACCCCGCCGGTGAACGGCCCCAGGACCGGAATCCACGAATAGCCCCAGTCGCTGTCGCGTTTGTTGGGGATGGGCAGCAGGAAGTGCATCAGGCGCGGGCTCAGGTCGCGAGCCGGGTTGATGGCGTAGCCGGTGGTCCCGCCCAGCGCCATACCGATCACCAACACGACCAACCCGACCGGCAGCGCGTCCAGCGCCCCGAGGCCGACGTCCGGCGCGGCGATGTAAAGCACCGCAAAGACCAGCACGAACGTCCCGATCATCTCAGAAATGAAATTGGAAACCGTGTTGCGGATGGCCGGCGCCGTGCAAAACGTCGCCAGCTTGGCATCGGCATCGTCGGTGGTGTCGAAGTGGTCTTTGTAGTGCAGCCACACCAGAAACGCGCCCACCGCCCCCCCGATGAACTGCGCGATGAGATACAACGGCACGTCGGCCCAGGGAAACTTGCCGGCGACGGCCAGTCCCAGCGTCACCGCCGGGTTGATGTGCGCGCCGCTGTAGGCCGCCACCACGAAGACGGCCACAAACACGGCGATGCCCCACCCGATGGTGATGACAACCCAGCCAGAGGCGTTGCCCTTGGTGCCTTTGAGCACGACGTTAGCCACCACGCCGTCGCCCAACAAAAGCAGCAACGCGGTCCCGATGATTTCTGCGATAAAGGGGGTCATCTGCGGTACATTCGATTAGGTGAGTAAATCGGGGGATTCCATTTTGGATTTTAGATTTTGGATTTTGGATTGGGTGCGGTCTGCTTCGTTTTCAATAATCGAAAAAGTCGCGACGGTTGGAACCGCTGAGGCTTTTCGGATTGATCAAACTGGATCGGAAAAGACCAATCCAAAATCCAAAATCTAAAATCCAAAATCGCTAACCCTCTTCCCAGGCTTTCGCCCGTGTCAGGGCCTTGTTCCAGCGAGCCATCAGTGCCTCGACCTCGGCGCGATCCATCGACGGCTCGAAAGTCCGGTCGATTTGCCAGAGCGCGCCGATCTCGTCGATGCTTTGCCAGTAGCCGGTGGCCAGGCCGGCCAGGTAGGCCGCGCCGAGGGCCGTGGTCTCTTTGACCGTAGGCCGCACCACCGGCACGCCCAGCACGTCGGCCTGGAATTGCATCAGGAGGTTGTTGGCCGTCGCGCCGCCGTCCACACGCAACTGGGTCAGGCTGATGCCCGAATCGGCTTCCATGGCGTGGATGACGTCGGCGGTCTGGTAGGCGATGCTCTCTAAGGCGGCCCGCGCGATGTGGGCCGCCGTGCTGCCGCGCGTCAGGCCGACGATGGCGCCGCGCGCGTATTGATCCCAGTGCGGCGCACCCAGGCCCACGAAGGCCGGCACCAGATACACGCCGCCGTTATCGTCCACCTGCCCGGCCAGCGCCTCGACGTCCGCCGACGACTCGATCAGGCCGAGGCCGTCGCGGAGCCACTGCACCACCGCCCCGCCGATGAAGATGCTGCCTTCGAGCGCGTACTGCATCGGCCCACCGGCCCGCCAGGCGACGGTCGTCAGCAGGTTGTTTTGCGAAGCGACGGGCTCGGCGCCGGTGTTCATCAACATGAAACAGCCGGTGCCGTAGGTGTTTTTGACCATGCCCGGCTGCGTACACACCTGCCCGAAAAGCGCCGCCTGCTGATCGCCCGCGATGCCGGCAATGGGGATGGCGCCGTCGAAAAGGCCGGCGGCGGTCTCGCCGTAGACTTCGCTCGATGAGCGCACCGCCGGCAGCATCGACCGGGGCACACCCAGGACGCCCAGCAGTTCGTCGTCCCAGTCGCCCGTGTGGATGTTGAACATCAACGTGCGCGAGGCATTCGACGGATCGGTGACGTGGCAGGCGCCGCCGGTGAGGTTCCAGATGACCCACGTGTCGATGGTGCCGAAAGCCAGTTCGCCCGCCTCGGCCCGCGCCCGCGCGCCATCTACGTTCTCCAGAATCCACCGCACTTTGGTGCCCGAAAAATAGGCGTCGAGCACGAGGCCGGTTTTGTCTTTGAACAGCGCCGCCCGGCCTTCGTCGCGGAGTTGATCGCAATAGCCGGCGGTGCGGCGATCTTGCCAGACGATGGCGTGGTAGACAGGCCGCCCCGTCGCGCGATCCCAGACGACCGTCGTCTCGCGCTGGTTGGTGATGCCGATGGCCGACACGTCGGCGGCCTGAAGATGCATCGCCGCCAGGGCTTCCGAGGCCACGCCCGACTGCGTCGTCCAGATCTCCTCGGCGTCGTGCTCGACCCAGCCGGGGCGCGGGAAGATCTGCCGAAACTCCCGCTGGGCCGTAGCCTTGATGGTTCCGTTGTGGTCAAAGACGATGGCGCGCGAACTGGTCGTTCCCTGGTCCAGAGCGAGGACGTACGGCATGGGGGCTTGCAGGCTTGTTGAAATCAGCGTGATGCGAAGAGGTGCGCCAATATAAGCCCGGCAAATGGGAGATGGAAGATGGGATGATCGCTTTGAAAATATCGTTGTGCAACGCTTTCGTTTTTTGATCCGAATTTTGATAGGGAAATCCACCGCATCGGCGCTGACAAGCTCCGGGTCTGTCAACGCCGGGATCGCGTCGATGGCGACGCTTTCATTGAGCAGCACGGTGGGGATGATGCATCCGGTGTCTTCGGGCTCCGGATTGCCCTCGGCCTCGCCGCCCGAATCACAAGCCGCGAGGCCGATGATCATCGCCAGCAGAACGAGCAAACCGGCAGGCAGGCGAGACGCCTTCATGCATACCTTCATGACATAAACCCGGGCGAACGGTGGACGGCGGTCGGTTTCCTGCTTTTCGTGCCGGAAAGCACGGCGTCGTTACGGCAACATCCGGGCCGGGCAGGGGTAGATTATTAGAGCGTGTCTGCAAACTGAATAGTTGAAGAAGCCCCGTAGGGGCGACCTGTTTGTAGAACGTCGCATTTCCTCAAAAAAATAGCTCCGTAGGAGCGGCCTGTAAAAGGACAGGTCGCCCCTACGGGGCTCAGTTTGAGGGTAGCTTCGTTTGCTACAAACAGGTCGTCCCTACGGGACTTGGCAGACACTTCTTGTGTCCAGAACATATCCCAATGGTCCACCCCTGACTGTGGGGTATCATCCATGACGAGCCGGCGCCTACTTCTCCTGTTCGTAACGCTTGCGCTGATCTTCTACGGAAGCGAGACAGCAAACGCACAAGCTGCCGCGACGATCACCGGCAGGGTCGTCGATGCGGAGACGAACGAGCCGTTGCCCGGCGTCAACGTCTACCTCGCGCATTCCACACGCGGCGCGGCTTCGGATACGGAGGGGCGGTACGAGATCCGCGGCGTGGCGCCCGGCTCGTACGAACTCGTCGCCTCCATGCTCGGCTATGCGTCTCGGACGGTTCAGATCGAGATGCTCGCGCACACCAAAAACATCGAGATCGACTTTCGGCTCGCGCCGGCGGTTTATGATCTCGACGCGGTGGTGGTAGCCGCCGAACGGCCCCGCCGCTGGAAACGCAATTTCAACCAATTCGAAGAGCTGTTCCTGGGCACCTCGGCCAACGCCAAAGCAACCGAAATCCTCAATCCCGAAGTCCTCAACTTCGAGGTCGATGGCGTCACCCGCGCGCTCACAGCCACGGCCAGCGCACCGCTCGACATCGAAAACAAAGCGCTGGGATACCGGCTTAGCTTTCTGTTGCAAAAGTTTAGCTGGAATCCGCAGACCGAGCATCTGATACTGGTGGGGCTGCCGCACTTCGAAGCGTTGACACCCAAAGACGACGAGCAAGCGCGCGTGTGGGCCGAGAATCGGGAGGGGGCCTTCAGGGGATCCCTGCTGCACCTGTTCCGGTCCGTCCGGGCGGGGCGCAGCTTCAAAGAGGGCTTCCAACTGAAACAGCACGAGATGACCTACTCGCGGATGGTCGATGGGAAGGATCTCATGCGGGAAGCCGGGACGCCGGACGGCAACGAACTCTCTTTCAGCGGCATCCTCGACGTGACGTACCAGGGCCGCAGCGACAGGGGCGGCTTTTTGCGGCGGTCGTTCCGGGCGATGGAATACCGGGTCGGGTTGCAGACCTACATGGCGTTTGTCAGCCCTGACGGATACGTCTCGCCGCCGGGGGCGCTCTATACGCTCCGGTATCCCAGGCGCGTGGCAGATATGGTGCCGCGCGCGTACGGTCTGGAACCGGCAGACGAGCCGGCGCCTGCTGTGGCCGAAGCGCCGCAGGTCGAGGTGGCGTTGGCGCCGCTGGCCTACACGTTTTTCGTGGAAGACGAGTGGCCCGCCGAAACGCCCCGCCTGCCAAAAGCCCAGGCCTTGCAGCGCGCGCTGAAAATCATGCAACTCCACCAGTGGAACGAGGCCGCCGGCCTGCTCGACGCGGTGCTGAAGGCAGAGCCGGAGAACATCGAGGCGCTGTATTACCGGGCTATCTGCGCCCGCGAGATCGCCAAAACTTATCCCTATCACGAAGAAGAATATCGCCCGCACGACAAGTATGAGGATAAATGGACGAAGGCGGAAGACCGGTTCGAAGCGTTGCTCCGGCGCGACTCGACGTACCGCGACGTGGTCTATCAGTACGCGTTGCTATGGCGCGCTGCCCAGCAGTATCAGCCGGCGCTCGCGCTGGGTCATGCCCAGGTGCGGCTGCGCCCGGATCTGGCCCACGCGCGCCACGGGCTGTTCCAGTTCTATCGCGCCTACGTGTTCGATCAGCCCAAAAAGGCATTGAAAGAGTTGGCCGGGCAACAGACCGAGCACGCGCGGTATTTCCACGCCGAAGCCCTCCGCCACGCCGGCAAGCTCGCCGAGGCCGAGGTGCAATTGCGGACGTTGCTGGCGCAAGACCTGACCATCCCCCGGCAACCGATTTACCTCTCGCTGGCGCGGCTCTACTACGCGCAGGACGAATCCGCCAAAGCCCAGGCCTCCGTCGAACAAGCCATCAAAACCGTCGAGACGAAGCTGGAGGCCGATCTGGTTTTCGACGATGTGAAATACCTCGTCGGCGAAGAGGAGCTGGCGCAGTATCAGGCGCTGGACGAACCGGGGGCGTATCGAGACTATCTCCAGACGTTCTGGCAGCAGCGCGATCCGGCGCCGTCGTTGCCGCATAATGAGCGCATGGCCGAGCACTACCGGCGCTTGCTCAAGGCCGAGCAGGATTTTATTTACATGGGCGTTCAGACCACATTCACCGATCCGGATAAGACAAGGCTGTTGCGCTATCCGGCAGCCTACGCCTTGAACGAACTCTTCAACGACAAGGGGTTGATCTACCTCCGCCACGGCGAACCGGATGAGGTGATCGTCACTGTGACGCCTCACTCCAAGAGCACGGGCGACCTGGATAAAGCAGCGGAACTCCCGGACGATCTGGACTTCCGAAGCATCAAAAATGCACCTGATAGTACCACCTATCTGCCTTGGGAGCGGTCTTTTGGTCAGGGTTGGAAGCCCAACGAGTCGTGGCGATACAACCAATCGGGGTTGGATTTCCACTTCGTGGTGGAGGGAGGTGGCAGCAACTGGCGCCTGAGCCCCGTGTTTCCCTTATACGAGGCAACCGTCGTCGACCGCGAGCATTGGGGCGGCGCATATGCGGACTTATCCGTAACGATGGATCGCATACGACGCGGGATATCTCCCGGTGGTGTTGCAGGCCGAGGCGTCCTCTCCTTAGCCGATCATATAGCAGAAGACAGCCGCAAAGCCGCCGCACAGGGCTTGACCACTGATCGCCACACCTGGCCCGAAGAGATAAAACCGCTCAACGTGCCGTTGCTCGCCGCCGCCTTCCGAGGCGATGACGGCCAGACCCGCCTCGAAATCCACTACGCCCTGCCCACCGGCTTCATCACCCGAAAAACAAAAACCAGCGCCGATACGCTCGCCGTCGAACTCGGCCTTGCCCTGCACGATGCTGCCTGGAGGCCGCGCTTCGAACAAGCGCAAACCATCACCCTGCCCGCCAGCGACGACGCCACCACCGCCCTCACCGGCAACCTGATGGTAAGCCTGCCGCCCGATTCGTACCACGTAGCCGTCCACGTCCGCCCGCTCGAAAGCACGCTGCTGGGCGCCTTTCAATTCGAAAAACGCCTGCCGGATTTCGACGCGCGCGCGCTGGCGATCTCGGATCTGCTGCCGGCCTACCGCATCGCGCCACGCGCGGAGACAGACACACCCACGCGGGCGGATTTCAGGATCGTGCCGAACCCCTACCTCCGCTTCGCCACCACCGAGCCGGTGCACCTCTACTTCGAACTCTACCACCTCACCTTCGGTGCCGACGACCTGACGCGCTACACGCTCGAATTCACGCTGAGCCCGCTCGAAGAAGGGCAGACGCTGCTGGGCTTGTTGGATCGAAACCGGGACGAGGCGGCGTTGACCATCAAGATGGAACAGGAAGGCTCGCAGACATCGCCCGTGGAAACGATAGAGATCGACGTGAGCGACGTCGCGCCGGGCCGCTACGCGCTGACGGTGCGCGCAACGGACGAGCACACCGGCGCCACGGTGGAGGCCTCGCGCCCGGTTGAGTTGGTGAAATAAACTTTGCGAGACGTAAAACGTGAAACGTAAAACGTAAGGGTGCCCTGGGAAAACGCTGAGACAGGCACCCTTACGTTTCACGTTTTACGCATCCGCATGGACAAGTACCTCGACATCTTCATCGACGGCTACACCGGCTATGCCGGCTACCTGTGGCGCGAGATCACGCAGCCGCACTGGCAGAACTATTTTTACTGGCTCATCGGGGTGTCGTTGTTTTTCTTTTTGTTGGAAGTCTTCACGCCCTGGCGGAAGGATCAGAAAAAGTTCAGGAAGGATTTCTGGCTCGATTTCTTCTATATGTTTTTCAACTTTTTCCTGTTTTCGCTGATCATCTACAACGCCGCCTCCGAAGTGGTGGTCAACCTGTTCAACGACCTGCTGGCCTCGGTGGGCATCACCAATCTGGTGGCCATCAAGGTGGGCTCGTGGCCGGTGTGGGTGCAGCTTTTGACGTTGTTCGTCCTGCGCGATTTCATCCAGTGGAACGTCCACCGGCTGCTGCACCGCGTGCCGTTCTTGTGGGAATTCCACAAAGTGCATCACTCGGTCGAAGAGATGGGCTTTGCGGCGCACCTGCGGTATCACTGGATGGAAAACGTGGTCTACAACGCGCTGCAATACATCCCCCTGGCGATGATCGGCTTCGGCATCGACGATTATTTCGTCGTTTACATCGCGTCGCTGGCTATCGGGCATTTCAACCATTCGAACATCACGGTGCCGCTGGGGCCGTTGAAGTACGTCCTCAACAACCCGCAGATGCACATCTGGCATCACGCCAAACACCTGCCCGATGGCCATCCCTACGGCATCAACTACGGCCTGAGCCTGAGCCTGTGGGATTACCTGTTCAAGACCGCCGAGATCCCCCACGACGGGCGCGACATCGAACTGGGCTTCCCCGGCTCGGAGCAATTCCCGAAGACGTTCATCGCGCAGAACCTGCACGGCCTGGGCCTGCCGGAGAAGCACGCGGAGACCGCCTGAGAATGGGGAATAACAGAACTATTCATCAGGAGGAAATCATCATGGCGTTGCCGCCGACGGCGTTTAAAGATCTGCTCTATGGCAGCTACGACGAGGTGTACGAGACGCTCCGCAAGAAGCGATGCCTCTCGTGGCGAGGCCGGCGCAACCGCGAGGCGGTCCTTGAGGTGATGCAGGAATCAGCGCGGCGCCATTCCGAGTGGGTCCGAGAACATCCCCGCATGACGGGGCCGAACGCGCACGACCGGCTGGCCGACGCCCTGCTCGCCTCGCCCTACGTCAATCTGAAAGCACGCCGGTTGGCGATGAAAGACACGCGGTGGGATTGATGTTCAAAGTTCCAGGTTCAAGGTTCAAAGTTTCTCCCAAAACAACCTGGAACACTCACAAATCCACCCGTTCCATCTCCTCCGCCACCCTGAACCCATTCTCCAGAATCGTCCGCCGCGCCTCGCTGTCCGGGCGTAGCGCCGGGTTGGTGTGGTTGAGGTGGATGAAGCGCACCTTCGCCCGCTCAGAAGCCGGAAGCCCGGCGAAGCGCTCCATGCTGTGCGTGATGAACGGATGCGGGAAGCCCGACATGTCGCGCCCCGGAATCTCGCCGTTGGCGTAGAACGACGCGTCGAGATAAGCCACGTCTACCTCCGCAATCACGTCTTCGATGCGCGTACCCTCGGCGTCCCAATCCTCCCAACTGTCGATGTCCGGGATGAAAACGACGGCGCGGTTCGGCCCATCGATCCGGAAGCCAGCGACTTCGGAGTACTCCTGCCGGTGCGGCACCAAAAACGGCATCACCGTCAGGCGATCGTTGAGGCGGACGGGCACGCCGTTGGCCAGTTCTTGAAGCGCGATGTTGTTGTAGCGGACGAGTTGATCCCACGGGCCGTTGGTGCTCAGGTAGTCGCGCATGCGCGGCATCGCATAAACCGGCATCCCCTGCGCGCCCATCGACTCGTGGCCGGCGTACATCAGCCCGGTGTAATGGCCCATGTGCGCGTGCGTCAGGAAAATCCCGTCGAGCCCCGGCTTGTCCTCCACCGGAAAAACCACGTCGAGCCGGTGCAGTTGCTCGCGGAAGTCGGGCGTCGCCTCGAACAACCACCGCTGCGACGTCGCCGGATCGACCAGCGCCAGCGAGACGACGAGCCGCCGCTGGGCCGGATCATCCCACGCCGGATGCGTCTTCGTCCCCGCCTGCGGCACCCCGCCGTCCTGCGCGATGCCGAGCACGACGAGGTAGGGCTCCGGCTGTTGGGCACAGGCTGCTGTGGGCAACAAGAACAGGAGCAAGAAGAGACTTCGAGTGCCCATTTTGGATTTTAGATTTTGGATTTTGGATTGGGTGACTCCCGACCCGTTTAAATAACCGAATAAGCCGCACCTGAATCGACCGGCTCGGCTTATTCGGTTGATGAATCAGGATCGATAACTTACCAATCCAAAATCCAAAATCTAAAATCCAAAATCGAATCACGCTCTGAAAAGATAACTCAACTTAATAAAGAAACCGTCTGAAGTCCGGTCGAGGCCGCGGAAGCGGAAGGTGTTGGGTTCGTCGAGGCTGCTGCCGTAGCCGAAGAAAAAGACCGTCCCCGGCGTGGGCCGGTACGAGACGAGCCAATCGACCCGGAAGTCGTTGCGCCTGAACTTCTCGGTCCGGTTGAAGGCGCCGGTGTTCGGATCGAAAATCAGAATCGGATCGTCCGTGCGCGAGTTGTCGCGGAGTTCATCGACGAAATACGCATCGTACTGGCCGACGACGCGCAGAAAGAGCGACGGCGTCAGTTGATATTCGAGCTTGAGCCGGGGGATGCGCCGGATGCCGACGTTGCTCTTGTCGTCGAAGCGGATGTAATGCTGGTGGTCGTAGCGGAAGTTGACGCGGAGCTTTTCGGTGGGGCGCCAGTCGGTGCTCAGAAAGATGAAAAGGATGTCGGCAGGCGCCCATTCGAAGAAATTTTCATCCCGTCCATAAATCAAAAAGAGACTCCCCGAAAACCGCTGAAAACGCGGCGTCAGCAGGTTGAAGACGACGTCGAGGTTCCGGAACCGGTCGGTGCCGGTATAGGCCACCGTATCGACGACGGCGCCGGTCTCGTCGGTGCGTTCGATGAAATAATTGGTGTAGAGTTCGGGCGGATATTTGAACGACTCGATCAGAAACGAGCCGCCGACGGCCCAGCCCCCTTTAAAGCTGAACGAACTGTTGAGGTGAAGTTTGGGATCGTTCGGGATTTTACCGTCGACGAACCGCTCGTAATCCCACGTGCCGAGCAAAGAAACGCTGCCGGTCCAGCTTTCGAGGGTGCTGCCGGGTTTGCCGAAGACGGTATAGCGCGGCGTGAAGGCCACCGTGGTGATGCCGACGCGGCTGAAAAAACCGCTCTCGGCGCGGAAGTCGTCGTGGATGCCGCGCATCGAATAGTTGAAGCCGAAGCGACGGCCTTCGCGGTCTACGCGTAGATCCCAGAGCGGCGCCGAGGTCGTCTCGCCGCTGCGCCGGGTGAAGCTCGCCGCGCCCTGAAACGTCAAGGCATACTTCTTCGCCAGCACGAAGCGCCCATCGACGGCGGCCACGCGGTTGTAGTTGTCGCCGTCGATCTTATCGGTATAGGCCGCGCCGAGGGTCGATTGGCCGCCGAGGTCGCGCCGCACTCGCAACAGGTTGTAGATCCGGTGGTCGTCGCCCGTGGCCGAGGTCGAGCGGGCATCGACCGCCGAGAGCAACGCCAGGTTCGTCCCCGACACTTTGCCCGTGAGCTTGACCGCCCCCCTCGGATCGGCGATCCGGCGGGTGTAGATCAACTGGTTGGGCATGCTGAAAAGCTCGATCCCATCGAGGAAAAACGGCCTTTTTTCGGGAAAAAACAGCGATTGCCTGGGATCGAACTGGATCTGCGCCACGTCGGCTTCGACCTGCGAAAAGTCGGGGTTGACCGTCCCGTTGAGCGTCAGGTTGTTCGTGACGCCCCAGCGGACGTTGCCGCCGAGTTCGGGATCGACCTGGCCATATTCCCACCCTTCGTCCACCGGAGCGCCGGCTACGCTGGAGGTAAACTCCGGCGTGACGTCGAGCACGAGGCCGCGCCGGAGGTCGGTCAGCCCGGTCATCGCGCCGCTCTGCGCCAGGAACGACGCCTCGGCCTGAAGCACCGGCGTCCAGGTGTTTTCGTAGCCCGAATGCTGCACCCGGCGGATGACGTTGAAACCCCAATCCTGCACGTCTTCAGACTGATAGCGCAGGCTCTTGAACGGAATCTGCACCTCTACCTCGTAGCCGTAGGCCGTCACGCGGCCTTTCGATTTGAAGACGAAGTCGGGGCTGAGGTCGATTTCGTAAGCGCCCTCGCTGCCCACCTGCATCATCCCGGCGCGGCGGGCGGCGTCGCGGAGGATGCCGTCGGCCTGCGCGCCGAGCGGGTTGACACCGAAGACGTACGCCTGCCGCTGATCGTTGAACGTGTCGAGCAGGATCTGGATGTTGTCGTCACTCTGGATTTTATCGCGGTCGGCGAGGTTGGCGCGGACTTCGCCGTGGGCTTCGTAGGCGCGGATGCCGAAGTGGATGGCCGTGGGCGAATACCAGACGAGCACGACGGTCGAGTCTTCGGCGGGGCGCCCGTCTACCGGCAGATATTGCGAAAAGCCGCTGACGACGACCGCCTCGGTCCACACCGGCTCGTCGAGCACCCCGTCAACCTCGACCGCCGCTTCGATGCGGGGCAGGCGCACTTCGATGGGCGAGCCGTCATCGGCCAGCAGCGTGACCGGCGCGGCGAGCAAGGCCAGCGTCATCATCACGAACACAGTCCATCGCCCAGGAGACGAAAAAGATCTCAGCATGGCAGGCAGCCTCGTGCCGGGTGAGAGGGAAGGGAGGCGAGAAAGCACGATTGCGCTCTCCCTTACGGCCTCGCTTCTTAAAAGGTACAATTTCCAGGGATCTCGTGTAAAACGTGAAACGTTTTACGCATCCATGCCCCGAAAACCTGCCATAACCCTCATCCTCATCCTCGGCCTGATGCCGGTGGCTACGGCCTTCGGGCAGGAGAGCGCGTTGAGCCTTCAAGGCAGTTTCGGGCTGTCGGCGGCCTCCTTCGCCGAGCAGTCAGACGTCGCGGAGGGCAGCTTCGGCGTCCGGCTCGGCTTTTCGCCCCGGCTCTACCGCGTGATGGCGGCCCGGCTCGAAGCCGGCGTCGAATACCTGGGGCCTGTCTGCTTCGAGCTTGAAAACGAGTGCGCGGCGGCGCGCAGCCGATCCACCGCACCCGAAACGTTCATGCTCTCCGGCGCGGTGGCCCTGGGGATGCTCACGCCGCCGGTCTACCTCGGCACGCGGTCGGAAGGCGTGGATGTGGCCGTGGGGATTTTTGCGGGGCGCGAATGGGTCGCCGCCGGCATCGGCCAGGGCGAATGCCTCAACTGCCGCGTCGCGGGCCTCGACCTGCGAGGCGGCCTGTTTCTGGAACCGACGCTCGAACTGTGGTTCTTCTCCAACGCCGCCCTCAGCGCCTCGTATCGCCTCTACAGCGACGCTTCCGACCTGCACCGGCGCCTCACCGTGCGGTTCATCGCGCGGAGCGTCGAGTGATGGCGTTGTGGTTGAACGCAAAGCGCCTGCTTCAATTCTCGTCGGTCTGGCCCGGGCTTAATTCCAGCAATTGATCGAGCTGCTCTTTCAGCGCTTCATCCTCCAGTATCGAGCGCCAGTCGTTGTCTTCCTGGGCGATTTCTGACCTCAGGGTATCCTTCAAGGCTGGATTGTATGTGAATGATGTTTCCAGATAATCAGGCACCAGATTTAGCCGTTCTCCCCGTTTCACTATAGAGTGAGCTTGTTGGAATTTTGCATAGGCGGCTTTTACACTGTCTACCCGGATGATGCCTGTGTACGTTCTGAAAGTTGATTCGTACTCAGCTTCGGCCTTGGAGTAATTTTTCTTTGCGAAAAGAGAATCGGCTATGCGGGCATATTTGGCCGCTCTCTTTTCAGATTCCAGCCTTTGCTCAATCAGTTCGTACGCTTCCCAGGCGCCAAGACGTACCCAGGGTTGTTTATCCGTATCTTTTAATTCCTCAAGCTCAGGCAATATTTGCTTAATTTGGGTTGAATCCTTGCGTGCCAGGGCTTGCGCGCCGGCAGTTCGGAGGACGCTCACTTTGTGCATAACATAGTGTTCAATGAGTTCATTTTTCGGCTTTGAATACAAGAGTGTTCCTACTATCCTTTTAGCTTGCGCAGCGACATTTGACCAATCCGATGGGTCTAAAAATGATTCGCTGAGTGCTTCAATAATGTGATCATCGCGCTGACCCAGCTCACCGAGTGCCAACACGGCCATGCTACGAAGCGTGCTATTTGGATGGCTCAGTGTTTCAATGAGCAACCCGACGACACGATCATCACTTTGATCAAGATCTACCAGCGCTTGAGCAGCTTGTACCCGAACGTTGCTATTTAAATCTGTCAGTGCTGTGATGAGCGGCTCAATGACACGATCATCGCGCTGACCCAGCTTGCCTAGCGTTTGCACAATGGCTGCACGGACACCGCTGTTTGTATCTCCCAGCGCCTCGACGAGTGCCTCAATGACACGATCATCGCTTTGATCAAGATCTACCAGCGCTTGAGCAGCTTGTACCTGAACGTTGCTATTTAAATCTGTCAGTGCTGTGATGAGCGGCTCAATGACACGATCATCGTGCTGACCCAGCTTGCCTAGCGTTTGCACAATGGCTGCACGGACACCGAAATCGCTGTTTGTATCTCCCAGCGCCTCGACGAGTGCCTCAATGACACGATCATCACTTTGATCAAGATCTACCAGCGCATGAGCAGCTTGTACCCGAACGTTGCTATTTAAATCTGTCAGTGCTGTGATGAGCGGCTCAATGACACGATCATCGTGCTGACCCAGCCTACCGAGTGCCCCCACTGCCCTCAGACGGACACCGCTTCGTGGATGATTCAGCAATGCTTCGCTGAGCAGTTCAACGATGCGTTCATCGCGCTGACCAAGATTTATCAGCGCTTGCAGCCCGAAATCGCGAACGTCGCCGTACGTATCATCCAGCGCTTCAATGAGTATCTCAATGACACGATTATCGCGTTGGCTCAGGTCTACTAATACCTCCATGATTTGTGAGAAATCTCTACTATCGCGTGCCAAAATATCAATTAAGAGACGAGCCACTCGACTTTCGCCTGCGCCCAGACTTTCTAAAACTATCGCAACTTGGGAATGAACTACACCGTTTTGATCATTTAATACGTCGAGAAGTATTTCGATCATTGCTTTTATTCCTTGCTGACTACCCTGATCCGTACTCATCAGAGCGTATGCGTTTATAAAACGAATGCCTCTATTTGGATGCTTCACCGCCTCAACGAGAATGCCCAAAGCTTGATCATTGCTCGGAACAAGTTTTGCCAACACAATCCCAGCCCGAAAACGAGAAGAGTTGTTTGCGTTTCTCAGTACTACGGCGAGCTTCTCAACGATACGATCATTACTCTGACTCAAGCTGATGAGCATACCATGAACAGCTTCTATACTACCGGCGGGGCCTTCTGGAGCTCCTAATTGTTCAATGAGCTTCTCAACGATGCGACCATCGCTCCGGCCAAGATCCACCAGCGCTTGAGTAGCTTGTACCTGAACTTCACGATCCGCGTCATCCAAGGCCTCAAGGAGCGGCTCGATGACCCGATCCTCGCTGTTGCCCAACTCACCCAGGGTCTGGATCACTTGTTTCCGGATCGCAGAATCCGTGTCATCCAAGGCCTCAAGGAGCAACTCAAGAACACGATCATCGCTCCAGCCAAGATCCACCAGCGCTTGAGTAGCTTGTACCTGAACTTCACGATTCGCGTCATCCAAGGCCTCAAGGAGCGGCTCGATGACCCGATCCTCGCTGTTGCCCAACTCACCCAGGGTCCGGATCACTTGTTTCCGGATCGCAGAATCCTCATCATTCAAGGCCTTGAGGAGCAACTCAAGAACACGATCATCGCTACTGCCCAACCCGACAAGCTCATTTATGACTTCAGTCCTGGCGCGGCCCTGTGATTCTTTCAATGAACGTTTATATGCTTCCATCGAAGCATCGAGGTGACCAATCTTGTAAAGAAACTTCCCCGCTTTCGAAGGATCTATTTTGTTGCCCAGCGAATCCCACTGGCTTCTTTTCCAAAAACCGAGTTTGAACCCTTTCCTAAAAGCACTCCGGGCAGCCTGGTTACGCGCATCAGATCTCGTTAATCCCGTAGTAATACCATCACCTAAAGGATCGAACCCACGAAATACAGCGATCTCTTCCTGTTCATTTGTGTCGACAAAGCCCGCGTAAAACGTATTGTACTGATAGGTAAAGTAGATGAACAGAGCCATGAAGAGCACCACGCCGGGTGTGATACCATACAACAGCCTCCTCCTCGCTAATCGCTTCTCGCGGGCCTCAAGCCAATCCGTGACTTCCTTGACCAGATAATCATGTTTGAATTCGTACCAATGAGCGCCTTGCCGAACTTCGTGGCGCAAGATTTTGAGCTCCGCCAGTTCCGTCAACAACTCATTCAACCGTGCCGGATTGGCTTGCAAGATCTCCTTCAAATCGTCAAAGGAACGATAACGTTTGGTGTTTTCGACGGTCTTGAGCGCCTCAAAGACACGCACCATCAGACGATGTTTGCTGCGCGGGATTTTGCGCAACAGGTTGTTGAGGTAGTTGTTGAGGATGTACTGAGCCGGCGTTACGCCGGGCTGGGCCTTGCTGTTGGCCGGAATGCACGATTTATAATGTTCGGAGGTGATCTCCTTCTTCTCCTCCTGCTCAGACTTTTTCTCCTGTTCAGACTTTTCCTGCCATAAGGCGGAGCAGACGAGTTGGAGGATGATGGGCGCGATGCCCACTGCGCCGTTGCCTATTTTCTTTAGATCCTTAACGATGGTGTCTACCAGACCCCCCGCGTAGCGATAGCCCAACGTCTTTACCGGTTCCTCAATAGCCCGGCGCGCCTCGCTGATGGTAAAGGGCTTCAGGCGAATGTTGGCGTTGTTTTCGAAGATCGACGGAATCTCGAGGCGGAACTCGTGCAGGTCTACGTAATAGTCGTCGCGTAGCGAGAGCACGATGGTCACAGGCAACGTAAGGTCGTAGCGAACCCGCGCCAGTTGCGCAATAAAATCTTTGCGCAGTTCCGGCTGACCCCGGAAGATGGTGAAAAACTCTTCGAACTGATCGATGAAGATGACCAGCGGTTTTTGTGCTTTCGCCGTAGCCTCGGTCAGGAAGGCATGCAGGTCCGGCTGCTGATCCTCCTCCGGCTGTTGACCCTCTTCCGGCTGTTGATCCTCCTCCGGCTGTTTGTCTTGCGGGTCGGCTTGTTGACGCTCTTGCTCGCCGTTGGTAGCCGTTTTTAGGGCCTTGCTGACGGCCGCGCAAATCGAGGAAACCGGTTTGCCCTTTAACTGGCAATACACCGTTTGCATACCCATCCTTTCGAGTTCAGGGCGTACCCCGGCATTGAGCAGCGACGTCTTGCCAGAACCAGAGGGCGAGAACAGCACCAGAAGCTGAGACGTAATGATTTCGCCGACGATGCGCCGGGCTTCGGTCTCGCGCCCGAAGAATAAATCGGCGTCTTCGAGCTTGTAGTAATCGAGATATTTATATGGATCGCGGCTCATGAAGCATCGTCCTCCGAAGCGTCATCAGAAGCATCGTTCTCTGAAGCCTGATTAGAAGCATCGTCTTGCGTTCTTTCGATCCCTAATTGGGGTATTTCGAGGTTGAATTCTTCCGCCAATTTCTTTGCAAAGGCCGTGATGTCATGATTGAGGATCGTCACTTTGCGTTGTGCCCAAAAGGCCGTTTTAAAGTTGTCGGCATCGTTTACCAGGGCATAGGATTTTAGTATCCTCTGGAGCGGGCGGCTGGAGAACAACCCCTCCCAAATCACACGAAAATTCCAGTCTTCGAGGCTGTATCCGAGAAAAAGCAAGGTGAACTGCGGAATGACGTTCTTGCGAAAATACTCCGGCATGCCGCGGTCTGTGTCATTGAGCATGGCCAGATAGCGGATATAATCGGACTGTGTGACGATGAGGGTTTCGGGCTTTTCGATGGTCCCATGCATTTTGTGTAGAATAGCCTTGCGCTCAGGGATGTTAAAGAGCGGCCCCTCCCAATGCCCGTTCTTCGGGTTCGTTGCGTCGTACACGTTCACCATCAGTTGACGTTTGTATTTCCTCATTTCCCACTCGATCAGGGAATCGTAATTCGACGTGATTACGAACTTTATTTGATTGAGTTGTGCCAATACTGTATGAATCGGGCGCGGTTCACACGATACGTCTATCACCTCCTGAATGGCCTTTTCGAGTTGCCTGCGGTCGTCGCTGTACTTGTATACAAAATATTCAGCTACCTTGAGTAGATCGTAGTTTTTTTGCGCCTCGGTGTCCTCGTCGGTCTTTTCTTCCTGACCGTTGGTATATCCGCAGCGGTCGGCCAGGTGCCTGGCTAACCCGGCTCCCGTAGGCAACCCCGGCACCACCTCCCCATCTTTGTTAACAAAGGGGGTACAGGCTCCTGCCCCTAAAAAAGCCAGGCACCGTCCAGACCGGATGGTCTCAATGATGAGATTTAGGGTTTCTTCGTTCACCGTACCTACGCCTCCTAATGAATGCGTGGGGCTACTTCGTCTTCCCTCAAGAACGTGAGAAAAGGCCGGTCCTCATCCGTCCGCTTTTTCAGACGCGAGATAATTGGACGATTCGCATACTCAACACGTCATGGTTCAAATCTGGTCTCTTTGCTTTTGGATGCAGATCATCGCAAGGAGAAGCGTACTATCTACTACGCATTATCCATCAGAAAATCAAGCCCCAACGCTCCAAAAACGGCGTTTCGGGTCTTGTCGAGCAGCAGCCATAGAGACGCAAGCTGTGTAAAAAACGCCTGTTCTCCCAGGTCTCCAAAGCCGAAAACCTGCGCATGGTTGATGACGCACGGCCGCCAGCGACGGCTCATCGCCGGGCGTGGGCGTTACTCTTCCACCGTCAGGTACTGGGACTGCGAAGATCCGCCTTTGTCGCTCGGATTGACGACGACCACTTTGAGCCGGCGGGGCGAGGCAACATCTCTTTCGTGAAGCATGATGGTCAGCCGCATGTTGCTCAGATACTCTGTATCCTCGCGCACCTCGTCGTCGATCCAAATCTTGGAGACATCGATAAAATTTTGACCGATCACCGTGACGAGGCGCTCCTGCGTATTCGCCTTTAATCTCGGGGGATCGAATGCGTCGATGACGGGCGTGAGGGATTGTAGCTTGCCGCGTAGTTTTCTCTCCTTATCGCTCTGAAAGAGCACGTCGAAGAGGTCGCTGAGCTTGTAGAGGGCTTGCTTCGAGAACAGCCCGATGAGGCCGGCTACGGCGAGGATCCCGTAGAGCGTGCTCATGTCTGGAGATTGCGGCAAAAAACCGGCCCGCAGCACAAAGTAGAAAAGCAACGCCAGCGTGGCCCCGACGAACGGACGCAGGAAATACCACAGCATCCAACTGAGTTCGAACTGTCTGTTGCCGACGTACTCGGCCAGCGAAGTCAGCGCGTGCAGGCTGGCACCGAGCGCGCCGATAAAGAGGATGAGTACGAGAATATTTTGACCGCTCGGATGGCCTTCGGCGGCGACGAAGATGGAGTCTGGGATGATGGTCCTGGTCAGATCTGCCGTGCCGGCAAGCGGGGTATGAACGATGGTCTCCAGAAAAGACTGCGAGGTGTCTGGCCTCAGGGGCACCGTCAGCAGCACCGTCGAGTCGGGGCGTATCTTGACGCCGACGACGAGGCTGGAGTCGTTTCCGGTGTATTTCGTGCCCACGATAAACGGGGGACCGGGCACCGTCTCGGGCCATCGCAAGAAGATGACAGCCAGCGATAGCAAGATGAAAATGACGAGGTATACGCCGATGCCCCCGGTCCACCAGCGCTGTTTCAAGGCGTCGGTTATGTTTCTTCTAGAGGCGCCGCCTATTGTTCGTCGAAGATCCTCCATGATTTCTTTGCTTTCATTGAAAGAAAAAGAACCGGGCAAAAACTAACTGGTGATGCCTGTCCCTGCCACCCCTCCAGAAAGTACGACGCGCAAAACAACGATTCTATCACGTGATCACGCGACTTTGGTGCAGGCGGGCGGCCTTGAAAAAGAAAGCATCGGGAAAGCACAGGCTCTATATAGACACACATCCACCGGAAATACAAGCGAGCCTCTTTGGAACCGCCGGATAGAACACGCGTCCGTGTAGGAGGCGCCGGACATTGCCCGTGGCGCTATCGTATATTTGCTGACCGTACCACCAATCGAAGCGAGGAGATGGCAGGCCACAATAAATGGTCGAAGATCAAGCGGCAGAAGGCTGCTACCGATAGCAAACGATCGAAAATCTGGGCGCGCATCTCGCGCGACATCACCGTGGCCGCCCGCGAAGGCGGCGGCGACCCGTCGATGAACGCCCGCCTGGCGCTGGCCGTCGATAAGGCCAAAGCCGAGAACATGCCCAAAGACAACATCGATCGGGCCATCAAGCGCGGCACCGGCGAGATCGAAGGGCAGGAATACGAAGAGGGCACCTACGAAGGCTATGCCCCCGGCGGCGTGGCCGTCTTCATCGAGACGCTCACCGACAACACCAACCGCACCGTGGCCGACCTCCGCAGCTTCTTCAGCAAAGCCGGCGGCAGCCTCGGCAAAACCGGAACGGTCGCCTATCTCTTCGAACGCAAGGGCCTGCTCCAGATCTCGACCACCGGGCAGGACGAGATGGAACTCTTCGAACTCGTCGTCGAAGCCGGCGCCGAAGATCTCGAACAGGACGAAGACACGTTCATGGTGACAACCTCGGTAGAGACCTTCGACGCGGTGCAGACGGCCCTCCACGAAGCCGGCGTCTCCGTGGTCGACGCCAGCCTCGTCCGCCTGCCGACAACCACCGTCAAGCTCGATCCGGACAAGGCGCGCAAAATCCTCGGCTTCGTCGAAAAACTCGAAGACCACCAGGACGTCCAGGCCGTCTACACCACACTCGACGACTCCATCCTGGAAACAGTGTGAGACGATTTTGGATTTTAGATTTTGGATTTTGGATTGGGAAGATTCCCATCCGAATTCAGCAAAAGAAGACGCCGCAACGTTCGCAACCGGCGCGGCTTTTTCGGCTTCTAGATCCGCACGAAATCAACAATCCAAAATCTAAAATCCAAAATCCAAAATGATCATCCTGGGTATCGATCCGGGTTCGCGGCATACCGGCTACGGCGTCGTCCGGCACGACGGCGGGCAGCAGCACCTCGTCGAGTACGGGGTGCTGCATCTCGATGCCACCGACGACCACGAGCTACGCCTCAAGCAGATCTACGACCGGCTCACAAAGGTCATCGAACGCTGCCTGCCGGACGAGTGCGCCATCGAGATGCCGGTCTATGGCCGCAACCCGCAGTCGATGCTCAAGCTGGGCCGGGCGCAGGCCGCCGCCATGCTGGCCGTTCTCAACCGGCAGATCCCCGTGACGCAGTACACGCCCAAAGAGGTGAAAAAATCGGTCACGGGCAACGGCAACGCCTCGAAGGAGCAGGTCTGGTTCATGGTCCGCAGCATCCTGACGATCACCGACGACGACCCCCGGCTCGGCCTCGACGCCTCTGATGCCCTGGCTACGGCGCTCTGCCACGCCCACCGCCAAAGCCGCGGCGGCCGGACCCAAACCTACAAAGACTGGTCCGCCTTCCTCCGCGAAAACCCCGATAGAATTTCCTGAAAACAGAATTTCCCGACGGAAATTCTGTTTTCAGGAAATTCTAAATAATTATAGATTTTTCGTCAGAAAAATCTATTCGTAGAAGTAGCCGCGTTCTTCGTCGCGAACGCGGACGACCTCGGCCACTTCGTCGTCGTCCATGGAATGATCAGACATCTGGCCGACGAGGAAGGCGATCTGGCGATCCTTCTGGGGGGCCTGGTTCCACTCGGGATGGGCCTGTTCGATGATGCTGATGAGGATGCGCAGGTACGGATAGCGTTGCTCAGGCGTTTCGAGTTCGGAGATGGCTTGCGCAAAAAGCTCGGCGTTGCGCCCGACCTGCCGGTCTACTATTTTCGTATCGTAATGCATACGACCTCGCGCGCACGAACCGCCCGGGGGCGGCTACGGGTGAAGTGGATTTCGGGGGAGTCCTGCCATGATAGGGCACAGCGCGAATCGAACCAACCTTTTTTCGAAGAAAAATGAGGGCGGATGATTTTTCACCCTGTACCGGTTTTCTCAGCGATTGACGGCCTCATTGCCTACCTTAGACCGCGCGGCGAAACCGGCGGCACCCCGTGACGTTAGAGGCAACCGCTGGAAAAACAACGAGCGTCATGAGACGAGCGCGTAGAACGAAAAACGGATCGAGTCCGTATCGGTTGGAGTTGCTGCCGGTAGTGCAAGCCTATCACCGGCGTGCCCGGATGAAACCGGCGTTGCAGCAAGGCGAGCTGGTCTATTACGGCCCGCTGCCGTCCTACTACGGCATCGGCGAGGTCAAGTACGTCGCCGGGGCGCTCGTGGCGGTAGACTTTCGCGGCACCGGCCACTACAGCGTCCACGAAGACGTCATCGACCAGCGCTATCTCATCCCCATTCCCGCGCCGACGTTGCCGTTGTTATAAGTTTAGAAATTCGCTATGCGAATTTCTAAAAAGCCTTGGGGTCTTTAGGGATCTCAAGGTTTTCTATTTTTGGGATTTGAAACAAACGATCAGACCCTGCCGAACAACCAACAACCAACCACGCACAACCAACCACGGACAACGCATGGCCGTTCTTACGATAGACAACGTCACCAAACGCTATGGCGATTTCACAGCAGTAGACCACGTGTCGTTCGAGGCACAGCCGGGACGCATCCTGGGGTTGCTTGGCCCCAACGGCGCTGGCAAAACCTCGACGATCCGCATGATCGCCTACATCACCGCCCCGGACGAAGGCGAGGTGCGCTTCGACGGACGGGGCGTCGGGCCGTGGAGCCAGGAGCAAATGGGCTACCTGCCTGAAGAACGCGGCCTCTACAAAAAAATCAAAGTGGCCGATCAACTCCGCTACCTCGCCGAACTCAAAGGCCTGGGCCGCGCCGAGGCCGTCGAAAAAATACGCTACTGGCTCGACCGCTTCGGAATGAGCGAATGGGCTGGCAAGAAGACGCAGGAACTCTCGAAAGGGATGCAGCAGAAGATCCAGTTTATCGCCACCATCCTGCCCGAACCGCGCCTGATCATCCTCGACGAACCCTTCAGCGGCCTCGACCCGATCAACGCCGAACTGCTGCGCGAAATCATCCTCGAACTCAAAGATGCCGACCGAACGATTCTCTTCGCCTCGCACCGCATGGAGCAGGTCGAGCAACTCTGCGACGACATCTGCCTGATCTCGCAAGGCCAGATCCTCGTCAAAGGCCCGCTGCGCGACGTCAAACGAAGCTTTGGCCGCGACACCCTCATCCTCGAATTCGACGGCGACGACGCCTTCCTCGATGCCTTCGAAGAACGCGGCCTCATCCGCATCAGCAACCGCAGCAAGCATCGGGTGGAGCTTCGCCTGCTCGACGGCGCCCCCTCCCGCCCCATCCTCGAAGCCGCCCTCGACCACACCGACGACGTCTACCGCTTCGAACGCGTCGAGCCGCCGCTGAGCGAGATCTTCATCAGCGTCGTGACCGAGCAGCAAGGCCAGGACGCCGCCGAGAGCGTCCCCCGCTCGCCGGTGCAGGTGGCTTGATTTTGGTCATTGGTCACTGGTCACTAGAAAAATCAACCAGTGACAGCGACCCCTGCGAAGGCAGGGGGAGCGTAATGACCAGTGACAAAACGCCACCGCTCCCAACCGGGAAAACACCGCGATAATCCCCCAATCTGAATAGATCAGCATCCTCCCATGGACAAAATCTGGATCATCCTCAAAAGTGAGTTTAAGCGGCGGGTGACGTCGAAAGCGTTCATTTTGACGACCTTGCTGGGGCCGCTGGCCTTGATTGGTTTCATGGTCATCGTCGCCATCATCACGGTCTCGGCTATGACCGGCGACACCCGCACCGTCGCTATCGTAGACGACACCGGCGTGCTCCTGGAACGCCTGTTGGATCAAGAAAACGACAGCCACACCTTCGTCGCCGCCGACGCTCCGATCGATTCGGTGCGCCAGCGTGTTTTAAGGGGCGAGTACGACGGCTATCTCGTCTTGCCGGCGGCGTTGCTTACGGGCGAGTCGCGCGCCACCTACTACGCCGTCGAAGGCGGCGGATCGACCCTGGAGAATTTCCTGGAGAACCGGATCGAACGCGCGCTGGAAGAACACCGCATGAGCGAGCAGAACGTAGCGCCGGAGGTGCTGGAGATCTTAAAAACAAACGTGTCTGTCAGCAATGTAAAACTCTCCGAGACGGGCGAGGAGGCCGGTAGTTCGGAATTTTACGCGCTCCTGGGCATCATCATGGGGATGCTCATCTACATGGCGATGCTCATCTACGGCACCGTGGTCATGTACGGGGTGATCGAAGAGAAAACGACGCGGGTGGTCGAGGTCATCGTCTCGTCGGTGCGGCCTTTTCAGTTGCTGATGGGCAAAGTGCTCGGCATCGGCGCGATGGGGCTGGTGCAGATGACCGTCTGGGCCGGGCTGATCCTGGCCGGCGTCACCTTTGCCGGAAGCGTCATTTCGCTGTTCCTCGATCCGGCGGCCATGAGCCTGCCCGAGACGGCCTCGCAACAAGAAATGCTGGCCCAGGCCGGCCTCTCCTTGCCCAGCCTTTCCGCCGGCATTTTCGTCTGGTTTGTGCTGTTCTTCCTGTTGGGCTATCTGCTCTATGCCGGCCTGTTTGCCACCGTCGGCGCGATGGTCGAGCAGCAGCAAGACACGCAGAGCCTGGTCTTACCCGTGATGCTGCCCATCATCCTTTCGATCATCTTCATCCAGCCCATCGTCGAGAGCCCCAACTCGCCGCTGGCCGTGGCGCTGTCGTTGATTCCGCTGACCTCGCCGGTGCCGATGGTGGTGCGGCTGGCCGTGACAGACGTGCCGTTCTGGGAGGTGCTGCTCTCGTTCGCCCTGCTCATCGGCGGCTTCGTCGGCACCATCTGGCTCAGCAGCCGCATCTACCGCGTGGGCATCCTGATGTACGGCAAAAAAGCCAGCTTTAAGGATCTGGTTCGATGGTTCCGGTATGCTTGAGGGGTTGGGTCATTGGTCACTGGTCATTGGTGGAGGCAGAACAACCAGTGACCAGTGACCAATGACCAGTGACTAATTCGCAAACAAATCCGCCTGCACCGCGAAAGCCACCGGCGCGCGGCGCTGTTCGAGTTCGAGCAGGAAGGCTTTGACGTCGAGGCCGCCGCCGAAACCGGTGAGCGCGCCCGAGGCGCCGATGACGCGGTGGCACGGCACGATGATGGCGACGGGGTTCTTGCCGTTGGCCAACCCGACGGCGCGCGATTTGCCGAGGCTGCCGAGTTGAAGCGCGAGGGCGCCGTAGCTCGTCGTGGTGCCGTACGGGATGTCGCACAGCAACGCCCAGACCGATTTCTGAAACGGCGTGCCCGTCATGTCGAGCGGCACGTCGAACGTGGTGCGCTCGCCCCTGAAATATTCAGCGAGTTGTGCTTCGGTTTTTTGGAGGAGGGGATGGTCCGGCGCTTCGACGCCGCCGTCGGGGCGATGGGCGCCGAAGGCAAGGCGCCGAAGCCCGGCCTCCGACGCCACGAGCGTGAGCGGGCCAATGGGGCTTTCGATGATTTTGTAGGCGGATATTTCTTGCGATTTCGAGCGATCAGCCATGCGATTTTTTGGCGTTCGGTGGATGGGATTTTGTGGGATGAAAAATACGGAATTTCCGGGTCTTTTTCCCGCAAATTATTGCGCGCGGCGGGTGTTAAAAATGATGCAAATTGTTTCGGTAATGGCAGAACGAAAAGTCCCCCTTCGAAGGGGAAATCGAGCGGTTGGCGATAACCAGAAGATCACCAAATGCCGGCTCAGATCAGCATCCTCTGTATTCATCCGCGTCCATCAGCGTCCATCAGCGGTTTCTTTTTACCCTACCTGCGAGGAACCTGCTTGAGGCACCCGGTTAAAATTTCGAAAACAGGCCCCCCTTTCTGATCTCCTCCTCACCTACCGGGCGGTGCGATGCGGTATGTAGCCTCTGGGCTTCGCAGTACAGCGATACTGGTAGTGCTGACGACCCTGTTGGCAGCCCTGCCCGACGGGCTGCATGCGCAGTATTTTCAGTTCGGCAAAAACAAGGTTCAGTACGACGCCCAGGACTGGTCCTACGTCCAGTCTCAGCATTTCGACGTCTACTATTACGAGGGCGGCTATCACCTGGCAAACTTCACGGCCAAAGCTGCCGAAGAAGCCTACTGGCAAATTGCCGGTCTTTTTCAGCATCGCATCTCCAGGCGCATCCCGCTGGTCGTCTATCAGAGCCACAACGACTTTGCCGTCACCAACGTAGCCAACCTGCCGACCAACTCTGAGGGCATCGGGGGCGTAACCGAACTCTTCAAAAACCGCATCGCCATCCCGTTCGTAGGTGACTATCGCGACTTCCGCCGGGTCATCCATCACGAGCTGGTCCATGCCGTGATCAACGATATGTTCTACGGCGGCTCCATCCAGTCGATCATCCAGAACAACATCTCGATACGCATTCCGCTGTGGTTCAACGAGGGGCTGGCCGAGTACGCGGCGCTGGGGTGGGACACCCGGTCCGATATGTTCGTCCGCGAGGCGATTCTGGAGGATAACCTGGCCGAGATCCCCTATCTCTACGGCTACTTCGCCTACCGGGGCGGGCAGGGCGTGTGGGATTATGTGGCCGAACAGTACGGGCAGGAGAAAGTCGGCGATATCTTGCAGAAGCTGACCGTCTCGCGGTCGGTGGAGGCGTCGTTTGAGAAGGCCATCGGGCTGTCGCTCGAAGACCTTTCGGAGCGCTGGCACGAGGCGCTCAAGGAGATCCATTTTCCTGAAAAGGCGGCCCGCGAAGACCTCAACGACATCGCGCGGGCCATCCTCACCCGCGAGAACGCCGGCTATCTCAACATCAGCCCGGCGCTCTCGCCCAAGGGCGACAAGGTGGCCTATCTCACTACCCGCAGCGGCCTCTACGACGTCTACATCGCCAGCGCCAACGACGGCACGGTCATCAAGAAACTCATCGAAGGGCAGACCAACCCGCAGTTCGAGAGCCTGCGCATCCTCACGCCCGGCCTGAGTTGGAGCCCCGACGGCACGAAGATCGGCATCGCCGTCAAAAGTGGCCGGTCTGATGCGCTCGCCGTGGTCGATGTCAACACGGGCGAGGCCACGCATTACCGCATTCCCGACGTCGATCAGATCGTCGCGGTAGCCTGGAGCCCGCTGGGCGACAAGATCGCCTTCGAAGGCACGATGGACGCCCAGAGCGACATCTACGTGCTCGACCTCAACACGCTCGACACGAAAAATTATACAGACGATATCTTCAGCGATCATCAGCCGGCCTGGAGCCCGGACGGCACGGCCCTGGTCTTCCACAGCGACCGGGGCTCGTACCGCCAGCTTGGCCGCTATCACGCCGAAAATTTCCAGATGATCGATCACGACTACAGCCAGTTCGATCTGTACCGGGTGCGGCTGGGCGAGATCGAGGCCGAACGGCTGACGCACGATCAGGTCTGGGATGAAAAGAACGCGCGCTTCGGCGAAAACCCTGACCGGCTGCTGTTCCTCTCGGATCGCAACGGCATCTTCAACCTGTACGAAAAAGATCTGACCACCGGCGCCGAGCGACCGCTGACCGACGTGGTCGTCGGCATCGAGCAGATGGCCCTTTCGGCGGATGGGCAGAAGGCGGCGCTGGTGAGCCTCAAAGAGGGGACCTTCTCGATCTACACGCTCAAGACGCCCTTCGAACGCCGCCTCGACCGCGACGTGCTCGTGCCGAATGTGTGGGCGCAGCGCGTGATGGAAGAGACCGCCGAGCCGGCGCCGGCCCTGGCCCTGGCCCCGGTCTCGCTCAAGCAGAGCAACCCGTTCATGCGCGCCGCCGAAGACGGCACGGCCTACACCCGCCGGGGCACACCCGAATGGAAGAAAGAACTGATTGCCTTGCGACGGTTTCCCCGGCTCATCGAGACGCCGCCTGCCTTTGCCGAGCCTGCCGGAACCAACGGCGCCGATGGCACCAACGGCGTGCATGGCACCAATGGAACCAACGGTACCCACAGCACCAACGGCACCAACGGCGCGCCCGACGAGACCGCCGAAGACGACTCTACGACCATCGGCCTGATGAATGTCGATTTCCAGAAGTACGTCTTCGGCGAGGGGTTCAACAGCGCTATCGAAGAGGATGAGGATGATCCGTTTTTCAACCAGTTCTCGCCCGTCGACAACATCGACGACGAGGGCAATTATAAGCCGCGCAAGTATAAGCTGAAGTTCTCGCCCGACCTCGTCTACGGCACCGCCGGGTTCGATGCGCTCTACGGCGTGCAGGGCATCACGCAGATGATGTTTAGCGACATGCTGGGCAACCACCAGATCTTCGTCGCCACCAACCTGCTCATCGATCTGCGCAACTCGGATTATTTGTTTGCTTACAGCTTCCTGCCGCGCCGGATCGATTGGAGCATCTCGGCCTATCACACCTCGCGCCTGCTGCTCGACGCCAACCTGCGCATCTATCGCTACCGATGGTACGGCACGGGCGTCTCGGCTCGTTATCCGCTCGACAAGTTCCGCCGCCTCGACGTCGACCTGTCGGTCATCGGCGGCAGCCAGGCCGACGTGACCGACCCGGCGCAGCCTTCGGAAACCCGGACGCTGCTCTATCCCCGTGTGACGTTTACCCGCGACGTGACCACGCCCGGCTTTATGTATCCGCAGGGCGGGCACCGGCTGGCCGTGAGCGCTGCCGGCAGTCCTTTTTCGCTCGTCGGCTCGCAGACCCAGTTTGCCTCGCTGCTGGCCGATGCGCGTTTTTATACCGCCTTCGGACGCGGGCGCTATTCGGTGGCCCTGCGCCTCTCCGGCGGCGCCTCCATCGGTCCTGAGCAGCAATTGTTCTATAGCTCAGGCGTGCAAAACTGGATCAACCGGGATTTTGACGACGACAACGGCTTCCCCATCTCGGAGGTCTCGGACTTCGTCTTTGCCACGCCCGTGCTGCCGCTGCGCGGCTACGACATCAACTCGCGCAACGGCTCGTACTTCGGGCTGATCAATGCCGAATTTCGCTTTCCGCTGGTTGCAGCATTGTTGCCGGGGCCCATCCCGCTCATTCCGCTCTACAACATTCAGGGCACGGCTTTCGTCGATGCCGGCTCGATCTGGGGAGGCCGGGGCGCCGACAAAAAACTGACCATCCTGGGCGACAACGAAAACGGCGAGACGGTCTTCGAAGATCTGCTCGTAGGCACGGGCTTTGGCCTGCGCACGATCCTGCTGGGCTACCCCGTCCGGTTCGACTATGCCTGGCCCTTCGACGGGCAGCGCTTCGGCAAACGCCAGTTTTATTTTTCTATCGGGCTCGATTTTTGAAAACCTTCGTTTCGACAGGAAAAACGGGCATTTCTCAGGTGTTGTTGGATCAAAGGAGACTCGGATTGAGAAATTACTGGTTGTTTTCT
Organism: Rhodothermales bacterium; assembly: GCA_028278205.1. Lineage (GTDB taxonomy): Bacteria > Bacteroidota > Rhodothermia > Rhodothermales > Bin80 > JANQES01. The sequence goes on from JANQES010000063.1 coordinate 104,019, forward strand.
TCTGTTTTTTTTTGCGTCACCTGTGTGAAGATAGTAGTTTCACCAGTATCCGGCCCCGTGTAGCCCCCCACGGCGATGTGCCTTACAGTTTCCGGGGATAAGCATTATGTAGCGCGTCTCGACCTTCATTTTTCTGCTGAATGTCGAGGCGTCCTGGTGTCCTCAGTCTGCTGATGTCCAAAAAAAATCGTAACACCAACTCGGAGCAGTGTCTGCTTTCGAGTAGTTTCCGGTATGCAGATCGCCGTTTTCTTTTCGGGCGCATCCGTCTTTACCGGGATCGTATCGACCTTTTCGGCCTGCACTGGCGCGGCCTTCACCGGCGCACCATCGCCCTGCGCGACGTGGCGCGCTTAAGCTGGCGCACCGACACCGAACGGTCGGCCAACATGACGCTCTACCTCCGCGACGACGAGGCGGTGCGGCTCTGGGTCGAAGGCGCCGGCCTGTGGAAATATCAGATCGACGCGCGGCTGGGCAACCAACTCAACGTCGCCGACGACCTGCCCGGCTCGACGCCCTCAGCCTCGGCAGCCTGAGTCTTAGGTCGGCCTGTTTTTACTTCGTCAATCGCTGGTGCGTGCCCCATGGTGTACGCCCCTGACAAGCGGAGAGGGAGAGAGGGCGAAAGGGAGTATAAAAAAATCCTCCTTTCACCCTCTCCCCCTCTCTCCCTTTCCTTTTCTCCGACCTGGGCGCATGTGAAAAACACGCCAGACTATCCCGGAGAAAAAGCATCGTGCATCTTTTCTCTGCATCGCGCGTTGCATCAGCCCTCTAAAAAGGACACGGTCATTTTTTTATGCAAACGACGATCACCCAACGCGGTCCGGTCGAGTATCAGCTAGAGATCAAGGCGACCGCCGACGACCTCGCCGACGACCTCAACAGGGCGCTTCGCAAGCAGCGTGGGCAGACCCACATGAAAGGCTTTCGGCCCGGCAAGGTGCCCCTGCCGATTGTCAAGAAGATGTACGGCAAAGCCCTCGCCTTCGAGATGGTCGATAAGCTGGTGCAGGAAGCCTACGAAGACCTCGTGCTCGAAGCTGACGAACACGAGGTGCTCGGCCAGCCCAAGATTACCACGCTCGATTATGAGATGGACGGCGACCTCCACGCCGTCATCGAGTTTGGCGTGCGCCCTGAGATCGCGTTCGAAGACCTCACCGGCGAATCGGTCGATACGATGGTCCACGACGTGACCGACGAAGAGATCGACGAAGAGATCGAACGGCTGCGCGAAGGCCAGGCCGACCTCATCCCCGTCGAAGACGAGCCCATCGAAGATGCCGACTTTGTGGTGTTCGATCTTCAGGAACTCGATGCCGCCACCCGCGCGCCGCTCATCGGCAAACGCGACGAAGACCAGCAACTCTTCCTCGACGATGAGCGCCTGGACGCCAGCCCGCTGATGAGCGCGCTGAAGACGGCCTTGATCGGCGCCAAAACCGGCGATGCCGTCCATTTTCACTTCGAGCACGACCAGGCCCACGGCGGCCTCGTCGAACCCGTCGAGCACGCCCACGTCTTCGAGGCCACCGTCAAAGAAGTCAAACGCCGCGAGATTCCGGAACTCGACGACGACTTCGTCCAGGAATACACCAAAGACCGGCTCGAAACGGTCGAGGCCTTCCGCGAGGAGATCGAGACGCAACTCAAGAATTCCTGGGAGCAGCGCATCCGGGGTTTTCTGGAGGAGAACATCATCGAGAAGATGTTGGAATTGCACCCGGTGCCCGTGCCCGAATCGGTCATCGATCTCTACACCGATTCGTACGTCGAGGATGTGAAGCAGCGCAACCGAGGCCAGTTACCGCCCAACTTCTCCGTCGAGGCGTTCAAAAACGCCAACCAGGAAGAGGCAGAAAAGCAGGCGCGCTGGATGCTCCTCCGCGACAAGCTGATCAAGACCGAAGAACTGGCTGTCTCGGATGAAGACGTGGATGCGTTCTTCGAGAAAGAAGCCGAGAAGGACGACAACCTCAACGCCGAGCAACTGCGGCAGTTTTACGAGCAGGTAAAGCTGATCGAGTCGCTCGAACATCGTCTCATGAACCAGAAAGTGTTCGACCTGCTGGCTGAGCGGTTCGAGTTGGTGGAGAAAGACAGCGAGACGGTGGAGCAGGAGATGGAGCAGCGCCGCGCCGAAGCCCTGGCCAAAGCCGAGGCTGAAGTGGCCGCCGCCGAAGCCGCCGTCAAAGAAGCCGAAGCCGCCATGGCCCAGGCCCAGGCCGAAGCCGAAGCCTTCGTAGCCGAAGCCGAGGCCACCCCCGAAGCCGAGCCGGAGCCCAACGCAGTAGCGGACGAAGTCGAAGCCGCCGAAGCCGAGTTCGAAGCCGCCCTGGAAGCCGCCTCAGAACCCGACGCCGAAGCTGCGCCAGAGCCCGACGCCGCAGCAGAAGCCGAGACAAAACAAGATTAAAATCTGGTTCGGGCCGGCCCGAACCAGATTTTAAGAAGGAACCATCGCTGGAAGCCTCCGGTTGCAGGAGGCACCACGTCTATCATCGCAACTTGGAAGTAGGGGAGTCCCATGGTCGAAGACTTTGTAAAGTTCTCCAAGAGCCTTCAGGTGCCCAGCAGCATCTACACCGGTCCGTTTCGCGACCAGCCGATCAGCGGCCTGGTGCCGATGGTGGTCGAACAGACCACACGCGGTGAGCGTGCCTACGATATCTTCAGCCGCCTGCTGAAAGAACGCATCATCATCATCGGCACGCCCATCAACGATGCCATTGCCAACCTGGCCGTGGCGCAGTTGCTCTACCTGACCAGCGAAGATCCGGAACGCGACATCAACGTCTACATCAATTCGCCCGGCGGGATGGTCTACAGCGGCCTCGGCGTCTACGACACCATGCAGTACGTCTCCTGCCCGGTCGCCACGATCTGCGTGGGGCTGGCCGCTTCGCTGGGGTCGGTGTTGCTCACGGCGGGCTCGCATGGCCGGCGTGCGGCGTTGCCCAACTCGCGGATCATGCTGCACCAGCCCCTCGGCGGCGCGCAAGGCCAGGCCTCCGACATCGAAATCCAGGCGAGAGAGATCCTCTGGCTCAAAAAACGACTCTACGAGATCCTGGCCCACCACACCGGCCAGAGTATCGAGCAGATCACCAACGATGCCGACCGCGACTACTGGCTCAGCGCGCAAGACGCCAAAGAGTACGGGCTGATTGATAACGTGCTCGAAACCCAGAGCGGCCCGGCAACCAACGGCCAGGCCTCCGGCGACGGCGAAGCCTAGCACCTTTTGTTTTTGGCTTGCCAAAAACAAAAAAAGAAAGGGTCTCTGAATGGTGTTCAGAGACCCTTCGACGTACCGCGTACGGGATTTGAACCCGTGTTACCGGCGTGAGAGGCCGATCCGCATATCCATTTTTTGCCGAAATAAGCCGATTTCATCCGTCCGTGTTCCAGAATCTTACCAAACATCTTTCAGAGGCTCCCCAGCGTGCGACCGTTTGCACCCGCTATGCCTCTACGTAAGCCAGGTCGAAGGCCCGCGTCTGATGATCGACGTTCATCGCCTTGTAGTGCTTCATCGTCGTCTTGATGTCTTTGTGTCGTAGGAGTTCCTGGCAGGCGACAATGTCCACACCCCGGCGTAGCCAGTACTCCAGGCACCCTCGCCGGAGATCGTGCAAGCTCAAGCCCGCCTTCTCCTCTGCGACCAGGCCGAGTGAGACGGCCTTCTCCAAGGCCCGGCGAAAAAGACGGCTGGCGTGCCCTTCGCTAATGCGAGGCCAGAGATACTCACCACCGGCTTTCCCTTCCATACGGCGCTCGAAGACTCCCAAGGCCAGCAGCGTGATCGTGATGACATCCTCGTCGCGCCCCTTGGGTATGAACTCCCGATGACCGACGTACATCCTTCGCTCTTTCAGGTCGATTCGGTGATGCGGCGGGCCGGGCCGACCAGACGCGCGAAGGCGCCCAGGCGCAGGCGGTAGTCTTTCTCGGTGCGGGCATTCCACCCGCCCTGCTGGCCCTTCAGTCCCAATTGCCGTTTGTGTGTGCAGTAGCGCTCGATGGCCTCTTTGAGCGTCACCGGGCCGGCACCGGGCCGACCAGGCAAGACGCCCTCCAGGGATCCCAGCCTTCGTGCCAGGCGGCGTAGAGGCGGTTGCGCTCCGCTCGGCTACACCGCTCTGATGCACAAGCCAGGAGAGCGGCACCAGCGGCCGGCGCACCATGCGCTCTACTTCCTCTCGGACGACGGCGCGCACGGCCTCCAGGAAAACGCCCTGGCCTGCTTCCATCGCCCTGCGCACCGCGTCGCCGAGAAGCGCCATCTCTTGAGAGGGCAGCATGGGATCAGGCCTGCGAGCCTCACCGGTTGAGCCGAAGCCGTCGCCGGCAGAATCTAGACCAGGGTCGCTATGGCGTTCGTCACTGGGCATCAGGAGTGTTCAAACATCGCCGTTTGATCGGTTTGATCTTCAGAGCACGAGACACTTTGTCACCTCTTTTCTGATATTCCCGATGCCGTTTCCCGAAAACACCCCAAAACCGCGTTTTTACTAGCAAAAACCCATTCCCGGATTCCCGGCCTCTAATGAGTTTTGACAGTGGAAATCGGTAATCACGGGCTGCGGATTACCTGAGCTAGTTTACCCTCACCCAGCAACCCCACATACCGCAGCAGGGGCTCCGAACCCGCCTCAAACTGATCCAAAAACCCGTTGACTGAAGCCCGAAGTACCTCCCACTGGCCCGCTAAACGATGCAGCTTCAAGACCTGCTCCCGCAACCAGCGCCACAGCTTCTCTATCGGATTGAGCCACGGCGCATACGTCGGCAGCCACACCGGCTCGATCTGAGGCCACGCTGCCAGCGCCGCAGTGACCTCCGGATGCTTGTGAATCGACCAATTATCCTGGCCTACGTAAATGCGACGCGCTCCGGCATAGACGCCCGCCAGACGTTCGTAGAAGGCAATCACCTTGGCCCGACCAACGATGTAACCATCGAGGTAATCGACCTGCCCGGTCAAAGCGTTGATCCCGCCAATGATGCGCCACTGCTTTTGTTTGCTCGCCGCCCGATCCGCTACCGGAGCCATCGCTGGTGCTGACGGTCCCCAATCGACCGCCGCTTCAGGCCAGCGATAGTAGCCCATCTCGTCGAGGAAGACCAAGACCACCTCGTCGGGCCAGCGGGCCGCCTCGCGCAGGCAGGCATGCAGATGCGCCTCTTTCTCGGCATAGGCCGGATCGGGGCTGTAGTGCTGCACCAAGCCGGTGCGTCGGGCCAAACCAAAGCGCCTGAGCACCCGCCAGACCCCGCTGAGCGTGTAGTCCTGCAGCCACGCTATCGTGGCGCGAATTGTGCGCAACTGCCAGCGACCGGGCAAGACCCCTTCGGGCAGGTCCATCTCCGTGCGGGCCGCCTCGTCCGGGGCCTGACGCAAGCGCTGCGTGAGTTCTTCGCAGCGTTGGCGCACGAAGGGCCGCTCATCGTAGTCTCGGTAGTGGGCCAGTAGCTGTTGTTCTTCGGGGGTGAGTTCGAGCGTTCTTCGTTTGGGCATCGGGGTGAGGCTGTTGGGTTATCTTGAGGGCCTGATAGGTCAACAGCCTATTACCGATTTTGATCGTCAAAACTCATTAGATCGCTACGGTGCTCAGGGCCGCTCGCTCTCGCCGCCAGTCCGATGGGTCTTATAAAAAGCGCCACGCACACAGCCCCCCTGCGCTTTTCACAAGCCTCGCACGCTCATCCCTTTCTGCCAGTCCTGACCCTCCACTTCCCGCAACGGCCCCTGCGCGCCTCCGCTTGAGAGGTGTTCAGCCCCCGGTTGCAGTCGTTTCGGCGCGATCTCTTTCAGCCACATTCAGCCTTCCTCCGCCATGTCTGTCACTGTCTCCGACCTTGTTTCCCGTGGCTTCCTCTGGTGGGCCACCTTCACCATTGGCGGCCAGGTCGTCGGCGCCGCGCTCGTCGCTGGACGCACACACGCCCAGGCTCGCAAAGCCGCCCAGGCCATCGCCGCTCGGCTTCCTCTGGCCTCTGGCTCTCGTTCCCTGGTGCGGCCTGCCCCGCCGGCCTGGTTCCGGCACGCGCGCCCTCGGCCTGTTTCAACGGCTCCGGCTCGTGGGCCTCGCTGGCCCTGGCGCGCGGCCTCGGCCTTGCCTGCATCGTCTTCCTGCCCGCCGGCCTCACGCCGCCCGCTGCGTTCGGCCTCCACCGTGCAGGCCGCACTGCCGGCGGGGCGTGGTTCTTTGGCCCCGGCTCCGGGCAGGCCTCCCTGTTCTAGTCCTCCCTCATCAACACACAGGTGCTCTCATGCCTCACCAACGCTCAACCACCTACTCTGTCCACACGCAGCAGCAGCCCTTCATCGTCCGGCACGATGGAGAAGCCTGGCACGTCACCTTCCCCGGCTACACCGCCGAGCTAGACGTCCACGGTTCCCGCATCGAAGCCGACGCCATTGCCCACGCCTACTACAGCCTCTTCCTCATGCCGGGCGCCCCCTTCGGCTGTGCCGGGATGGATGAAACAGACAAGCTCGATATGGCAGAGCAAGAAGCCGCTATCGAGATCGAAGTGCAAGAGGCCCGCCTCCATGCCCTGCTCTACGGCGCAGGCGGCGATGGCGCCCTGAACAGCGTCGCTGAGCCGCCGGCCTCTTACACCCCCAGGCCTGACCGCAAAGACCGGGGCGATGACCGCGACGCCAGAGGCCGGTTCATCGTCGGCAGCGAGACGGCCTCCGTGTGTGGGCATCTGGGCTTCCTGGCCGCTGTCGAGTCGGTCATCATCCGCTACCCTGACGCCGTCAACACGCAGGGCGTCCATATGGCGCGCAACTTCATGGGCTGGGTCAACGCCCAGACCCGCGAGTAAGCTCCTCAACCACCACGCTGCCGGCGGCCTACCCACCCCCGGCGGCGGCCAAGCCTCCGGCTCTCTCCGTTCGCATACGAACGGAGGTAATCTGGAAGGCGTGGCAGGCACCGCATTCCAAAGGCCGTAGACTTTGTTCTTCTGACAGGGTTATGTTGCAGGGGAAGACGTGTCTATGATAATAGGGCGCTGCCGCCCCTCGTTGGTTAAACCTGACTTGATCTTGCCTGATGCCTCAATCAATCGACCGACTCAATCATCTTCGCAGGTTGCTTGATGAAGGGGCCGAACCCTCCCTTCACGACATATGTGCCAAATTAGACATTACCTCTAAGCGCCATGCCCGCCGCCTCCTCTCCCGTCTCCGCGACAACGGCGTGCCCGTACAGGAGCGCCGTGATGGACGTATCAAACGCTTTTACCTGGCGCCGGAACACCGGCAGGCCGCTGTTCGAGGTTTCGAGTTTGACGAAGAGGAGATGCTGGCTCTGGCGGTGGCCGCCGAAGCGGCGAAGGCGGCGCTGGAGACCACGCCGCTCGAAGCCCCGCTCGAACGCGCCTTTGACAAGCTGTTGCAGGAACTGGCTCCCGAAGCCTATACCTTCGAGATGGAGCAGCAACACGGGCACTGGCATTTTGAATCCTCCCGGCTAAGTCACATCGATCCGGCGGTCTTCAAGGCGTTGCAACAAGCCATCAACGAAAACCGCTCTGTCCGCATCGACTATCATACGGCCTCCACCGGTGAATTCTCGCGTGGGCGCATGATCGACCCGCTGCAGTTTGCCCGGCACGGTGGCTCGTGGATGGTCGTAGCGTACTGCCATACCCGCCGAGCCCTGCGGGATTTCTCGCTGGCCGGCATCGAGCGTGTGGCGTTGTGCGACGCCTTCTTTTCGCCGCCCCGCGGCTTCGACCCGGATACATATTTTCGCGACCGTTTCGGTGCGCTGGCGGGCGGCGAGGTCTATGAAGTGCGTTTGTTGGTTGAGCCGGATCGCGCTGTCTACTTCGAGCGCAAAGACTACCACCGCACACAGATGATCGAGGAGAAGCGGGATGACGGATGCCTGGTCGTATCTTACGAAGTAGCCGGACTTCAAGAGATTCGGTCATTTGTACAATCATGGGGCATCGGCGTGACGGTGCTAGAGCCGCCCGAACTTATTGAGATCGTTGCGCGGGAGGCGAGGGAAGTGGCGGGGCGGTATCGCGATCTGTCTTAAAAAAACAGCATCGTCGTGATCCTGCCGCCGGTACAAGGAACGCTCAATGACGTACGGAAGCAGCTTTTGAGGCCATGAAAGATCTGATTCCCCCCCGCATCACCGACGCTCGTTACCTGGAGGCGTATGCCACTGCCGTTCGGCAGGAGGTAGGCGCTTCCGCACTGGAAACCCTGTGGGAGACGTTTGCCGCCCAGGAAGAGCTGTCTTCGGTCCGTTTCGCCTTTCAGGCCTCGGCGGTCTACTCGTCCAACATCGAAGGCAACACGATGGATCTCAACGGCTTCCTGCGCTCGAAGCAGCGAGGCGGCCCGCATCCGAAGGCCAGAGAGGAAGCCGAGATTGAGGCGCTCATCGACGCCTACGGCTTCGCGCGCCGCCGCGTCCCGAGCGAGCCGAACGCGCTGGAAGCGCACCGGCTGCTGAGCCGTGAGTTGCTCGGTGAGACGGAGCGGGGGCGCTACCGCACCGGACGCATGTTCGTCTACGACCGGCGCGGCATCCTCTACGCCGCCGTCGAGGCCGAGCATGTGCCCGGCCTGATGCAGCGCTTCTTCGCGGACCTGACGGCGCTGCGCCGCCGCGCCTTGCGGATGGAGGAGGCGTTCTATCACGCCGCGCTGCTGCACCTTGTCTTCGTCCACATCCATCCTTTCGAGGATGGCAACGGGCGGATGGCGCGGCTGCTGGAAAAGTGGTTTCTGGCGTCTCACCTGGGCGGCCCCGCGTGGAAGGTCCCCTCCGAAGAATACTACTGGCTCCATCGGCCGGCCTACTACGAGGCCCTTCGCCTGGGGCCGACCTACTACGATCTAGACTACGACCAATGCCTCCCTTTCCTCCTGCTCCTGCCGAAGGCCCTCGCCGCTGCCCTGGAATCATCAGGTTGAACCTGGGCCGTTCACTGATCAACCCGTTCGTGGAGCCATCGTTCGAAAGAGCGTTGGCTCTCGCCGCTTCGCCGTCCTTCGATCAACCCTTGAACCTCAATGTCTTCATCGAGATCAGGCCAGTGGATGCCCTCGCCGTCGGCGATGAGTTCCCAGCGCGCCCGTTCCGCCGGGGTGCCGTGCTTCAGGCGGGGATACCAGTCGAGCGGCACGGCTACCAGGCGGCCGTCGGTGAGGTGCACCGTCAGCCGCGCCTCGTCTACCTCGACGCGCGCCGCCAGCGGTTCGGCCTCAAGTACCAACGTAGTCATGCCAGGCTCGAAGGAGTTCGTGTTGATGTTCGGTTATGCTCTGCCGGATGCGCTTTACGCTTGAACCGGGATGGGATTCAGATGCAAGTCGTTGTCATTGTTATGGTGGGTTCGTTCGCTGGTGGCGCGAGAGGCGAAGATGTTAGCGGAGCGATATTCTAAACCGGACATCCGATGTCAGGTTTGAGTAGGCTGGGAGTTATCTTGTGGCATCGACAGTCCTTCCTTCACAGGATTCCGGCTTTTTTCTTTCCAGTGTTGACAAGGACTTCATCGAAGGGTATATTGACATATTATACACATATGATAATGTATGAGATTATGCAAGGACGTATGGCGAACTCGCTGGCTCTGTAAACCTAACTGAATTGCCCTTGGTGCAATGAGCGGACAGGAAACATGGCGGCTCTTCTGGGCCAAGACACTGCCAGAAGAGAATGAAAGGCGCAGCGAATGCAAGACGATCTATCCCCTGTGGGCGCATGTCCTCGATGTTGCGAATGTAGCCTGCCTACTCTGGGAAGATGTGCTTGCTTCTCGAACGCGCGATATGTTGTTGCATGAGCTGGGGCTCGAACCTGATGCAGCAAGGCACTTCTTAGGTCTTTGGATCGGTCTGCATGATGTAGGCAAGGCAATCCCACAGTTCCAGCAACAGCATAAGCCTTCAGCAAGGAAGCTCGCCGAGGCTAAGTTGCCTTGTTACGAGACTGAACAAAAGGTGCGTCACGAGCACGCCTCCATCGCCATCTTGTACAAATGGCTTACTCGTCGGAATCCTGATTATGCCGATTCACTGCTTACCAGTCTTACCGAATTTGTCGGTTTTCATCACGGCAAACTTTGCACCCGTAGCCATTGGGAGAACATAGCAAAGGCCACGAAACGCGCCTGGCCGCTCAGCTCTCCTGCCTGGCAGAAGCAGCAACAGATGCTTGTGGAGGCCATCGTGCGGGCTTGGGGAATGCCGGACCTGAGTCGTATCCGGCTCAATGATGAGTATCCAGCTTGGTTGCTCGCCTTCGCTGGCTGGACGACGTTTGCCGATTGGATCGGTTCGATGGCTGAGTTTTTCAATCCTTCGATCCCCGCACGGTTACAGGAGTCGTCGGATGATTTTGTGCGCGTGTACGTCAAACGGAGTCGCGTGCAGGCCCGAAATGCCATTCGGCGCAGGGGTCTCGATCTGCGTGCGGCGCTCAACGTTGAAGACGGTGCCGATGGCTTCCTGCGCATCTTTCACAACCCGTCGAAGGGGATTGAACGGCCCCGCGAGCTTCAGCAAGAGCTTGCAGAGTTGCCACTTCAGAAAGAGATCCCGTCGCTGACGATTGTGGAAGCGCCGACTGGTGAGGGTAAATCGGAAGCGGCTTTTTTCCTCGCGGCCAGGCAGCAGCGCGGCCAGGCACCCGGCGGCGGCCTCTATGTGGCCATGCCTACGCAAGCGACATCCGATGAACAGTTTTTGCGCTTCCGCGATGACTTTCTGCTGGCTGACAAAGACGGTGAGAATGAAGGCGCACACAATGCCCAAGTGGGCGGTAAGCTACTCAACCTGCACCTCGTGCATGGCAACGCGCTGTTTCATCCAGAGATCGAGACCATGCGTCTTAACATGCAGGAGTTTGCCCAATTGGGTCAAGAACTCGGCGAACCGGAGACTGAGGCACAGGCACGCGCCGTCGACTGGTTTCAGCCGCGCAAACGCGGCCTGCTGGCACCGTACGGCGTTGGCACGGTAGACCAAGCCTTCCTCGGTGTGCTCTATGCGCGGCATTTTTTCCTGCGCCTCTTTGGGCTGACGGGCAAGACGGTTATCTTCGATGAGGTTCACGCCTACGACACGTACATGTCTACGCTGTTCGAGCGGCTGTTGCAGTGGCTCCATGTACTTCGATGCCACGTAATCTTACTGTCCGCAACACTGCCCGAGAACACGCGTGTGAAGCTGATGCAAGCGTGGGGTGTGAAGGATGCCGAGTTGCCCGAGATGCGCTCCGTCTATCCGGCGATTTGGCATGTCACTGACACAGTCAAAGACCCTATTTGTTTTAAGCCCAGCCAGTACCAGCATGCAACATTGCACTGGTACGACCATCAGCCAGAGGCCGTCGTTCGAACTGTGATCGATGCAGTAAGGCAGAAAGGCACCGTGGCGATCATCTGCAATACTGTAGTGCGTGCCCAGACGATCTTCGAGGCGTTATTGCATTGTCCCGAAGTGCAAGCCGGAACGTTGCTGGACCGCGACGGGCAGCATCTGGTGCTCTACCATGCACGCTACCCACAACACCGCCGGCAAGACAAAGATGATCAGGTGCGCAACCGCTTCGGTAAAGGACGGCCTGATACGCCCGGGGTGCTCGTGGCGACCCAAGTGGCCGAGCAGAGTTTGGATCTGGACGTCGACCTCATGCTCAGCGACCTCGCGCCTATCGACTTGCTCCTCCAGCGTGCGGGGCGGCTACAACGACATCAGCAAAGAAAGCGCCCATCTACCTTCCAAGACAATCCCCGGCTGTATGTGTTGTGCCCGCCGCTCCAAGGCGGGCTGCCAAAGGTTAGTGAGGTCGGTGGAGGAAAAAACAAAGTATATGATCGCCTCACCTTGTGGAAAACCTGGTGGGTACTGAACGAGCGAATCGAACGAGATGAAGGCTGGAATTTGCCCAGCGACTACCGCCCGCTTATCGAAGCCGTTTACCGAGATCTCACGGCTGTACCGGACGGCCTGAATGATGTGGTAGCACACAAGAATTGGAAAGAGGCAGCCGAGGCTTTCGAGGAAGACAAAACCATTGCCATCCGAAAAGCAAAGGAGGAGCAACTGATTCCTCCGCCGATGAATCTGAAAAAGATCCTCAGCAGGAATTATCCCGAGTTGGCCGAAGAAGACGAGAAGAAGGCGGAAGAGCACGCCCATGCTCTCACTCGACTGGGACCGCCCAGCGTTGAGGTGCTATGCCTCTACCGGCACGGCAACGTGCTTCGCTTCGGTAAGCAGGCTGACGCCGAAGCGATTCCCTTCGATTTGGCTGCCATCCTCGCCAACCCGGACGCTACGCCCAAGCTCAAACTTGAAGACGACGATCTGCGGCAGTTGCGAGCGCTGGTCATGCAGGCGGTGCGCCTTAGCGACAGAAACATCGTAAAGGCGCTTCGGGCTGATACTGAGTGTCTGGAGGCAGCGGCCTGGGCGCATGTCGTGAAGAAAAATCCTGTGCTGCGGCGCTACCATTTACTGATCTTTAAACAACGATCTGAGGGCTGGATCTGGTCGTACCCCGGTTGTCCCTGCACGGTCAAAGACTCTAGCATCCTCGGTCTTCGCATCCACTATCCGAAATCCACCTGACTGCTATGGCTTCCTTCAACCTCATCGACAAGGACTGGATACCCGTCCGCACCCTGAACGACGAGCCAGAGAAGGTGAGCCTGCGCGACGCGCTCGTCCGGGCGCATGAGTTGCAGGAAGTCTACACCGACTCGCCCATGCAAACGGCGGCGCTCTATCGCCTGCTGCTGGCCCTACGCCTTGCTATCTTTCCGGAAGCGCTATCGGAAGATTCGGACGAAGGCTGGTTTGCACTGTGGGATAAAGGGCACTTGCCGAAAGATCGTGTCAGGCAGTATTTGGATGAACAGTGCCAACGCTTCGACCTGTTCGATGAGCAGTACCCATTCTATCAAGATGCGTCGCTTGCTGAAAAAGAGCCAGAGAAAAAGAGCAACAAACTGGAGCAGTCGATTGCCCAAACCAAGATGTTCATTGAAGAGACGGGTAGCGCAGTTTTGTTCAATCACACCTTTCACAACGCGCCACGCCTAATCGATCCGGCGGCAGCAGCCCGTGGCCTCGTAAGCCTGCACTTTGCAGGGCCGAGTGATGGGCAGTCCATGCAAATCAAAGGGGAGGCGCGCATTCCCGGCAAATCTCCTGGCGTTTTGATGAACAGCGCCATGTTCTGGATTCGAGGCGACACGCTCTTCGAGGCGCTGATGCTAAACGCGCCGCCTGATATTGGTCTGTTTCCGACAGACAGCGACCGCCCTACTTGGGCGCGAGAAGAGAGAGTGGACTCGAAGAAGACGGGACGTCCAGTTTACGGGCCGCTTGATTATCTGACGTGGCAAACACGCCGGATTTTGCTTCTTCCCCACACCGATGAAGCCGGGCAGTCCGTAGTGAAAGAGGCCAGAATGGTTCAAGGCGAATCCATCAAATTTACAGCAAGTGGTGGCGAGCCGACGACTGTCGATCCGCTGATGGTGCTTACAGGCGGTAGTAAAGGTAAGCCAAACTACTACCAGTTCCAGAAAGGCCGAGCGCTCTGGCGCGACGCCCATGTGTTCTTGAAACTGCTCGATAAGAACGCGAAGCGGCTTCCGAAGAACTTTGAGTGGGTCCAGAATCAGCGTGGGAGTCTCAAGCGCAAGCGTTGGAGAGTCGATGTCTTCGGTATTCGGACAGACGGAGATCCCGGTCGATTTGCTCTCTGGCGCCACGAACGGATGCCACTTCACGTCGCCTACCTCGATCTCGACAATGTCGACCTGCGCAGCGACCTGCAAGTCTGTCTGGCTTTAGCAGAGAAGGACATCGCTCCACTCCTCGGAGACGCCTGCTACCGTTTCGCCCGATTGCTGCGGTATCCAGGAAGCCCGCCGTCTCGGGATAATCCTAAGCGAGAGGCGGGTCTCAAAGAGCAAGAGAAAAAGGAAGTCAAAAACCTCTTCGACTCCCTTCAACACGAAGAACACTTTTGGCCTGCACTGGAAGCGCCGTTCTACGAGTTGATGGAGCGCCTCGCAGCGGTAGGCGAACCCTATGACGAGGACGCCGCCAACGGTGTAAAGAAACAATGGCGCGAAACAGTAAAGCAGGTCGCTCTCCGCACCTTTCGACAAACTACAGCCTCCTGCAGTCAGGATGCACGGACGCTCCGTGCTATCGCCTCTGCCGAGGAAGTGCTTCGCTACGGAAACAAACCGCGTAGAAAGCGCGGGCAAACTCTTCCCGAACGATTGCTATGAGCCAACAAACTCAATCCCAGGAGCGAGATGCTCCCCATCATTTCATCAAAAATCTGGCTGCGCTGGAGGACGCCGAGAGCCGTCGGGTGGTGGCTCGCCTCCGGCAGGCGGCCGCCGCCGCACCGAGCCTAACCGACTTCGCCGGGCGCGTGATGGAAGTCGTCTACACCTACACCCCGCCAGGCACTTTCAGCAGGTATCGAAGCTTTCGCGAAGAAGCCTACGCGCTGACGGCCTATGGCTTCGCGCTGCACAAGCAAAAGTATCGCGGAGGCGCTCCACCCGGCATGAGTTCAAAGAAAAACTTCGGCGGCTCATTGCGGGCGTTGAAAGACAATATCGGCGACAAGGGCAGCGATAGTCTCGATACACGCTTCCACGCGCTGCTAGACAGCCCTTTCGAGGATCTGTTTTATCACCTCCCACACCTCGTCCGGCGCATTGCCCACCACGAGGAGGACATCGGTATCAATCACACCTGGCTGCTGAAGGATCTGCTCCAGTGGAACCATCCCGACCGCTTCGTACAGCGAAACTGGTCCCGCCAATACTGGCAGCATCTTCCGGCCAACACCGACCTTGAAACCAATCAAGATTAACCTAAACCGGATACGACCATGACTGTCGAATTTCACTTGATTCAGAACTACCCTCCCTCGAACCCGAACCGCGACGAAACCGGCTCGCCCAAAGACTGCGAGTTCGGCGGCCACCGTCGCGCTCGCATCTCGTCGCAGAGCCTGAAACGGACTGCGCGGAAGTCACCGCTTTTCGAGCAGCACGTCAAAGGAAAAATCGCGGATCGCTCCCGCCGGGTAGCAACGGAGATCGCGCAGCGTTTGCACGCGAAGGACGAACGCTTTGCCATTTCGATCATGCAAGAGGCAGCGACAATTCTGCTCCGTCTGGTGCTAAAGTCAAGCAAGGCTGTCAGTGACGAGCACATTATGAGCTATGCTTACTACATCAGCCCTGCCGAAATGAACACACTCATGGGTTACGTGGAGGCACACGCAGAAGCACTTCCTGGCATGATTGAACGGCTTCGCGATGCCGAAACAGAACTGACCCGCTTAAAAGACGTCAACAAGAAAGCTGGGAAAGCAGGTAAAGATGAAGCAGCGGAAAAAGCAGCCTCCGAGCATGTGCAGCAGGCTCAGGCAGCATTGGAAGAGCTCTTCAAAAACGAGGCAAAGTCGTTCAGGAGAGAGCAGGAAACATTCGCTCGCACGATGGACATTGCTCTGTTCGGCCGGATGCTGGCCGACGCTACCGATCTGAACATTGACGCCGCCTCGCAGGTAGCCCATGCCATTTCCACCAATCGCCTCAAGGCAGGTTTTGACTTCTACACGTGGGTTGATGATTTTCAGCCTGACACAGAGCCAGGAGCAGGTATGATGGGGACCATCGGCTTCAACGCCAGTTGCTACTACCGCTATGCCCTGATCGACATGGACCAACTGGCGCTCAATCTGACGCCCCCGCCGGAGAAGAAAGGCGAGGAAAAGAAGCCAAGCCGATCCGCTAAAGAAGCCGCCTGCGACGGTCTCGAAGCCTTCCTGCGTGCCTCGATCTTTGCCGTACCGACAGGCAAGAAACACTCGTTTGCGCATCAGGTGCAGCCACAGTTCATCATGGCCGTCGCGCGCAACGGCAAAGGATCGCCGTGTTCACTCGTGAATGCTTTCGTCAAGCCGGCCCGTCCCCGTTCTGGGCCTGACTTAGAGGTCAGTCTCGTCGAGGACTCTATCGCTAAACTGGCCCGTCATTGGAAGAGCCACCTCAAGATGTTCGGCAAGCACCACGCCGGGGCCTACGTCGTCACAGGCGAGGAGCTAGACATCGCAACCGCGTTGGATGTACATGGAGAAGACCAGGACTTTCCAGGCAAATACGACCTTGAAGAGAAGGACAGTGTGGATGCACTGGTAGAAGCCATCCGCTCAGACCTGACACCCTGGCTCAAAGACACGACAGACGCATGACCCACACATTGCTTATCCGCATAGTCGGGCCAATGCAAGCGTGGGGCGTACAGAGCCGCTTCAATCAGCGCGAGATCCTGACCGAGCCGAGCAAGAGCGGCGTGATCGGCCTGCTCTGTGCCGCACTCGGCAAACCCCGTGAGGAGTGTCCCGAACACGCTGCAAGATGGCCTATGTTGGACGAACTTGCCGCGCTGAAAATGGCGGTACGTGTAGATCGGCCCGGCAGTATGCGCGTGGACTACCATACGGTCAAGGATCTGCTTCCTGCCGATGCAGACCTGGAGAAACCGGTGGACCCGGATAGAGAACCGGGCAAGCTCAATACAAACCTCACATATCGCTACTATTTGACTGATGCCTGGTTTACGGTAGCCCTCGAAGGAGAGCGATCACTGCTTAGACGAATCGAAGAGGCTGTACAGAACCCGCACTGGCCGCTGGCGCTCGGACGACGCGCGCTTCCGCTTTCGGCACCGCTACACATACCGGGTGGCCTGTTCCAGCAGCCGGCGCATGAGGCGCTACTTTTACCAAGCTTCACCGATCCGTATTGGACTTTGTTTGATCCAGAAGACGCGGAACGCTTTGCGCCGAAACGTCTTGTGCTGGAAGATCACATCGATTTAGAAGACAAGGGGTGGCGGTGTGTTGCTTCTCCCATGCGCCCAGACCAGCCGGTCAGCTTCCAGCCCCGGCAGTTTTCGCCCCGCACTGTGTACGTCTACGTTCCCGAAGATCCTAACCAAGCATACGATGTATCTCTCTAAACTCTTCCTCAACCCGCGCAACGCCGGCGCCCGTCGGGACGTGGCGCGGCCCTACGAGTTGCACCGGACGCTCCAGCGCGGCGTCGAGCATACACCGAACGGCAACCGGCTGCTTTTTCGCATCGAACCCGAGGGTGGCAGAAGGAGGCCAGTCGTTCTGGTGCAAAGCGCCGAGGCCGTGCCCGACTGGACGCCGCTTCTTGCCAACAGTTATCTGCTGGAAGCTCATGGACCGAAGCCATTCGAACCAGTGCTTCGGATGGGTCAGCGGCTCGCCTTCCGCCTTACTGCCAATCCGACAAAGAAAGTTGCCGGCAAGCGCATCCCCTTATCGCATGCCATTCGGCAACATAAAGAGGATCGGACGTACTGGCACTGGCTCCACCGCAAGGCCGAACAGCATGGGTTTAAGGTGCTCACGGCACGGGATGCTCCTTTCCGCACAGCCTCGAACCGGCGCAAGAAACCGTGCTACGACAAGGCCGAGATCCCCCACTTCGGCGTGCGCTTCGACGGCGTGCTGGAGGTAACGGATTCGGATCGGCTGCTGGAGGCCATCCAGCAGGGCATCGGCTCGGCCAAGGCCTTTGGATTCGGCCTGCTCTCGCTCGCTCCGGCGCGGTAGGGCCGAGGCGTTCTTTGACATGCTGAGTCGGTGCCTACTCGGAGGAAATGGCACCCCCTGGACCTTCCGTCGCTGGAAAAGAACGTCTACCATATCATCCTCACAGGCTAACCGCAGTTGCGGGTTTGAACTGTTTAACATATCTTATACATATTATGACGGACTGTCCTCCAGCTAAAGCGGACGCGAAAGGTCCGGTTTATGAGTGGGGGCTTTGTATCCTACAAGCCGATAGTTTGACGACTTCTTTTCATGAAATGACAGATCTGCCATGTTGCCGCATTCATTCCGCGACCTCCCGAAGGTTCGGGATAGCATCAGCTATCTCTACTTCGAGCACGGCCGCCTCGAACAGTCGAAGCTCGGCGTCGAGTACGTCAACAAAGAAGGACGCATTCTCATTCCGGCAGCCAACCTGACCACGCTGATGCTGGGGCCGGGCACGACGGTCACGCACGCCGCCGTCCGCTCGCTGGCCCGGACCGGATGCCTGGTCATCTGGTGCGGAGAGGAGGGCGTGCGGTTCTACGCGCAGGGCCTCGGCGAGACGCACAAAGCCTACAAGCTCATGCGCCAGGCCGAACTCTCCTCCGACCCCGACAAACGGATGCAGGTCGTCGACCGGATGTATCGGTTCCGCTTCCGCGAGCAGCTTCCGAAGGATCTGTCCATTGAGCAGGTGCGGGGGATGGAAGGCCGGCGTGTGCGCGACGCCTATGCGAAGGCCGCCGCCGAACACGGCGTCGAGTGGACCGGGCGCAACTACGACCGGGGCAACTGGAACGCCGCCGACCCCGTCAACCGCGCCCTCTCGGCGGCCAACGCGTGCCTCAACGGGATCTGCCACGCAGCCGTCTTATCCGCCGGGTACAGTCCGGGCCTGGGCTTCATCCACCAGGGCAAACAACTCGCCTTCGTCTACGACGTTGCGGATCTATACAAAACAAAGCTTACGGTCCCGGTGGCTTTTGCTACGGCAGCCGAGGAACCGCCGAAGCTGGAAACTACCGTCCGCAAGCGCTGCCGGCAGGCGTTTCGCAACATGCGTCTGCTCGAACGCCTTATCCCGAACATCGAGCGTCTCCTCGACCTCACCAAGGACCCGCCGCTGCCCGACGGCTTCGATCCCGACGACGACCCGGCTCTGCCCACACCCTGGTGGGAACCTCACATGCACGGTGACGGACAATGACGGTGATGATTCTCGAACGCGTCGCGCCGTCGGTGCGCGGCGACCTCAGCCGCTGGCTCATCGAAGTGAAAGCTGGCGTATTCATTGGACGCATCAGCCGCCTGGTGCGCGACAAGCTGTGGGAGCGCGCGCTCAAACTGGCTGAAGACGGAACGGTGATCCAGGCGTGGACCACAAACACAGAGCAGGGATTCGACCTTCGCTACTCGAACCCCAAGGGTCGTATCCCGATTCGCATAGAGGATATCTGGTTGGTGCAAGTCGCCGACCCCGATCCACGCCGCAAGCCGTAACCTGCCGGACCCTTGCCACACAATTTACCTTGAAAATCGCGTGATGCGTTTGTTTTTTTAGACCTATCCCCACGCCCGTGGGGGTGAACCGTTTACGTACCAGGCCAAAAACGGCACCATGACCCTATCCCCACGCCCGTGGGGGTGAACCGGTACACCTCAACAGTACGCCTGGCAAAGTATCCCTATCCCCACGCCCGTGGGGGTGAACCGAACGTCTTGACGTGCGCGCCGCAGACGGGGCACCTATCCCCACGCCCGTGGGGGTGAACCGATCACCTGACGCCGTCAGCGTTGCACTCGACGCCTATCCCCACGCCCGTGGGGGTGAACCGTTACGTAGCGTTCGAGCCGGGCGAGTTCGTCCCCTATCCCCACGCCCGTGGGGGTGAACCGTAGTACATCAGCCCCCTCCTCCGGACCATTGCCCTATCCCCACGCCCGTGGGGGTGAACCGAAACGGGCGGGCGGCGTGATCGATCCCAGTGCCCTATCCCCACGCCCGTGGGGGTGAACCGAGAAAGATGGTCAGCACGCCCAACAAACTCAACCTATCCCCACGCCCGTGGGGGTGAACCGATTTGCTGAGCCTGTACGGTATGGCCGGATGTCCTATCCCCACGCCCGTGGGGGTGAACCGGAAAGGGCTTTTCTAAATACCACAAGGGGCTCCCTATCCCCACGCCCGTGGGGGTGAACCGGACGTTACGCTGTCGTCGGTGCGGATACTGGCCCTATCCCCACGCCCGTGGGGGTGAACCGAAGGCTTACCGTCGCAGCGATGAATGAAACCACCTATCCCCACGCCCGTGGGGGTGAACCGCCAAGTCCGGCGATGCCGATAAAGCGATCCTCCCTATCCCCACGCCCGTGGGGGTGAACCGGCTGGCTTCCGAAAGAACTTGCCGACGTGTTCCCTATCCCCACGCCCGTGGGGGTGAACCGGGAATCCGGTAGTGAACCGGCGTGATTTCCTGCCTATCCCCACGCCCGTGGGGGTGAACCGGAAGACGGCGTTACCGTCGCGGTTATGCTTCTCCTATCCCCACGCCCGTGGGGGTGAACCGACGCCGAAGCCTTCGTAACCGCCGCGTTGTAACCTATCCCCACGCCCGTGGGGGTGAACCGCCGGGCGGCTAACCAGCGGACCGCTATTTCGTCCTATCCCCACGCCCGTGGGGGTGAACCGACCCTCGGCCTCGATCCAATCGAGATGACCGACCTATCCCCACGCCCGTGGGGGTGAACCTGTTGACGAGCTTGAGCGTGCTTTCCGGGACTCCCTATCCCCACGCCCGTGGGGGTGAACCGACCGGCGGCAAGTACAAGCCCAAATCGGTGCTCCTATCCCCACGCCCGTGGGGGTGAACCGAGCAAAGACCCCTTTAAAACAGGCGTCCGGAGCCTATCCCCACGCCCGTGGGGGTGAACCGTCGATTTGGTAGACATCGCAAGCGTTGGGCGCCCTATCCCCACGCCCGTGGGGGTGAACCGAGTGCGGAGGCCCAACCCACAGAGGCCCCGGCCCTATCCCCACGCCCGTGGGGGTGAACCGGAATGTATCGTGGTCCCCGGAGGTTCGGGTTGCCTATCCCCACGCCCGTGGGGGTGAACCGTCTTGACCCCGCGCGCATGAAACGAGCGAGGCCCTATCCCCACGCCCGTGGGGGTGAACCGAGAACGGCGCTGTCAAGAAGTCACGCGCCGAACCTATCCCCACGCCCGTGGGGGTGAACCGCGGACCACCCGGACGAGGCAGGCCAGGGCACGCCCTATCCCCACGCCCGTGGGGGTGAACCGCGCTCCCAGGTGTTGCATATCGTCAACGACCACCTATCCCCACGCCCGTGGGGGTGAACCGCAAACTGCCGGGGGGTAGTAAATGACTAAAATCCTATCCCCACGCCCGTGGGGGTGAACCGAGTTGCGTTCGGGCATGATGAAGTTGGCGGCACCTATCCCCACGCCCGTGGGGGTGAACCGCAAACTGCCGGGGGGTAGTAAATGACTAAAATCCTATCCCCACGCCCGTGGGGGTGAACCGTAGACCACGAGGGCTTCGCCCGGTGCGTTGAGCCTATCCCCACGCCCGTGGGGGTGAACCGAAAGGTGAGCCGGGCTACGATCTCATTCAGTTCCTATCCCCACGCCCGTGGGGGTGAACCGATCGCACGCCCGAGCCGGTGGAAAATGAGGATCCTATCCCCACGCCCGTGGGGGTGAACCGTTGATGCGCATCGTTGTGGTGTATCGTTCCCACCTATCCCCACGCCCGTGGGGGTGAACCGACTGGGGACCGCTCGTAGGCCCACCCGATGACCCTATCCCCACGCCCGTGGGGGTGAACCGTGGGGCACCGACACCGGGCAGTGCTGGCAGATCCTATCCCCACGCCCGTGGGGGTGAACCGAAAGGCACCCCCCTCGGCGGTCGGGCCGCCGGCCTATCCCCACGCCCGTGGGGGTGAACCGACGCGCCGGCCTCGCCGGCATCCTCAACCATCCCTATCCCCACGCCCGTGGGGGTGAACCGATCCGGCATTGATGTCCCAGTACGTTTCCACACCTATCCCCACGCCCGTGGGGGTGAACCGAAAGCTGTCACATCATAACAGCCGCGCCCGGCCCTATCCCCACGCCCGTGGGGGTGAACCGCAATGTGTTGGCGTGCATCCGGTGCGCGTTCTCCTATCCCCACGCCCGTGGGGGTGAACCGATAAGCAGGGCCGGGGCGAAGGTAACGCGTAACCTATCCCCACGCCCGTGGGGGTGAACCGGCTTGTTCCATTGTCATGATGATTCGCTCGGTCCTATCCCCACGCCCGTGGGGGTGAACCGTCAAGGATGACTTCGGCATAAGTGCAAGACGCCCTATCCCCACGCCCGTGGGGGTGAACCGGCGGGGCGGTTCTTACGCGGTATGAGTGCCCGCCTATCCCCACGCCCGTGGGGGTGAACCGCTAAGGGTGAAACCTTGGGCTTCCGGGGATCCCCTATCCCCACGCCCGTGGGGGTGAACCGAAATGTATTACGTTGCCCGCAACGTTGAGTACCCTATCCCCACGCCCGTGGGGGTGAACCGGCTTGCGGCTTATTCATTACCGAGAATGAAGCCCTATCCCCACGCCCGTGGGGGTGAACCGTACGGGGTCAATCCCAATACGCTGCGCTACTACCTATCCCCACGCCCGTGGGGGTGAACCGCACGCACAGCCGCCGCCGCTGCCTCCTGGCCGCCTATCCCCACGCCCGTGGGGGTGAACCGGCGTCT
>JANQES010000114.1 GCA_028278205.1 Rhodothermales bacterium
CGGAGGGTGTAAAACGGTTTGTTTACACCCCCAGTCGCTGCGCGACAGCCCCCTCAAGGGGGCGGTTCTTGCAGCCATCAACACCTTTTGATCATGACCAAAAAGACTACATCATCCTGACTCCGGAGGTACGACTATGCACGAACACGGCATACAACGCGACTCCGCCGCGTGGATTTTCTTCGTTAAGCTCTCTTTCGTCATTTCGGTGCTGGCCCTGGCCCTCGGCATCTACTTCATCCCTGCCGAGCTATGGGTGAAAGGCTACATGGCGATGGGTTCGCTCTTCGTCATCGGCTCGTCGATCACCCTCTCGAAGACCCTCCGCGACGAGCACGAAGCCAGGAAGCTGATCAACAAAATCAGCGAAGCCAAAACCGAACGCATCCTCAAAACCTACGATACCGACGAGAAGTCGCGCGTGGGCACCTAGAAAATGGGCAAATGGGCAAATGGGCAAATTATACCAATGGTACTTTGATCTCGTGCATTAGCACTACGGCTGTTCTTGTCATCCCGAGCGCAGCAGAGGGATCCGTCATGTATTGAAACCGTCCTCGAAGAGTTCAAACGGCGCGTTTTAGAAAGATCCTTCGACTGCGGCTCCCTGGCGGGAGCCTTCGCTCAGGATGACAATTTCAACGATTGGCAGGCTCTCTAATGCACCATCTCAAAGTGCGATTGATATCAGCAAAAGGCGATCAGACTGAGATTTGCCTATTTGCAGATTTGCCTATTTGCCCATTTGCAGATTTCCCGCTTACTCCTGCGAAGCCACCTCTAGCCGCACGACGGCCCCGGCGGCGGCGCCGGCTTCGACGCGCAGCGGCAGGCGGAGCGTCACGGGTTCGAGCAGACAGTGACCGTTGGCTTTGTCGCAATAATAAATCGTGCCGTCGAGGGTGATTTCGGTCTCGCCTTCGTCAAAAGTGAAGGGCAGCGTCGTCGGGTAGGCGATGGGGTGCGGGCCGTCGGTGGCCGGGCGGGCGACGGCGGCGTCGGCGCTCCGGGCCGAGACGGCGCCCGTGTTGAGGTCGTTGGGCGCAAAGCCGCCGGGCAGGACGATGTCGAGTGTGAGCAGGCCGTCGCCGGGGGCTACGGTTTGCGCGTCGAGCCGGGGCGCGGCGTCCAGCGTGGCAGCGGCAGGCGGTTTTTCGGCGATAGGCAGCGTGCGCACGCGCCCGGTTTCGAGATCGGCGGCGCGGATCTGGTGGTTGTTGGTGTCGGCGATGAAGAGCGTGCCGACGACGACTGCCAGGCCGCCCGGCTCGTTGAATTGTGCCTCTGCGCGTCCGCCGTCGCGGTAGCCTTGCCGGCCGGCGCCGAGGAAACTCGTCAGCACGCCGTCTGCCGGGTCGTAGCGTTTGATCTTGTGATTGTAGCTATCCGCCACGTAGACCAGGCCGCCGCCGAAGGCCACGCCGAGCGGATGCTGAAGCCGCGCGTCGGGATAACGCCCGTCGATATCCCCAAATTCAAAAAGCCCCTGGCCCACGAGCGTCTCGACGGCCCCCTTTGCTTTGCCGAAGGGCACCCGTCGCAACGCGCTCGTCTCGCTGTCGGCAAAATAGAGGAAGGCGCCGTCGGAGGCGAGGCCGCTGGGCTGGGCGAGTTGGGCATCGAGGCGCTTGCCGTCGACGATGTTCTCGCGCCCGTCGCCGGCGTAGATCTCGCCTTTTCCCGTTTCCGGATCGAAAACCCAGAGTTGGTGCGGCCCGGCCATGGCCACGTAGAGGCGGGCGCGGCCTTTGGCGTCGCGGTGCAGCAAGACGTCCCAGGGCGAGTTGAGCGGCGAGGCCGGCCCTTTGGCCCGCGTCGTGCCGAAACGCGCCTGCGCGCCGTTGCCGGCCAGCGTCTCGACCTGCCGGGCGCGCAGATCCACACGGCGGAGGGCATGGTTTTCGGTGTCGGCCACGTACAGCGTTTCCGTGGCGGCGTCGAAATAGACGCCCTGCGGCTGCCGGAACGTCGCCTCGTCGAAAGCGCCGTCGTCGAGGCCGGCATCGCCCCGGCCAATCTGGGCCTGCACGCACCCGTCGAGATCGGTGATGAGCAGGCGGTGATGATTCGAATCCGAAATAAAAAGCCGCCCGGACGCCTCGTCACCTGCGATTTTTCCGGGGAACGACAGCATCTGTTCGGGCGCGTCTTCGTGCTCCAGGCGCGTCGTTAGCGGCGTCCGGTCGAGCGCACCCTCGGCCTCGAAGATCGGAATCAACTGCTTGAGGGCCTCATCGAACGGCGCAAAGACCCCCTCGCCCGACATCTTCCCGACGATGTAGCCTTTCGGGTCGATCAGAAAAAGCGTCGGCCATGCGCGGACGGCATAGTGCTGCCAGACCTCGAAGGCGTGGTCATTGACGACGGGATGTTCGATCTGATACCGCAGGATGGCGTTGCGGATGCTCTCGGTCTGTTGCTCGTTGGCAAACTTGGCCGAATGCACCCCGATGACGACCAGTTCGTCGGGATACTTGTGTTCGAGCCGTTTCAGATCGGGCAGCACGTGCATGCAATTGATGCAGCAAAACGTCCAGAAATCGAGCAGGACGAACTTGCCGCGCAGATTGCGCAGACTCAGCGGCCGGGGTGTGTTGAGCCACTGGAGCCCCGCCGGAAAATCCGGCGCGCGCACCGTGCCGTAGTCAGTCGGGGGCATGGTCTGGGAGGTGTTTTGGTGTTATGGTGTTTGAGTGTTTTAGTTTGTCGATTCAAAGAACTAAAACACCATAACACCCGAACACTATAACACTAAAAAACAAAACCCCGCAGCCGCCACGAGGGCAGCCACGGGGCCTCGCGATGCACGGTAAAACGGTTAATTCTGGAGATTGAAGATGACGCCGCCGTGGAATTGCAAGCCCGAACTGGCCGAGCCGTCATTATCCTGATGCAACTCGTGCGAGCCGATGGAATACCGCAACTGGGTGATGATACGCGGCGAGCGTCTTCCCCAGAGAATGCCGCCCAGCACGTTCAGGCCGATCGCCGTCCCGGACTGGGTTTCGGAAATAAGGCAGGGTCCTGGTCGCTGCGGAGACGGACACAAATCTCCAACGGTGGGGTCTTCGTCGCCGGTGACGATGCTCAGGCCGAGGCCGAGGCCGGCATAGGGCGTGATGGTGCTCGCACGCCGCCCCACAGACAGCAACGCGTTGGCGTCGAGTTGAAAGCCCGCCATGCCGTTGATGTCGAACAGGTAATAATCGAAGGCCGGGTTGATAATCAGCGAAAGCCGCTTGGGCTGGCCATCGTCGCCGGTTCTTTTATAGCCTTCCCGGACATAGATGTGCAACTGACCACCGATTGATATCGTGCCGGGGTCTCCCACTTGATTTAAGACCCGGAAACCATACCCGAGGCTGGGCGCCAGGTCGATCCGCTGGGCCTGCGCATCCTGCGGGCCAGCCATGAACACGATCGTGATCAGGGTGATCGCGTAGGCGAATAGCTTTTTCATGCCTCTATCGAATTAAGGAAAAGGATGATGGTCTGTGTAAGCCATCGCGCTCTATCGGCGCAACGCCTGTATGCTGCGAAAAAATAGCACGAAATGCAAGTATTTTTTTGTGCGAATGCCTGTGTAGGAGATCAAGATGTAGCAGCCCGAGCGTCTAAGCGTCGGAGAGTTGGAGAAAAACTGCTTTTCTTCCCCGGCGCTCCGATTCGCCGACTCGCCGGCTCATCAAACCGATCAATTGCCGCCGATGGTGAAGAGAATCCCCCCGGCCAGGGCAAAAAGTTCGACGTCGCCGAAGGTGATTTGCGCCTGGGCAAACGGGGTCAGATTGCCCTGGCCGAACGTGGCGCCGCCGATCACGTTGAAGCCGAGGTCGGTGTCGCTGTCATCGAAGCCCCCGACGACGCCCAGGTCGAGATCGACCGAAACACGCGAGATCCCGATGCCGGCGCCGGCGTAGGGCGTGAAGCTCTGGTTGTCGATACCGAATTCGTACAAGGCATTCAAGCTGAGTTGCCACAGATCAAAGTTATCGACGAAATAATAGTCCAGCGTGCCATTGAGGATGACTGGAAAATTAGGGAAGACGAACCGCGAGTCGGCGCCGAGGAAAAACTCTTCGACGTTGCCGGCCAGGTCGAAGCCGATGCGCGGGCCAAGCTGGATCTGCGTCTGCGCCTGCGCCTGCTGCGCGCCGAACCCGACAAGCATCCCAAACAGAAGTACGAAGGCTGTAAGCTTTTTCATAGTGCATACCGGTTTGATGAACGGATTCACGTAAATGTACGACATTAGAACTTTGCAAATATAATCCCTCAAATCATGATATTTTTATAACGCTCTCCTGTTTTACCTTGAAAGTCGCGTCAAAACAGTGCTTTCGCAATCAACCCGATCCGGCAACGACTCCGTGAGGCTTCTTCTTTTTTTCGGCGTTTTAATCCTGGCGGTGGGCAGCCCCGCGCAGCACGCGACGGCGCAACCGGCCCCGCTGAAAGGATTGGTATGGACGGAGCCGTCGGATCCGGCCCAGGCCGAGGCCGAACTCCTGGCGATGCATCGTCTGGGCGTCGAGGCTGTCCGCACGGGGCTGGTGCAACGCGAAGGCCTGCTTACCCTGGCCGACACGCTGGGCCTGCACGTCTTCCAGGAACTGCCGCTGGACGCCCTCTCGGCGCCCGCACTGGCCGACACCCTGGGCTATGCCCGGCGGCTTCTTGACCTGGCCATCGACCGGGCACGCAACCATCCGTCGGCCCGGCACTTCGGGCTGGCGCGCCGCAGCGACACCAGCGACCCGCTGGCCTGCTCCTTTTTCGAACAACTCGCCGAGCGGGTGCATCGCCTGCCCAACAGCCGGGCCTATTACCTGAGCGCCTTCATCGAAGACGACCGGTGCGCCGGCGCCGTTGACTTTGTCCTGCTCGACGCGCTCGACGCGAGCGATCCGGCGGGGTTGCTCCGTCGCTGGGAGGCCGGGCAGAGCAGGCGCGTGGCGGGCATCGGCGCCCTCGGCACGTGGGTGCGCGCCGGGGCCGGCGTCGGGCTGCGAAGCCGGCACTCGTCGGAGGCCCAGGCGCGCTATCTCGAAACCCATCTGGCTGCCCTCCTGACCGAGACCACGGCGCCGTCGCCCAACGCCGTCTTCGTCTACCATCGCCGCGACACCCGCCCGCTCTTGCCCTCGCCGGCGCACGACCTGGACCGGCCCTATCAGCAAAACTACGGGCTCTATACCGCCGACGGCGCACCGCGCCCGTCGCTCGACGTGGTGCAGGGTTTTTATACCGGCACGCAGACGGTCTTCGCCTTCTCCGCCGGCAATGCCTCGGCCCAGAGCGTGCCGTGGAGCCTGCTCTTTGGGTGGGTCGTGTTTATCCTGATGGCCGGCTGCTACGCGTTCTCGCCGCGCTTTCGCTACGCCGTGCCGCGCTACTTTCTGGCGCACGGCTTCTATCGCGAATCCATCCGCGAAGGCCGCGAGGTGCTGCTCGGATCGAGCGTGGTGCTGCTGATTGCGATGGCGTTATGCGCGGGGGTGATGGGCAGTCTTTTTCTGGACGTCATGCGGCGTGAGGCGGCGTTCCGGCTGTTGTTCGGGACGCTGCCGGAGCCGGTGCAAATCGTCGGGGTGGCGCTCCTGGCGCAGCCGTGGATGCTCGTGCTGCTGCTGGGCAGCTTCTATGCCCTGGGCGTCGCGCTGTGGACGTCGCTGCTCTCGTTCGCCTCCCGCCGCCGCCATCCGCTGATTCCGGGGCAGGCGTTGATGCTGGTGCTGCTGGCGCGCTGGCCGGCGCCGCTGCTGATGACCGGCGCGATGGTCGCTTCGACGTTGCCCGAAGCGCAGGCCGTCCCGGTGATGTTGATCCTGGCCGGCACCTGGGTGGTCGCCACGTCCGCCGCCGTCATCCGCACCCTGAGCGACTACGCCGCCATCACCGACGGCCCGCCGCTGGTCGTCGTGGCGATGGCCTTTGCCAACCCGCTGCCGGTGCTGCTGCTGGTAGGCCTCTTCGTCACGCTGGTCACCCTCGACGCCGGCCCTACGCTGGCCTTCTTCTGGCACCTCGCCACGAGGTCGTGATTTTAGATTTTAGATTTTAGATTTTGGATTGGGTGCTGCTATTACTCCAATGGCACACGGATGAACGCGGATAAGACGGATCTTCACGGATTTGTGTTGTCAGGCGATACAGGATGGAAGAAAGTCAATCCATCTCGTTTCTCACGCGCTTTGTCTATCCTGTATCGCCTGACAACAATCCGCGTAAATCCGTACCATCCGCGTTCATCCGCGTGCCATTACAGGAGGCAAACTACCAATCCAAAATCCAAAATCTAAAATCCTAAGACCGGGTGGCTTTGGGGCTGGGTGAGGCGCGTCCAGGTGCGATCTGCAAAATCGTAGAACGGCTGTTTGGCGTGCAGCCAACTGAAGTGGAGCGCAAACGGCGTGGCTTTCAGCGAATCGCGCCGGCCCAGCAGGCGGGCGAACAGGCCGATGAGGAAATTACGGATTTTCGGGTTCGGGATGCCGCGAATGTCGTAGATAAACCGGTCGCAGTAATACAGGCACGAGACGCGCTCGAAGTCGGCGTCGGCGTCGGTCATGCCCTCGATGTAGTCGAGTTGCGGGCTGTTGTAGCCTTGATACCAGAGGTAGATGGGCAGTTCGAGGCGGCTCATGGCCATCGAGAGGCTCCACTCGCACGACTCTTCGGTGCGGCCTTCGTGGAAGCGGCTTCGGAAGTGGGTCTCGGCGCGGCGGTTGAGGAAATCGACGGCCTCTTCGCAGACCTTCTGGGTCAGCGCCCGGTCCTGAGCGTAGATCATACCGGCCTGCACCCGGGGCAGGTTGGTCAGCCCGAAAGCGCGCAGCGTGCGGCCTCGCCGGTCGCGGATAATTTCCAGGGCCACGCCCAGACCTTTCGGCCCGCCGAAGTAGAAGTCGGCGCGTTCGAGGCCGGTAGCGGTGAACGGATAGACCGAGAGTTGCGTCCAGAGCGGATCGGGGTTGCGGCACCAGATCATGTCGGCATCGATGAAGAGCGTCCGTTCGAACGGCATGAATCGATGCAAATGATGCTTGAACCCGACGATGGATTGATGCGCTTCGGGCAGATCTTCGATGAGCGTAAAGAGCGTATCGAGGCCGTACCGCTCCAGAAGCGCCCGATGGGAAGGAGGACAAAACAGAGCGACAGGCCGCCGCACATCGTGACGACGCAACGTGACGACCGAGGCCACAGCGTGGCGCACGTAGTCTTCTTTGCCGTACGTGTGGAGGACGTACCCTTCTTCAGGCACGGGCATCTGCTCTTAGTGACGCAATTGCGAAAGTTTTTTAGAGACAATGGGGCGGTACTAATTACGTCGAAAAAATCCTGCTCGGTTTGCTAATCCGGGGCCGTCATGGGTCATGGGTCATGAGTCATGGGATTCTCACTCATGACCCATGACTCATGACCCTCCGACAAAACGGGCAAGACTTATTTCGGCTTAGAGCGTCTCTAAAAAACAACTTTCCCCTCTACGCCAAGCCCGCCGAAGTGTTCTCTTTTGAATTTTGACCCCTCAAAATTCAACTTAACTGCTGGCCTGGATCTTATCGCGTTTCTTGTAGAGGCTCGCCATGAATTTGTCGAAGCCGCGTTTGCGGATGTAGCTCTGAAACGAAATGGCATAGCCTTCGACCGTGCCCACCTCGTCGAGGATGATGTCGTAAAGCCACCAGACGCCGTCTTTCGAGGAGAGCATATACTCGACCATCAGCTTTTTGTCCTCGATGCTCGCCGTCGTCTTGACGTACGCTTTGTCGCCATCGACCTTGACTTCGTCGTAGGCCACCTGCGCGTTGTAGACGTTGAGATCGGCCAGCGACTGCGAGCGGACGATGGTGCTGAAGACATCGACGAACTCGGCGCGTTGCTCCTCGGTCAGATCCGCCCAGTACTTGCCCAGGGCCTGGCGCCCCATCTCTTCGAAATCGATCTGATCGTTGATGAGCGAAGCGGCGCGGTCGCGCTGCGCCTGGGTGGCCGTCTTGGGGTTGTCGACGAGCGGCTTGACGGCCTGTTTGATCTCGCGGTCGCGCTTTTGCAGCAGCGCGCGGATCTCCTGCTCGACCGGGTTTTGCGCCCGCGCCGGGAGGGCGAAAAAGCCGACCATCAAAAGGCCAACCAGCATGACGACAACGCGGCGGCGTTGCCGGGATGTGTTCAAGATTACGGACATCGTAGGGTGCGTGTTGTGTGTTTCGAGGGTGATTTTAAACGAACGAGGATCACAAAAGATTTACTCAACAAGCGTGCCGCTTTCCACGCGCCGCACGAGGATGCCCACAGCGTTCATCAGCCGCAGCGCCGCCATGTTGTATCGATGGACAGCCTCGAAGTAGCGCGCCTCCAACTCCAGGTTGGCCTGCACCGCCTTGATGAGGTTCTCGGTATCGCCCAGATCGAGGTCGAAGTTGATGTATTCGACGCGGAGCCACTTCTTGCTGATGGCCAGCGACGAGTCCTGCGCGGCGAGCGCGGCCTGAGCGACGGTTAGATCGCGAAACGCTTTTTCGACTTCGAAGAGGATGAGTTGCTCGGCGCCTTCCATCTGATGACGCACCTGCTCCCGCTCGGCGACGGCCTGATCGACGCGGGCGCGGGTCTGGGCGAAATTGAGCTTCTGCCGAAAGCCGAAGCCGGTGCGCGCCGTGCTCTTGCGAAACCCGTCGCTGATAAACGGATTGCGCTGGCGCTCGCGTCCGGGCGTGTAGCTGAAACCGGTCGAAAACCCGAAAAACAACTTCGGATAAAAATGCGACCGCGCCACCTTGACGAGCGCGTCGCGGGCAGCGAGCCCGGCGCGGGCCTGCGCCAGTTCAGGCCGGTTCTCCATCGCAATGTCGAAGTACCGATCCAGGGTTTCGGGCACGAGGGGCAACGGCGTCAGCGCATCGCTCTCAGGCACGACGACGGAGCGGTCTGGCAGGATCATCTGCCGCCGGAGCGCAACCCGCGCCGTCATCTGATTCTCCGTCACCTCCACCACGCGGCGCCTGAACTCCCACTCGGTGATCTCCACCTGATACCGATCCGCCTCGTCAACATCTTCAGCGCCTTCCTCAAGCAGCCGGATGATCTCGCCTTTGGCCTGCTCGACGATGTCGCCCGCGCGTTCGGCCAGCCGGGCGAGTTCGTTCGTAAGCAGCACGTTGTAGTAGAGTTCGGCAGCGCGGAGGGCCACCTCCAACTCTTTGCGCTCGACGGCGGCCTCTTCGACCTCCACACCGTGCTGCGCCGCCTGAATGCTGCCGCCGAGTTCGCCCCACGTGTAGATCGGCTGGACGAGTTCGACCTCGGCCTGCGTGAACGGATTCCAGGTCCCCAGGTCGTTGCGCACGTCGGGATCGAGGTAAAGCTCCTCGGTGGGCACCTCGTTGGGATTGGTAAGACCGGGGGCGATGGCGTGGGCCGTCGTCAGTTCGATCTCGGTGAAGTAGCGGCTGGACCGCGCCAGGCGGCTGCGGGCATCGGCGAAGTCGCGGTCGGCGCGGACCTCGCCCAGGTCGGGGCTGACGTCGAGGGCGCGTTCGAGAACGGCTTGCAGGGTCACCTGCACCGTGTCGGCCTGTGCCTGCGCCGTCGCCATGCGGGTTGTCAGGAGCAGAAGCAGCCCGGCCAGGACCAGCCGGTGCATCGAAGGAATCGTTTTGTTGATCATGTGAACGTTTTCGGTGATCGGATGGAGGGGCACGGCGCGCTGTGCCCGTACCGGTGCCGTAGTAAAACGATAGAAGGCCGCGTGGTTTCGCCGCGCCGTTGTGCTTCGAAGTAACGGGGAGTGTGTTTTAGTGTTATCGTGTTCGGGTGTTATAGTTTTTGTGTTGAAAGAGCCCTAAAACACTATAACACCATAACACGCGAACACCCTTATGCAGTACGCAAAACCATCGCAAGATCATCGGGCAGGCGCCACGGTTGCTTCGAGACACGCTCCCAGGCGAAGTGCGGGATCAGGCCAGCGGGCGTGCAGGGGATGGGTTCGGGCAGCAAGCCGAGCGAGTAGCCGAGATAGCCGACGAGCATTTCGGGCCGCACACCCGCTGCGCGGAGCGACGCCAGCGTCAGGCTCTCGTCGCGCTTCGAGAGCTTCTGCCCCCCGGCGTTGACCACGAGCGGGACGTGCCCGTACGCAGGCCGCGCCCCGCCGAGGGCTTCGATGAGTTGAATCTGCCGCGCCGTCGAAGCCAGCAGGTCTTCGCCGCGCACCACCTCGGTGATGCCCATCATCAAATCGTCCACGACGACGGCGAGTTGGTAGGCATAGACGCCGTCGCGGCGCTTGAGCACGAAGTCGCCCACCGTCTCATGCACCGGTTCGATGATGGCCCCGTGGACGCGGTCTTCGAACGCCACCGGGCGGTCGTGGACGAGGAAGCGCAACGCCGCATCCGCCCCGCCGTTGCGATGCACGTCGAACCAGCCGGGCGCCAGATCGCTCGGACGCAGCACGGCGGGATAGGGCGGCAGCCCGCTGCTCCCATGCGGCGCCGTGGCGAGCCGCTGCAAATCTTTGCGCGAATGCCGGCACGGAAACAGCCGCTCCAACCCATGCAGCCGATCCAGCGCTGCCTCGTACAGATGAAACCGCTCCGACTGCGTATACGGCCCGTGCGGCCCCCCAAGCGCCGGCCCCGCGTCCCAGTCAATCCCAAGCCACCTCAAATCTTCCAGAATCGCCTCCGCCATCCCCGGCACGGCGCGCGGACCATCCAAATCCTCAACACGCATCACAAACACCCCACCTCTGGCCCGCACCGACAGCCACGCCGCCAGCGCCGTCCGCGCACTGCCCACATGCAGCCGCCCCGTCGGCGACGGCGCATACCGCCCGCGCACTTCGTTGGCCGGTTTGGGGAAATGAAGCATGGTGATCCGATGCGTTGATGGCTGATTGATGGCATAAAACGCGGCTGGGCGGGCGAGGTTTGTTCTACTTTGCTAAATTGAGGTGTGTATTGTTCGTCGAATTGAATTGGGATTTTGCGATGACGCAAGAAGAATTGCTTCAAAAAATCGAGGAAGCTGCTAGGGATGAGGTGACGAGGTTTGTCCTCACCGAGAAAGGGCTAACGACGCTCCCTCCCGAAATCGGACAACTCTCCACTCTGACACAGCTTGATCTCAGCGGCAATCAACTGACGACGCTCCCCCCGAAATCGGACAACTCTCCACTCTGACATTGCTTTACCTCACGGGTAATCCACTCCCCATCCCTCTCGAAATTTTAGTAAAAGGCAGCGAACCCACCACCATCATCAACTATTACCTGGAGCATCATGTTAAGGTCACGGTCGCTGATAAGAAGCCATTGAACGAAGTCAAGATGCTTCTTGTGGGACAAGGAAGTGTGGGCAAGACCTCGCTGGTCCGGCGGCTGGTCGAGGGCACGTTTAATCCTCGTGAGAATAAGACTGAGGGCATCGACATCAATCCGTGGAAGGTGACGGTGGACGGGCAAGGCATCCAACTCAACGTGTGGGATTTCGGTGGGCAGGAGATCATGCACGCCACGCATCAATTCTTCCTCACCAAACGCAGCCTCTACCTACTCGTACTCGACGCCCGGATTGGCGAGGAGGAAAACCGCGTCGAATACTGGCTCAAGATCATCCAGAGCTTCGGCGGCGACTCGCCCATCATTGTCGTCGGCAACAAGATCGATCAACAGCGACTAGATATCGACCAGCGCGGGCTGCAGATCAAGTATCCGACCATCAAAGCTTTCGTCGAGACCTCGTGCAAAACCGGGGAGGGGCTGGAGAAATTGGCTATCGCCATTGCGCAGGAAATCGGCACGTTGGAACACATCCACGACGAGTTGCTGAACACATGGTTCAACGTCAAGACGCGGCTGGAAAGAACAGAGAGGAATTACATCTCGCAAGAGGATTACCGACAAATGTGTGATGAGGCACGTATCACCGACCCAATCAGCCAACGTACGCTGCTCGGCTTCTTGCACGATCTGGGAATCGTTTTGAATTTCCAAGGCGACTCCCGGCTAGAGGTAGAAGAGACAAATATTCTGAATCCCAGATGGGTCACGAACGGCGTCTACAAGATCCTCAATGCCAGAATGGTCTCTGACAATAAGGGTGTTCTACAAAGAGAGATGCTCACTCAGATCTTAGACCCGAAGAAATATCCCCCAGAGATGCACTTGTTCATCATAGACATTATGCGCAGGTTTGATCTCTGCTTTGACTTTGAAGGCAAAACGAACCAAGAAATCTTAATCCCCGACCTGCTGCCAAAAGAAGGACCCTACACGGGCGAGTGGGATAAAGCGCTGGCCTTTCAATACCATTATAACGTGCTGCCCGGTAGTGTTTTTTCACGCTTTATTACGCGTATGTACACCCTCATACATAACAACACGGTTTGGCGCACCGGCGTAGTACTGGCACGAGATGAAAATAAGGCATTGGTAAAAGCCGATAAGGAAGACGGAAGAGTCTTTATCAGGATCATCGGCCCTGAGGCGGGGCGGCGGCGCTTCCTCGCCATCATCCGCACGCAGTTCGACGCCATCCACGATACGATCTCTCGCATCGAAGCCGATGAAAAGGTGCCGCTGCCGGACTATCCTGATATCGTGGTCGATTATAAGCATTTACTGAGGCTAGAAATGGCTGGCGTAGACAGCTACCACCCCGAAGGACTCACTGAAATAAAGGTCTACAGCCCTAAACAATTGCTTGACGGCGTCGAGTCGGAGCAGGAGCGGGATAAACGACGCGAGGGGCTGAAGGGAGAAGACCGACCCGCTCGGCAGTTAACACTGTCCGAACCTGTCGAAACGCCGGAGGAGGCAGCAACGGAAGGAGAGAGAATCAAGGCAAACCTTATGCAAGCTGCGAAGAACTATGCAAAGCGTCGTTTTAAGATTTACTTCGGTTTGCTGGCAGCCCTGTTGATTGTCATAGAAATCTCAATTCTCCTGTTTGTGCCGAACCCATTAACACTCATGATAAGTTCTATCGTCCCCATCATTGGGATCTACATGGGGCTAATCCTTGGACGCAAGAAAGCCATCAACCAGATTTCAGAATCAAGAACCAAGCAACTCTTTCTGGAGGCGGGTTTAGATTGGGAGGAGGTTGAACAACAGCCCAGGTAGCGTTTTAAACCGATAGGTCTTGGCAAATCCCCTCCCTCCGCCCTACCTTGCAGCCGAACTCCATCCCCGATGCTCATGGCGGCGTATTCCAACAAACCCCAACCCCTCGGCGACGTGATGCAGGCGCTCATCGACCGGTGGGGCTTGCGGAAGAAGATCGACGAGGCGCGCATTATTGAGGCGTGGGCGACGCTGGCGGGGGCGACGATCAACGGGGTGACGGACAAAGCGTGGGTCAAAGGAGGTCGGCTGTACGTGCGGATTAGGTCGGCGGCGTGGCGGCATGAGTTGCACCTGCGGCGGCAGGCCTGGCGCGCGCGGCTCAACGATCAACTCGGCGAGAATCTGGTGCAGGAGATTGTTTTTTGTTAGAACGTTTG
Organism: Rhodothermales bacterium; assembly: GCA_028278205.1. Classification (GTDB taxonomy): domain Bacteria; phylum Bacteroidota; class Rhodothermia; order Rhodothermales; family Bin80; genus JANQES01. Next base: position 13,519 of record JANQES010000114.1, read on the forward strand.
AAGCCTGTTTTGAGGAGTTTAATTTGTCGAATGTAAAACGTAAGGATACCTTAAAAAGGTTGGCGCAAAGCACCCTCACGTCTCACATTTTACGTTTTACATCCCCGTTACCAAATTTTTTTATCCAAAAGCTTGAAAATACGCCTCCTACACGCTATTACTTATAAGGCAGGCTCCACCGCCCCCATCATTAATCCAGAGGAGGAGATCATGACAACGCGTGTAGCAGACATCCTCAGGCACAAGGGCAGCCGGGTGGTCACCGCCAACCCCGCGACCACCGTCTACGACGCCATCGCCACGATGGTCGAAAACAACGTCGGCTCGATCTTGATTACCGACGGCGACACCCTCGAAGGCATCTTTACCGAGCGCGACTATCTCCGCCGTATCATCTTGCAGGGCCGTACCTCCAAGACCACCCGCATCGAAGAGGTCATGACGAAGGACGTCATCCGCGCGGCGCCGGAGGCCACGCTCAAAGAATGCATGGGTGCCATGACCGAACGCCGCTGCCGCCACCTGCCCGTCGTCGACGACGGCACGCTCGTGGGCATCATCTCGCTGGGCGACTGTGTCAAGGCGCTGCTCAAAAAAACCGAGGCGCGCGTCGAAAACCTGACGGCCTACATCACCGGCCAATATCCCGCCTGATATCAAATCTGTTGGATTTGATAAAAAAGCTCGGCTCTTTCGTGTGAGGAGACCGGGTTTTTTACGTCCGTGAGAAAGGAGGAGAGGGAGAAAGGGGGAACGGGAGATCAATGTGTTTTCTTCTCCCTCTCGATTTTACCTGACCAGCGTCATGCGTCGGATCTTTTGGACCTTGCCGGCCTGGAGGCGGACGAGATAGAGGCCTGAGGGCTGGTTCCTGGCCTGCCACGTGACGGTGTGGCGGCCATCGGCCATCGGCTGGTCGAGCAAGACGGCTATGCGTTGGCCGAGCAGGTTGTAGATCTCCACGGTCACGTGCTGCCCTTCGGGTATGGCGAACGGGATCACCGTCTCCGGATTGAACGGGTTCGGATAATTCTTACCCAGTTCTGTCCGCGCCGGCGTGCCCTCAGCGCCCCCGACGCCTTCGCGCGCGGCAGCAGTGGCCCGGTTCGTCGAGGCCGTGATCGTGGCGATGTCCGTGTCGTCGTCCTGCGGGTCGCCGTCGCCGAAGACCGAGTCGAGATCGGGCAGGTGGCTTTCGAGGACTTGCGCCAGGTTGACGATCGTGCCGGTTTCGTTGACGCGCGTCGTCAACTTGAGCACTGCCGACGAATCTTTGGACAGGTGGCCGACGATCCAGACGCCGAGCGAGTCGATGTAGCCGCAGGTGCTGCAGCGGCCTGCGGCGCTCGTGGTCGTGGCGCTGACGAAGGCCAGCCCGGCAGGCAGGCTGTCGCTGACCACCACGCCGTCGGTCGTGGCAGGGCCGTCGTTGGTCACGGCGATGGTGTAGGTGACCAGATCGCCCACACGCGGCGTCGGGTTATCGACGGTCTTGCTCAGGCGCAGATCCGCCGTGAACAGGTCCGGATCGTCCCGGTTGTGCTGGGCGGCGGCGCCGTCGAGGTTGTTGGCGAGGTTCGGGTCGGGTTGATCGGCGAAGACCTCGGCGAGGTTGAAGAGGTTATTGCCGCCGCCGCCCGTCACGGTCATCAAGAGCGTGGCCGACGCCCCGACGGCGAGTTCGCCGACGGTCCAGATCGCCGTGACCGGGTCGTAGAAGCCCTGGCTGGGCACCGCCGAATCCAACGTCGCGCCGGCAGGCACAGCGTCTTCGACGAAGACACCCGCGGCATCACTCGGCCCGTTGTTGGTGACGGTGATCTGGAACGTGGCCGTAACCGTATCGTCGGCAGGTCCCGGACCGTTGCGATCACCGCTAAAGGCGATGACCGTCTTGTCGACCGCCATGTCGGCAGCGACCGGCGTGATCGTCACGGCGGCGTAATCGTCGCCCTGGCCGTCGTCGGGGACCGAGTCCGGGTCGGGCAACGAGGCCTCGGTCACTTCGGCGATGTTGGTCACCGGATCGACGGTTTCGACGCGCGCGGTGATGTAGAGCGTGTCCGGAGGGGTAATGCGTAGCTTTCCGAGGCGCCACTCCCCCGTGGACGGATCGTACCTGCCGCTGCTGGTGCGGTGGCTGACGTAGGTCAGGCCTGGCGGTAAGACGTCCGTCACCACCGCCGAGGCCTCTTCTGCCGGGCCGTCGTTGCGAGCGATGATCTCGAAGGTGACTTCGCTCTGATAGTCCGGCGTGAGCGTGTCGGCAGTCTTCGTCAGGCTCAGGTCGGCTTTGATGTCGATTTCTGTGATGGTCGGATCGCCGACTTCCGTCGTGGCCGGGTCGTCGGTAGCGAGGCCGGGATCCCCGTCGGCGGTAATAAAGCCCTGGTTCGAGACCAGCCGCGTCGAGACCGGGAAGGGAACGTTGACCTGCACGTCGAAGATGATGGTGACCTGCCCGCCGCCGCCGGCAATCGACGGGATGGACACCTGCACGTCGGTGTCGCCGGCGCCGTTACCGCTATCGACCGTGCCGTCGCTCGTCGTCACCGAGCCGACGACGAGCGTCGTGTTGGCATCCGGCGTGTCGGTGAAGACGATGTTGGTCGCGCCGCCGTTGCCGTTGTTGGTCAACACGACGGTGTAGCGGATCGTGTCGCCGGGATCGGCCTGGCCGTCGCCGTCGTTATCGATGCGCAGGGCGTCGTTCTTCGTGGCCGTCAGGAGCGAGGCGGCGCCGATCGGGGTGTCGGTCGGATCGTCGATGGCCGTCGTGGCCGGGTCGTCGGTGAGCACGGGCGCGTTGGGATCATCGCTGGCGTTGAGCGCCCCCTGGTTCGAGATGACGTTGACACCCGGCGGGAAGGGATCGTTGACCGTGACGCGGAACGTGATGGTGGCTGCCGGGCTGCCGGGGGCCACGTCGCCGAGATCCACCTCGACGGTCGTATCGCCGCCGCCGTTGCCGCTGGTGACGGTGCCCTGGCTCGTGGTGACCGAACCGACCACGAGCGTCGTGTTGGCGTCGGGGGTGTCGGTGAAGATCGTGTTGGATCCGATGCCGCCGGTATTGTTGATCTCGATGGTGTATTCGAGCACGTCGCCGGGGCTCACCTCGCCATTACCGTCGTTATCGATAATGAGCGCGTCGGTCTTGGTGGCATCGAAGCCGGGCGGGCCGTCATTGGTGAACGTGCAGATGATGTCTTCGCCCGGATCGAGATCGATGAACACCGTGCTGCCGGCTGTATCTGAGCCGCCGTCGGTGTCGCCCGTGCAGACAATCGACTCCAGCGTCCAGCCTGTCGGCACCGTCTCGGTCACTTCGTAGCTGCCGGGGGAGACGTCGGTGAAAACGCCGGTGTTGTCGCTCGGGTCCATCAGGGTGAAGGTACCCGGCGTGATCGTCTCGGAGAACTCGAAGGCCGTGTCGTCTTCGGGCGTGGCGGCTTTGACGATGGTGATGGTGCCGCGTTTGGTGTTGGTGAACACGCAGGTGACCGTCTCGCCAGCAGCCACCTCGAATGTCGCCGTCGCCGTCATGGTGTCGCCTGAACTGTCACCGTCGTCGCAGGCGATGCTCGTTAAGTCCCACCCTACCGGCACCGTCTCCGTCGAAGTGTACGTCCCTGGAGTTACCGACAGCGAGACCGTGTCGCCGTCGCCGAGCGTGCCTGAAATATCGCCCGTAAAGTCGAACGTGGCCGTGTCGCCGTCGGGCAGGGTCTGCTTCTCGATGATGATTGTGCCCGTGGGCGTGGTGCAGTTGCTATCCTGGGCGATGTTGGCTTCGCCGGGCGAGATGCACTTGACCACGAAATCGTCGGTGTTCGAATCGGTGTCGGTCATGTCCGGGAAGCGCGAGATGCTTTTATCCTCATCCCCGGAGCCGGTCGGATCCGCCGGCGCACAGGGGTCGGCGCCTTCACTGAAGCCCGGTACGCAACCCTCGTAGCTGACCGCGTCGATCAGCGTGCCGGAACTGATGATACGCAGGGCCACCGCGTCGGGCGCGCCGTTCTGGATCAGGTTCGTACTCGGCGTGATGTCGAGGTCGCAGTTGGCGACGTTCGCCATATCCCCGCAGACGACGAAGTAGTCGCCCGCCGCCAGCATCGTGCTTGGCAGTGTGATCGTATCGTAGATCGTCGCGCCGCCGCCGCTGCCGTTGACCAGCACCAGTTCGGCGAGGCTCAGGTCGACGGCAACGGTGCCGGTGTTCTTGATCTCGATGAACTCGGCGGTATCGGTCGAGGGCTGGTCATAATCGACCTCGTTGATGATCAGGTCGGTCACGTCACTGGTGGACGCGCCGGCCTCATCGGCAGCGACACCCTCAGAAGCACCCTGCGAAGGCCCGCCGTCCAGAGCGTCAGAGGCCGCAGGGTGAGCCGTGACGCTGAACAAAAACAGCACGACGAACAAGGCCGTCAAAAGCCGGCCGGATATCGAGGAGACAAACCAGGGAAGCACAAGGGCTGTATGCATGAGCCTGATGCGGAAACGGCGTGAATCCGTCAAGAAAACGCACCGTTTCGTCCAGGCACAACAGCACTCCCGAAAAAAAATTGATTCTCCCGAAATAAAATCCGCACTCCCTAAATAAAATCAGTCCTCCCGCCCCTGGCCGCTGCAATAACGCCGGGATATCCCAATCTTGCACCCACTCAAAGCTGATTTATTGCACGGCCAGGAGATGATTCTGAAAAACGCCGGGGCATTGTTTGCCGCTATTTCTTCAGCAGCATCGTCTGTGAGAAGGTGCCCCGCATCAACATATTCTGTTTAACGCTTAATACATATTGCAAGAGGCAAGAGGTAGCCTGTACTTTAAACGCTGATCAAGGCGAGGCATGCCGGCATAGCTCAAGCCTTACCGAATTCGATGGTCAAAATTCATTAGCACCGAACAGACGATGAAACACACAAGAGCGCGTCTACTGGCGGCAGGACTGCTCCTGGTCGCCCTTCCCGTCTACGGCCAGACGCCGTCGAGTGGATGGACGCTTCTGCCCAATGCGCCGGCCCGGGACGGGGTCAATCGGCACGAGGATGTCGTCTTCGTTTCACCCTCGACGGGCTGGATTGTCAATCTCTCCGGCGAAATCTATAAAACGACCGACGGCGGGGATACGTGGACGCGCCAGCTGGTGGCACAGACCCGCGACGGCGAGCCGGTGCTGTTTCGCAGCGTTGCCTTTGCCAACGAACAAATCGGCTGGGTGGGCAGCCTCACCGACGGTAGCGATATTCTCTACGAAACCCGCGACGGCGGCCAGACCTGGCAAGACATCACCAGCCGCCTCGGCGACGTCGAGGGGCTGGGCCTTTGCGGGCTCTGGGCAGCGAGCGAGCAGGTCATCTACGGCGTCGGGCGCTATACCAGCCCGGCGCGGCTGTTCAAAAGCACCGACGGCGGCCAGACCTGGACCGTCCGAGATATGAGCCCGATCGCCGAGACACTGGTCGATGTCTTTTTCTTCGATGAACAGCACGGCTTCATCATCGGTGCGGATAACCCCAATCTGGTGTTCGCCCACGCCCTGGTGCTCGAAACACGAGACGGCGGCCAGACCTGGACGGTGCGGCATCGCAGCAGCGGGCTGGGAGAATGGGGGTGGAAGATCTCGTTCCCGACGCCGCAGACGGGCTACGTCTCCATCGAGAAGTTTAGCGGGGCTAAATTTCTGAAAACGACCGACGGCGGCCAGTCGTGGTCGGAATTCGTGATTCGCGGCAGTAGCCCGTTGCAGGGCATCGCCTTCGTCACCGAAAACACGGGGTGGGCCAGCGGGCGCGGTGTCACCTCGGTGACCACCGACGGGGGCCAGACGTGGGCGCGCGAAACCTCGGCCCTCGACGGCAACATCAACCGCTTCTTTATGGTCAACGATTCGTTGGGCTATGCCGTCGGGGCGCACGTGCATAAGTTCACCGGCCCCGTCGTCACAGCGCGGGAGGCGCCGGAAGCGCCGGCGGCGGCCTTTCGGCTCGAAGCCAACTACCCCAATCCCTTCGACGCCTCGACGGTCATCACCTATACGCTCCGCCAGCGCGCCTACGTCCGCCTGTCGATTTATGATGTGTTGGGCCGCCGCGTGGCCACCCTGGTCGATGCGCACCAGCCTGGGGGCGCGCATCAGGTTCTGTGGGACGGCACGACGGAGACGGGCGAGGCCGTCCGCCCCGGCTTCTATTTCTACCGGCTCGAATCCGGGCCGCACACGCAAACCCGGCCTATGGTGCGGACGAAGAGCTCCGGGCAGGATTGATGTTTTAGCTATTCGGTCATCGACGGGCTGCCGGGCCGCGGCCCGGATGGTTCGTCCACCGATGATATTAACATCCTAATCTCAATCTTAATCTTAATACGCTTGCATTTCAGCGTTTCATTAAATAGAATGAAGCCGCTGGCCGCCTCAACACGCCTTCGGACAGTTTTTCGCTGATGCTGTCTCGAATGGGCTTTTTTTGAGAATGATATCCCGCCTCCCAGGCTTCGTTGTGTATTATTCCCAGCCGCTGTCTTTGGACTAAAATCAGCGAAGCGGCCGTGTAGACCTGTCCGACTCGTTCACGTCTAATCAGGATAGGAGGTCTTTATGACGCGTCTGCTGATACCACTAATAACGTTGTTTTTCGCGGGCTGGAGTGTCGAGGCGCTGGCCCAGCAGAAGACGGCAGGTTCCGTGACCGCCCCCGGGCCGGTCAACGTCCTTCAGGATTGCTGGACTACGAGCCTGGCGATAGACCCGGACCCTGAGCTGGAACTCTACGCGTTCGATGCGACGACCGGCTTTATCGATTTCCTCTGGAAGCATAAGATCATTGCGGGTTGTTCGGCCTACGTGGCTCAGATCGTCATCTTTGCTTGCGTCGACGGCAAACCGTTTCCCAGTACGGGTGCGACCGTTTACACGTCGCCGGTTATCCCGTTTGGTCCGGTTTCCCCGATCCCCGGCATCCCGGAGATCATATTTCCACCTGTCACCCTGACGCCGGGCACGCTACCGCCGGGGTTCTACGACTGGTTTATCGTAACCGAGTGCGATGATACCGGTGGCACAATCCTTATCCCAAGGAAGGACGACGACATCGACGACCAGTGCGGCATCAACGTCGGGCGCAATCCTTCGACGGGGCTTAGACCGGTGATCTTCGGCCCCGAGCCGCTCCAGGCGATGGACCCTGATCCGGGCGGTTCGCCGTCGGGGCGTGCCCCTGGCGAGTCGGGCACGACGCGGCCCTGGTGCTTCCAGGTAGTGGCGGGCGGCGGCGGTGAGGGTGCGGAGAAGCTGGGGCTCGAAGCCGGTCCTCTTTATCCGGGGCTTGACATGCCAAGACAGATCATTACGAAGGAGGACCTCAGGCGCGGGTATTTCGACGACCAGCTCAATGTGCAACTCCTCGACGACAGCCCGCGCATGGAGGTGCAGCAACAGCAAGAGCCGGTGCCGGAAATGCTGGAGTTCGTTCGCAACCATCCCAACCCGTTCCGCGGCGAAACCACGATCCGCTACAAGCTCACCGAAGCCGGCCCCATTACGCTGACGATCTACGATGCGCTGGGCCGCAAGGTGCGCGTGCTCGTCGATGAAGTCAAGACTGAGGGCGAGCACGAGGTGACATTCGACGGGCAAGGCCTCTCAGCGGGCGTGTATTTCTACTACGTCGAGACGGCGACGAAGAAGTACATGGGCAAGATGATTCACCGGGAATAACGAGGCCCGGAAGGGCTATAGAGGCTAATGACAGCTTGAACCGTTGGCGCTCGTTCAGAGATGGAGCGAGCGCCAACGGTTTTTTACCGGCGTGGCGCTTCGATTTCTCGATCGATATTATACCCTATCGCAAACGCACCATGCGCCTTACCTCGGCGGCGCCGTTGGCTTCGAGACGAACGACGTAGAGCCCGCTCGGCACCGGCGAGCCGTGGTCGTCCGTGCCGTTCCAGCGCGCCGAATGGGCGCGGGCGCTCTGGAAACGGTCGATCAGGGTCGTCACCTTCTGGCCGAGGACGTTGTACACGGACAGGGTCACGGCGCCCGGTTCGGCCAGGGCATAGGGAATCGTCGTCTCCGCCGTGAAGGGGTTGGGATAGGTGGGCCGGAGTTCGAAACCCGCCGGAGGCGCGGCGTCCTCGACGGCGGTCGGCTGGGCGCCTGCTTTCACAGTGATCGTCTCGTTGACCGCCACATCGGTCAGGGTCGTCACGGCGCCGTTGGTCCATTCCACCCGCAGCTCGTCCACCGTCTCAGCGTCGCCGAGGCCGAAGTGCAGCGAGAGTTCGCTCTGCGTCAGATACCCCGCGCATCCGTCCAGATAGCGGTGATACTGCTGCCCGTCCACAGTCGCGATCACCCGCGCGCCAAACCCGTGAGGGGCCAATGTAGGATCCGCGCGGGTGTCGAGAAACAGGCGCAGCCAGTTGGCCGACGGCCCTGCGAGGTCGTTGCGATAGAGCCGCAGGGAATCGCGATGGGCGGTCACCACCAGATCCTGGTCGCCGTCGTTATCATAATCCAAATACAGCAGCCCCCGGCCATCCAAATCGTGATCGAAGCCGGCATCGAGCGCCGTCTCGGTGAAAGAATGATCGGCGTTATTGATCCAGAGCCGCGACAGCACCCCGTAAAACCGGCCATCTAGACGATCTTCGGGCCAGCCATTGGTTTCGACGATATCGACCCAGCCGTCGTGGTTCATATCGACGGCCACCGTCCCCCATCCCCAGGCGCCATCGTCCACGCCGGATTCTTTGGCGCTTATGGTGAAGACGTGGTTGCCCTGGTTATAGTAAAGCTCGTTGCCGTCGCGCTTGCTGCCATCGCGCGTTTCGGTAACCACCTCGTCGTAGATAGACGTCTCGTACCAATCGAGGTACCCATCGTTGTTGAAGTCGGCGATGGCAGCGCCCATGCCGTTCGAGGCATAGTTGGTGCCCGAAGCGTCCGTCGTGTCGGTGAACGTCCCGTCGCCGTTGTTGACGAAGTAGCGGCTGCTGGCATAATCGGCGGTCAGCAGCAACTCCGGGAAACGGTCGCCGTCCATGTCGGCAAAGCAGGGGGTAAAGCCGTGCGACTCCGAGACCAGCACGCCGGCGTCCTCGCTCACGTCGGTGAAGGTGCCGTCGCCGTTATTTCGGAAGAGGCGGTTGCCCTGGGCGGGGATGTACCATCGTCTATCCCCCAACCACCCGGCCACATAGAGGTCGAGGTCACCATCGAGGTCATAATCGCCGAAGGTGGCGCCGAAGCCGTCGAGATAGTCCGGGCTGACCCTGTTGACGCCGGCCTCAGCGGCCACGTCGGTGAAGGTGCCGTCGCCGTTGTTGCGATAGAGCCGGTGTTGACCCGCGCTGGGATTGACCGGATCGCCGAAGCTGGTTATGAACAGATCGAGCCAGCCGTCGCCGTTGTAGTCGCCGGCTGTGGCGCCGGAGCCGACGTGTAGCGCCGCCACCTGCCAGGATTCGGCCTGTTCAGAGAACGTGCCGTCCTGGTTGTTGATGTAAAGCGCATCGGGCTGAAGACCGCCGCCGAGGGCGAAGAGATCCATCCAGCCGTCGTTGTTGAAATCGCCTGCTGCGGCGCCGGCGGTCATCATCGACAGATCCATCGACGAGGCGGAAGGCGGCGCCTCTTCGGGGATGATGTTGAGGATTTCCACCACGGGCGAGTCGTGGTAATGCGTAAGACCGGCGGCGGCGGTTACGTCGGTAAAAGCAATGGCCTGGGCGCGGCTCTGGCTTGCCCCCGCCCAGGTCAATGCAAGGAAGAGCAGGCTCAGCGATATCGCTCTATGTCGCATGGCGAAGGGGAAAAGTGTTAACATTCGTTGCTATCGGGACGGGGAACTCACTCCATGAAAGATATCTGCACAAGACCCCATTTTCAAATGGTCAGGAAAACTGGACAAGGCAGCAGGAAACCAGGGTTCCGGTTTCACAGCCACGGTTCCATCTCTTCTAGCCAGTCGCTGCAATCCCAGTTTAACAAACCTTCTAACTGCTTGATTTCGTAATAGTAAAGCCTGGACAGAAGCGCCCTTTCTTGCGGCCCCATGGGAGGGTATTGACGCTGCGGCACGAGCCGTTCATAGTCGGCAGGGGGCAACGCGTCTGGATCGATGTTTAGAAAAATACAGACCTTTCGAAACGTCTCTTCCGGATTTTGTCTGAGGTCTTCATTGCGAAGAATGCAGAGCTGTTCATCCGGAAAAAAGCGGTGTAAGCGCCGAATCTGTTCTACGTAATACCCCCGGGCGATTACCGTGCCTCCAATCTGCCGGGGAGCAGCCTTCAGCATGAGTTCTCGTTCCATGTTCAGCCGTTCCAGAAAGCTTTCCGTAATCCATTGATGACGAAGCTGCATGTGATACTGAGAATACGCCCGATCTACAGGATTCCGTAAAATGATGATGACTTTCATCCTGGCATTGTATTCCCAGATACGCTGCGGCACCCTCTCGTAAAACATATAGCCCGGCGTTTTATCGCCCCAGAACTGCCCCGCTTTGGCGTGGGAAAATTGCTGGTGATACAGGGCGTAATCAGCCGCTGTGATGGGCGTCCGAAAAAAACGGCCATCGTTAAAAAATTGACCTTCTTTCTTTTTCGTAAAGCAAACTTGAGGATGATCCTGTAGCCCTGCTCGTAAGGCCGTCGTGCCTCCTTTTTGCGTGCCGGCAATGACAAAGTCAACGTTCATCAACCTGTTGCGCAGTGGTCTTCATAAGTGCTATCGGGCACCGGGGCTCGCTTCCAGGGAAGATATCGACGTAAGCCCCTCATAACAAGCGCAAAGGGAACCCGGACCAGGCCTTTCTTCTTGAATAGCTCACCCTACCACCTCTTCCATCGTCGAGCGCATCGGCGCGTCGATCCCTGGTTCTCGCATGATCTCGTCTTCCCCTACAAACAACGCTCATCCTGCAACAGCCCCCTTACGATTCATCGAAAACAAGGAGGTAGACTGGGAGCGCCTCCGCGCGTTGTTACAGGTTTCGGAATCGGTGAATCATTGGGCCAATTTCGGGCCGGTGGCGGCCCTGCTCGAAGCCCATCTGCACCGTCAACTCCGCCTGCCGGCACACGCGCGCGTGGTCGCGTCTACCAGTTGTAGTACTGTGTTAGAGGCGCTGTCGCAAACCGTTCATCATCTCCTGGGGCGCAAACCGCGATGGGTGGTTTCTTCGTTCGGCTTTTTCTCCACGCACCGGGGCGAATTTGCCGATGCCACGGTGATAGACTGTGACGCGCATGGCTTTCTTTCTTTAGAGGCGCTGGCGCAAATCCCCCCGGATCAGTATGACGGATTCGCCTTCACCAACGTCTTCGGCCTGCGCAACGCGATGGACCCCTACTGGGATTTCGCGCAACGAACGGACAAGTTTCTGCTGATAGACAATGCCGCAGGCCTCACCGCTTTCCCGCAGCGAGACGTCGCTTTTAAAAGGCTCGAAGCCGTCAGTTTCCATCACACCAAACCCCACGGGTTCGGCGAGGGCGGTTGCGCCATCGTCCACGAAGGCCTCGAACCTGTTTTGCGGTCTATCCTGAACTACGGCGCGGGGCTCGGTCCAAACGAGGATCACCTGGGGTTGAACGGAAAACTTTCGGATCCTGCCGCTGCGTTCATTCTGCAACGGCTGGAATCCCATGCGTCCTGGGCGCCGCGCTACCGGGAACAGGCAAACCGGATCATCGCGCTCGCAGAAAAAGCCGGCCTGCACCTCCTCTACCCGAACGTTGACGTACACCAGACCGTGCCCGGACAACTCCCCTTCGTAGGCGCCCATCCCATTTCAAGGGACGCCTTGCCCAACGAGAAGCTCGTCTTTCGTAAATATTACAGACCCCTCGACCGACGCTGCGCCAGGGCCGCCGATATTTACGCCCGTATTCTCAATGTGCCCTGCCATCCGGAGATGGCCGCCCTCTCGGATGAGGAGCTGGTTGAGGTGCTGCTGGCGTTGACTACGCTGACAGAATCTCCTCTGACCAGCGAATCGTGTTGATCGATCTTGAAATTAAGATCCCTTCGCTGTAGCTTTTTGGAGCCCATCGCTTTTGCCGTTTCGCCGATCTATCGGAATGTTCGCGCCCCAACCATCGCCCCCACATCCGCCTTGCAAACCAGGATCCTCGCGAGCCTTCCTGGTCACGGTGATTGTGATGCAAAATCAAACCAGGAGATGACTGTAGGAGCTATCATAAATGTAAAAGATGACGTTGAGTTACTTGAAAAAAACCTGCACTATCACCAAAAAATAGGGGTCGATTATTTCCTCCTTTGTGATAGAGGCTCAACGAAGGCCTCGCTGGCACGCATCGATGAAATAGCCCAACACGAGGCCGTTTCTGTCTTTAAACACGACATCTACACCCTCCCCACAGACTCCGACGCCTTTAAAAACAGGCGAATCGCCGGGTTTTATAAAATGGTGGAGACGTTTGCGCCGGACTGGATTATGTTTGTGGATGTGGATGAATTCTGGGTGCCCCGCTCCGGTCACCTTCAAGCCACCGAAACGCTGAAAACTTCCGACGTGCTCACCGTTCCCCGATTTAATGCGGCGCTGACGCCGGAGGCGGTTCCTGCGCTGTTAGAGAAAATAGAAGACGCGCACACCCTGGACGAGCAAGAAATCATTGTAAAGCCCATCTCGTTATCCCGTAATAAAATGGAAGAAAACCCGCATCTGCCCTGGATAGTTCATAAGGTGGATCCCAAAGTGATGACGAAACTCAGAGACGTAACACGCATCGATCCCGGATTTCATGATTTGCAATCTACGGCGAGCATATACCGAGCCATCCCCGACGACTTGCTGATTCTACACATCCCCTTTACCACGAAAGCCCGATTTAGAAAGAAAGTAGACAATATGCGGATCCACCTTGAGCACATAGGCCACACGCTCGACGGCGACCTGGCATGGCACTGGAAACGATGGATTGATGAAGTACAAGATCCCCAGACCCTGAACGAGGAATTCAATAAACAATTCTTCGGTCCATCCCTGCTGCAAGTTTTCAGAAAGCGGAATGCGGTGATGCGTATTAAAGACTATTTTGAGACCGTACATGACGATAAAAACGTAGAGAAATCAGACCCATGAAAGAAATAGGAGGATATTTCGAATGGGAAGTAGCCAGCGGTTCGAGATGCCCTCACCCCGACGCTTCGGTAGCGCTTAAGAGCGGCCGTTCGTGTGTTCGATTAGTTTCAGAAATAGAACGTCCCGCCAAAGTCTGGCTGCCGTACTATAGCTGTGACGGGGTACTCGAACCCTTTCAGGAGACCGGGATCCCCACGGCCTTCTATCCCATCGACGAAAACCTGGAGATCAAAGGCCCCTGGCCTGAAGTCCTACAGCACGAACGCCTCCTTTATATCAATTACTTCGGCCTGAAAGCGGGCTTCGCCAGCGCGCTGGAAAAGCACTACGGCCCGGCCTTATGGCTCGACCACGCCCAGGCTTTTTTCTTCAAGCCGGTAGATCCGCGCGCGTTTCACTTTAACTCGGCGCGTAAGTTTTTCGGGGTGCCCGACGGCGCCTACCTCTACGTTCCTTCCGAAAAATCGTCGTTCATCCCGGAGGAGATACCCCGTCATACGGCCTACAGCCTAGACCATCTCTTCTTACGGCTTCAGGGGGAAACACAGGCGGGCTATCCGTTTTTTCTAGACAATGAAGCCCGTTGCGGCGGCGCCGTCGCGCGGATGTCTACGCTCAGTGAAGCGGCCCTGAGCCATCTTAACTATGACGACGCCGCGCAAAGACGCCGGACGAATTACGCCTGTTTGCACGCGGCGCTCAACGACCGCAACCACCTGCCGGCACACCTCCTGGTTTTGTCTGAGCAGGCCGTCCCTTTATGTTATCCTTTCTTGCCGGGCGCCCCCATGGATAGACCCTATTTTTGGGATCGCAAACTCTACATTCCGACTTTCTGGAAAGAATGCCTGGACAGGGCCGAGGGGTTCGCGTGGGAAAAAAAGCTTACCTCAGACCTGCTGCCCCTACCGATAGATCACCGCTATACCGAAGCCGATATGGAACGGATAGTCTCTGTCATTACCCGGTATAAGCGCTAACAGGTTGGACCGGCCTCTGCTTCATCCGGTTCAACACCGCAAGCCGTTCGGCCAGTCTTTTCCTGATGGCCTCATCCACGTTTTTATAATCGGGTTTATCATACAATTCCAACGGAAGGATTTGTTGTCTGAGTTCATCAATCGACTCGGTCCGTTCATACTCCGGCTCGTATCCGAACGCGCGCATTTCATCGGTACATAAGGCTTCGACAAACCGGATTTCAGGAGCTGAAAGTTCGGATTTGTATTTGTTATAGTTCTCCGGCATGACCGGCTTATGCACGTTGGCCCATTCTGCGATGTCAAAGGCGTGGTGCCTGGTTCGGTGCGCATCGTCGAGCGCCAGCATGGTCTCCTCGAAAGAGACGCCCAGAAAGGCGCAGAGCGCCCGCAAGGTAGCAGCGGGATCGCGGAGCAAATCTTCGTACCGGATGCAAAGACTACGTCCGGCAGGCTGGAGCATGCGGTACAGGCTCAGGCTGGCAGCCTGGTCTTGCTTCCACGTTTCTGCCGCCCTGATCACGCACCCTCTTTTGCCCGACGATTTCTTCCAGGACAAAGCCATGTCTCGCGGATCTCGAACGAGATAGACCGCCTTCGGGCGATCAAAAAAAGCCTCCAAAAAGGGGAAATAGTGATAGATGTGATTCTCTTTGACAAAGACCTGCTCTTTGCCCGAAGCCCGCGCTTCTTTTTCGTAAATGTGGCGGAGCAACGCGTGCAGCGAGCGCGGCTCGACATCCCGGCTTACGGCTTCGGCCCGAAGCGTTATGTTCCAATGGCCCAGCCTGGTCTCGAACAGGGCCACCGCATCGCTAACGAGCGCGTCCCAGTGCTCCTGGTGATGCAGCGGGCCATACCGGGGATAATGCGCGATCAATCGACGGAACAGGTGGGTGGGCGACGGGCCGGCAATCCGGCTATGGCCCTCTACCAGGCGGGTAAGTAGATTGCTGCCAGATCGTTCGCTCGAAATCAAAAACGTGAATAGCATGTTGTTTGTACACACTATACTTTAGAACGGGGCTCCTGGTGCGGTTTACTTCGTCAGTCGCTTCGCTCGTGTCAAGGAGTCTGATGTGCAATCCCGATAGGACATCGCCTCACACTACGTTGTAGCACCGAAGAGCGAGGGGCGAAGGGCGAGGAGCGCGATCCAAAAATCGCCCTTCGCCCCTCCCCCTTCGCCCCTCGAACACGATGGGTCTTGAAGACGCCTTGCACATGAGATGGCTTGAAGCTGCACTGGCAAAGTACACCGGCGTGGTCATTTAACCAAAGACAGGGAAATGAAGCTGGGCATCATGCAGCCTTACTTTTTTCCTTACATCGGATATTTTCAGCTGATTCACGCTGTGGATACTTTCATGCTTTATGACAACGTCAACTACATCAAAAATGGGTGGATGAACCGAAACCGGGTGCTGGCCAAAAAACATGAGCCGGCCTTTATCATTGCGCCCATCCGTAAAGAAAGTAAAAGTTCATACCGAAAAATACGGGATGTGAAGCTGGCTCCTACGGCGTGGCGCGGGCCGCTGCTCAAGCACCTGAACCGCGCGTACCGGCGCAGCCGCTATTTCGACGACATCTACCCGCTGCTCGAACGCATCCTCGCTTTCGACACCGTGTCTCTATCGGCCCTCAACAAGAAAGCCATTGTAGACCTGTGCCGTTTCCTGGATATCGACACGCAGATTGTGGATGACGTCAGCCGGTTCGAACCGCTGGAGGCGCGCTTACAACAGGAAGAAAAGACGCCGGCCAGAAAAACCCTTCGTATCCTTGAACTTTGCCGGGCGCTGGGCGCCGATACCTACATCAATGCTATCGGCGGGCAAAAGCTCTATGACAGGCAGGCGTTTCGCGATAACGGCATAGCGCTCTTCTTCGTCAAAACCCTGGATTTTTCCTATCCCCAGCCCGCCGACACCTTTCACCCGAACCTCTCGATCATCGACGTTTTGATGCATTGCGGGAAGGAAAAGACGAAGGACTTACTAACCCGGTATGAGCTTATCTAATATCGCACTTCCAGATGCACCGGTCGTTCAAGGCCGCCGCTTCGTAGGCGAGCCTTCCGTGGAGCACCTGCGCGTCGTCAAAAAAGATGCCTTCATCGTGTTCTACAATGATTTTTAAACACTGGTCTTTTTCGACAAACTCGGCGTGGAGGAACGCAAAAAAATCCTCTCTCAGTCTTTCCACGTCCTCATCTCCATCGGCCAGGACGCGGTAATAGTTCCAGTTGATCCATACCTCGTCGTCATCAAGACGCACAATGGGTGTCTGTTTGCCGGGGGCGTCGAATTTTCCAAATCGGACCGGGGTGTTCACCAGTCGTTGATAAAGCGCGGGGGCTGTTTCGCGGGCGCGCAGGGTAACGGCTTCGCTGTCGACGAAAAGGGTCTCGCCGCCTGAGGGCGCGCGCTTTTTGCCTAAGAAAAGCACGTAGCGCCCCGAAGCGGCATCGTAGGCCCCGTCGGTATGCAGCGGTTGCGGCGTTTTAGAATGCCGGAAGGTGTGCTGGCGGTCGGGATGATACGATACGTCTATCCACATCGTCTCATTTTTTCTGCCGGTCGCTCCGTCTTCCCCAAGCCAGACCGGATCTCCGATTTGATGGATCACCGGCAGCCACACCTGGAGGGTTTTTTCGTGAAAGGGTTCCGTGGAAAAATGGACGACTTTGGCTTCCTTGATAGCCTCCACCAGGATCCCGGCCACCTCGTCGGGATGACCGAGCGGCGGGAGCGTTATTTTCTTATACAGCCTCCTTTTCATGCGCAGTTTCTATGTTGAACGTTCAAGGTTCGAGGTTCGTTTAGGAGAAACTTTGAACGTTGAACTCAAAACGATTCAGGGCGTCGAGAACGATTGATAGGCCGCGCTGATCGTATCGAGCACGTCAGCCGGGAGCCTTTTCTGGTTGGCGGATTCGAACGAGGCCGGCGCCGTTACCGCGATCTCTGGCTGGGGCCATCCCGGATGCGCTGCCAGCATCGCGGCTATCTGCGTCCAGACCTGCGGAGGATTGGCGCAAAAGTCTTCATAGGCTACCGCGATCCATCGATCCGGATCCATCGAGGCCAGACCCTCCGCTACCGCTTTCTCGGTATAGTAGACCTGGCCGGCTACCTGCTCCTCCGGACGCAAACGGCATAACACCTCATATTCCGGGGGTTCTACCGGATACCACTTTTGCGTCGTGCCATGATAGGCGACTCTGGCTTCGAGCAACGATTGCGCGGTAAATAACGGGATCCGTCTAAGAAAAATGAAATAGGCCTCCTTGAGGTGCTTGGCCAGGGGAGCGATCATCCAGTTTAAGAGGTGGCCCTTTGCCACAAAGGGTTTCTGAAAAATCGTGGCGAGGCCTGCTAAA
Source organism: Rhodothermales bacterium (assembly GCA_028278205.1). Classification (GTDB taxonomy): domain Bacteria; phylum Bacteroidota; class Rhodothermia; order Rhodothermales; family Bin80; genus JANQES01. Next base: position 31,009 of record JANQES010000114.1, read on the forward strand.
TCGCGTTCGATTCTCTCGAAATCGATGACCGTGTCTTCGTCGATGACAGGGGTTTTATCGCCAAATTGCGGCATTCGGTGTCGCCAGAAATACCAGAATTCGTGCGGCGATAAGGCCCCGGCGGTTTTGCCCAGCGCCGAGGTAAACGAGCCGAGCGCCGGAGCCAGCAGCAACTCATCGCGAAATTGAAAGGCGGGCTCGAACAGCATTTGTTGGATATACGCTCCCACACAAGGCGCCGCATAAAACCGTGAAAGAAAGTTGGTGGGATAGGCGAAGACGCCGGTTTGCGCCAGCCATTGAAACAACAGCGTAGACCCGCTGCGCGCGCATCCGACGATGAAGACGAGCGGCCTTCGTTCGATGGAGAGCCTGTCTAGAATATAGTCTTCCGCCGGCTCCAACGAACGATTGAGGAGATCCAAGACCTCCTCGAGTTCAGGATTTCGTCTGAAAGCGGGTTCGCCGGCAGCGTCCATGGCGAAGCGTCCGTTTTACGAATCAGGGTGGGTTTTGACAAAGAACCCCCGCCCGGCGCGTCTTGGGCGGGGGTTCTGAGTCAATCCGGCTTTGTCGAGGCAGCCTCGAAAACCTAATTGCGAGACGGGAAGAGCCCCTGGAGGGCGATGATGTAGTTCACCGCCAGGTAGGGTTGCACGTTGTTGTGGGAATTGCTCCCGCCGGTGTTTTTTATCATGCTGGCCTTCATGGTCCCGTTTGCCGCGTTGCTAGACCAGAGATCCTTAGCGACAGCCTCGGCGGCCGGAAGGTGGCCGGCCGGTAGCGTCTTATTGCCCACGGCAGAAACACACTGCACGGTGTGGCTGTGAGCGGGAAGCTCGGCTGCGGTGAGTGTGACGGTTTCCGCGCCGCCCTTAGCGCCGAGCTTGCGGGGCGTCAGGCCCGCGCCATCGCCCGCATGCACAACCAGACGACCGCGCAGGTCCGGCAGGGCGAAGGTGGTCCGGCCGTCGCCGCCGTAGGTGGTGCCCAGAAGCGAATAGAGCGCCTGGTAATTGTTAATGGGGAGCAACTGGCCATCGCACAAGGCCCAGCCGCGCGGGGCAAAATTGCCGGCAAATATGCGAATTTCGGCAAGGAAGGGTTCTGACATGATCTACCTCCACTATGGGTTTTCGTCGGGGGGTTCGAAGCGTTGAAACAGCGAGACGGCGCTGCGAGCACAGCGACCGTGCCCGCCGTCTCGAAGGCTTAATGGCGAGACGGATAGATGCCCACGAGGGCAATGATGTAGTTCACCGCCTCGTAGGGTTGTATGTTGTTGTGGGATTTGCTCCCGCCGGTGTTTTGTATCATGCTGGCTTTCATGGTCCCGTCCGCAGCGGCGGTGGACCAGACGTCCTTGTTCGGGACCGTTTCGGCACCCGGAATGTTGCCCACGGGTGACGCCTGATTGCCCTCGTTCGTATTACAGTTCACACCGTGGTTGTGAGAGGCCATCTGATCCGTGGTGAGCGTGACGGTTTCCGCGCCGCCCTTAGCGCCGAGCTTGCGGGGCGTCAGGCCCGGTCCAGTGCCCGCATGCATGGCCGCGCGGCCGCGCAGGTCCGGCAGGCCGAAGGTGGTCCGGCCGTCACCGCCGTAGATGGTGCCCAGAATAGAAAAGAGCGCATCGTTCTGGCTAACGGAAAGCAACTGGCCGTCGCAAAAGGCCCAGCCGCGTGGCGCAAAGTTGCCGGCAAACATGGTGATCTCACCAATAAAAGGTTCTGACATGATCTACCTCCAATGTCGTTTTTTGTCGGGGGGTTCGAAGCGTTGAAACAGCGAGACGGCGCTGCGAGCACCGCAAGCGTGCCCGCCGTCTCGAAGGCCTAACTGCGAGACGGATAGGTTCCCTGTAGGGCAATGATGTAGTTGACCACCAGATAGGGTTGCATGTTGTTGTGACTCTGGCCCCCGCCGCCGTTTTTTATCATGTCAGACCGCATGGTCCCGTTCGAATCGGCGTCGGACCAGAAGTCCACCGAAGCGGCTGTCTCGGAGCCCGGGATGGCGCCATCGGGTGATGTATGATTGCCCTCGGACGAAACACACTCCACGAGGTGGTTGTGAGAGGGGATCTGATCCGTGGTGAGCACGACGTTTTCCTGGCCGCCCTTCTGGCCGAGCTTGTAGGTCGCCAGGCCCGGGCCGGTGCCCGGATGGATCGGCACGCGGCCTTGCAGGTTCGGCAGGGCAAAGGTGGTCCTGCCGTCGCCGCCGTAGGTGGTGCCCAGCAGCGAAAAGAGCGCCGTGTTCTGCGCAATGGGAAGCAACTGGCCGTCGCAAAAGGCCCAGCCGCGCGGCGCAAAATTGCCACCAAATCTGATGATCTGGCCAAGGAAAGGTGTTGACATAATCTACCTCCTTTTTCGTTGGATGGTTCGTAATCCTGAAACGGCGAGACGGCTCTGCGCGCGCACCTACAAACCGCTGGGATCGAGGAGCGCCGCCGGCTCAAAAACACTCCGGTTACCCAGCGCCCCGGTCTTACGGCGACCGCGCCCTCGGTAGCGCCTCGACGTACCTCGCCTGCCTACACGGATCGGAAGAATGCAGAGGACTGCCTGGTTGATGCGTGATGCAGACAGAGCGCAGATCGGACATGAGCAAGGAGTCAGCAGTACAGAGTGGGGGCGCCTGAAGCCAACATCCTCACAGCAAAAGAACCGCAGAGACGCACCGCAAAGGGTGGTGAGTGAACGTGTCGATAGCGGGCTGAATGCCCATGTACCTCGATATACAGAATTCCATGCCGGAAGGGCTCAAGCCGCGCTTGTTTATTTTGCCTTCCTACATTTTTCGCGTCAAGGAACCATCAACACCGTGCGACTACCACCCCGCAGAGAAAATGAGAACGACGCTTCTCACGCGGGATCAATCCTGAACCGGGAGAACCATCGGAAACCATCGCCGTGATCCTCCCTCTTTTTCACGAGGGCACCCTAAGGTAGGGATCCCAGTATAGCATAATTAACCATTAGTTGAAATATACCTTTCCACCGTCAACAGTTATTTTTTTGTATCCGTTATTCGGATTTCGACGCATCGAGATCCGAACGCCACTCCATCTGTTCGTAGACGCCGTCGTTGCCGAGCGCGATGAAGCCCAGCCGCTCGTAGAGCCGCCGCGCCGGGTTGGTCAAGAGCACCTTGAGACGCACGGGCCTGCCGCCCTCGGCAGCTTCGGCCAGCAGGGCCTTCAACAGCCCCGTGCCGATGCCGCGCCCGCGCACCGCCGGTATCAGCGCCACGTCTACCAGCACAATCTCCGGACCCGCGCGGTCGATGAGGATCCGCCCGACAGGCTCGGCTTTGTGGACGATGATGCGATGCTCGGCCTGCGGAAACTGGGCGCGGTAGGTGGCCTTCTGGCCGTTGAACTGCATCCGGATCATCTGATCGAGCATGGCCTCGTCGAGGCCCCAGGCTTGCATCTCGGCGCGGCGGGTGCCGGCGTAGAGGTCGAAGAGGAAGTCGTCGTCGTCGGGCTGCGCCGGGCGCAGCGTAATAGCGGGAGCGGTCATGGTGTGATGGGAATTCGGGGATGCGGGATGCCGGATGCGGGATGCCCTCGAACCTTGAGATACATAAATCATCCCGTTTCTTGCAGCCCCGTAGGAGCGTCCTGTTTGTAGAAAACAACCCTTTCCTAAAATTGAGCCCCGTAAGGGCGACCTGTTCAACGCCGATGCAGCGGATTTTTTTGAACAGGCCGCTCCTACGGAGCTTGGGTTCGGGGGTCGGTTGTGCTACAAACAGGACGCCCCTACGGGGCTCTAAAATACGGGATGACTCATATCCATCCCACAGCCCGGTGATCCTTCGCCGGGCAGATGGTCAACGACCATCCTACAAAAAAGCCGCGCCCCCGGCAAGAGGGCGCGGCGTGGGTAGCACGTAAGCTGCGCGACGCAAAGCAACGCAGCCGAACCACAACCCTGCACGCCGCCGCGCGGCACGCAGGACCATCGGCCTTGCTCAAGGGCCGTTTTCCTGTTATCGAAAAACCTGCGGTTTTTCGATTAGTCCATCATCTTACGCAAGAAGGCAGGGGTGTCTGTGTTGTCTTTGCGGATCCGCTCGGTGCCTCCTTCGAGTTCGTCTTTGTTCATCCGGCGGATCTTGCCCGGCGGCAACGCGGCCTCGTCGTCGAGAGGCTCAGCCGCCATCGACGGGGCCACCGCGCCGCGCCGTTCGTAAGCCGGGATGTCGAGAAACTTGAGGCTGTGCTCGCCTTTGTAATCGTAGACCGGATCGCTCAGCGGCACGGTCCGCCGGGCGGCCTTGGGCGGATGCTCTTTGTCGAAGCCCGTGGCGATGACCGTCACGCGCAGTTCGTCGCCCATCGCATCGTCGATGACGGTGCCGAAGATGACCTCGACGTCGTCGCCGGCTTCTTTCTGGATGATGCTCGTGGCGGCGGTGGCCTCGCGGATGCCCAGCGAGCGACCCGCCGTGATGTTGACCAGCACGTTGCGCGCGCCGCTTATCGAGAGACCGTCGAGCAGCGGGCTGGAGATGGCCTCGATGGCGGCCTTCTCGGCGCGGTTGTCGCCCTGGGCCGAGGCCGCGCCCATCAACGCCGTGCCGCCGTCTTGCATCGTCGTGCGGACATCGGCAAAGTCGAGGTTGATCAGGCCGTGGACGGTGATCAGGTCCGAGATGCCGCGCGTGGCGTTGTAAAGCACCTCGTCGGCGCGTTTGAAGGCATCGATGAGGCTGGTCGAGTCGTCGGCGATGTCGAGCAGGCGTTCGTTGGGAATGACGATGAGCGTATCGACGTGCTGGCGCAGCCGTTCGATACCACGCAGGGCCATATCCATGCGCCGCCGCCCTTCACAATCGAACGGCTTGGTGACGATGGCCACGGTGAGCACGCCCAGACGCCGGGCGATCTCGGCCACGACGGGCGCCCCGCCGGTGCCGGTGCCGCCGCCCATCCCGGCGGTGATGAAAACCATGTCGAAGCCGTTGAGGCAGGCTTCAACCTCGTCGTGATCTTCGGCGATGGCCTCTGCGCCGACCTCCGGGCGCGCGCCGGTGCCGAGGCCTTTGGTCAAGGCGCGCCCGGCCTGAATCTTGTGGAGCGCCTGGTTGACGCTGAGGGCCTGCGCATCGGTATTGATGGCAATAAATTCGACATCCTGGATGCCTTGATCGATCATGTTGTTGACGGCATTGCCGCCGCCGCCGCCGACGCCGATCACGCAAATCTTGGCCGCATCTTCTGCCGCGTCGTCAAACGCGAAGCGGGAGCCGAGTACCTGGTCCATGAGCTTTCCTCCGTTGTGGTTCGTTGTGTGCTGTGGGGCCTCCCCCGGTTGAGCAGCCGGGAGTTTGGGTTTTTTTCTTTTGGCGAGCCAAAAGAAAAATTACAATTCGTCAAACCAGCCTTTCATGCGGGCTGAAATTTTATGGACGAGCGACGAGCCGCCCGACGGGCCGAAACCGCCGTCGCCGTGGACCGACACGCTGGCCAGACCGCGCTCATTGAAGTCGTTGAGGAACGGCGCCGCGCCCAGGATGTCGGGCTGCAAGCCGTAGAGCACCAGCCCGACGCCCGTGGCAAACTTCGGGTCGGTCACTTCTTCGACGAGGCCGCCGGCCAGCCCCGTGGGCAGGCCCACGCGGGTTTCCATACCCAGGATCTCCGCCCCGAGCGCCGCCGTGCCGTCGATGAGCGAGCCGCCGCCGGTGAGCACGCACCCGGCGGCCAGATGCCGCGAATAGCCGCTGCGTTTGATCTCGATGGCAGCGATCTCCAGGATTTCTTCCATCCTCGGCTGGATGATCTGCGCCAGCGTGCTGCGACTGATGCCTTTCTCCGGACGCCCGCCGATGCCGGGGATGCGGATCTCCTCGTCTTCATCGACCAGATCGACCAGCGCCATGCCGAAACGGCACTTGAGCGCCTCGGCCTGATCACGCATCACCCCGAGGCCCTTGCGGATGTCGTCGGTGACTTTGTTGCCCGCCACGGCGATGACCGCCGTATGCCGGATCGTGCCGTCTTCGAAAACCGCGATGTCGGTCGTCCCGCCGCCGATGTCGATCAACGCCACGCCGACTTCTTTCTCGTCGGCATGCAACACCGAGAAGGACGAGGCCAGCGGCTCCAGCACGATGTCGGCCACCTGATAGCCGGCCTTTTCGATGCAGCGATAGATGTTCTTAGCCGCCGAGACCAGCCCGGTGATGATGTGGACGTTGGCCTCCAGGCGCACGCCGTTCATCCCCACAGGATCGAGCACGCCGTCCTGCCCATCGACGATAAATTCCTGCGGGATCACGTGGAGGATCTCGCGGTCGGCAGGCATGGCCACGTGCGTGGTGTCTTCGATGAGACGGTGCACATCGCGCTTGGTGATCTCGTGATTGCGGTTGGCGATGGTGACCACGCCGCGGCTCTGGAAGCTCTGCACGTGATCGCCCGCGATGCCGACGATGACGCTCTGGACGGTCACGCCGGCGGCGCGTTCGGCCTCGCGGACGGCCTCCTGCACGGCGGCGACAGTCTTGTCGATGTTGACCACGACGCCGCGATTAAGGCCTTCGGATTCGGCCACGCCGACGCCGAGAATGTTGATCCGGTCGAGGCTGTCGGCCTCGGCGACGACGGCACACACTTTCGTGGTGCCGATGTCCATGCCTACGACGATGCGTTCTTTCATGGTGCTGGCCCGTTCAGTATCAAAGAGTTCGTAGGGTGTGGGGGTTTATTTTTGGGTTGGTCACTGGTCACTAGTCATTGGTCACTGGTGAGGGTGCGTTCCAAAAACCAGTGACCAGTGACCGATGACCAGTGACAGACATCAAGGGTAGCAAGCGGCGAGACGATCAGGATTTCCTGAATCTCACTCACTGGCTTCCCTTGTCACGATCTGGCCGTCAAAACGAAGATCAATCACAGAAAAGCGTTGGTCGGGTTGCGGGAGGATGGCCTGGTGCCAGAAAGCCCGCAGCCGTCCGAGCTTTTCTTCAAAGCCGTCGCGGCCCAGCCATACCTGGAAGGAGCCGCGCGCGCCCGCCGGGGTCGTGTGCAACCGGAGTTCGCCGGAGGGCGCCACTTCGAGTTCAGAGACCAGCGCGTTGGTCTCGGCATCGAGCCGGGCAAAGACGTCGAGGAATTCGCGCATCGTCTCGTTGGGCAGACGCCGCACAGGGTGATAGCGCTCGCGCAGCCCGCGTACGAGCGGCAGGTCGTAGATGGCCTCCGAGGCCAGCGGCATGGCAAAGCCGGAGCGGTCGAGGTAGTGCGCAGGCCGCCCGCGCCGGTCCATCACCAGCACCAGCGGCGCGCGTTCTTGCACGACGATGCGCAGCGTGCCGGTGGGCCAACGCGTAGCCGAAGCCGCGCGCACCCACGGATGCCGCCGCACCCGATCCGCCACCATCGCAGGATCGACGTCGAGGAGCACTAGCCCGGTATCCACCCGTGCCAGTTCCATCAGCGCCGTCGAGTCGGCGTGCTGATAGCCGGCCAGGTCGATGCGCTCGACGCGCAGGCTCGCCAACCACTGCCATCCGAACACCCCGCCGAAGCCCAGCGCCGCCACAGCCAGAACCAGAACCACAGTCCGCAGGAGACTCCGGCGGTCGCGTTTCTTTTTCTTGCGCTTCGGCGCGCGCTTTGTGTTGGATTTCGTGTTTTGCTTCTTCGCCATGTTTTATTTGGTCATTGGTCACTGGTTTATTTGATTCCACCAGTGACCAATGACTAGTGACCAGTGACTATCCCAACTTTTCCAAAAACGCTCGCGCTGCGCGCCAGATATCGCCGGCGCCGAGGAAGACGACGACGTCGCCTCGGCGGGCGAGGCCGGCCAGGGCCTCCGGAAGCGTTGCTTTGTCCTGCACGTAATGGACGTCGCGATGGCCGCGCCGGGCAGCCAGGTCGGCGATGAGCCGGCCATCGACGCCTTCGAGCGGCTCCTCGCGCGCGCCGTAGACATCTGTGACCACCAGCACGTCGGCGTTGAAAAACGAGCGGGCGAAATCTTCCTTAAAATCTGCCGTGCGCGAATACAGATGCGGCTGGAAGACCGCCACGAGACGCCGCTCGGCAAAACCATCGCTGGCCGCCTTGAGCGTGGCGACGACCTCGGTCGGATGGTGCGCGTAGTCGTCGATGACGAGCACCCCGGCGGCTTCGCCGATCTGCTGAAAGCGTCGCTGCACGCCGGTGAAGCGCGCCAGCCCCGCCCGGATCTTGTCAAAATCGATGTCGAGTTCGCGCCCGATGGCGACGGCGGCCAGGGCATTTTGCACGTTGTGCAGACCCGGCGCTTTCAGTTCGATGTCGCCGAGGGGTTCGTCGCTGGCCAGCACGCGGAAGCGCGTGATCAGGCCGTCTTGCTCGACGCCCTCGGCCCGCACCATGGCCTGCCGCGCCGTGCCGTAAGTGACGAGCCGCCGCTCGATGCCATCGACAATTTCCTGCACTACCGGATCGTCGAGACAGACGATGGCGGCGCCGAAAAAGGGCACCGAGTTGGCAAACTGAAGGAACGCCGCCTTGATATCGTCGAGATCTTTGTAGATGTCGAGATGATCGGCCTCGATGGTCGTGATGACGGCCAGCGACGGCGTCAATCGGAGGAACGTCCGGTCGTATTCATCGGCTTCGATGATGATGATGTCGCCCTCGCCGGAGACGGCATTCGAGCCGAAAACCGTCACTTTGCCGCCGACGATGATGGTCGGGTCGAAGCCGCCTTCGGAGACGACCAGGCCGGTCATCGACGTGGTCGTCGTCTTGCCGTGCGTCCCGGCGATGCCGATGCCGAATTTCATCCGCATCAACTCGCCGAGCATCTCCGAGCGCGGAATCAGCGGAATGCGCCGCCCCTCGGCTTCGATGGTCTCCGGATTCTGCTTCGGATTGACCGCCGAGGAATACACCACCACGTCGGCATCGCTGAGTTGATCGGCGGCGTGGCCTTCATAAACCACCGCGCCGAGCGCTTCGAGCCGGTCGGTGACGTCGCTTTTTTTGAGATCCGATCCCGTAATTCGATACCCCCGGTCGAGCAGCACCGCGGCAATCGAACTCATGCCGATGCCGCCGATGCCCACCATATGCACGTGGCGGATCCGGCCCAGCGAAGGTTGTCGTCGTCGTTCTATTTCGGTCATGATTTTTACGTATTTCGTATGAACGCCGGTCAAATGCGCAGACTAATGCTCTTTTAGATTTTAATCGGGTAATCGAGTTGACACTGGAATTCCCCCTTCGAAGGGGGACAGCGGCGCGCAGCGAAGGCGGAGCGACGCAGGGGGATGTTGGCGCGGCTTGCTGAAAACCTCTCATCAAGCCGCGCCAACATCCCCCGCCCCTCCTTCGTCGGGGCACCCCCTTCAAAGGGGGACTCTCTGGTGCCAGGCTCTTACCCGATTAATATGTAAAAGAGCATTAGCTTGCGTTTTTTACATCGAATCAGCGGTGCGTTACAGTTCCTGGCTCGACCCATCCTGCCATCCCACCAGCCGCAGCACGTCGCGGGCGATGCGTTCGGCGGCGTCGGGGTGGGCGGCGGCGCGGGCGGCTTCGGCCATCTCGGCCCGGCGCGGCGCGTCTTTCAAGAGCGCAGGCGCCTTTTCGACGAGCGCGGCGTCGAGGTCGGTCTCCGGCGCCAGGAGGGCTGCGCCGGCGCGTTCCATGCTCTGGGCATTTTTGGTTTGATGATCTTCGGCCACGTTGGGCGAAGGCACCAGGATGGCCGGCGTGCCGGTGACCATCAACTCGCTACAGGTGATGGCCCCGGCGCGGCAGAGCGCGAGGTCGGCGGCGGCATAGGCCAGATCCATCCGATCCACATATTCGAGCAAACGCAGGCGTTCGTGCTCTTCCTCTTCGACGCGGGCGCGCAGGCGCTCGTAATAGAGCTTGCCCGTCTGCCAGATGACGTAGGTGTCTTCATCGGCCAGGAGCGCGGCGAGGTGTTTTTCCATCGCCGTATTGAGCGCCAGACTGCCGAGCGATCCGCCGAAGACGAACAGCAGCGAGGCGCCCTCAGGCACGTCGAAGGCCGCGCGGGCCTGGGCATGCTCGGCTTCGAGCAAGGCGGCGCGCGTGGGATTGCCGCTGAGGCGACATTTCTCCGCCGGAAACCACCCCTTCGCCTCCGGAAAGGCGATGTGGATCTGCGCAGCGCGTTTCGCCAGCAGGCGGTTGGTCACCCCGGCGTAGGCATTTTGCTCTTGCACCACCACCGGGCGCTTGCGCAAACTCGCCGCCATCAACACCGGCCCGGAGACGTATCCGCCCGTGCCCACCGCCACGTCGGCATCGAAGTCGCCGACGAGCGCCCAGCTCTGGGCCAATCCCTTGATCAGCTTGAACGGAAAGCTCAGGTTGCGCAGCGGCTGCTTGCGATGAAAGCCGCTGACGGTGATCGGGTGGATGGCGTAGCCGGCTTTGGGCACGGCATCCCATTCCAGGTGATCCTCCGTCCCGGCGAAGGCAATGGCGGCTTCGGGCTCGATAGCCCGGATGGCATTGGCAATGGCGATGGCCGGATAGACGTGCCCGCCGGTGCCGCCACCGGCCAAAAGAATGCGTGGGGCTCTTTTCATGGGGAATAGTGAGTGGGATGTGGCCAATGGGGAATGTTTTGGCCCTTCCCTATTTCGCTTGTCTCGAAATATTGAGCAGGATGCCGATGATCACCCCGGTGGCAATCATCGAGGTGCCGCCGTAGGAGACCAGCGGCAGCGGCAGGCCCGTCACCGGCAACAGCCCGCAGGCCACCCCGGCGTGGATGAAGCCGTAGAGCGCCACCATCGTCGTATACCCGACGGCCAGGAACAACCCCAGTGGATCGGGCGCGTGCCGGGCTATCCGAAGAAAACCCCGAAACAACAGCAGCACGAACAGCCCCAGCAGGCCCAACGCACCCACCATGCCGTATTCCTCCGCGATGATGGCAAAGATGAAGTCGTTGTAGGGCGCCGGTAGAAAATCGCGTTGCACACTCTTGCCCGGCCCGCGTCCGGCCAGCCCTCCCTGGGCAAAGGCGATGCGGGCTTGCCGGGCCTGATAGCCCTCAGCCTGCGAGCTAAACACCTCCTCGGTTTGTGTGTGGGGGAAGATCTTGACACCGAGGTAGGCCTCGACGCGCGCCGCCCGGTTGGGCGAGATCAGCAGCAGTATCAACGCGCACACCGCGCCGGCAGCCGTCAAGCTGCCCAGATGCAACACGCTCGCTCGTCCGATAAAGCTCATCAGCCCCACCGAGACCAGCACCAGCGCCGCCGTCGAGAGGTCTTCAACACCGATCAAGACAATCGATAGAAAGACCCACAGAAAGATGGGCGCGAAGGCCCGGCTGAAGCTTTTGACGTATTGTTGTTTGTGCGCCAGCAGCACGCCCACGTAGAGCACGAGCGCCACCTTCGCCAGGTCGGACGGCTGAAGGCTCACCGGGCCGAGACGCAACGCGCGGGTGGCGCCGCCTTGCGTGACGCCGAAGACTTGAACCAGCACCAGCAGCACCAGCGAGGCGATCAGCGCCGGCCTCGCCCAGCGTGCCAGCGTCTTATAATCGATGACGCTGAAGACGGCCACGGCGCCGAGCGCCAGGACGAGGCGGATGGCATGCCGCAGCAAAAAGCGCTCGGTGTCGCCGCCGGCTTTGGTCTCGGCCAGGAACGAGATGGCGCTGTAGACCGCCACGATGCCCACGGCGCCGAGCACCAGCACAATCCAGAGGACGTATTTGTCGGCGGGCGCCGCCGGGTTCGTCAGCCGCTGCCAGATCGTCGTTTTTTTCTTTTTACTCATACTTCGTTGGGTTTCTGGTTTCTGGTTTCTGGTTTCTCGTTGTTTGTTTCTAACCAGAAACCAGAAACGAGAAACTCGCAACCAGAAACCCTCACAAACTTCTCACGAGCCGCCTGAACGTGTCGCCTCGGTGTTCATAGTTGTCGAACATGTCGAATGAAGAGCAGGCCGGGCTTAGCAGGACGATGTCGCCGGGGGCGGCGAAGAAGTGGGCGTATCGGATGGCCTCTTCGAGCGAGGCAGCTTGTGCGCCCTCCTCGGCCAGCGAGGCCAGCTCGTCCATCACCTTTTCGGCGCTTTCGCCGAGGGCTACCACGGCGCGCACCTTGCGCCGGATGAGCGGCTTGAGACTGCTGTAGTCGTTGCCTTTGTCGCGGCCTCCGGCAATCAACACGATGGGTTCGTTGTAACTCTCAAGCGCGTACCAGACGGCGTTGACGTTCGTGGCCTTCGAATCGTTGACGTAGCGCACGCCGTCGATCTCTCGGACAAATTCGAGCCGGTGGGGCACCCCCTCGAAGCTCGTCAGGCTCTCACGCACCACGTCGCTGCGCACCTCCATGACGCGTGCCGCGATAGCCGCCGCCAACGAGTTGTGCAGATTGTGTCGCCCCGGAAGAGCGAGCTTTTGGGCTTCCATGAGGATTTCCTCCTGTTGGTTGATTCGAAGAACGATCCGGCCCTCGCGCACGAAGGCGCCCTCGTCGAGGGCGTCCTCGTAGCTAAAGCCTATCGCGTGCAAGCCGCGCTGCATCTTCAGAAACGCGACGTACTCGCGGACGAGCGCGTCGTCGTGGTTAAAGACGAGCACGTCATCGTCCCGTTGGTTTTCGAAAAGACGAAATTTGCTTTGCTTGTACTGGTCGAAGTCGTAGTTGTAGCGATCCAGATGATCGGGCGTGATGTTGAGCAGCACACCCACGCGGGGGCGAAACGTGTCGATGTGATCAAGCTGAAAACTGGAGACTTCGAGGACCACGACGGCGTCTTCGGCGAGGCCGCGCACGTAATCGGAAAACGGATAGCCGATGTTGCCGGCCACGACGGTCGTCCGCCCGGCGTTCCGGAAGATGTGGCCCGTCAGGCTCGTGGTGGTCGTCTTGCCGTTCGAGCCGGTGATGGCCACGATGGGCGCGGCGCAAAACCACGAGGCCACTTCGATTTCAGAAAACACCTGAAGCCCGCCCCGCAACGCCTGCTGCACGATGTTGATCGTCGAAGGCACGCCGGGGCTGATGGCGAAAAAATCGGCATCGAGCGCGCGCCGGGTATGTCCGCCGAACTCGTACGCAACGCCGGCAGCGTCGAGCGCCTGCTCCAGACCGCGCGTGGCCTCGCCTTTCTCCGTCAGAAAAACCTCGGCTCCGGCCCCGGCCAGCAGCTTCGCCACCGCCAACCCACTGCGCGCCCCGCCGATGACGGTCACGCGTTTGCCTTTGATGTCAGCAGGGTTCATCGCCTTCTATCTTCGGTTGTCCCTTACGTGTTCATATTTGGCGTAAATGGTCAATGTTGGTGTTTGTAGAGACGTTACATGTAACGTCTCTACCGGTGCCGAATGGCAACCACTTCATCAAATCGCCCGGTGCCGGATGGCCGACATCCCAACAACCATCTACCGAATCCGCAGCGACAGCAGCGTCGCGATGACTGTCACGACGGTGATGATCCAGAAGCGGATGGCGATCTTGACTTCGTGGACGCCTTTGGCTTCGTAATGATGATGCAGCGGCGCCATGCGGAAGATGCGCTTGCCCTCGCCCGTCTTGCGTTTGGTGTATTTGAAGTAGCCGGTCTGGAGGATCACCGAGATCGTCTCCATAAAAAAGACCAGGCATAAGAGCGGCAGCAGCAACTCTTTTTTGACCATCAGCGCCAGCGTGCTCACCGCCGCGCCGAGGGCCAGCGACCCGGTATCGCCCATGAAGACCGTGGCCGGGTATCCGTTGAACCACAAAAAGCCCAGGCACGCCGCCACCATGGCCGTCGCGAAAATCGCTAATTCGCCTGCGCCGGGCAGGTGCATCACACCGAGGAAATCGGCCAGCAAGACGTTGCCCGAGACGTAGGCGAGCGCCACCAGACCGAGCGCAACGATAGCCGTCACCCCGGCGGCAAGCCCATCGAGCCCATCGGTGAGGTTGACCGCGTTTGAGGTGGCCGTGACGATGAAGACGACGACGGGGATGTACACGAGCCAGCCCAGATCGGCCCCGTCAAACAAACGCCCGATGAAGTTGTAGTCGAGCCGCCAGTCTTGCACGAACGGCAGGTCGGTGAGCGTGTGGATCTCGGCAAACTGCGGGTGGAAATAGAGCACGCTGCCGACGAGCAACCCCAGGCTCACCTGCCCGACGATCTTGACACGCGGCGCCAGCCCTTTCTTGTCTTTCTTGACGACTTTGATGTAGTCGTCGGCGAAACCGAAGGCGCCCATCCAGGCCGTCGCCAGGATGATGAGCCAGACGTAGACTTCGGTGAGCGCACCCCACAAGAGCGTCGAGCCGAGGATCGCCAACAGGATGATGACGCCGCCCATCGTGGGCGTGCCGGCTTTGTGCGAATGATCGACCGCGCCGGCAGCCTCGCCCTCGCGCACGCGCTCGCCGATCTGCTGCCGCCGCAACCAGCCGATGACACGCCGCCCCACGAACAACGCGATGACCAGCGCCGTGATGGCCGCCAGCGCCGCGCGCACCGTGATGAACTGCACCGCCTGAAAACCGGGCGGCTGGAATTGCTCTTCCAGGTATAAGATCAGATAGTAAAGCATCGTCCGATTGCGGATTGCGGATGTCGGATTGCGGATTGATTAGTGGGGGGATGTCAATCCTCTCGAATCGAAATATTTTTTAACCTCGTCCCGGTCGTCGAAGGGATGTTTTTCGGCGCCGATGACCTGATAGTTTTCGTGGCCTTTGCCGGCGACGAGCACCACATCGCCGGGGGCGGCGAGGCGGGCGGCGGCTTCGATGGCCGCGCGCCGGTCGTCGAGCCAGCGGGCCTCGTCGGGGTGCGTCATGCCGGCGCGGATGTCGCGGTTGATCTGCGCCTGCGATTCGGTGCGCGTGTTATCGGCAGTGACGATGACGTGGTCGGCCAACCGTTCGGCGATGGCGCCCATGTGGGGGCGTTTGGTCGCGTCGCGGTCGCCGCCGCAGCCGAAGATGCACCAGAGCGCGGCGGCTTCGGGCTTGGCCTGGCGGATGGTCTTGAGCACGTTTTCGAGGGCATCGGGCGTGTGCGCATAATCGACGATGACGATGGCGCCGTCGTCGAAGGCGAACTGCTCGAAGCGGCCCGGTACGGGCGGGGCCGAAGCCAGGGCATCGAGCGCGTCGTCTCTGGCATAGCCGAGGGCGCGCGCTGCGCCGTAGGCCGCCGCCAGGTTGTACGCATTAAATCGACCCACGAGGCGGAACGTCCGCGCGACGCCGTCGAGGCACAGCGTGAGGCCTCGCAGCCCATCGTCGAGCACTTCCAGGCGCAAATCAGCGGCTTCAGACATTCCAAAAGACACCCGCCGCGCCGCCGTCGTGGCGACCATCTGCGGACCGGCAGGATCGTCGAGGTTGTAGAGCGCGGTGGCGGCAGCGCTGAGGCCGTCGAAAAGTCGTTTCTTCGCGCCTCGATACTCCTCGAAGGTGCCGTGATAGTCGAGGTGGTCGCGGGTGAGGTTGGTGAAGATGCCCACGTCGAATTCGAGCGAGCGAGCGCGATCTTGCGCCAGCGCGTGCGACGAGACCTCCATCGCGCAGGCCGTACAGCCCGCCTCCGCCATCCGCCGCAGCATCCGGTTGATGTCGAGCGCATCCGGGGTGGTGTGCGTAGCCGGCTCCGGCGGCCCGCCGAAGCGGTATTCGATGGTGCCGAGGAGGCCGGTTTTTCGACCCAGCGCCGTCAACACGTGGTGGACGAGGTGGGCCGTGGTCGTCTTGCCGTTGGTGCCGGTGACGCCCACGAGGTCGATCTCTTGGGAGGGATCGTCGTGGAAGGCGGCGGCCAGTTCGGCCAGCGCCGCCCGCGCGTCGTGTACTTGTGCGAAGGCGACGCCGGGGAAGCGCAAAGACGCTCCCACCGGCATCACCTCGCACACAACGGCGATTGCTTCGTTTTGAACAGCCTTGTCAATGAACAGGTGGCCGTCGGCCTTGTCACCGCGAATCGCGACGAACAGCCCGTTGGCCGCGACCGTCCGGCTGTCGTTAGCCAGATGGTCGATGAAGATCGTTTTATCGTCAAAGCGTCCGTGTGTCGCTTGCAGCAGGCCGGCGTCTTCGAGCCGCCTTTGCAAGACAAGCCAGGGCTTCCTCATGATGGTTCGGCGTCCGTTACAGGATCAGGTATCCCAGAAACGGGCGGCAGGGCAACTGCCGTAACGCCTCCGGGCGCCTGCTCGCTGTTCGATCTTCCATCCATCGAAGCCCATAAAACGCTCAGTTAAATCGTAAGACGGCCTCGCGGGGCAACGCCGCCCCGGCCTCCGGCGATTGACTCACCACGTGCCCGCTGCCTTCGACCCGCACCTTGACGCCGTGGGCTTGAAGCCAGAACAGCGCCTCGCGCGCGCCGAGGCCCGTCAGGTCGGGCATCTGCGCCTCGGAGGTGTCGGCCTCCAGCGTCAGGCGCACGAGCGCGCCGGGTTTGGCCGGCGTGCCGGCTTCGGGCTGCTGCCGGGCCACCAACGCCGGCGATGAATCATCGAACGACGCCACGCGGTACCCGGCGGCGCGGAGCTGGTGCGCCGCCACCGCAGCCGGGCGATGCGTCACGTCCGGAACCGGTTGGTCCTGCGCCTCCGGCAAGGCATCGACCGGCGCCAGGCGCTCGGCGATGCGGGGGAAGGTGCCGATCCAGCGCTCGGCCACCCGTTTGAAGACCGGCGCCGAAACCATCCCACCGTAGATGCTCGTCTTGGGCGAATCCATCACCACGATCATCGCTACCTGCGGATCGTCCGCGGGGAAAAAGCCGACGAATGTAGCACGGTATCCGGCGCCGTAGCCGCCGCTGCGCGATGCCTTACGCGCCGTCCCCGTCTTGCCGGCGATGGGCAAGCCTTCGACCTGCGCCTTCGTGGCGGTGCCTTCGTTGACCACGCCTTCGAAGGCCGGGCGCAGCGTCTCGGCGGTCTCCGGATTGAAGACGCGGCGCACCGAGTCTTGCCGGGCCTGATCGCGGTCGGCGCGCCAGATCGTCTTGCCGGTCAGATCGCGCCGTTCGGCGACGACGTAGGGCTGCACGAGCAGGCCGCCGTTGGCCAGCGCGGCGTAGGCCAGCACCATTTGCAACGGCGTCACATCCACCTCATAGCCAATGCTCATCGACGTGAGGGTCGTGCCGCTCCATTGGTTGGTTTTCTTGAGCAAACCGCCCACCTCGCCCGGCAGATCGATCCACGTCCGCTGCCCGAATCCAAACCGGCGCGCATACTGGTAGAGGTCGCCTTTCTTGAGCTTGAGCGCCGTCTTGGCCATGCCGATGTTGCTGCTCAAGACGATGACTTCGGAAAACGGGATGACGCCGTGGGCGTGGGTGTCGCGCATCGGGCGGCCCCGGAAGGTGGCATACCCGTTGCCCGTATCGACGCGTTCGTCCATCGTAACGACGCCGTGTTCGAGCGCCGCCGAGGCACCGACGAGTTTGAACGTCGAACCCGGCTCCATGCGGTCGGTGATGGCCCGGTTGCGCTGGCTCGCCTGCGCGTAGGCCTTGGGCCGGTTCGGATTGTAGGTCGGCACGTTGGCCAGCGCCAGAATGGCGCCGGTCTGCGGATCGACGGCGATGGCCGAGGCCGAGCTTGCACCGCTTTCTTCGATACCTCGAACGAGCTCCTCTTCGAGGATCGTCTGGCGGATCAGGTCGATGGTCAGCACGATAGTCTGGCCGTCCTGCGGCTCGACGACCGTGCCCTCGACGTCGATGCGTCGATGGCCGCGGCGGTCTCGCAGCAGCGAACGGCGCCCCGGTTGCCCGCGCAAGAAGGCGTCGAATTGCAGTTCGAGGCCGGCGGTGCCGGTGCCGTCTACATCGACGTGGCCGAGCAGGTGGGCCGCCGTCTTGTCGTAGTTGTAGCGCCGCGCGAACTTCTGCGTGAGAATGACGCCGGGCACCTCCCAGGACGTGATTTTTCGCTTCTGGTCCTCGGTAAGCCCCGTCGCCAGCCGCACGAATTTCAAGCTCGCGCGCTGCCGCACCTTCCGGCGGATCGACCGCGCGGGCTCCCCGGTTAGCCTTGACAATTTTCCAAAGAACGAACTTTCTACACCGCTAAAGCCTGCGACCGTCGGATCGAGCGCGAGATCATAGCTGGGCGTGTTGACAGCCAGCGCCCGCCCGGCGCGGTCGAGGATCTCGCCGCGTTTGGCGGGCAGCACCACCTGAGACCGCGCCTGCCGCTCGCCCTGGGCGCGCAACTCGGCGCCCTCGCCCAGATAAATCCACACGACCTGCCCGGCGATGCACAGCGGCAACAGGCTCAGCAGCGTCAGCACGACGTACATCCGCGCCAGGATTTGATCCTTCAGTCCCACGGGTCTCGGTATTCCAGCTTTGGGTTACTCCTCGGCGCACGGCGCGTTGGGTGTTTGTTTTCGTTTTGAGAGGGAGAAAAACTCACCCTTTCACCCTCTCTCCCTTTCTCCCCTTCATTCCTCCCGGATCGTCGGTCCGTATTCGATGCCTTCTACGAGGCCCATCGCCCCGGCGCGTTCATAGACGACCGACGGGCCGGTGGCCTGATCGAATTCGCCCCTGAGCCGGTTGTGCTGCAAGTGAAGCCGGAGGTTCTCGCGCCGGGCCTGCTGGAGATCATCCAACAAATCCTGCGTGGCATGCACGTGACCGATGAAAAGCGTGAAGACGGTAGCGACGGCCAGGAGCACCAGGCCGAACCGCATGGTCGATACCTTATCTATTTGCGCCAGCGCGCGCGGGCGCCCGGCCTCGCGCTCGTTGGTCGTAGCCAGATCGCGCCAGCCCGGCAAGACCCGCGCCGGCGCCTTGCGCCCGGCGGCTTTCGCGCCGCTGCCCTGATTCTTGCGCGCCGCCGAGCGTTTCTTCCGGCGTACGGCGTTCGGGGCCGGCTTGCTCGTCTTGCGAGTCGCTGAGCGGCGCTTCTTTGTAGTGCGCGATGCTGGCATGATGTCTACTTCCAGGCTTGATGCCTTTTTACTTCTGTGCTGCTAATCAAAATCGTCGTTGCTGTCTGGAAGCCGCTCGGCGATGCGGAGGCGGGCGCTGCGGGCGCGCGGGTTGGCAACCACCTCGGCGGCATCCGGCACGATGGGCTTGCGCGTGAGCGGGCGCCAGGGTGTGAGCAGGTTGCCGTAAAAATCTCGGACCGGCTCGCCTTCCAGATTTCCGTAGCGGAAGTAACGCTTTACCCGCCGGTCTTCGAGCGAGTGATAGCTGATCACCGCCATGCGCCCGCCGGGCCGCAGCAGGTTTGTGCCCGCCGCCAGCGCCTGCTCTAACCGCTCCAACTCGGCATTGACGACGATGCGGAGGGCCTGAAAAACACGAGCGAGCGCCTTGGCTTCGCCGCGTGTGGGCACTGCGCTCCGCACCACGTCGGCCAGATGCGTCGTCGTTTCGACAGGCCGGGCGGCAACGATGGCCTGGGCGATGCGTCCGGCGCGGGGTTCTTCGCCAAACTCGCGAAGCGCCCGGCGCAGGTCTGCCACGCTCCATCGGTTGACCACCTCGTCTGCCGTGACCCCGCCGCGCGTGTCCATCCGCATATCGAGCCGGGCCTCGGCCCGGTGGCTGAATCCGCGCGTAGCTTCATCAATCTGATGCGATGAAATGCCGAGGTCGAGCAGCAGCCCGTCGATCTCTGTAATGTCGATGGCGGCGAGGAGCCGTTCGAGATCGCCGAAGTTGCCGTGGAGCGCGCGGAAGCGGTCTTGCTCGATCTCGGGCGCGAGCCGCGCGGCGGCTGCCGCTAGCGCCTCGGCGTCCTGATCGATACCGACGACGCGACCTTCCAACGCCAGCGCATCGAGCAGCGCGGCGCTATGGCCGCCGCCGCCGAGCGTGGCATCAACGTAAAGCCCGGCGCGGTCAGTCACGAGGGCTTCCAAAACAGCAAGGCAAAGAACAGGCGCGTGGAACGCCGTGGCGTAGGGCAGCCCCTGGTCCGGGGCCTCCGACGCGCGGGCGTCGCGGGGGCGTGATGGCTCGTCGTGCTCCATCACATACTCATCACCCGCTCGGCGAGCGTTTCATAATCGACGGTCTCTTCGTTGAGGTATTGCTCGAAGGCATCCGGGTCCCAGATCTCCAGGCGGTCATACGCGCCGAGGATCAGCGCCCGCTCGCTGATGCCGGCAAATTCCATCAGCGGTTTGGGGATGCCGATGCGGCCCTGGCCGTCGAGCGTCACCTCGTCGGCCCACATCATGATGCGGCGGGTGAAGGCCCGCGCCTCGCGATCGAAGGTGCTCTTGGCGCCAATGGCTTCTTCGATCTCTTTCCAGCCGTCGAGCGGGTAGAGGAAGATGCATTTCTCGAAGCCGCGTGTGGCGGTGAAGGTGCCCTTGGCCTCCGGGTTCATGACATTCCTCATCTTGGCCGGGATCGCCACGCGACCCTTCGTATCGACGGAATACGATGCCTGTCCCTTGAAGCCGGCCATGATGATTCAGAAGAGCGCCCTGTTACCCTTCGCATTATTTGGTAGGAGTTTTAAGTCCTGGGATTTCTCCCCACTTTTCCCCACAGCCCCCATAAAGTACAGTATTCCAAGGGAATGTCAAGCATTTTAGCCAGAAAAGGCCACTTTTTTATGTTTATTTTTTGCCGAATGAATCGCGCACATACTCTCACTCTTGACATTTTATTGACAAGTAAAAAAATGTTCACCATGTTTGATTTATGTGATCATAATGTCTAATTTATAAGGGTGAAAATTAATTCACCTTGTATATTACGAGGTGCCCTGCTCCACACATATCTACCGCAACCAAACCCGTCGTCCCACGATGAAAGCCCGCCTGACCGAGCGCCAGAACGAAGCCTATGATTTCATCCACTCCTTCATGCGCCGCCACCGCAAGCCGCCGACGCTTCAAGAGATCGGCCAGGCGCTGGGCATCAAATCGAGCAACGGCGTCTTTAAACTCGTCCAGGCCCTCGAACAGAAAGGCTACGTCGAGCGCGAGCGGCACGCCGCGCGGGGCCTGCGCCTGGTCGACGACGAGGTCTTCGCCCTCGACGAAGGCACGCCGACGCTTCCCGTCATCCGGCGCGCGGCCAGCGACCAACCCGACCAGCTCCGCCGCCGCCCCTCGAAATACTTCGCCGTCGATCCGTTCTTCCTCCACAAAACCGACGACCCCGAAGCCTGCCTCATCGCCCGCGCCGGCGACGACGGCATGAACGGCGACGGCATCCGCAAAGGCGATTTCCTGATTATCGAAGAACGGCCCTGGCAGGAGATGCAAAACGGAGAACTGGCGGCCTTTCTGGTCCGCGAAGAATTGCAGGTGCGGCGTTTCTACTTCGCCAATGAAGTCATCCACCTGCGCCCGGCAGACCGCACGTATACCGAAGAGACATTCCCGCCCGAAGACCCCCACTGCTACGTCGTCGGGCAGGTTCTCGGTTTGATGAGAAGGTTGTGACGATTTTGGATTTTAGATTTTGGATTGGGTGGTTCCCGATCCGTTCTTAGCAACTGAAAAAGCCGCGACGGTCAGAACCGCTGCAGCTTTTTCTATTGAGATGAGGATTCCGGATGAAACCAATCCAAAATCCAAAATCTAAAATCCAAAATCGACTCACATTTTCGCCGCTGCCAACTGCGAGACTTTAGCGCGGCGCGGCGGCAGCGGCGAGTGAATCAGGTCTTTCTCGCGGGCATAGGCGGCGCATGCCTCGACGAACGAGGCGAACAGCGGATGCGGGCGCCCGACTTTGGATTTGTATTCGGGATGGAATTGCACGCCGATGAACCACCGCTTCTCCGGCAGTTCGATGATCTCGATGAGGTCGCGCTCCAGGTTGATGCCGGCGAACTGCATGCCGTGTTCGAGCAGCTTGTAGCGCAGCACGTTGTTGACCTCATAGCGATGGCGATGCCGCTCTTGCACCTCGACCTCGTCGTAAATAGCCCGCACGCGCGAGCCTTCGACGAGGTGGCAGTCGTAGGCGCCCAGACGCATCGTGCCGCCTTTGTCGGAGATTTTTTTCTGCTCCTCCATAAAGTCGATCACCGGATGCAGCGAGGCCGGGTTGAACTCGGTGGAATGGGCATCGGGCCAGCCACAGACGTTGCGGGCAAACTCGACGACGGCGCATTGCAGGCCCAGGCAGATGCCCAGGAACGGCAGGTCGTTTTCGCGGGCATACTTGACCGCCGCAATCTTGCCGTCGATGCCGCGATCGCCGAAACCGGGCGCGACGAGCACGCCGGCCACGTCGCGCAGCAGATCGTCCACGTTGTCTTCGGTGACGTCGTCCGAGAGGATGTATTTAACCTCCACCTGCACGCCGTTCTCGACGCCGGCCAGCATAAAGCTCTCGGAGATCGATTTGTAGGCGTCCTGATGTTCGACGTATTTGCCTACGAGGGCGATGCGGACCGTTGCCTCAGGATTTTTAAACTTCCGCAGAAACTCGATCCAGTCGTCGAGTTGGGGATCGGTGAGGACGCGTCCTTCTTCGAGGTCTTCGTGGATGTGAAGCCGTTCGAGGACGATGTCTTCGACGCCTTGCTCGGCCAGCAGCAGCGGCACTTCGTAGATCGTCTCGGCGTCGAGGGCTTCGATGACGGCGCGCGGCTCGACGTTGCAGAACAGGGCGATCTTGCGGCGCAGGTCGGTGTCGAGGGGCCGTTCGGCGCGGCAGACCAGCAGGTCGGGCTGCAAGCCGTAGGAGAGCAGCGTCTTGACCGAGTGCTGGGTGGGCTTGGTCTTGAGTTCGCCGGCGGCGGCCAGGTAGGGCACGAGCGTCAGATGCACGTTGAGCGTGTTGCGCGGGCCGAGCTGGTAGCGCAACTGGCGGATGGCCTCCAGATAGGGCTGGCTTTCGATGTCGCCGACGGTGCCGCCGATCTCGGAGAGCACCACGTCGAATTCGCCGGTCTCGCCGAGCTTGAGCATCCAGTGCTTGATCTCGTCGATGATGTGAGGCACGACCTGCACAGTCTTGCCGAGATAGGCCCCCGCGCGCTCTTTCGTGATGACTTCGAGGTAGACGCGCCCGGTGGTGACGTTGTTGGCCTGGCTGGTGGCGTGGCCCAGAAAACGTTCGTAATGGCCCAGGTCGAGATCCGTCTCGGCGCCGTCGTCAGTGACGTAGACTTCGCCGTGCTCATACGGATTCATCGTGCCGGGATCGACGTTGATGTACGGATCGAGCTTTTGAATGCTCACGCGCAGCCCGCGCGCTTCGAGCAACCGCCCCAACGAGGCGCAAAAAATGCCTTTCCCCAACGACGACGACACGCCGCCCGTGACGAAGATGTACTTGGTTTGCATAAAATGACTGCGTTTCAAATATTTCGCAGCTACGCTGCAAAATATTTAAATGTGGGAAATGCGGGTAAGACGACCCGCCAGGCGGGCACAATCCAAAAGAGGTGCCCGCCTAAAATATTAAATTTTTTGGACACCAAAAAATTAATTTTGAACCTGTACGATTCGCTGCACTTCTCGAAGATTAGCCGCGTCGTCGAAGAGCGCGCGCACGGGAAACAGGAATCCATCGATCATTGCGCTTTCGATCTCGCCGGAGCCTGATTTCAATCGCAGGGCGTACTGGCCGTCCTCCAACACATATTGCTCGACGACCTCCGCCTCCGGATCGATCAGCCAGTATTCGCCGACGCCGTGGGCTGCGTAATCTTCGAATTTTATCCCCCGATCGCGCTCTGCGGTGCTCGGCGAGAGGATTTCAGCGATGAAATCGGGCGCGGGATATTTCATCTGATCCCGCGTGAGAGCCTGTGCCTTCTCCTTCTTGAAGAAACAAAGATCCGGTTCATAATCGTTGCGCGTGAGCGTGATGAGCACCTTTTCGTACCCTAAGAAGCCCAGATCCATAATCTGAACGTATAGATCTAGCAGGCGAATGAGAAGCTTGCCCGCTTCGGTGTGCCGCTTTTTGACAGGTGAATGCACGATGATCTCCCCGTTGATGAATTCCGCCTTCTCGTACTCGGTCACTTCATTATAGAAGTGCTCCCGCCTTTGACGTTCCTCCTCCAGCACACGCGTGAAGGTGTCAACGTGCAGCGCCAGCTTTGGCGAGTTGAGCAGTTCTTGAACAGCCGGTTCCATCGTCAGGCTCGATCGATTTGACTCAGTTTAATGGTAACGCGAATCTAGACTTTAGGTTTTCGAGCAATCACCAGCAGCCCTGTCCCCTGAGGGTTGTCCTGGCGCATGTCGAGTTTGTTGAAAATGAGGCCGAGGGGCAAGGCGACGAGGTAGTAGAACGGCAGCACGATCAGAAACGCCCACGAGGCGCCCAGCATCAGGATGGGCCGTTTGATGAGCATCCGCCACGCCATCGAGCCGTACCGTCCGTAGGTGTAGAGGCTGCGCACCGGCTCCAGCCCGGCGTCGCGCAGCTTGCCTTCGAGGTCGTCGCGGTTGTAGCCGTCGCGGACGTGTTCTTCGATGAAGCTTTCGTCGCTCTCGTCCTGCACGTCCGAGCCGCCGAGGTCCGACGGCGTGTTGATGAGCACGTAGCCGCCGGGCCGCATCACCCGCGCAAAATGGCCGAAGACGGCGCGGTCGTCTTCGATGTGCTCCATCACGTCTACCGAGAGGATGAAGTCGAACGGGCCTTCGGTCTGAAGTTGCGTCAGGTCGTCGTAGGCCAGCGTCACCTGGGCGGCTTGCGGCGTTTTGTCAAAAAAGCGGCGGGCGTTGTC
This sequence comes from Rhodothermales bacterium, assembly GCA_028278205.1. Taxonomy (GTDB): domain Bacteria; phylum Bacteroidota; class Rhodothermia; order Rhodothermales; family Bin80; genus JANQES01. The sequence continues at coordinate 55,680 of JANQES010000114.1, forward strand.
GAGGTAATCCTGTTTGACATCGACGGCGACGACCTCGGCGCGGGGGAACGTCCGAGCGACGAAATAAGCATACTGGCCGAAGCCCGTCCCGGCGTCGAGCATGCGGAGGGGCCGGTCTTCCGACATCGCGCCGAAGAGCCGCCGGATCTCGCGGCGGACGTACCAGGCGCGCAGAAAAAACATATTCAACAGCCCGTAGAAGAGCTTCTGCAACACCGGACGCCGGCTGAAAAACCGGCCCAGACGGTCTTTGATGGGGTCGTAGCGCATTTCGGCTGGGATGAGAGGGTTTTGAATGTAGAATATCGAACAAGGACTGATGAATGTCGAAGGATCTGACAGTACCCTCTACATTCTAAACTCGATATTCGATAATCATCAATCAAAATCTTCCTCTCGCCCTTACCCCCTTTCCGCCCTCAAAGCAAATCCTCCACGGCTTCATACAACCGATCCCAGCTATACTTTTGCTTTTCCCGGCGGACGCCCTCGGTCAGGGGGGCGACCATGTGTTCGTTGAAAAAGCGGATGATGGCGGCGGCGAGCGCGGCAGGGTCTTCCGGCGGGACGACGAGGCCCGCCTGCTCGTGCGGCACCACCTCAGCCAGCCCACCCACATCGGTGATGATGGCCGGCTTGTCGAAGTGAAACGCGATCTGCGCCACGCCGCTCTGCGTAGCCGTCACGTAGGGCTGAACGACCACGTCGGCGGCGCAAAAATAGCGCGTCACCTCGGCGTTGGGGATGTAATCGGCGTGAAGGTGGACGTGCTCGCCCAGGCTGTGTTGGTCGATCAGGGCCTGATAGGGCGCTTCGTCGTCATAGAATTCGCCCGCCACCACCAGGCGCGCGTCCGGCACGGCTTCGACGACGCGCGGCATGCTTTCGAGCAAGACATGGAGGCCTTTGTACTGGCGGATGAATCCGAAGAAAAGCAACACCGGCGCCTCCGGCGGCAGGCCGAGAAGTTGGCGCGCTTCGTCGCGGGGGATGGCGGCGCCGAAGATATCGTAAACCGGATGAACCACCTGCCGCACCGCCGGCGTGACGCCGAGCGATTCGAGATCACGCGTGACGGACTCCGACATCACGAGGCATCCATTCATCGTCTTCAAAAAAAAGCGGCCCAGCGCCAGGTCGCCGGGGCGGCGCTCGTGGGGGATGGCGTTATGAATCACCCCCAGGACTTTCGCGCCTGCCTTTCGCGCCTTCCGCGCGACGATGCCGAAACCCGGCGCGAAAAACGGCATCCAGTACTGAAAAATTACCGCATCCGGCTTCAGCCGGGCGACGTACCGGGCCGCTTTGAACCAGCTCACCGGGTTGATCGTGTCGAGCAGCCGCCGGGCCGGCACCGGATTTTCGACCGTGCCCGCCTCGTACTGCGTCTTGCCGGGGAAAAGCACTTCAGGATACTGCCGGCTGAATGTCACCGCCTCAACCGCATGCCCACGCGCCTGCAATCCCCGATACATCGCCTCCGAAAAGTGCGCAATGCCCCCCCGATACGGATACATCGGGCCGACGAAGACGAGGCGTTTGGAGGTCGGTGGCATATCTCAGGCGAAGGTAACTCAGGAATACTGAGAGGGTGAAAGGGAGCGTGGGGGAAAGGGAGAGAGGGAGAGATTAATGGCGAATAGCGAATAGTGAATGGCGAATGGCGAATGAAAGAGACCATTAACCATTCACAATTCGCTATTCACTATTGACCATTAGAATCTCCCGTTCTCCCTTTCCCCCTCTCACCCTCTCGCTCAAACACCTCCCCCCGCACCGCCGGCTCTACGGTCTGGGTAATCTGATACGGCGTCGTCTCCTCCATGCGGCGGCGGATGATCATATCCGCCAGAAAACCCGTGCAGAAGGTTTGCACGCCCACGACGATGAGCAAGACGCCCAGCAGCAACAACGGGCGGTCGCCGACGGGGTTGCCGAAGATGACTTTGTCGAGGGTGATCCAGAGGCTGATGACGAAGCCGCCGAGGAAAGCCAGCGTGCCGAGCATCCCGAAGAAGTGCATGGGGCGGGCGGCAAAACGCGTCAGAAAAGCCACCGTGATCAGGTCGAGGAACCCGCGGATGTAGCGTTCCAGGCCGAACTTGGTCCGCCCGAACTGACGCGCCCGGTGATGGACCGCCTTCTCGCCGATGCGCTGGTAGCCCTCCCACTTGGCCAGCAGTGGGATGTACCGGTGCATCTCGCCGTAGACCCGGATGTTTTTGACGACCTCGCGCCGGTACGCCTTCAGGCCGCAGTTGAAATCGTGCAGCTTGATACCCGAGACCATGCGCGTGACGAAGTTGAAGAACCGGCTCGGAATGGTCTTGCCGAGCGGATCTTGCCGCTTCTGCTTCCAGCCGCTGACGAGATCGAAGCCGTCGTCTAGCATCGCCGTAAGCGCCGGGATCTCTGCCGGATCGTCCTGCAAGTCGGCGTCCATGGTGATGACGTAGCGGCCCTCGGCGCGTTCGAAACCGGCAGCCAGCGCGGCGCTTTTGCCGTAGTTTCGGCGGAAGCGCAGCCCGGCAAAGCGCGCATCGTCGCTGTGGATCTGTTCGATCACGGCCCACGAGCCGTCGCGCGAGCCGTCGTCGATGAACCAGACCTCGAAGTCCAGGCTCGCCGCCTCACATGACGCTCGGATCTGCCGCGCCAACTCCGGCAAGGATTCCTCCTCCTCGAAGACGGGCACGACGACGGAGACGTCGATTTTAGATTTTGGATTTTGGATTTTGGATTGGCTCATTCGACACCGTCTTCTCGGTAGAAAAAGCCGCAGTAACGCCTAGCGTCGTAGCTTTTTCGGTCATTTGATTCGGTCTGAAAAAACAATCCAAAATCTAAACTCCAAAATCCAAAATCGGATCACACATCGATCGTGGCGTATTTGGCGTTGCGTTCGATGAACTTGCGGCGGGGTTCGACGGCGTCGCCCATGAGCGTCGAGAAGATGCGGTCGGCGGTGGCGGCATCGTCTACGGTGACGCGTTGGAGCATGCGCCGGTCGGGGTCCATCGTTGTATCCCAGAGTTGATCCGGGTTCATCTCGCCGAGGCCTTTGTAGCGCTGGATGGTGACCTTGCCGCGCCCGTCGGCCTGCATCTCGGCGACGGCCTTCTGCAAGGCTTCGTCGGTCCAGAGGTACTGTTCCTTCTTGCCCTGTTTGGCCTTGTAGAGCGGCGGCAGCGCGATGTAGATGTATCCCTGCTCGACGAGCGGGCGCAGGTGCCGGTAGAAAAACGTCAGCAGCAACGTCCGGATGTGCGCGCCGTCGACGTCGGCATCGGTGTTGTGACAACAGAGCCCCCCCATGCCGGCGATAAAGTTCTCATCGGTTTCAACCGAGAAATCGTAGACCTGACCGTTTGTTGCTTCCACTTTTGCTATCGACTTGATCGGCAATGCGATCAGGTCTCCATCGACCGATTCGAAGCGTCGATTGGCAGGCACCGAGCGGCCGTTCATTTTGGCCTTAACGCCTGCCGCGTCTGGATGATCGGCCCACACGGGCTGTAGACGCATCAGGTCGTCACGCGCGGTAACGGTTACACTCCAGTGACGATGGCGGGTCTGACACGGAGCACCACGGATCTCCCGCACGACACCGTCCGGGTCGCGCTCGCTCAATGTAGCGACCACCCCGAAGGACGAGAGGAGATACACGAGCCCGCTGGCGAGGTTGCGCGATGAGGTGTTGAGGGTAATCCGTCCGCCCGCAAGCGTTCCATCGCCAAGCAGATATCCGCGCAAGAAGGCCACGCGAAGGGGTTCGGAAACGTTGAAAACCAGCCCGGGGATCTGCTTGGTGATCGCGGTGACGTTCTTGAACCCGAAGACTTCTTGCCAGACCAGGGAAGCAACACGATTGACCAACCTGAGTTCACCCACACGCCCGTTGGGCTCATAGACCCGAGCAGGCACGCCAAAGACCCTCTCCAGCGCGCGCCGCATTTCCGGCAGGAGCGGTAGATTGCGTTTGCCTATCGCAAACCGGATGCCGCCCCGGTTCGAGCACGAACCCTCGGCGACGTAGAACCCCAGCAAGGTCATCAGTTCAGCATTCATCTCTATGAATCGCCGTATTCCCTGGCCGGCATAGTGCATAGGGGTAAGCTCGACATCCTCCCGCAACCCGAACCAGACCAGATCTTCGGCCTCTAGATCGGCCAGGCAGACATAAGGCCGTACGCGATTTCGGGGGGCAGCGCGGTACTGATCCTCCCAGGTTCGCTCAAGCCGGCTCGGCCCCACCGTCACACGCTCCATGACTGCTTCGACGTCAGCCCCGATGACAGAGAGATAGGCCTGCCAATTCTCCAGCGTAGGACGCGAGGTGCCTTTTTCCCAGGCATAGAATGTCACAGGCTGACGAATCCCGACGGCTTCGCAAAGGGCTCGATTCGAGACCCCGTTTTCCCGCCGGAGGGCGGCCATCTCAAGTCCTACCTCCGTACTGACTTCGACACGCGGCGCTGTAAACTCGGGCTGATCCGCATAGTCCGCTACGACGCGGGCCTTATACCATGCCTCCACGGCAGGCCCCCGCACCCATACCTGCTCGGCAGCTTCAGGAACCGCGTGCAGCATCCGCATCACGTCGAGGCGCGGCGGCGCGGCATTGGGAAAACGAATCGTTCGGGGGGCAACAACCTGATCGCCCACGCAAAGCTCGTCGCCGCGCTTGAGGCAGACCTGGCCGTCTTCATAGACAAAGACGCTATGGCTGGCCGTGACCCGCACAGAACGCCCATAGGCTGTTTTCACCTCAAAGAGCGGCTCATCAAGCGCATGACGAATTACACTTTTGATGGGCCGGAATTGGACGTGATGATTGTCCAGCCCAAAACAGAGTACGTCCCCAAGATCATCTCCGGAGCGTTTTGCATACGATCCGTTTTCCTGCGCCCCCTCTTCCAGCGCCGCGTCGATGAACGGCCCGATCTTCGTCATGCGCACGCCGTGCTTATCCCGCACAAAGACATGCTCCTCGGCGTCAACACTCATCAACACAACTTTGTGATAGCGCAGCTTTTCGAAGTTGAACTCGTCCTCGGTCGTCGAGATGCCGGTACCCAGGGCCGTGATGATGTTTTTGATTTCCTCGTTTTCGAGCACCCGGTCGAGGCGGGCTTTTTCGACGTTGAGGATCTTGCCGCGCAGCGGGAGGATGGCCTGGAAATGGCGGTCGCGGGCTTGCTTGGCCGAGCCGCCGGCGGAGTCGCCCTCGACGAGGTAGATCTCGCATTCTTCGGCATTGCGCGAGGAGCAGTCGGCCAGTTTGCCGGGCAGGCCGCCGGTGCCGAAGGCGTTTTTTCGCTGGACGAGTTCGCGCGCCTTGCGCGCCGCCGCACGGGCCTGCGCTGCCAGCACCACCTTCTCGATGATGCGTTTGGCCTGCTTCGGATGGTCTTCGAGCCAGATCTTGAGCTTCTCCCCGACGACGCTCTCGACGATGCCCTGCACCTCGGAGTTGCCCAGCTTGGTCTTCGTCTGCCCTTCGAACTGCGGCTCGGCCACCTTCACCGAAAGCACCGCCGTTAGCCCCTCGCGGAAGTCATCGCCCGAGAGATCGCCTTTATAATTCTTGAGCAGGTTGTTGCTCTCGGCGTAGCCCTTGAGCGTCCGCGTCAGCGCCCGCCTAAAACCCGAAATGTGGGTGCCGCCCTCGTGCGTGTTGATGTTGTTGACGAACGAAAGCACGTTCGACGTAAAGCTGGCATTGTAGCGCATCGCCAGTTCGACCGGCGCCTCGGCGGCTTCGTCGGCGATGTAGATGACCTCGTCGTGGATGGCCGTGCGCGTCTCGTCGAGGTAGATGACGAACTCGCTGATGCCGCCTTCGAAATGATATTCCTCGCGATCGACGTCTTCCTCGCGCCGGTCTTCGAGGCTGATGAAGACGTTGCGGTTGAGATAGGCCAGTTCACGCAGCCGCTCGGCGAGGGTATCAAACCGGAATTCAGTGACCATGAAGATGCCGCCGTCGGGCCAGAACCGCACGTCGGTGCCGGTGCGCTCGCCGTCTTCGAGCGGGCGGATCTTCTCGACGCTCGTCTTGGGCTCGCCGTAGGCGTATTCCTGCTTCCACAAGAAGCCATCGCGTTTGACGGTCGCCACCAGCGTGCTCGCCAGGGCGTTGACGCACGAGACGCCGACGCCGTGGAGGCCGCCGGAGACTTTGTAGGTGTCTTTGTCGAATTTGCCGCCGGCATGCAGCGTGGTCATCACCACTTCGAGGGCCGGGCGGTTTTGCGTCGGGTGCATGCCCACGGGCACGCCGCGCCCGTTGTCGGTCACCTGCACCGAGCCGTCTTTGTGGATGACCACGTCGATGCGGTCGCAATAGCCGGCCAGCGCCTCGTCGATCGAGTTATCGACGACCTCGTAGACGAGGTGGTGCAACCCGCGGATGCCCACGTCGCCGATGTACATAGCCGGGCGCTTGCGCACCGCTTCGAGCCCTTCCAACACCTGAATGTTAGAAGCGCTGTACTCCTGACCGTCTTGCTGAATCTGCTCGCTCATAAACGCTGTGTTTAGCCCAAAGACCTGCGAATCGCCTCTCGATCCGAGAACCTGCTTTTCTGCCGGAAAAACAAGGTTTTACTAACCTTCCTTGAAACGCTTCACCACGCTCCATGTTCTCCCAAAACGCGATAAAAACGCCGCCCGAAGATACGAAAAAAGTCCGTTGTTTCTCAGCAAAAACCATCGTGCCAGCCTCTAACAACGAACCGCCTTTCAAAGCACCCGGTGAAGGCTGCCGGTAAAGACGAGCGCGCGGCGGAGAAAAGGGCTGAGGCGCGTGGCAAACGCATCGTCTTCGGCGCCGAGCAGCGCGCTGCTTTCGTCGCGCAACAGACGCGCCTCTTCGACCAGCGCTTCCGTGACGCCGGGGTAGAGACTGAGCAGGCGTTGATGGATGAGCTTGAGATGGTGCGACACGCGGCGGAGGGCCATCAGATCGTGGTAGCGGCGCACGAGCGCAGCGATGTAGCCTTCGTCTTCGGCGTGCTCGGCCTGGATGAGCGCGGCCTGAAGTTGCATCAGCAGCGCCTGGAGTTCCCCGGCAGCGCGGCGCAGATAGGCCTGCACAAACGCCGACGCCTCCTGCGTCGACGGGTCGTGCCCGGCGCGGCGTTCGCGGGCGGCGTGCCAGACGGTCGTCGCCGTCGAGAGCGTCGAGAAGAGCACCATGGCCTGCCAAACGGCGGCTTCGGCGCGGGCGTCGTCCAGAGGAGGCTGATCCATGGAAGGGGTTGACGTGTGAAGAAAGCTGCGTTGGTCAACGCAGATCGAAGCGAGGGGTTCTGATGTCTGCCGATTCATCACAAGGAGATTTTTCCCAACTCTCTTGCTCGAAGATTGCTATACTTTGAGCCACCTCACCCGTTCGAGCCAACCAGCGAGGTCCCCCATGGTTAATCGATTGATCGTTTGCGTCGTGATGCTCTTGATGCTCGGCGCGATGCCGGCGCAGGCGCAGCGCACCGTCGTCCACTGCGGCACGTTGATCGACCCCGGCGTCTCAGCCACGCCGATGACGCAGCGCACCCTCATCGTCGAAGGGCAGCGGGTGGCGGCAGTCGAAGAGGGCTTTAGCACGCCCGGCGCCACCGATCAGGTGGTCGATCTGCGCGAAGCCTACTGCATGCCGGGGCTCATCGACATGCACGTCCACCTCTCCGGCGAGAGCCGCAAAGGCGGCTACATCGACCGCTTCCGCCTGAGCCCGCCGGTGCAGGCCCTGAAGGCCAACCAGTACGCCCGGACGACGCTGCTGGCCGGCTTCACGACGGTCCGCGACGTAGGGTCGGGCGAGGGTCTGAGTCTCGCCCTCCGGCAGGCCACTGCCAGCGGCTGGATCACCGGACCGCGCATGTTCGTAGCCGGCAACAGCCTCTCCATCTCCGGCGGCCACGGCGACGGCACCAACGGCTACCGAGAAGATATCGTGGGTGTGCCGGGCGAAGCCGAAGGCATCGTCGACGGCGTGCCGAGCGCCATCCGCGCCACGCGCATCGTCATCAAACGCGGCGCCGACCTCATCAAGATCACCGCCACCGGCGGCGTGCTCTCGCTCCAGGGCGACGGCACCGGAGCGCACTTCAAGGAGGAGGAGATCCGCGCCATCGTCGAGACGGCCCGCGACCACGGACGCAAGGTGACGGCCCACGCCCACGGCGATGAGGGCATGCAGCGGGCCGTCCGCGCGGGCGTCGCCTCCATCGAACACGGCACCTACATGAGCGAGGCGACCATGCAGTTGATGAAGGAACGCGGCACCTACCTCGTGCCCACCATCACCGCCGGCAAGAGCGTCGCCGATTCAGCCGCCATCGCAGGCTACTATGCACCCGTGGTCACCAAAAAAGCGCTGGAAGTCGGCCCTGTCATGCAGGGCACGTTCGCTAAAGCCTATCGCACCGGTGTGCCCATCGCCTTCGGCACTGACGCCGGGGTGTTCCGCCACGGACGCAACTGGAAAGAATTTGTCTACATGACCGAGGCCGGCATGCCGCCGATGGAAGCCTTCCGAACCGCCACCTACAACGCCGCCGACCTGCTCGGCCAACTCGACAACCTCGGCACGTTGGAAGCCGGCAAACTGGCCGACATCGTAGCCGTGCCCCGCAACCCCCTCGACGACATCGCGGTGATGGAAAACGTCTCTTTTGTGATGAAAGACGGGATCGTCTACAAGATGGACGGCGCACCGATGGTCATCGTGCCACCGAGCCGTTGATGCGTAGCCGATCCTAATTATGTCGAAATAAAAGCAGAATTCCGAAATAATGCCCTGCCTGGTTTCTGCAATCGGGCAGGGCTTTCTGGTATCCTGACAGCCCGGGCGTCGCATGGGGGAAATGATCAGGAGAAAATATCAGGAGGATTCGTCAACCAGATTCCGTCCGACTTTCATTACCATGTAGTGTATGAACCTGTGTGGAGCCTCCCACACGTACAGACCTGCCCCATCTCTCTAACTCATATCAACACTGCGGAGGTTAATCATGAATGTACGCAAGCAGTATGCCCTCGTCATGGCCCCAATCCTGTGCCTTCTCATCACCGCCCTTGGTATCGCGGGCGCGCTGCCGGAAGGCGAGCCCGACGCCGCGGGGCCCCCTGCCGAAGCCTCATACCCGGTCTTATCGGCCACGTATACCACCCCCGAAGGCGCCGTCTTAACGTTCTCGGCAGAGGCCGTCGAGACCGATGGAAACATCGTTCGATTCTTCGCGCCGAAAATCTTCGGGCTGCCCCTGGGGTGGAAGGGCTCTACCACACAATTGTTTGCCGCCAGTTGCTTCTGCATCACGTACGGATACTTTAGCACCCCGCATGATTATCAGGTTTCGTCGTTTACATCCACCACCTGGTACAAGGAATTTCTTTACACGGGCGAACTGGTCGATAGGCTGGGGGCTCACAGGAATTATAGTTTTATTGAATGCTATGAGGAGGGTTGGGAATAAAAGCGGCGGCTTTACCCGGCCCGTTTGCGCCATCCCTACGTTTTTCAGTTGGATGTATGCCTGCTGAATCGAAAGGGAGAGCGGGGGAAAGGGCGAGAGGGAGATTCTAATTGTGAATAGCGAATGGCGAATTGTGAAGGAGTCGCCCCATTGGCCATTCGCTATTCCCTATTCGCTATTGAAACCCCCCTTTCGCCCTCTCTCCCTTTCCCCCTTTCGATACCGCTTACAACCCCGGCAGGCTCGAAGCCGTCAGGAATGGCGCGAACGTCTCCTTTTCAGCCGGCGGCAACGCCTGATAGGCCGCGACGAACTGATCCGTCCGCGTCGAGCCGAAGCGGCGGGCGCCGGCCTGGAGAAACGCCAGAACCTCTTCGATCTTGCGGATGCCGCCTGCGGCTTTGACGAGGCAGCGGCCTTGCACGGCCTCGTGCATCAGGCGCACGTCGTCGAGCGTGGCGCCGCCGCCGGTGTAGGCCGTGGCTGTCTTGACGAAGTCCGCGCCGGCTTGTGCGATCCAGTCGCAGGCGCGGCGTTTTTCGTCGTCGGTGAGCAGGCCGTTTTCGGTGATGACTTTCACGATGACGCCCTCGGCGGCGCGCACCACGCCTTCGACATCCTGCATAAAAACGTCTTTTTCGCCGTTTTTCAGCGCCGGGATGTTCATCACCATGTCGATCTCTTCGGCGCCCAGATCCAGTACTTCGCGGGCTTGATACGCCTTCATCGACGGCGTCTCGTTGCCGTGCGGAAAGCCGACGGTCGTGCCCAGCAGCACGCCGGAGCCCCGGACGAGCGGCGCGGCAAAGCGGATGTAATGCGGCTGGACGGTCAGCGTCGCCGTGCCGAGGGCCACCGCCGTCTCGGCGAACTGCACGACCTCGTCGCGCGTGGCGTCGGGCCGGACGATGGAATGATCGAAGAATCGGGCAAAGGCGGCTTCGTCCATGGCAGGGTGGGGTTTGGGTAAAATGGAAAGATTTGCAGAGAAGCTGTGTCGAAAATAAGAAATGGGCCGGATTATGGCGTAATGGCTTGCCATTCTTCGGCAGCTACAAAGAGGGAGAGGTGCTTTGTATTTGTCGTAGCTACCACGACACGACCGTAGCGCGGTTCGGTCTCGGATAGAAACCAGGCTTGAGCACACAGAATCATGTCGCCATCTAATGCATGTTCATGCGCAGTGGGTGTTCCTTGATTGCGGGCACGCGCCCAAAACTCTGCTGCTTTCAGCATAACGGGCGTGTTTATCGGGAAGTAGCCAAGCGCTGTCTTTAGCGCGTCGAGTTTCTGGACAGACTTGGTTTTGCGCGCCCGAATCAATTCCCTTCGGATCTCATAGTCGCTGACCAGAATCAAGAAGCACCAGCATCAGTCAATGACCCGTTGATTGCTTTAGTAGATCTTTCTTCCCGAACTATGACTTGTATTTAACGCCGTCTTGAGATACTCAAAAGACTCGGCTTGCTCCGATTCATTTTCTTCGTAAAACGACTTAAGTACTTGAACCGCCTTATCTACGGGCAATCCTTCAATGATTCCGGACTCTGGAGATTTGTTTTTCATCTCGAAGGCTTCACCTTTAGAGGTTTTGCTCGCGCTCCGCAAAGGGCGTTTTGTTTCCATCGAATAGAGCGCTGGCGCTATACTTCGAGGTAGCGCATGAATTCCTGGACGCGGTAGTGGAGTTCTTCGTCGTCCTCTTCGCTGAACGAGGCCACGACGTGGTAGCCGTGATGTTCGAGCATATGCCGCACGCGGGCGGTGTCGTGGACGTTGAGCTTGAGCGTGATGCGGATCTGGCCCGTCGAGATCGTCGGCCATTCGGTGGCTATCGAGAGGATCTTGACGTCGTTCTGCTCGATGGTGTAGACGAGCTGGCTGAGCGAATAATCGCGGGGCGAGACTTCGATGGCCACGATGGCGCCATGCTCCTGTGTCGAAAACATGCGCGCAAACTGGTCGAAGATATCATAGCGACGCACCAGGCCCACGTAGCGGTTGTCTTCTTCGGCCACCGGCATCGTCGTCAGGTCGTGCTGCACCATGATCTTGGTGACGTCGAAGACGTGGGCTTCGGGCTCGGCAACGATGGGTTTGGGGCCGAGGAGGCTGCGCACCGGCGCGTCGGGGCCGGCGGCGTCGAGCAGTTGATCTTCCGAGACGACCCCCACGAGCATGCTCATCAGATCGACGACAGGCAGATGACGGACCCGAAATTCCATCATGATGCCCAACGCGTGCTCGACGGTGTCGCTCGGCTTGAGCGGGGGCGTTGTGTGGTGGATCAGCGATTGGACGGTCATTGCTCTGGTGCTGCTTGTGGCGTCATCAGCGCGACACGATTCAAACGAAGCAATCGGTGTACCGTTCTGTCTCTATCTATTTAGTAACAGGTGTGACGATTTTGTTGCTCGCTCTCAAAACCCTCACGGAACGCTTTTTACGAATATCATCGACAAGACGCAAGCGAATTTTATATCCCTGTCTGCTGAAGTATACAATTTTTTCATAGAAAATGATGAGTCTGAAACGTAAAACGTGACACGCTCAAGGCAGCGGCGTCAGCCCGGCGTATTTGGCCAGCACGGGCGTCAGGTCTTTGACGTGTTTGCGGGCGGCGCGGAAGCGGAGCCGCGCCACGGCCTGCGGCGTCTCGTCCTCTTCGCCGTTTTGGGCATACATATACTCTTCCGAGAGCACGTCGGCCACGCGGCGGATGTGCGAGAGCGTCTTGCCCTCAGACAGCGGCACGTAGGCGATACGCTCGACGAAGTCTTTCTCGATGCAGGCCAGCAGGCGCTCTTTCAGATCGGCCAGGCCGATGCCGCGCAAGGCCGAGACGAAAGCGGCCTCCGGATATTCGTTGCGCAACGCGCCGAGCACGCCGTGCTCGTCGAGGGCATCGACCTTGTTGAAGACCATCAGCATCGGCTTGTCGAGCGCGCCGAGTTCTTTGAGCGTCTCGCGGACGACGCGGATGTGATCTTCGAAACGCGGGTACGTCACATCGACCACGTGGAGCAGCACGTCGCTCTCGCGCACTTCGTCGAGGGTGCTTTTGAAGCTTTCGATGAGCTTGTGGGGCAGCTTCCGGATGAAGCCGACCGTGTCTGAGAGCAACACGTCTTTGTTGGGCGCCAGCGTGATCAGGCGCGTGGTGGCGTCGAGCGTGGCAAAGAGGCGGTCTTCAGCAAAGACCTCGGTGTCGGCCAGGGCGTTCATCAGGGTCGATTTGCCGGCGTTGGTGTAGCCCACGAGCGAGACACGCGTGTGCTGCTCGCGGCCTTTGCGCTGCGTGATGCGCTGCCGGTCGATCTTCTTGAGGCGCTCGCTCAGCGTGGCGATGCGCTGGCCGATGAGGCGGCGGTCCGTCTCGATCTGCGTCTCGCCCGGCCCGCGCGTACCGATACCGCCCTGCTGCCGCGAAAGGTGCGTCCACTGGCGCGTCAGGCGGGTGCGCAGGTAGTCGAGTTGGGCCAGTTCCACCTGCGTCTTCGCCACGGCGGTCTTGGCGCGGCGGGCAAAGATATCGAGGATCAACCCGGAGCGGTCGAGCAGTTTGCAGCCGAAGGCTTTTTCGAGGTTTCGGATCTGCACCGGGCTCAGGTCGTCGTCGAATATCACCAGATCGGTTTTGCGCTGCCCGACGAGTTGTTTGATTTCGTTAACCTTGCCTTTGCCGATGTAGGTCGAGGGGCTGAGCCTCGGCAAGACTTGCAACACGCGATCTGTGACGAGGGCGCCGGCGGTGTCGGCCAGCAGTTCGAGTTCGTTGAGCGAATCGTCTACTTCCCACGAAGAGACGCCCGGGGTAACGACCCCTACGATAATGGCAGACTCCGGGGCCGGGGTTTGTGTAGAATACAAAGGCTATAGCGGCTGGTGATACGGACAACCACGTCCCGGCGCTGCCAACGACGGCCCATCCGGGACCCGATACGACGAAAGATGAATACGGTTTATACTTCTAGGATACGCACGAGTTGCGAGACCGTCAACCGGCGTTGTTGTTTAAGGAATTGTTAAAACTAATGTTAGAAATGAGGGCGATGATGAATCCTTCCTCAACGTAGCGCCGCAATGTCTGGAAAATGCTCCTTGAAGTACTTCCGCCAGGCGTCAGGCGACTCCGGCAAGGTCTGTCCGCTTTTCTCGAAATGTTTCGTCAGATGGATGCGGTAAATACCGGCAGGATCCTCGGCGGCTTCCCTGATTAGAATATGAACGCCGATCTCCGTCAGGTCCGGATGGTATTCGTAGGAAATATCCTCCACGCGCCCCAGGGCTGCGCCCTCGATCTCTACGTACACTTCCGTGTCAAGGAGCGGAATCGGGCGGCCATCGATGCGAACACTTTTAAGGATTTCACCCGGATACTTCTTGTGAAAATACAATGTGATGTTCGTTGGAACCGTGTCGAGTTTTCGTTTCTTTCTCAAGGTTCTTCCCTCTATATTTACCTCTGAAGGCTGCCGACGTTGACCGCCACCGACAGCCCGAGGTCGATGCATGCCCACGGCCCCGGCGTCCTGCGTTCGAAGAAGAAGACGGCGGTGGCGTTGGGGCTAATCCCCAGGGCGCTCCGGGGACTTTTCAAATAAAATAGGCGTTTTGGAAAAAAAAATGCGAGCCGGAGGTTATGTCTGGCTACATTTTGTGTCTATAGAGGCAAGGTGACCCCCAAAAAGATAGCGCTACCGTCCCGGTACCCGAGCCCAAAGCCGCCTTATGTCCATTGGCGCCTCCCATTCACCTCGACGGCGCGGACGCCAACCGAACAACGTGTGTTAAAGCACGCCATCGCCAACAAGAGAAAGGCAGCCTCGCGAACGCCTTGCCTCAACGCAAATGGTAAGTCATTCTCCATTGGGAGGAGGCGGGCCACTGCCTCCGCCGCCACCGCTGCCGCCGGTGCTGCCGCCATTGCCGTTGCCGTTACCCTCGTCGGCATAAAGCATCCAGCGGAGCGCTGTTCATTGAACAGTCCACATAGCTTTGGGGTATTTTATTAATGAAATGGGTGAACTGACACGATATAGTCCAGGCGGCACTTTGTCAATGCTGCCGCGCGTCCTGGCTGCGCTGCGCCCGGTCGGGGACGGCACACAGCCTCACAGCCGTCAGGTCATAGACCGATTACGCGCGCCCCCAACAAAAGAAAGGCGGCCTCGCGACCGCCTTGCCTTAATGAAAAGGGTAGAGGAGTTATTCTCCATTGGGAGGTGGCCCTGAACCCCCACCGCCGCTGCCGCCGCTGCCGCTGCCGCCGGTGCTGCCGCCATTGCCGTTGCCGTTACCCTCGTCGGTGTGACGCATCCAGCGGAGCGCCGTTCGTTGAATGGTCCACATAGCTATGGGGTTTTGTAATGAATGAAATGGGTGAACTAACACGATATAGCGTAGGCAGCACTTTGTCAATGCTGCTGCTCGCTTTAGGTCTGTTTCTCGCAGGTAGTGCCAACGCACAGTCCCAATGCGGCGCAGCCAAGCAGCGCATCTATCACATCACCGAGACTGAAGCGCAGCATGTGCCTGATTCGCTGCAAGCTCTCCTTGACTTGGCCGCCTTTGTTCGAGAGTGCGAGGAGGAAGTATCAATAGAGTTGGAACTGTGGCTCCTCAACAATGAAGTCTTTGCGCTTGATGGACTTCAGCGATATGACGAAGCATCGGCCTTCGTGGCCCGCTTCTTCGATGCCTTCTTTGACGAAGCGTCCGACTACTACCGGGCTCGTTTCTATAACTGGCGACTGTACCTTAACATCCTCTTCGGCAATGGCGTCGGCATGGTTGTGGACTATATTGAGGCAAAACCGTACGCGGACTCACTAGACGCGACCCGCCGAGCCCACTTGCACCTCAATGGCGCCTATGCGTACCGAGAGATCAAGGAGTACGAAGACGCCCTGGAACTCGTTGACAAAGCCAAGACGCTGATCGGCGAGCCGCAGACGTACGAGGACAGCCTGGCCCTGGCCCGCGCGATACAGTCTGGGGCTGAAACCCAACTGCGGCTCGGCACGCACCTCCAACAAACAAAGGAAGACTTACAGGCCGCCGCGAGCCTCTACGCAACGCTAGGCGACACGGCGCAAGAGGCAACCACGAAAACGTTATTGGGAGAAACCTACGCCGCCGAAGGCGACACGAGTTTTGCCCTCGTCGAAATGGCGGCAGGCGTGCTCCTGGCCCGCCAGGCAGGAGCCGCGCGAAGCGAAATCTATGCGCGCTACCGGCACGGGCAGTTGTTGCGGGAGTCGGGCGATCTCGACGCGGCGGAGCAAAGCTTGATGGAAGCCATGAACGCTTCAGAGACCGTCAAAGAGTTCTCCTTTCGCCTCCTGCACGAGTTGGCCCAACTCTACGAACAACGGCGCAACTACAAAAAAGCAACACGCTACTATCAGACCGTCGTCGATGCGCCGAGACCGAGCCGCTCCTTCGCGGCAGAGTTGGAGGCGGTCCAGAAAGCGCGGGAAGGCCGGAATCGGGTCTTGCTTCTCAGGGCGGAGCGGCGCACGCAGAGCACCCTGTATGGGAGTGCGGCGGTCTTGCTTCTGCTTCTCGGCCTTGGGGGCATGGGGTATGTCCGCCACGCCCGGAAACTCCGCGCAAACATCGCGCGGCAAGAAGAAGAGATCGCCCGGCAGGAAGCCCTCCTCGGCCAGCTTGAAAAAGCCGTGATCATTCCCGAGCGCCTGCATACCGGCCTGACGCTGGAGCACCTGGAGCAGCGCTTTCACGAGATCGTAGCGGCGGAAACGAAAACGCTCGGACGCCGCCTGGCTCGCCTCTTTGCCACCCTCTTCGACCCCGACCTGGTGCTGCCCCACCTCGACGATCCGTACCTGATACCTCAGGTCGAGATGGACAACATGGCCGACAATACGGCGCTGTTTCTGTGTGTAGCCATGGTGGAGGAGACCGTAGACGGGCAGGTCTTTCGCAACAATCCGGCCAACTCGCTGGCTACGTATCTACGGGGCGAGTTCAAGAAACAGGGCTGGCCCTGGCCGAAGAATCCGCTGGCGTGGAAGCTGTTTTTTATGCGCTACCACGCGAAGAAACTGTTTTAAGGGACCCACAAAATAGGCAAGAGACCATCGCGTTTCCCATCTATCGACGCCTCTCTCACCCTTCCAACGCTTTCTTCCCATAGACCTGCCGTGCCGAAAGCGTGAAGCGCGCATCGAGTTTTTCGGCGATGATCTGGCCGAAGGCGGCGCGCTCAGAACGCGGCACCATCAGTTCGAGGCGGCGGCGCGTTTCGCTGGGATCGAGATAAAAGAACACGTAGCACGGTTTGCGCGAGGCCGTCGTCGTCTCAAAATAATCGACGACCTGCTCCCAGGCGACGGCGTGGCCGGCCCGGCTCGGATGATAGATCAACCCGTACTCGGTCACCAGCACCGCGCGCGAGAGCAGGCCGGCGACAAACCAGAAGACCCCACCGACGAAATAGCCGGCTATCATCTTCAGCGGAATGGCCTGCCCCAGAAGGAGCGCGCCCCCATAAAACAAGACCACGGCGCCGAGAAACACCGCCGGCCAGAGCGGCAGGCCCAGCAATCGGCCCGTACGCCATTGCTGCCGCACGTGGCGCACACGCATGCGATTCATCACCGTCACGATCATAACCAACAACATGACGCTGATGAAACCAACTTGGACAATCAGATGAAGGGTCGCTAGGACGGCGGCGGCGGCAGACATTGATCCTGTAGGGGATAGGGGCGCATGGGGATGTACAGTCAGCGGTCGTGCTTAAGGGGTATGAGAGAGGGCCACCGCGTGCAGGGCACCGGCCCGGGGCAAAGCAACGTCGAAGGTCTGACGTAATGTAGTGTTATGGTGTTTCAGTGTTACGGTGTTTTAGGGTTGTGGTGTTTCAGGGCGATCCACTAAAACACTATAACACGAAAACACTCAAACACCCTCCAACAAAAAAACGTCTTTACAAAGCACCTTAACGCTGCACTAAGCCGGGGCGGTCTCCGGACGCCACTGCATCGAAACGAGCATCTCGGCTACTAAACACAACAACGCGATCAGTAGAAAGACGTTCCAGAGTTCGACGCCCGTTCTTTCGGCGACGATGGCTTCGAGGATGCCCCCGGCGGTGCCCGGCCCCGGATCGACCACTTTTACCGGCAAGCCGGTCTCTTCGGCGAGGCGCTCGGCGGCTTCGTCGGGCGCATAGGTTTGCAGGTTCGACTCCCGGCTATCCAGGTTCAAAGCCACGCGCCGGACCAGCGCCTCGCCGGCGCGGACGTCGTAAATGCCCGGCGCGCGCAGCGTGGCGTCTGTCTGAAGCAAGACGGCGCCGAAGAGGTTGCGTTGCTCCGGCGTGATCTCTTCGCCGTCGGGCGCCACCAGGCGCAACGACTCGCCTTCGGGCACGCCGGCCAGGCGCAACTCGCCGGGGCGCCCCACGAAGAGTTGCTCGCCCTGCACCGACTCGCCCGCCGAGAGATAATAGATCGAGCGATACAACAGCGGGATGAACAGGCCGCGCACCGGCAGATCGCTCCAGGTGATGTTGGGCGCGGCGGCTGCGACGAAGGCCGCGCCGCGCCCGTGCCGGATCTCTTGCAAAAACGGGAACCCGTTCGAAAGCTGAATCAGCGTCTGCTCCGAGCCCGAACTGGGCGTGTAATTCATCGCGTAATAAACGTCCGGGCTTTCGACCTCGACGCGGCCCCGCAGGTCGGGCCGGTCGAAGACGCCTTCGAAGAGCGGATGTTCGAGGTCTACGCGGTCGAACGTGGCGATGGTCTGGCCGGAGCCGAGCGCGCCGCTGAAGCCGCTGAAGCTGCCGCCGCCGAGGCCGCCAAGCAGCGCGTTGTAGTCGGGCGCGCGGGCGGCTTCGCTGGGGAAAAACAACACCCCGCCGCCGCCGTCCACATACCGCGTCAGCGCCGCCACCTCGCCGCTCGACAGATCGCGCGGCCCGACGAGCACCACCGCGTCGAAAGCCCCCAGCGCCGTCGCCGCCAGCGCCGACTCGGCAATCGTTTCGAGTTCGACCGTCACGCGCCCCCGCGTCAGTTGCGACGACAAGGCCAGCTCGACGAAATCGCTTCGCTGACCGGCGCCGCGCACGATGAGCAGCTTGCGGCGTTCGGGCACGTGGAGGGCGAAGTGTCGCAAGTTGTCGTGCTCGAAGGCATCATCTTCGATCTGCACCATCCCCGCGAGCCAGCCGCGCCGCTGCGGCGTCACGGCAAAAGCCGCCCTCGTCGAGACGCCGGGTTCGAGGTCGGCGGTGGCCTGAGCCACGCGTTCGCCTTCGAGGTAGAGGCTCGCCACGTAGCCTTCGATGCGCTCCGGGCCGAAGTTGACCAGCGTCGCCTCGACGCGCGCCGGCTGCCCCACTTCGACGATGCGGCTGGCCACGCGCAGGTTGGTCACGGCCACGTTGGCGTGCTCGCGCTCGCCCACCGGCAAGACGATCACGCGGACGTTTTCGGGCGCATCGGCGACGAGCGAATCGAGGAAGGTGCTGCGCTGGAGGTCGGAGAGCAGGTAGATTTCTTTGTTGAGATGGGCGGCGTCGGCGTCGAGCAGGGCGGCGGCGCGGGCGAGCGTGCGGGCCGTGCTGGCCGCCCCCGGCTCTGCCGCCACGTCGGCGACGGCGTCGAGGGCGGGGCTGCGGTTTTTGTAGGCCGCCGGCGCGGCGTCGGACGAGGCGGCGGTCGTCAGCACGAAGACTTCGTCGCCCGGCTCGGTCTGATCGACGAGGCCGATGGCCAGGTTGCGGGCTTGTTCGAGGTAGGCGCCGCCGGCATCGCGCAACGTCATCGAAAGCGAATTATCGACGACGAGGGCAATCGACGAGTTGGCGCGTCCGCCGAGGGTGCCGGCCAGGTTGCCGGTAAGTGTGGGGCGTGCGAAGGCCAGGATGAGACAGGCGATGGCCAGCGTGCGCAAGAGCAACAGCAGCCATTGCTTGATCCGCACGCGCTGCATCGTGGTCTTCTGCAGCTCTTTCAGAAATTCGAGCGAACTGAAATCGACGCGCCTGGGCCGGCGAAAGTTGAACAGGTGGATGATCAACGGGATGGCCGCCGCCACCAGGCCGAAGAGCACGAGCGGGTTGAGAAACGTCATGGGGATGCTGCACAATCAAACAAACAGGCAGTCCAGACCGATGCATCAGTCCGGACTGCCTGCTACGGAAGCCCCCATGCACAGTTCCACGCTGCCGCAAAAGGATGTGGCTTACGCTCCTGTCTGGTCTTCGATGGGTGCCTCCGGGTCTTGCTCTTTCACGACCGCGACGCCGCCACGACGCCGACGCTGGCAGCGTTGTTGCCGGGGTTAAGATCGGCCGCTGTGCTTTTCGTAACCTCGGCGGTATTGGTGAAAGACCCTTCCTGATCCACGACGGCCCGCAACGCCAACGTGACGCGCTTGCCGCTGGTGAGCGTTCCCACCTTCCAGTTGCCTTTCCGGACGTTATAGCGGCCCTGGCTCGGCGCCGCGTCGATGAAGCGCAGCCCCGCCGGCAGTTGATCCATCACGTTAACCCTCGTCGTCCGTCTGGGGCCGTTGTTGGTGAGCGTTATGAGGAAGGTGACGGTATCGCCCACCGCCGCGGTAGCCTTATCGACCGTCTGGCGCACGTCGAGGTCGGCCACAGGCGCGGGCGACGGCGACGGGGTTGCGATCACATTAACCGATTGCTCAATGCGGCCCTTCACACCATCATCGTCCGTCACGGTCAATGTCACGGTGTAGGTTCCTGCCTGCTGGTAGGTGTGGCCGGCGCCCCTGCCCGAACCCTGCTGCCCATCGCCGAAATCCCAGGCGTAGGTCTGGATCGTCCCATCCGAATCAGAAGAAGCCGAGGCGTCGAAATCGATGGTTAGCTCCTCGGTGGGCTGCCAGGTAAACGCGGCCACAGGGGACACGCCTGGCAGTGTGACGACCACCGAGTCGGCAATGAATCGATCTTGAAAGGGGTTTGCAGCCGTGACACAAGCCGGTGGCCCATCCGCCGGCGCACTGACGCTGCGCGCGCCAGCGAGCTTAAAGCGGTGATGCCCGGGCGGCGCAGTAAATACACCGATAGCGTTAATGATCTCATCGTTGAAGGGCGGTCCGCTGTGGACGATAGCCTGGTCGTCGCGGGTATTGAAGCCATAAAACGTATAGTGCGTGGCGCCGGGCACGTCGGCGAACTCGGCGAAGGGAATGGCGGTGCAGGAATTCGCGGCCCCGGGATGCGGTTTGGTATCAATGACGATGAAAGCCGGCATCACAATAGTGTTCTGGGCGGCGGCGAGCCGGGGCGTGACCGAGGCGAGCAGCGCAAGCAGCACAAGCCCCCACAGGGCTTGACGAATGAATGGGATCGATGATCGAGTAGACATGGCTTTCTCCGAAATGATGGCATGATAGTGTCTATGAGGAAGCTGCCGCCACACGACGGCGGCGGCTTCAACAGAGAACGTGCCGTTTCTCTTCGGATCGGATCACGCCCGGCAGCGGCAGCGGCGATTGCAAATGAGATGATGATTCTTTACGTTCTTCTTAAATACTTGAAGCTTTGATGCTTAGAGGCTGTCAGATTTCTTCCTTATCCTGATGGAATAATGACCACGCCGCAGCCTTCCAACGTGACCCAACTGCTGCACGCCTGGACCGACGGCGACCGCGCCGTGTTCGACCGCCTGATGCCCCTGGTCTATGATGAACTGCGCCGCCTGGCCCGCCGGCACCTGCGCCGCGAGCGTCCCGGCCATACCCTGACCACCACGGCCCTCGTCCATGAAGCCTACCTCAACCTGATCGATCAGAACCGGGTGCAATGGCAGAACCGCGCTCATTTTTTTGGCATCGCCGCGCAGTGTATGCGGCGGATCTTGCTCATGCACGCCCGCAAGCGCAGCACCGCCAAACGCGGCGGCGGGCAGGCCAGGCTGCCCCTCGACGACGTCGTGGTCATCTCGAACGAGCGCGCCGAGGCTTTGCTGGCCCTCGACGAGGCCCTGACGCGGTTGGAAGCCGTAGACGCTCGCCTGGCCCAGATCGTCGAATACCGCTACTTCGGCGGGCTGACCATCGAAGAGACGGCAGCGGTGCTGGGTATCTCAAAAGCAACCGTCAAGCGCGATTTTCGAACGGCCCGGGCGTGGCTTCATCGTGAACTGACCACTGAGGCGTGAGCCTTTTTGTGCCGCGTATGCACGTACTGGTAGTAGACGCCTTCCTACCGTCATGAACGTCGAACACTGGCCTCAGATCAAGGCGCTCTTCGCGCAAGCCCTGGAGATCCCGGCGAGCCAACGCGCCGCGTTCCTCGATAACGCCTGCGCCGGAGACGCCGCCCTGCGCCACGAAGTCGAGGCCCTGCTCGCCGCCGACGCAGCCGTCTCCGGGTTCCTCGATGCCCCTGCTCTCGTCGAAACCCGGCCTGCGCTGCCGGACGAGGCGCCTCAGAAGCTGCTGGAGGAACACATCGGCGCCTACCGGCTCGTGCGGCTACTCGGGCGCGGCGGCATGGGCGACGTCTACCTCGCCCAACGCGATGACGGCGCCTTCGAGCAAACGGTCGCGCTCAAGCTGGTGCGGCGGGGTCTCGACACAGACGAACTGCTGAGCCGCTTTACCTACGAACGCCAGATCCTCGCCGCACTCGACCATCCCAACATCGCCCGCCTCTTCGACGGCGGCACCACCGACGACGGACGGCCCTACTTCGTCATGGAGTACGCTCCGGGCCGCCCCATCACCGACTACTGCGACGACAAGCGCCTGACGACGAAGCAACGCCTGGCGCTCTTCCGCACGGTCTGCCGGGCCGTCCAATACGCCCACGCCAACCTGATCATCCACCGCGACCTGAAACCGAGCAACATCCTCGTGACCGACGACGGCGTGGTGAAGCTGCTCGACTTTGGCATTGCCAAACTGATCGACGAAGAGACGCTGGACCAGACCGCGCCGCATACCCGGACGGGGCTGCGCTTGATGACACCGGAGTATGCATCCCCGGAACAGATCAAAGGGGAAGCCATCACGACGGCGACGGATGTCTACCAACTCGGCGTACTCCTCTACGAGTTGCTGACCGGGCGGCGGCCCTACCGGACGACGGAGCGGATGCAGTATGAGATCGCGCGGGTGATCCTGGAAGAAGAACCGACGCGGCCCAGTACCGTCATCCGGCAGGCCGAGGCTATCAAACAGGGAGAACGCATCACCCAGGTTACGCCGGAGACCGTCAGCCACGCCCGTTCGACGAACATCCAGACTTTGCACCGCCGCCTCGCGGGGGATCTCGACACGATCGTCCTGAAGGCCTTAAAAAAGGATCCGGCTCGCCGGTACGCCTCGGTCGATCAATTGTCGGCAGACCTCCGGCGGCACCTGAAAGGGTTGCCGGTGCTGGCCCGCCCAGACACGATCGGCTACCGGCTCAGGAAGTTTATCCTGCGGCACCGCGTGGGAGTGGCCGCGACGGGATTGGTTGTCCTCGCCCTCGTCGGCGGCATTGTTACGACGACATGGCAGGCCCGGCGGGCACAGCAGGAGGCGGCGCGGGCCGAACAGATCAATGCATTTCTGCAAGAAATGCTTTCCTCCGCCGACCCCCGGCAGCAAGGCCGGGAGGTACGCGTAGCCGACGTACTCGACGCAGCGGCCCAACGCGCCGGGGCCGAACTCGCCGGCGAACCCGCTCTGGAAGGCGCGATCCGGCAAACCCTCGGCGTCACCTACCGCAACCTGGGCCTCTACCAGGAAGCCGAAGCCCAACTGCAAGCCGCGCTTCAAATCCGCCGCAGCCTCTACGGGGACGACCACCTCAGCGTATCGCACAGCCTCTATCATCTGGCCTGGCTCAAATACCAGCTGAGCGACTATCAGACGGCGGAAAAACTGGGCCGAGAAGCCCTCGCCATCCGGCGCAAACACCTCGACGACGAAGACCTTGAGATTGCGCACAGCCTCAACGATCTGGGCTCTGTGTTGCGATCCCTGGGCCAGTATCCCGAAGCCGAGCGCCTGCAACGAGAAGCCCTCGCCATCCGACGCAAGCACCACGGCAAGGCCCATGCCCACATCGTCATGAGCCTTAATAACGTCGGCACCGGGATGATGGTTAAAGGCGACTATGACGAAGCGATGCGCTACTACGAGGAAGCCCTCGCCATGGGGCACAAGCTCTTCGGCGAGGAACACCCCGATATCGCGCTGACGCTGGCCAACATGGCCTGGGCCCATACGAGAAAAGGCCTGTATGCCGAAGCGGATAGCCTGTACCGGAAAACCCTCGCCATGCGGCACAAGCTCCTCGGCCAAGAACATCCTGTGTTAGCCTGGATGCTTCAGAGTATGGCCCTCAACAAGGGCCGTCTGGCCCGCTATGCCGAAGCTGAATCCCTGAGCCATGTCGCCCTGACCCTGCGACGCAAACGCTTCGGCGACGAACATCCCGACGTGGCGGCCTCGCTGAACGCCCTGGCCATCCTGAAGAAATGGCAGGGAGATCACGCCGAAGCCGATAGCCTGTACCGCAAAGCCCTCGCCATGCGCCGCAAGCTCCTCGGCAACGAACATCCCGATGTAGCCGCCACCCTTAATAACCTCGTCAGCCTGCTCAGATCGCAGGAGCAGTATGCCGAAGCCGAAACGCTGGCTCGGGAAACGCTGGCCCTGAAACGCAAACTCTACGGCGACGAACACCCGGACGTGCATAAGACCATGACCACGCTGGCCCTCACGCTGACCAGCCGGGGCAACTACGAAGAGGCTGAACAGTGGCACCGCCAGGCGCTGGCCCTGCGGCGCAAACTCCTGGGCGAGGTGCATCTCAGCGTGGGCTACTCACTCTACTACCTGGGCCTCGTGCTGCGCCATCAGGGCAACTATGACGAAGCCGAACACTTTGCCAGAGCATCTCTCGATATGAGCCACAAAGTACTCGGCAAAGACCATCCGGACGTAGCCTACGACTACTACAGCCTGGCCGCCATCAAACAAGCACAGGGCGATTTTGAGGAAGCGGAGACTTTTCTCCTGACAGGTTTCACCATGCTAGAGAAAACCCGGGGCCGGCAGGACAGCCGCACGCAGGAAGCCATCGAAAACCTCATCGACCTCTACGACGCCTGGGCCAAGCCGGACGAGGCCGCCACATACCGCGCTCTGGTGCCCGAAGACGACGCCTGATACCTCCGGCGCATCTTTTTTAAATTTCGAAAAGGTGGAATTTGAGGCATCATATCTTGCACATGTGCGTATAAGGGTGGCTTGCCCGGAACGTGGCGCAGCACGGACCGTTTTTGAATTCTAATCGCTACCAGCACCATGACGATGAAAGTGCTCGGCGGAAAGAATCTGCCTCCTTACTGGGAACGCTTCGATTGCTTGCAACGCACGGCGCACAAACTCGGAGCCCTGGCCGGTCATCCGCGAGGGGTGTTTCGATTCAAGAGTTTTGAGGAATTCAATGAATGGAAAGAGAAGCACTCCCTGAAAAAGCAAGACAACTCAAACTCTGATGACTGAAGTCCCCCCGGCCCCGCCCGTTGTTGATGCTGCCACTGCCGCCGAAGCCCGTCAGAAAGCCCGCCGGCACATCGTCCTGCGGGGCGCGCGGCAGCATAACCTCCAGGACATCGACCTCGACTTGCCCAAAGGTAAGCTGATCGTCTTCACCGGGCCGTCGGGCTCGGGCAAATCGAGCCTGGCTTTCGACACGATCTATGCCGAGGGGCAGCGGCGCTACGTCGAGAGCCTCAGTGCCTATGCCCGGCAGTTTCTCGAACGGATGGATAAGCCGGACGTGGATCTGATCACGGGGCTGGCCCCCGCCATCGCCATCGAGCAAAAGACACTGTCGAAGAACCCGCGCTCGACCGTGGCGACGCAGACCGAGATTTACGATCACCTGCGGTTGCTCTATGCCCGTATCGGCAAGACGATCTCGCCTGTCAGCGGCGAGCCGGTCACCAAAGATTCGCCGCGGTCGGTGGCCCAGACGCTCCACAGCCGCCTCGACGACCGGACGCGCTTCTACCTGTGCTTCCCGGTGCCCGCGCACAAGAAAGCGTCGATGAAGAAAGAACTGGAGACGCTGCGGCAGCGCGGTTTCTTCCGCCTGCTGGCGCTGCCCACCGCCGCCCAGGCCAAAAAAGGCCAGGCCGAGGAGGTGATCGATCTCAACGAGACGCCGCCGGACAAAGTGCGCACGGCGCGTGACCGCCTGCTGGTGCTCGTAGACCGGCTGGCCATCAAAAAAGAAGATGAAGCCAACCAATCGCGCATCGCCGATTCGGTGGAGCAGGCGTTTCGGGAAGGCGGCGGGCGGTGTGTGATCCGCGTGGCCGGCGGCGGCGAGACCTTGCGCTTCAGCGAGCATTTCGAGAAAGATGGAATGGTCTTCGAGGAGCCGACGCCGCATCTGTTCGCTTTCAACAGCCCGGTGGGCGCCTGCCCGACGTGTCAGGGCTTCGGACGCGTGCCCGGCCTCGACGAAGACCTCGTCATCCCCAACCCCGAACTCTCGATCCGGCAGGGCGCCGTCGCGCCGTTCCGCACCGATCAGTGGAGCAAGTTCTTCCGCCAGCTCATCCGCCTCGCTGCCGACGAAGGCCTCGACATCGATCTGCCCTACAGCCAGCTTCCGGAGGCAGACAAGAAGATCGTCTGGGACGGCAAGGGCGAGTATGTGGGCATCTACGGCTTCTTCCGGTTTCTGGAGAAGCATTCTTACAAGATGCATTACCGCATCTACCACGCCCGCTTCCGAGGCTACTCGACCTGCCCCGACTGCGACGGCTTCCGGCTGCGCAAACATGCCCTCTACGTGAAAGTCGGCGGCCTGCACATCGGGCAGGTGACGGAACTGACGACGAAAGACGCCTTCGGCTTTTTCGAGGATCTGACGCTGACGCCTTTCGAAGAGCAGGTGGCCGGACGCGTGCTCGAAGAGATCCGCAAACGCCTGCGCTACCTCGTCGAAGTCGGCCTCGATTATCTATCGCTCGACCGGCTTTCGCAGACGCTCTCCGGCGGCGAGAGCCAGCGCATCAACCTGGCAACGTCGCTGGGCTCGTCGCTCGTGGGCTCACTCTACGTGCTCGACGAGCCGACCATCGGGCTGCACCCGCGCGACACGAACCGCCTCGTGGGCATCCTCGAACACCTGCGCGACATCGGCAACACGGTCATCGTCGTCGAACACGAACGCGACGTGATGCGCCGCGCGGACCAGATCGTAGACCTCGGACCGGGTTCAGGCCGTCACGGCGGCCATGTGATCTTCCAGGGCGCCTACGAGACCATCCTCCAGGACCATCAATCGCTGACAGGCGCGTACCTGAGCGGGCACAAGCACATCCCCATCCCCCAGAGCCGCCGACAATCCGACGGCGAGCGGGTCGTCGTCATCGAGAATGCGCGGCAGCATAACCTCAAGCGGCTCGACGTGCATTTTCCGCTGGGTCTGATCGTTTGTGTGGCCGGCGTCAGCGGCTCCGGCAAATCGACGCTGGTGCACGACACGCTCTATCAGGGGCTGCGGCGGCTCAAAGGGCAGATGGGCCGCGAGGGCAAAGTCGGCGCCCACGACGCCATCCGCGGCCACGGCTTTTTCGACGTCATCGAGATGGTCGATCAAAGCCCCATCGGGCGGACGCCGCGCTCCAACCCGGTCACCTACACGAAGGCCTTCGACGCCATCCGCCAGCTTCTGGCCGATACGTATCAGGCGCGCATCCGAGGGCTGAGGCCGGGCTATTTCTCGTTCAACGTGCCCGGCGGGCGCTGCGAGGTGTGCCAGGGCGAAGGCGTCGTCAAGATCGAGATGCAGTTCCTGGCCGATCTTTATCTCGAATGCGAGGCGTGCAAAGGCAAACGCTACAAAAAGGATGTTTTGGAGATCCGCTACAACGGTAAGAATGTCGATGACATTCTTAATATGACGATTGATGAAGCGGTCGATTTTTTCGAAAACGTGACGTCGGTGATCAACAAGCTGCGGGTGCTGCGGGAGATCGGCCTGGGGTATCTGACGCTGGGGCAGCCGGCCACGACGCTCTCCGGCGGCGAGGCGCAACGCATCAAATTGGCCGCCCACATGGGCAAACGCGCGCAAGAACACATCCTCTACGTCTTCGACGAACCCACCACGGGCCTGCACTTCGACGACATCCGCAAGCTGCTGGCCGCCTTCAACCGCCTCGTCGACGAAGGCCACTCGATCATCGTCGTCGAGCACAACCTGGACGTGATCAAAAGCGCCGACTGGGTCATCGACCTGGGGCCGGAAGGCGGGCGCCGCGGCGGCTTCGTCGTGGCCGAGGGCACGCCGGAGACCATCGCCGCGCACGAAGAAAGCCACACGGGGCGGTTCTTGCGCGAGGTGTTGTGAGGCGGTTTCCAAAGAATGTGCCTCTTTTATTCTCTTGTCCGGTATTCCGTCAAGATGTATACACCTTCCAGAAATCATGTTTTTGATGATACGATTCCCAATAAGAATTCCATTTTAACCCTATACAACATATCACACTCTTTGCTTAGTTTAGCGTAATCACCTGCATCGATTATGCGGTCATCGTGAAACCCGCTTTTTAACTCAACAATCATGTTTAAAAGCATCACTCTCACGAATTTCCGAACCCACAGTTCGACGACTGTGGAACTGAAACCTGTGACTTTATTGATAGGCAATAACAACTCTGGAAAAACGAATTTCATCGCCGGACTTCGACATTTTAGCCAACTCGCAAGAAGAGCACGTCCTGATAGACGAAACTATAATCCAACTGTTCATCCAGACGATCTCTTTCTGCATCGCTATCGACTGGCAGAGGGCGCACCAATGGCAATCAGTATAGACTGGGCAAACCTTTCAAAAAGAGAAGGTTGGCACAGAAATAGACGGGGGATTACGCCAATTGGAGATGTCACGTACTCTATGGAGTTATACGAAAGTGAAGGCCGAGTTAGTTGTAGCGAATTGATTCGCATTAAGCTAGAGAATGATGAAGATCCGACGGTGAAAAAGAACGGTTTCTCCAAACCTACGAATCGCTTATCTCTCAGAAAAAGTATTGAATCAGATACAGATTTGAGTGAAGAGCAAAAACGCCTTGCTTGGATTTTTTTTCAGGATTTTGCTTACACATTCGCTTATCACCTTCAGCCTGCTTTCATGAAGCAATTCAGTGAACAAAGTATAGACGATGATCGAGAGATCGACGAAACAAGAAAACCAGGAATTCCAACTCGACTTGGATACACAGGTCAAAATCTGCAAGAACTCATTCTTGATATTAAAAATAACGAGGACCGAGTTTTTTCACGATTTATAGCATTGATGCGACGTTTTGAGCCATCTTTTCATTCGATAAGAGAACATCATAAATATTCAAATAGAACCGTCTGGGAATTTGATTTGCGTCGAGAGAGTCCAGAACACATACTCGATGACTTCCCGCCCTCTGTCATTTCAGATGGACTGATAAAAGCATCAGCCATTAGTTTACTGGTCTCTTTGAAAAATCCTCCTGCTCTCATTGTGTTGGAAGAGATTGAGAATGGTATTAATCCTGGGAACATTCATGAAATTATGGACTGGATTTGGAAAGCATCTCACCCAGATGCTTCGGGGTATGCCCCTCAATTTATCCTCACATCTCACAGTCCGGCTGTACTACGGGAGTTTGTTGATCACCTTGACCATGTGTACACCGTTCATTTGGATAAGCGGTTTCGGAGCGATGTTCGAAACCTAAATACCTCTCTTGAAACCTTTATCGGTGTAGGGACCGTCGACGGCGAAATAGATGATGAAACCGGCTTAGTAAAGATCCCTGCTTATGAGTTGTCGAATCTATGGTATAACGGGACAATTGGGTGACTCTCTTGTCAGGAACACGAAACATAGGAATTATCGGGGATGGAAGTAATGACCATGACATTATTGAGCATGTTGTCAAATGCATTCTCTCGAATGATGATCCGATTAATGTTTTTCCATTGAGAAGATTTAAACTTAGAGATGAGATTGATCGTTATTGGCGATCTGCAAAAGATGACGAAGATTACTGCCTTTCAAGCTCACCCGCATCATCCCTTCAAAAACATATCGCAGGGGTACTGGTCAGAGCCTTTGAGGATTTTATGAGAGCCGCAGGCTTAATTTCGTGCAACGATATTCTCATAGTAACATCTGATGCTGAACGCAGTCTCAATAGCCGAGAGACCTATCTTAATACCTGGGCTTTCAGCATTCCTATGATTTTAGCCAGTGCTGTCGAGAAGTTTTATCACATCATGGCTGGGCGTGGTTACGCTTATGATGTTTTACCTCTCATTGTGCCTCTCATAACCTTCCCATCCATTGAGGTTCTCATCGCGGCAGCAAGAAAAACGGACCACTATGGTAAGAGTGCTCGAAGCCTAAAGTTTGAACTCTATGGGGCTGGAAGTAGTCCTCGACAAGAAGTATTCGAAGAAAAAGCTCTCAATTTCATCATACCAGAAAATATACCTCACATTTTTAATCGAGTACCTGAATCCCGTCTATTCATCCAAACCTTGTATTTTGGGAAGAATAGGCGATGAGGGGTCTGGTCTAGAGGCAACAAGCAAACGCTCTGATGTCCCGACGCCCCGGCTGACTAAAACCATCCACCCGGCCCGTTTTGGAAGGCCGGTTAATATTCCGTAGGTTTAGCTATGGTTTTGCGGCGGCGGCTCTTTCATATTTTTTTGCGCGTGATGTTACTTCTTTATGAAAGGACGCGGCTAAAGTATACTTAGGAGGCCTCGGTCCCTTCACCCGCGTCATCACCCCCCATGAGAATCGAGTGAAATCCGACCACAACCTGCCTCGCGAAGACAGGACGAAGAACCTTCTTTGGCGCGCTCCCGTTCAGCGCGAAGGAATGTAACGCAAAACGGGGTGTTGACACCCACGGTATCACCCTCAACTACGCTACGTGGCTGTTCCGGAGCGCCGTCTGCTCGCACCATCGGTTCCGGACACGTCGAGTTTATTATGGCAGGCGTACCTGATCTCAATCACATCAACGGTAAGACAGAGCGCCACCAGAGCCTGGTGGGCAAGCGCATCGCGCTCTTCACGGGGGCCTATAATTACATCTCCGACGGTGTCACGCTGACGCTCAACCGGCTCGTGACGTATCTGGAAAAGCACGGCGCCGAGGTGCTGGTCTTCTCGCCGACGACCAAAAAGCCGCCGCCGATTGAGCATGCCGGCACGCTGGTGTCCGTCCCGTCGATCCCCTTCCCCGGCCGGTCTGATTATCGGCTGGCCATCGGATTGCCGCGTAAGATCCGGGCGCGTCTCAAGGTGTTCGATCCGGATCTGTTCCACATCGCCACGCCGGACTACATGGGGTCTCAGGCGCTGCGGTATGCCCGCGCGCGGGGGATTCCGGTGGTGGCGTCGTTCCACACACACTTCGGCGCGTATTGCAAGTATTTTGTGTCGTATCACAAATTCTATCGGATGGACCTGCTCGAAAGCACGGCCTGGCGCTACGGGCGATGGTTTTATCCCAAGTGCGAACACATCTACGTGCCCACGCTCTCGATAGCCGACGAGTTGCGCTCGCACGGCATCACCAACGGCTTGCGGCTGTGGCAGCGCGGTGTCGATACGTCGTTCTTCAACCCGTCGAACCGCTCGACGTCCTGGCGGCAGGCCATCGGCATCGAGGATGGTGAGGTGGTGGTTACGTTTGTGAGCCGGCTCGTCTGGGAAAAAGGCCTGCTCATCTTTGCCGATGTCATCGAAGGGCTGGAGGCACGCGGCATCCCGCATCGCAGCATGATCGTGGGCGATGGCCCGGCGCGCGCTAAGCTCGAAGAACGCCTGCCGAACACCCTTTTCACAGGGCATCTCCAGGGTGAAGACCTGGCCCGCGCCTATGCCTCGTCCGACGTTTTCCTCTTTCCGAGCGACACCGAGACCTTCGGCAACGTCACGCTGGAGGCGATGGCCTCGGGCGTGCCGACGGTGTGCGCCGATGCCTCGGGCAGCAACGCCCTCGTCGTCGATGGCGAGACGGGTTTCCTGGCCCAACCCGGCCAATCCGCCGAATTCCTCGACGCCGTAGAACGCCTCGTCACCGACCCGGCGCTGCGGGCCGAGATGGGCCGGAACGCCCTGGCCCGTGCCCGTACCTACGAATGGGAGGAAGCCATGGCCTGCGTGGCCGGCTACTACGAGGAAATCTTTGCGCCGGAACCAGCAGTGGCGGGCACCGGCGACGGTCACGCCACCTCCGACCTCGGCATCTCGCCTCCCGTCTTGACGCCCCCCTCTTCTGTCTGATCAACGGCCAAAACCGTGCGTCTGTTATACGTATCTCAGTCGTTTCCGCCGGCTAACCGGCCGATGGCGAACGTCGGCGGGATGCAACGTGTGGCCGTCGAGTTGTACGAGGCCCTCAACACGCATCCCGACGTAGCCCTCGACGCGCTGGTGCTGCGCAGTTCGTGGCGCTGGCATCACATCGTGGGCATCGGCTGGCTCTTTACGACGCTGCGCAAGATCCGGCGCAAAGCCGAACGGGGCGAGATCGACGCGGTGCTCTTTTCGTCGATGGTGCCGGCGTCGCTGGCGCCGCTCTTGCGGAAGACGCTGGCGCCGCGCGGCATCCCGATGGCCGCCATCGCCCATGGCCGCGACGTGACGCAGCCCGGCCCCTACCAGCATCTTTTGGTCCGCCGTATTCTGGGCGCGCTCGACGCCGTGCTGCCCGTCAGCCGGGCCACCGCCGCCGAATGCGTCAAGCGCGGCATGCCCAAAAACAAGATCCGCGTGCTGCCCAACGGCGTCGATACCGCTCGTTTTTCGACGATAACGGATCATGCAGCCCGCCGCCGCGCGCTCGTCGAAGCCCTCGGCGATCCGGCGCAGCCGCTTTCGGATGAGGCCCTGCTTTTGTGCAGCGTCGGGCGGCAGGTCGAACGCAAAGGCTTCGCGTGGTTCGTCGATGAAGTGATGCCGCTCTTGCCCGACGACGTGCATTACTGGCTGGCCGGCGCCGGCCCGCAAGCCGATGCCATCGCCGAAGCCGCCGGGCGCCACGGCCTGACGGAGCGCGTCCGCCTGCTGGGCCGCATCTCGGACGAGGCCCTCGCGCTGCTCTATCGCGGCGCCGATCTCTTCGTCATGCCCAACATTCCCATCCCCGGCGACATCGAAGGCTTCGGCATTGTGATGTTGGAAGCAGGGATGTCTGGCACGCCGGCCATCGCGTCGCGGCTCGAAGGCATCCAGGACGTGATCACCGACGGCGCCAACGGCCATCTCGTCGAAAGCGGCAACGTGTGGGCGTTCTCCGAAGCCATCATCCCGTATTATCACGACCGCCCGGCGCTCGAAGCCGCCGCCGTCCGGGCCGCCCGTCACACCGCCGAGACCTTCAGTTGGCCCGCCGTCGCCGACCGCTACGCCAGGACGATGCGCGCGCTGCTGCCGGCGCAGCCTGACGCCTCTTCGGTGAATCTGGAAGAGGTGATTTCGAGAGGGTGAGAGGGCGAGCGGGAAAGAAAGCCGCGTAGCGGCGTCCTATTTGTAGCATAAAAGCCTCTAATAAACCAAGCTCCGTAGGAGCGGCCTGTTCCGCAAATGATTGAACAGGCCGCTCCTACGGAGCTTGATCTTTTTGGAAAACCGGGTTGCTACAAACAGGTCGCGCCTACGGCGCTATTCTCGATTCATGATCACCGAAGCGTTCCCCCTTTCTCCCACTCGCCCTCTCGCCCCTCACATCCCGGCGGTGCGGGCGCAGCGGAAGCCGTAGGCGCGATGCGGATACGACCCGGCCCAACCGCCGAAGCGTCGATAGGCGATGGGGCTGTAGGGGTTGAAATCGCTGATGGCGCGGCCCTGGTCGTAGAAGCCGCCGCCGCGATAACCGTGGCCTTCTCTGCCGAGGTAGTCGTGCGGCCAGTCGTCGTTGGTGGCGCGACCGCGCTGGCCGATGCGCCCGTCGCCGTGGGTGCCGGTGAAGGCGCGGCCATCGGCCTGGCCGATGGTGACGACGCGCTCCCAGACGCTGCCGGCCAGATCCATCACCCAGAAATACGACGCGCCGAAGACCGGGCGGGTGACGTCGGTCAGGCGGCTCTCGTCCCATCCATTTTCCATGCCGAGTTCGTCGTCCGGGCCGACGACGCGGGCGAGACCGTCGAAGGAGGCGGTGCCCCAGGGGAAGGCGCCCGGCAGCGGCTTCTCCGGCCCCCGGCTGGCTTTGGTAAACTCGAACTCCGTCATCGGGCGCAGCGCGGCCCAGTCGGCGAAAGCCAGGCCGTCGTCCCAACTCGAAAAGTTGAGCGGGCGTTGCGGGCTTCCTGCCACGTACCGGCCTTCTTCCAGGCGGATCGTGCCGCGCTTTCCAGCGTACGTCCGCCCGCCGAAGCTGAAGCGTTCGAAGGTGTAATTGTCGGGGAGGGTGTTGAGGAAGGCGGCATACTGGCCCTGCGTGATCTCATATTTCATTACGTAGAACGCCTCAAATCCTTTAGGAAACGCCGCCGGCACCGGGCCTTGCTGATCGCCCTGGTATTCCTGTGTCTGGCTTCGATAATACAGTTGGCCGGGCGCCGGCCCCACCGGAAGGGCTGCCTCCGAGGTAATCTCGACGAGGCCGTCCGGCACGCCGCCTTCACCAGATCGATAGAACGCGCCGAAGTTGAGCGCCGTCGTGTCTGGGTCGCCGAGGACAAAAGGGCCGGGGGGGATGTAGACCATCTCGATGCCGAAAACCTCCAGCCGGGCCTGCCCGTCGCGGCGCGGGTTGTACGAGGCCGGATCGAGTTGGACGCTGAGGCGCCATCGGATGTCGCCCCGGAAGGGTTCGGCGGGATAAATGAAGAAGCCCGTGCTATCGCGCCCCACGTCGATCTGCGCCGACGGGGCATCGACGCCGGGGATGTCGAGGACGCGGTGGCCGTCGGGCGCCAGCGTCACGTGGCGAAGGCCCTGCCCGCCGTAGATCAGCTTGAGGAAGATCCACGCGGCGTCGTGGTTGCGTTCGGTGTGCCAGGCATTGCGCCACGACAGATCGAAGACCACCCGCAACTCGCCCGTAGCGCCGGGCCGGTTGACAAACTGCACATTATCGATGCGAAGATCGTTGGCGCGGAGCGTGGTGGCGCAGGCCAGCAAGACGACGAGGGTGAGGAGCCCGTTTCGAAGGGCAGCTTTTGTTTTCGAAGTCATCGCTTTATCAGGCGTATGAAGCGAAAGGGAGAGAGGGAGAAAGGGGGAGAGAGAGCTTCTTTTCCTCTCCCTTTCTCCCTCTCCCCCTCTCTCCCTTTCGATGCTATTGCTCCTGCGGCGGATAGCTCTGCCAGAGCACATTCTTAATCATCCACTTGCCGTCGATCTTCGCCAGATGCATGTAATCGATGCCCCAGGAGGCGCTGAGCTTGACGGTGGCCGTCATATCCATCACATCGTAAATCTCGATCTCCTTGGGCGCCGTCTCGGCATCGACGCGGCCTTTAGCATTCCATTTGCCGGCCAGGGCGACGAGCTGCTCGTAGGTCATCCGGCCTTCGCCGTATTCGGTGGACTCTTTGGCGCGCCAGTAGCCTACTTTGGCGAGGTCCGGCGCGACGCTGCGTTCGATGCGTTCGGGCTCGACGTTGTAGATGCCTTCGACGTAATCGAGCACGGCGTCGCGGACGGCCTCCCGGTCGGCCTCATCACCGGTGGTATTGGTGCCCAGCAGGAACGGGACGGCGAGCAGGAGGGCTGCGACGAGCAGTAGCGCATAGGTTTTCATGGCGTCGGGTGGGTCAGGTGAGAAGAAGCTGGAGAAACGATTGTTTGCCCTCTACGAGGCTACAGGCGAAAGGTTAGGCGGTGTCTTCTTGATTGGCCTTGGCCGCCCTGGCCCGGTCGAGCATGAGGAGCGAAAAGCCCAAAAACAAAAAGATCATGCCCCCGGTCGTGGGGTCCTCCAGAAGCGCCACGGAAGTGAAGCTTTGGAGCAGGGCCAGGCCCAGGATCAGGATGCCGAGGCCACCGCAGACAAAGCCGGCCCACTTCATCCAGGCAGAACGAGGCGTTTGTTGATCGGTCATGGCGATGCGCGTTTATCGGTAGAAAAAGCTGTCCTCACTCCTCAAACAACTCAGGGAATAACTCGCGAAAAGGCGGCACGGGCCGTCCATCGATGTCGGTGAAACCGTAGGCACGGGCGACGTCGGCCACTTCGAGGATCTGGCCTGAGCGCGCTATCACGTCGGCATCGGCGGCCAGGGCAGCGACGGCGCGGCCTGTGTATTCGACGGAATGCGTCTTTTCGAGGTCGGCGATGGTATGCCAGTGGGCTTCGTCCGTCTTGAAATGGTCGAGCACTCTTTCGGTACGCATCCACCCCGGCGCCAGCGCGATGACGGCGATGGCGTGCTCGCGCAGGTCGTGGGCCATGGCGAAGGCCATCCGGTTGACCGCCGTTTTGGCGACATCGTAAAAGACGTTGCCGTGATACCGGGCGCCGACGGGCGAGGTGGTGTTGACGATCAGCCCCCGGCGGTGCGGCAACATCAGCGGCAGCGCCAGACGCGTCGTCGTCATCTGAGAACGCAACCCGGCGCGGAACATCAGCCGCCAGTGCTCCATGGGGATCTCCCAGAACTTGTCGAACCCGACCATGATTTCGTAGCCGCCCCAGGCATTGTTGACCAGCAGATCGAGGCGTCCGTGATCTTGCCGGACGCGTTCGAAGAGGGCTTCGATGTCGGCATCGACGGTGTGGTCGCAGCGGACGGGGATGCCGGTGCCGCCCCGCGCCGAGACCATCTCGGCGGTCTCATCGATGGTCTCGGCGCGCTGTTGCGTCGCCGGCCCGCCCCGGACGCTGCGCCCGGTGACGTAGACCGTGGCGCCTTCGTCGCCGAGCACGAGCGCGATGCCGCGCCCGGCGCCCCGGCTGGCTCCGGTGACTACCGCTATCGTGTCGCGCAAACGGGCCATAGGTTGCCTGGGTTGCTTTCAGGAAAAAGTAAGGAGCCGTTTCTCACGGTTTTGCCTCGTGTACAGCTTGGCGTCGGTCATTGGTCATTACGCTCCCCCCGCCTTCGCGGGGGTCGCTGTCACTGGTCATTAGTGGCTCAATCCTCCACCAGTGACCAGTGACCCATGACCAGTGACCTGCCATAAATAACGAGCCCGAGCTTTACGAAAAAACTCGGGCTCGTCGATTGTCATCGATCAAAAAGCTAAAGAGCCGTTTAGTAACCGGCGCACTCTTGAATGGATTCGGCTTTTTCCGTCTGGCCGGTTTGCACGTAGGATTGGAAGAGCACCTGGCAGATCGATTGCACTTCCCGGCCATCCTCTTCGCCCAACGTTTTGGCTTTTTCCAGCGGCGTGATGGCCAGCCCGAAGAGGTCGCGCCGTTCGTTAGTGAGCGTGTCCATCTCCGACTCGCGCGACGAGATCTCGTCTGCCGAGAGCGAGCTGCGGTTTTCGCGCAGGTCGTCGTCGATTTCGTTGATGCGGTTGTTGACGGCGATGGCTTTGTTGACGTAGGCCGCGCCGAGGTTATACTGCGCATCGGTGTAGGCCTCGTCGATGCGGACGGCCTCTTTGAGTTGTTCGATGGCGTCGTCGTGCTTCTCGGCCTGAAGCAGCAACGAGCCGTAGTTGTAACGATAGACCTTATTGTCGGGGTTATCCGCGACGGTCTTGCCATAGACCTCGATGGCCCGGTCGATCTGGTTGGCCATGCCGTAGGCGTTGAGCAGCATGTTTTGCAGCTCTTCGTTGTCGGGGAAGTGTTTGGTAGCCTCTTCGAGCAGCGGCACGGCGTCGGCGGCGCGGTCGTTGGTCAGATAGATCCGCGCGAGGTAAGAAGTCACCTCGGCGTCGGGCTTGCCCTTCTCGACCGCCATTTCCAGGGGTTTGATCGCGCCGACGTCATCGCCCGAACCGATCAAGGCAAAGGCCCAGTTGACGTAGGGGCCGGTCGAGTCGGGCATGATGATCGTGCTACCCTCGAAATACATGGCCGCCTTGAGGTAGCCTGCGCTGTCGTTGGCGCTCTGCGCTTCATTAAACGCATTGATGCCGTTTTGAAACTCGTTGAAGTACGCGAGGGTTATTTGATTCTGCACTTTCTCGACCAGCTTCGGGTTGAACGAGCCGGCTTTGTCGAAAGCATCCTTCATCTGGTTGAGGTACATCTTGTAGTCGTCGCCGGCAGATGCAGAGGCCATGGCCTGGTAGATGCGGCCTTTGACCTCGTGGGCCTTGGCATCCTCCGGCTTTTTCGCGAGCGCCTCATCGGCGAAAGACAGGGCCTCCTGGTATTGCTCTTTCTTCAGCGCTTTCTCGGCTTTCCTGACCTGGGCACTGGCAGGCAGCGCAAGGCCGCCGAAGCCCACGATAAGCGCTAACAGGATGACGAAACGTTTCATAACGGTGTACCAACGGTGTAGAGAGTGGGACGGTTTGGACTACCTGACGCTACGCCACGCGCCCTCGACAAAGAGATAGCGATGGGGATAGCAGATAGCCGATGGGATTACTGCACGATCCGACATCCGCTATCTGACATCCGCTATCCGCCCGGCACGTTTGCGGTCTCTGGGGCGAGTATCAGATGCTAAGTGTATGTTCACGCTGGAATTCGCTTTCCGTTCCGATCACGAGACCATCTCCGTAGCCGAAGGGTGCGGCTGTGGAGTCTCGCGGCGGTCTTCGAGCCATTGCAACAGCGCCGGCAAGAACAACAACGCCGCCAGCAGCGTCGTGCCGATGCCCACGACGGCCAACGCGCCGATGGTGTTAAGCCCCGGATGAAAGCTCAAAAGCAACCCCGCAAAGCCGATCATCGTCGTCAGCGCGCCCATCGTCACGTGCTCGCCCGTCGAGCGCAGCACCGCCCGGATCGAGCCCGGTCCCTCTTCGCGGTACCGATGCACCATGTGCGCGCCGGCGTCGTTGCCGATGCCCAGCACCGCCGGCAACACCACGAGGTTGTAGAAATTCAGCTTCATCGCGAAGATTTCCATAAACAGGGCCATCCACAATACCCCGACGAAGAGCGGCAGCAGCGCCAGCAGCGCCCAGCGTAATTTGCCGAAGTTGGCCCACATCAACAGCGCCACGACGACGAACGTCGCCAGCACCATCCACGGCGCCTCGCGTTGCATCAGGCGCAGCATATCCGCCGCCACGAGCGAGGGCGAACCGGCGTGATAGACCGTGCCGTCTTCGGTCTCGATGACGCCGATGTCCTCAGAAAACGCGATAGACATCCGCCCATCCGAAAGCCCGACATCCGGAAAAATCGTCACGAAACCGCCCAGCTCGCCCGATTTCGAGGTGAATTGCTTTTTGAGGAATTCGGGGATGTCTTCGATGGCGATGGGCGCGCGGGTTTGCGCGGCGCGGCGCAGCCGGTCGAGGTCTTCCGAGGCCTCGGCTTCGACGAACGGATCGGCCAGCAGGCTGTCTCGGATGAAGCCGATGCGGGCGAGTTTTTGCTGTTGTTCGGCTTCGGTCGTGGGGAAGCGTTCTTGCAGGCTTTCGACGCGGCGGATCGTGGTATAAAACGTGTCGGCATCGACCACGCGCTCGTTGGGGGTCTCCTGCACGGCGCGCACCGCCGCCACCACCGCCGGCACCTCCACCGGATCATCGACGACGACGTAGGCCGGGTTGCGGCGGCTGCGGTCGCTGAAGGCTTTGCGCACGCGGCTGTTGACGGCGATCCACTCTTCGTAGGTCGGCTCCAACTCGCCCGTTCGGTATTCGAAGGCCAGGCGCGGCATCAGCACGATGCCGGCGATGACCGCTGCGAGGCTGCCCAGCACGATGCCGCGCGCCGCCGGAAAGCGTTTGCCCATGACCTTCGAGGAGGCCGTTACCGGCGCGGCGCTTTCCAGGTTCAACAGCGGCGTGCGTTCGAGGACGGCCAGCAGCGCCGGCATCACCACGGTCATCGCCACGAGGGCGAAGAGCACACCCGTGCCGGCGATGAAGCCGAACTCGCTGAAGCCCTTGAAATCGGCGACGACGAGGATGTAGAGCGCTGCCGCCGTCGTCAACGCGCCGACGGTGATGGCCTGGCCGGTGCTCGTAAAGGTCCGTTCCGCCGCATCGATCACCGATTGCCCGGCGCCGCGTTCTTCGGTGTAGCGCGCATAGAAATGGATGCCGTAGTCGATGCCGAGGCCGAAGAGCACCAGCCCCAGCGTCGAGGTCATCAGGTTGAG
This sequence comes from Rhodothermales bacterium, assembly GCA_028278205.1. Classification (GTDB taxonomy): domain Bacteria; phylum Bacteroidota; class Rhodothermia; order Rhodothermales; family Bin80; genus JANQES01. The sequence goes on from JANQES010000114.1 coordinate 95,393, forward strand.
CGCATCGAAGGCCAGATAGGCCACGCCGAAGGTCCACGCCAGGCTCATCAACAGCGGCAGGCCGATGAGCAGAGCTTTGACGGGCGTCCGGAGCAATTCCTTGCCGAACACCCGGAGGTCGAAGCGGCTGCCGGCCTGCGCGCGGTAGGCTTTGTAGAAGAAATACGAGACCACCGTCAAGAGCACGCACAGAATCCCAATGCCGAACGAGCCGAGCACGTCGTCGGTGATCCTGCGCACCTCGATGCGCTGGCGCCAGAGCCGCCCGGCCAGCGTCGTCTCCATCTCCGGATGAAACGAGGCCGGCCCAACCCCCGCGATCAAACCCTCAAAATCGCCGTAGAGCCGTTCGATGTAGGAGATGTTGGTCGAGGAGCCGGCGGGGAAAAACCGGATGACGAGCGTCGTGCTATCGGGCGAGACGCGGTATTCCGTGCCGACGATGGCGTCGTAGGCCTCGCGCATCTCCTCGGCAGGATCGGCCTCTTCTTCCTCTTCTTCTTCGTCATCGAGATCGAAAAAGAACGGATTGGCCTCCAGCTTGGCCTCTTCGATCTTGTCCTGAAGAAACGTTTCGAGGCGGTCGAGTTCTTCGGGCGTGGCGAAGTAGAGGGCGTTGTCCTGGAGGAATTCGGTGTCGCGGCGCAGCTCGGCGCGGATGAAATACGCATCGCCCGAACGCGCGTCTTGCAACTCAAGTGCTTTGGGCACGAGCGCTTCGGCAAAGGCAAGGTTGGCCTCGAACGACGGGCTCTCAATAGCCATATCGACCGACGTCTCGCCGCCGCCGACGGTCTCTTTGAGCCGCTCCAACGCCTTGACGCTCTCGTAATGCGACGGAATCAGGTTGGCGATATCCTGATCGATACGCAGGTTTTGCGCATAATAGACCCCGATGGCCGAAAAGAGCGCCGCCGCTCCCAGCACCCACCAGGCCCGGCGCACCACCCACCGTATAAACGGCCTTAATGCTTCAAAAAAACGATTCATCTTAAAAAACCTCCTCCGGCTCCGGCAGCGCCTCCGGCTCAGACGATGTCGGTTCGACCGGCAGCACGTCGTTGCGGCGGCGGCGGTCGAGCAGCGAGAGCGCGGAGAAAAACGCCACGTTGAGCACTTTCCGGAGCACGACGATGACGCCGAGCATCCCGAAAACGCCAGCCTCCGAGATGCCGACCACGCCCGAAAGGCTCACGCCGAGACCCAGGAAAATCAAGTCGTGGTTGGGGATGAACGGGATGCGCGTGACGATGATCGACGCCGCCGCGAAGGTCAACCAGACGGGCAACGGCACCTCGGGCATCGCCACGGCCCACATGCCGATCTGAAACATCTGCCCGACGACGTTACGCGCCAGGTGGACGAGAAAGATCAGGTTGGCCGTCTTGAAGGCCATCGAAAACAGGTACTTCCGAAGCCGCACCGCCAGCGCCGCCAGTAACACCGCTGTCACCGCGCCGCCCACGAGGTAGGCCGTCTCCTGCTGCCCGATCCACTCGGCCACGTTGATCTGCCCGGTGAAAAGAAAAACGGCCACCAGCACCACCGCGATCATCGTCGACGCCGCCGAGGAGACGATGTTTTGATCGCGGATCGTTTTGAGGATGTCCAGGTCCGAAAGGCCGACGTTTTTGCGCGCCCACGTGTAGAAATAAAGCTCGCCCGAATAGCCGAGGACGTCGGTGTTGTAGATGCGCTTTTTGAGGAACGCCGAGACGCTCCGCCACGCATCGAACGTCCAGGTGATGCGGTAGACGCACAACTCGGCGAAGGGCACCAGGAAGTAGAGCACCAGCAGAAAGACGTAGAAAAGCGGATGCACCGGCAACGCGGCGAGGATCTCCGCCCAACTGACGCCCCGGAGTTCGAAGATCAGGTAGGCGATGATGCCGAGGGCAAAGAGCGCCTGCACGCCTTTGATGACGCGGCGTCCTTGCTTCGACTCCACAAACCGGCTCCATCGCACTTTTACGTCGCCTTCCTTCATGCGGGATGATCTATTGTTGGCAGTTCCAGCCCCGTAGGGGCGTCCTGTTTGTAGCAAGTCGCACCAACGCCCGGCAAGCTCCGTAGGAGCGGCCTGTTAAAAAGAATCTAGCTTCCCTCTTTGAACAGGTCGCTCCTACGGAGCTTTTTTGTTTTTTAGCCTTTGTGCTACAAACAGGACGCCCCTACGGGGCTTATGGAGAGCAGCGATGATAGGTTCGCCGAACGGGACGTACCTGGCATCGCCTCAATCCAGACCTACTGAACCCCCATCCTCCTCGTGGGATTCAGGACAACCATGGAGTTTAATATTAAGTTTCGCCAAAATGAGCCGTCTGGGCGAACCAATTCATGATCGCCAGAGTGATGATTCCTACTTTTTCCTGAAAGTCTCTCTTCCAAAACCGTGTTTTAGCGATGCAACACTACAAGAAAGGAGGCCGGCTGATCGTGGGGACGCTCATCGTCTATGCCATCCTGGTGCTGTTTCACCTGGGGCATTTCGGCGATGTGTGGCCGCCCCGCGAGACGCGGCACGAACTGGGCGAATTCTGGCCCTTGAGCATCTACCCGATGTTTTCGCGCGGCGGCCATCCCTGGGTGCGCTCGCACATGCGCGAGGTGGCCGACGTCTCGGATCCGCACCTCTGGCAACCGCGCGGCTTCGACGACCTGCCGGGCACGCCCTATGCCCTCGGCCCGCGCGGTATCAACCAGAACGATATCGCCAACTTCATCTCTAAAGCGCGCACCTGGGATGCGCAACGCGTGGCCGGCATCCGCAGCGTCTTCGAAGACGACCTCCGCCAGAAAAACCTGCTCGTCTACCGCGCCGACGGCACCATCGTCGGCGACTCGGTCTCGGTGGTCTTCACGCCGTTCCTGCTGATGGCTCCGGACACGACGTACTTCAACCCGACCCTGGAGTATCAAACCGCAACCAGCGCCTCGCCATGATTGAAAAGCTGCTGCAAAACCTCTTCGACTACGAGCGCAAAGAGACCGTCGGCGAGATCGTCTTCTACCGCTTTTTCGAACTCTTCGTGGTCTACTGGGCGCTGCTCTACGCCTGGCAGTGGGGGCCGTATCTCTCGCGCCTCAAAGACGTGGTGCTGCCGCTGGGCATCGCCGAGTACATCGACATCACGTTTATGTTCGAGAACAACCTGGGCATCGTCAACGCGATCGTGATGACGGTGATGCTGGCGCTGGGCTTTTTGCGGATCTGGCGCTACGGCTACCTCGGCGCCATCCTCTCGTTCCACCTGCACTACGCCGCCCGCTACAGCCAGGGTGAGATCTCGCACGGCTCGAACCTCATCGGCACGACCATCCTCTTCTTCGCCGTGGCGACGCTGGCGTTTCAACATCGCAAAGAGATCCGGCGGACGGTGCTGGGAATGTGCTATTTCTTCTACGGCATCGGCTACACGAGCGCGGCGCTGTGCAAGCTCGTCGCCACCGGCCCGACATGGCCCGCCGGGCGCCACCTCTGGATGTGGATCCAGGAACGCACGGTCGATACCTTCTCGCTGACGGGCTCGGTCGATTACAACTGGCTCCAACAACTGGCGCTCGACAACGGCTTCATCGCCACAGCCATTCTGACGTTCGGGCTGCTGGTGGAGTTGTTCGCGGTTTTGATGTGGTTTAAGCGGTTCCGCCCCATCATCATGCCCCTGCTGGCGGGGATGCACATCGGCATCATGGTGGTGATGAGGCTGGACTTCGTCTCTAACACGCTCCTGCTAGTGTTTCTGGCCTTCACCTGGGCCGCCCTGATCGACTGGGGCCTGCGCCGCCTCAATGTCAGCACGTTCGATACGATTAAAAAGCTGAGCCTGCGTTGGGCTTGATGCGTGAAACGTGAAGACGACCGCACCATTCCCCCTTCGAAGGGGGACAGCGACCGGCAAACGTATGTGCAGCCGGACGCAGGGGGATGTTCGCGCGGCTGATGAAGAGCTTTTTTAGAGGGCCGCACGAACATCCCCCGCCCCTCCTTCGTCGGGGCACCCCCTTCGAAGGGGGAATTTTGGCCGTGCCCTCCCAAAATATCGATGACAATGACCCGCGTCGTCACCACTCTTGAGGAAGCCAAAGCGGCCCTCGATTATTTCAACGGTTTCCACGACGGGTTTATCAAGACGCTCTCTGTGATTTCTCACGATGTGTTTGAAGCACGGGGCGTGCAGGCGAGTTCGGCGCGGTTGGATCTGGAAATCATCTTCGCCCATTACAACTACCAGCAGGATACCCGGCCTGCCGATCAACGAATCACGGCGCGGTTTTTTGAGGTGATGGATCTGTCGGTCGATTTCAGCGGGCAGTTGCACGAATGGTCGGTCTACGAGATGTTCATCGCTGATGCGCGGCGTGTGTTGGAGGAGGGACGGGAGGAAGCCTGTTTAAAGGCCGCGCTCGTGCAATCTCGGCTGATGGATAACCGGGAATGGCAGCGGCACGAGGATGTCAGCTTTACGTTTCGGCGGGCTGAGTTTGTGGAGGTTTAAAATATTAGAAAATACAATTTTATATCCATAAATAGATCGTACGTGATTGTCCTTTAGCTTGATCTAGGCGTGGCGGTATGATCCCGGTTGTTCGTCCTTTTGGCTTGATCCCCCGGATCGGGGTCCGGGGCAGGCTCCGGACCAAAAGATCAAGACGCTACCTGCTGGGCCTGAACTGCGCTCCGGCACGCGCTCAACGTTGAAACGCGCTGCTTCGTCGCTCAGACAGCAAATTTTCCTTGTTCGCGTGCCTGCGCTCCGTTCCGAGACGGCCCACCGGCTAAGGTCGGCTTTTTCTTTTTCCTCTTAGCTCTTCTCCGCTGGCTCTTCGCTTATCGCCCTTCTCCCTTCGCCCATCACCCCTTCTCCCCCTCTCCCTTTCCCCCTCTCCCCCTTTCCCCAAATCCCCACTCGCCACATCTCACTGGCCATTCCCCAAAAAAATCCCCGTCTTGATGTTACCTTCCCGCGCTTCGGCGCGGCTGAAGACAATTACCCTCATCCCGTGAAGCGGAACGCAAGGAGGCCTTCCGCTTACAAGGCGGCTCCCGGACGATACACCCGCGCCGCCGGTACTGCCCCTGATATCACCCACGTACGACAGGTTCTGCATGCGCCTGCTGCTGATCTCTCAGGACTTCCCGCCCGACGTGGGCGGCACGCAAACCTATGCCTATGAACTGGCACGGCGTCTGGCGGATCGGTGCGAAGACTTTGCCGTGATTGCGCCCGACTTGCCCGGAGCCGAAGCCGTAGATGCCACGCTGCCCTGCGAGGTCGTCCGCGTGCCGGCTACGCACAACGGCTTCGGCTTCGAAGTGTGGAAGCCGGTGCTCAAGTTGACCCGGCGGCGTGGGTTCGAAGCGGCTTTGCACGTCCAGTGGTCGTCGGCGCCGTCGACGATTTTTGCAGCGAAGCCGTTGGGCGGGCTGCGTCATATCTTTGTGGCGGCGCACGGGCGCGAGTTGCTGATCGATCCGTTGGTGGGCAAACGCGTGCTGCGGGCGCTCTACCACCGGGCGCGCGCTTATGTGATGCGCAAGGCCGATGCGCTTTTCCCGGTCAGCGAATACACCCGCCAGTTGCTCCTCGAACGCGGCGTGCCGCCCGAACGCATCACGGTCATCAACAACGGCGCCGACCCCGATCACTTCCACCCGACGGACGCCCAGGACCTGCGCGACGAACTCGGCCTCAATGGCCATAAAGTCGTCCTGACTGTCAGCCGGCTCGTGCATCGCAAGGGCATAGACACGGTGCTGCGCGCCTTGCCGCAGGTGGCCCGCCGCATCCCAGACGTACAGTACCTCGTCGGCGGCCACGGCCCCGACCGCGAACGCCTCGAATCGCTCACGCACGACTTGAATCTGAGCGACCGCGTGCGTTTTGTCGGCGCCATCCCGCACAAAGACTTGCACCGCTACTACAACGCCTGCGACGTGTTCGTGATGCCCTCGCGGGAAGAACGACCGTACGTCGAAGGCTTCGGCATCGCGTTTTTGGAAGCTAACGCGTGCGGCAAGCCGGTCGTCGGGGCGCGTACCGGCGGTATCCCCGACGCGGTGCGCCACGGCGAAACGGGTCTGCTCGTCGAACCCGACGACGAATCGGGCCTGGCCGACGCCCTCACGCAACTGCTCTGCGACCCGCCGCTGGCAACCCGCCTGGGCCGCAACGGACGCCGCCGCGTCCGCGAAGAAGCCACCTGGCAACACGTCGCCCAACAACTCTACGACGCCATGACCGAACGAATGAAGTGATTTCGGAAATTTACCAATCCAAAATCCAAAATCTAAAATCCAAAATTCACTCCATGAGGGTGATGTTGTCGAAATCGACCTCCGCGTCGTCGCCGGTGTTGTCTGAGTCGCTCCAGAGCATGATCGAGAGGGGGCGTTCGGGCGGTTCCGAGCCGAAGACCTTGCAGTAGTCGGCCATCACGTCGCGCTCGATGGTCATCCATTCGCCGAAGCCATCGGCGGCGGAGGCGACGACGATGACTTTCATCCGGCCCAGGTTGTACGATTTCACCGTGCCCACCGGCAGCGTCGAACTGTAGGTGTACTTGATCTGCCTGGGGCCGAGCAGGCGATTCATCGCGAAGACAACGTAGACGGCGCCGCCGGTGTCGTTGAGCCTGTTGCGCGTCTCGTCGGCGCCTTTGGGCAAGGCGTTGGCCCGCCAGTCCCACCGCAGTTTCGGATGCGCACTCAGATCCCACCCGAGGCCCTCCTGCGCCGGCATGATGATGCGCACCGACTCGCCCTTGGCGTAGGCACGGACGAACTGATTGCCGTTCTCCTTGACGATGAAAAAACGCTCGTTAGGCCGCATATGCTGGGGTTCAACAAAGACGACCTCCTTCTTTTCGTCGAGATATTTCCACTTCGTGGGCAGGCCGTCGGGTTGATAGGCTTCGAAGTCATCGACCAGGACGGAGCCGGGCGGCGGGGATGAGGCCGGCGTGTGCAGCAAGAAGCCGGCAAGGAACAGGCTCAAGGCCCCCCAAATGATGCCGTGTATACTCATTTTCTGATACATCTTGTGATGAAAACGACCCTTTCCGGATGATCGGTTGTACGCCGGGACGCGCCTGATTGTCCCAATTAAGTGCAATCAAGGAGAAGGGGATAGGCGGTTGCACCTTGGCCCTGCCTCTCGTACTGCGTGTTGCGTACTGCGTATCGGTTGGCACCCTTACGCAATACGAAGTACGCAGTAAGCAATCCCTTCAATCCCCAATAACTCATTTGATTGCACTTAATAACAAATCAAGCAGAGGGTATACGTAAATATGATGGGGGCAAAAAAAAGGCTACGCACGCACCCCGGGGGCACGGGCGTAGCCTCGTACAGTCATCATGCAACAGCCGGTCAATCGCCTAGAAATCGACCCCGTCCGACGAACGAGAGATGTTGATATTTCTGTCGTTCTTGCCGATCCAGCCGAGGTAGATGTAGTCCCAATCGGCATAGAGCGTAGGCGATTTTTCGGTGACGTGGTCGGTGCGGATCTTCGCGCGCCAGTCCACGCCTTCGTCCGAGCGCATGATGTTGATCTTCTCGTTGCCCTCGCCGACCCAGGTCAGAAAGAGCCGGTCGTCGAACGAAGCCAGCGCCGGGCCGTCGTCGCTCGTCTCGTCCAGGCGCACTTTGGCGCCCCAGTCGATGCCGTCGCGCGAGCGCATGACGTTAAGCTTGTCATTGCCCTCGCCGTTCCAGGCAATGTAGAGGCGTCCGTTATGCGCCGTGATAGCCGGGCGATCCGAGGTCGTTTCTTCGAGGCGGGTCTTGTTTTGCCAGTCCACGCCGTCGCGCGAGGAGATGATGTTGATCTTGTGGTTGCCGCGCCCGCGCCAGATCATATAGATGCGTCCATCCAGATAGGTCAGCCCCGGTTCGAGGCCGCTCTCGTCGTCGTGGCGGATCTTGGTGCGCCAGTCTATGGCATCGCGCGAGCGCATGGTGTTGAGCTTTTCATTGCCCTGCCCGGTCCAGGCGATGTAGATGTACTCGCCGTCCGAGGTCAACGCCGGGGGATGGTCGCTGCGTTCGTCGAGCCGGATCTTGGCCCGCCAGTCGATGCCGTCGCGCGACTGCTTGACGTTGATATTGCCGTCGGTGCCGATCCAGGCCACGACCAGGATGTCGAGGCCTTCTTCTTCGTTGACGTGGTGGACAATAGCCGGGCCGTAGTTGCTGTTCTCGTCCAGGCGCAGCTTGAATTGGGCGTATAGCGGCGTGCTCGTCATCGCCAGGGCGGCAAACAGGATGATGAACACGGCGGTTTTCCTGATAACGTTCGACATTGATGCCTCCATCGATAGTCGATACTGTGGGGGTGAGTGTCCTGTCCGCTTCCGTAGAGCAGGCTCCACGATGCCGGATCCGATAAAGCCGGGTGAAGACCTTCTCGGAGGATCGGCAATCCCCTGGAAAGTATTAATTACGGGTTATTTTGTGCAATTTCAACTGATGTTCTGCGAAGATAAAGGTGAATCGGACGCCCCTCGTTTGATGATTGATTGATGCGCTATTCCGTTTACTATTTCGACGTGATCGCAGATATCGGATAGCCGATAGCGGATTTTTTTCTTTTCGATGATCGGACAGCCGCCTTCTTCCAACTCTTTTTTTAACTGGAAATGGCCGGTCATCCATCAACAATTTCAACAGAAATCGGCACGTCGACCGTAGACGGGCGCAGGCAGACTTCGTCGTTGCACGCCTGCACGCGCAGCCGGCTCTCCAGCGTATGCGTGCCCGGCGCGAGGGTCTCGGCAGCGCGCATCGCCAGGATGATGGCGATCTCGCCTTCGTAGACAGCCAGCGTGTCGTCGGCAAAGGCAAAAGTGCGGAATAGCGGATCGGGATAATACGCGGCCTCCACCCGAAGATCCTCACTCGGCTCGACGTCGAGCGTGGTGCCGATGAGGTATTTCATCGAAGGCTCGTGGGCGTTGACGTGCCAGCCCTCTGCCACGCGCACCATCACAAACACCTCGAACGTCGTTCCGGCCTGCGCGCCATCTCTCGGCAGCCGCACCGCCACGTCCACCACGTCCGCACTCGCCGATGGCTGCGCGCCGTCAACGGAAAACGAAGACGGCAACCCCTGCGCCTGAGCCGGTTGAATGAAGAGGATGCAACCGCAGATGAACGCTGATAAACGCAGATGGATGGGGATACGGCAACCGCAGATGAGCGCAGATAGGCGCAGATGGATGAGGATGAGCACAGATGAATAGCCATTGGAAAGACGATCTGCGCAGGTCATCGGCGTCTGCCTGCGTTTATCTGCGGGTGCAGGGATGCATTTAGCGAGGCGACCTGTGCAAATCATCTGTGTCCATCTGCGTTTATCTGCGGTTGCAAAACAGCCAGGTGAGCCAGGGCTTGTTCGAGATCGTCGATCAAATCGTCGGGGTCTTCGATGCCGGTGGAGTACCGGATGAGGCTTTCGGGAATCCCCATCGCCGCGCGTTCTTCCGGCGAGCATTCGACGTGGCTGGTCGTAGCCGGCGGCCCGACGACCGTCTCGACCGCGCCCAGGTTGGCGGCGCGATGGGCGAACCGCAGGCGCGGCAACAACGCGCGGACAGCCTCGAAACCGCCCTGCACCTGGAAACTCAACACCCCGCCGAACCCGCTCATCTGACGCCGGGCCACGTCGTGATGCGGATGCGTCTCCAGGCCGGGGTAAAAAACGTGGGTGACGGCGGGATGATCATCCAGATACCGGGCGATACGCAGCGCACTCTCGTTCTGCTGGCGCACGCGCAGGTGCAACGTCTTCATCCCCCGAAGCAGCAGATACGCCGCATTCGGATCGAGCGCCGCGCCGGTGATTTCGCGGAAATGGTAGATCCGCCCGATGACCTCCGCCCCGCCGCAGACGACGCCGCCGAGGGCATCGGCGTGGCCGCCGAGAAACTTGGTGGCGCTGTGAAGGACCAGATCCGCCCCCAGATCGAGCGGCTGCTGGTTGATAGGCGTGGCGAACGTGTTATCGACCACCACCTGCGCCCCGACGGCATGCGCCGCCTCGGCCAGCCGCGCCAGATCGACGACTTTCAGCGTCGGGTTTGTCGGGCTTTCGAGATACAAAACCTGGCATCCGGACGCCACGGCGGCTTCAATCGCCTCGAAATCATCCGTCTCGCACAGCGTCACGTCGATCTGAAATTTAGGCAGGAAATCGAGGAAAAGCTGGCTCGTGCCGCCGTAGCAATCTTTCACCGACACGACGCGGTCGCCGGGGGCGAGCAGAGCGAAGAGGGTGTTGCTGATGGCGGCCATGCCGCTGGCAAAGCTCGTCGCCGCCTCGGCCCCTTCGAGGCAACGAACCTTTTCCTCGAAGGCCTGCACCGTGGGATTGGTGTTGCGGCTGTAGATGTGCCCCGGCTCTTGCCCCTTCGCCACGTCGAGCCAGTCATCCACATCCAGATAACCGAACGAGACGCTGTGGACGACGGGGACCTGGGTGGCCTGTTCCCAGAACGGCCCCTGCTCGCCGCCCCAGACGGCCAGAGTGCCAGGTTTCGGGTCCATTTGATCGGGTGTTTTAGTGTTTCAGTGTTTTAGTGTTTTAGTGTTTCAGTGCCTGGGCCTTATAAGTGATTAAACTAAAACACTTTAACACCATAACACTAAAACACTCTACGCCTACCGCCTCGGCAGCAGCACGATATTGTCGAAATCGACTTCGGCGACGCTTTCGGTGTCGTTCGAGTCGCTCCAGAGGGTGATCAGCACGGGGCGTTCCGGCGGTTCTTTGCGGAAGATGCGCTTGTAATCGGCCACCACGTCGCGTTCGATGGTGATCCAGTCGCCGTGGCCGTTGGCGCCGGTGGAGACCACGAGCGCCCGCAACGGGCCAAACTTGACGACCGTGCCGATGGGCAGCGTCGAGCTGTAGGTGTATTTGATGCTCCGAGGCCGTCCCAGCCAGTCACTACCGAAGGTGACGTAAAACGCCGCGCCGGTGTCGTTCTTCTTCTCCTCGTTAGCACCCACGGGCAGCTTGTGCGCGCGCCACTCCCACCGCAGGCGCGGGTGCGTCCGCAGGTTCCACTCAAAATCGTACCCCGCCTCGCCGTTGACCAGCGAGATGCGCTGCGACTCGCTCTCGGTGTAGCCGCGCAAGACTTTGTTGCCGCCGTCCTGGACGATGAAAAACTTCTCCCGGTCGTTCATCACCAGATCGAACGACTTGGGCTTGCGGTTACTGCGTTCGAGATATTTCCACCGCTTCGGATACGCGCCGGGGCGCCCATCCTCAAAGTCATCGACGACGATGGGCGCGGCAGCACGCGGCGGCTCAACCGGCTCCGGCTTTCCCGTGAACGTGAGGGCGAGGACGAGCAGGCTCGCCAAAATGGATATGTTCAATCGCATAGCGAGGTGATAATCGTTGCGTCAAAAATGAACCGGGCCGCCGGGTGTCTGTTCGGCTGGACGGCCCGTCTTCCCGGTACACCCGGTATCCGCCAAAGATCCGGACCACGGAGACGGGATGCCGAATTGCACAAACCATGCCGCCGTCACCCGGCCTCTCGTAACGATCTAAAAACCGCCCCACGCGGCACGACGAAGTGGCCGCCATCGATTATCTTTGCTACACTTCCCCGATAAACAGCCCCCATCGACGCGTTTTTTTGCACAACGAGACAGCGTTTTAATACAAATGGAATTCGGCCATGGGAACGCAGATATCCAAAATCACCAAGGTTTTTATCAGCAGCACCTGGATTGATCTGAAAAAATACCGCGAGGTGGCGATCCACGTGTGCCGCCGGATCGGGCTAACGCCGATTCCGATGGAGGAATTCGGCCCGGACACGCGTGAGCCGCTTGAGGTATGCCTGGCAAAAGTGGACGAGGCGGAGCTTTACCTGGGCATTTTTGCCCATCGCTATGGCTACATCCCCGACGGCTTCGACTGCTCGATCACCGAGTTGGAATACGAGCGCGCCATCGCCAACGGCATCCCCGTTGCCCTGTTCGTCATCGACGAAGATTTCCCGTGGACGCCTCGGTACATCGACGAGGGCGAGGCCAAGAAGAAGCTGGCGGCCTTCAAAAACCGCATCGGCAGCAAACACACCTACCAGAAATTCGGCGATCTGGACAAGTTCAAGGAGGATCTTTTCGTTTATCTCCCAAGACTTGTCGCATTGGACAAATCTCCCGCCGAGAGTCTTCATTTCGTCTCGCCCATCCCGGAGCCGCCGGAGGCGTACATCGCCCATCCCTACACGCTGCTGCAAGTCAAGGGCCTCATCGGGCGGCAGAAAGAACTCAACTGGCTGACGGATTGGATCGCGAAGCCGGAGCGATTCGGCCATGCGCGCATCCTCAACGTCGTCGCCATCGGCGGGATGGGCAAGTCGGCGCTGACGTGGCACTGGTTCAACGAGATCGCGCCGCAGGAGATGAAACCACTGGCCGGGCGGCTCTGGTGGAGCTTCTACGAGAGCGACGCGCGGTTCGAAAACTTCATCACACGCGCCCTGGCCTACGTCAGCCGCCGGAGCATCGAACAGGTCAAGGAAATCACCCTCCCGGAGCGGATGAGCCAACTGCTGACGATCCTTGACCGGGAGCCGCACCTGCTCGTGCTCGACGGCCTGGAACGCATCCTGATTGCCTACGCACGGATGGACGCAGCCTACTTGCAAGATACCGACATTGACGACAAAATGGCGAATTTCGTCGTCGGGGCGCTGGGCTTGCCGGAGAGCGCGGGCCAGTCGTTCGTCGGGCGGCATCAGCTTCGGAAGACCGCCGACGTGCGGGCCGGGCAGTTTCTGCGCAAGCTCGCCCGCGTGCGCGCCTCGCGGATCCTCGTCAGCACCCGCCTCTACCCCGCCGACATACAAGCACCGCTGGGTAATCCCCTGCCACGCTGTTTCGCCGTCTTCCTGCCCGGCCTCAGCGATCAGGATGCCCTCGACCTGTGGCGCGCGTACGGCGCGAAAGGCTCGCGCGAAGTGATGCTGCCGGTGTTCGAGACCTTCGACAAGCACCCGCTGCTCATCCAGGTGCTCGCCAGCCACGTCGCCACGTTCAAGAGCGACCCTGGTAACTTCGACGCGTGGCGCGCGGCGAATCCCGACTTCAACGTGTTCGGCTTACCGCTGGCGAACGTACAGTCGCACGTGCTCGCCTACGCGCTGCGTGGACTGACGCCTGCCGAACGGCGGACGTTGTTCGTGATCGCGGCCTTCCGCCTGCCGGCGAACATGGACACGATCAAAGCCCTGCTGATCCGCGCGGACGAGGAGGACGCCCCTGCGAAGAAGCCCTTCACCACGCTGGCCGAACTCGACGCCGCGCTGACTGATCTGGAAGACCGCGGCCTGCTCGGCTGGAACAAGCGCGCCAACCGTTACGAATTGCATCCCATCGTCCGAGGCGTCGTCTGGAGCAGCCTCGACGACGACGCCCGAACCGACATCTACGGCACGCTTCACGTCCACTTCGAGGCGATGCCGATGATGCAGTTTGACGATGTCGAAAGCTTCGAAGACCTAACGCCTGCCATTGAGTTGTACAACGCATTGATTGAGTTGGGGCGGTACCAAGACGCATACAGGGTGTTCAGAGTTCGATTGAGCGATGCCACACTGTATCGTCTGAGCGCGGGCCGCCTGCGGGTGGAAATGCTGGAGCAACTCTTTCCCGACGGGTTGGGCGCGCTGCCCCAGTTGAGCGATTCGTCAGGTCAGAGTTGGACGCTCAATGCGCTGGCAACGGGATACCTTATCAGTGGTCGGCCGGGGGATGCCGTAATAACCTATCGGCGTGCATGCGATCTCTGTGTGGAAGAAGGTGACCAACCCAATCTCAGCGTCGACCTATGTAACCTGTCAGATGCACTGCGTTTGTCCGGGAGCCTACGGGCGGCAGAAGCCTCAACCCGCGCCGCCCTGATCATTGCTCGTGAAGAAGATTATTCATACAGCCACGGCATGAGCCTGTACTTGCTAGGCCTCGCCTTGGCGGCACGAGGCGTGCCAGGGGAGGCAGAGGAGGCGCTACAGCGGTCGATGCAGATCTGGGTGGCTCAATCGCACAAGCAATTCGAAGGCCTCGTGAACGCCTACCTCGCGGAACGGTCGTTGTGGATGGGCCAAGTGACTGCTGCTCAGCCCCTAGCGGATCGTGCGTGGGAACTGGCTGCGGTTGAACGCTACGAACGTGACTCCACACGCACCGCCCGCCTTCAGGGCACTGCCGCACTGCATCTCGGCGACTTCGACATCGCCGACGAACGCCTCCATCATGCCCTAACACGTGCCCGCGCTGTCAACCTCGTCGAAGAGGAACTCCCTATCCTGATCGCCCTCGCCGAGTGGCACCGGCGGCGGGGGGAGGCAGAGCGGGCGCGGGAGATGCTTGACGACGTCTGGGAGTCGGCGGAGCGGGGGCCGTATCCGCTGTTTCATGCCGACGCGCTCAACGTGCTGGCGCAGATCGAGCGGGACGCGGGGGATACGGACGCCGCCGTCGAAGCGGCTACGGAGGCGTACCGCAAAGCGTGGTGCGACGGGCCGCCGTTTGCGTATCACTGGGGGCTGGAGAAGGCCAAAGCGCACCTCGCCGCGCTGGACGCGCCGGAGCCGAAGATGCCGCCGTTCGACGAATCGCAGCATGAGCCGATGCCGGAGGTCGAGATCAACCCGCCGGATGTGTTTGGGGGAGCGGAATGATTGTGTTTTTGGATTTGGACGCTGGGGTGTTTGTGTTATCTTCCGAGCACCGACGGTGGAGGCGCTTCGCGTGGGTTGGTTGAGGGGAAAACGTTGTCAAATGTTACCTTGCTTTTAAAGCAAGTCATTCCCTGATTCTCCCGCGAAGGCGGGAGGAAGGCGGGAACCCATCCAATTTTAAAGGGATGCCGCCAGTCCTCGAAAACTGGATGGGTCCCTGCCTTCGCAGGGATGACTTGAAAAAAGGTGGCGCGATCAATGCCTGCCTCACGCACCGTCTCAATGGGCAACGGGTATTGTGAAGAGCGGCGGCATCCGAACAACACACCGCATACGCGCATCCACTAAAACACTCAAACACTAAAACACCATAACACTAAAGAATGCCACAGCGCGTGATCATCCCCGGTGCAGCGGGGCGCGACTTTCATAACTTCAACACCTTCTTCCGCGACAACCCGGACTACGAGGTCGTCGCCTTCACCGCGACGCAGATTCCGAACATCGACGACCGGCGGTATCCGGCGGCGTTGGCCGGGACGCGGTATCCCGAGGGCATCCCCATCGAACCGGAGGCTGATCTCGAAAAGCTTATCTACGACCGGCTCGTGGATCTGGTGGTCTTCAGCTACAGCGACGTCACGCACGATTACGTGATGCACGTCGGCGCGCGGGCGATGTCGGCGGGGGCCGATTATA
The DNA here is from genome assembly GCA_028278205.1 of Rhodothermales bacterium. GTDB lineage: Bacteria > Bacteroidota > Rhodothermia > Rhodothermales > Bin80 > JANQES01. The sequence goes on from JANQES010000114.1 coordinate 110,805, forward strand.
TGCTGCTCGGCCCGGCGCGGACGATGGTTCAGGTGGAGGCGCCCGTCATCGCCGTCTGCGCGGCGCGGACGGGGTCGGGCAAGAGCCAGACGAGCCGGCGCATCGCGCAGATCCTCGAAGCGATGGGCATCAAAGTCGTCGTCGTGCGGCATCCGATGCCGTATGGCGATCTGGTCAAGCAAGAGGTGCAGCGCTTTGCCACGTTCGACGATCTGGATCTGCACGATGTGACGATTGAGGAGCGCGAGGAGTATGAGCCACACATCGAAGCCGGGCGCGTCGTCTATGCCGGGGTCGATTATGAGAAGATCGCGCGGCAGGCGGAGCAGGAGGCGGATGTCGTGATCTGGGACGGCGGCAATAATGATTTTCCGTTTTATGAACCGAACCTGATGATCACGGTGGTCGATCCGCTGCGTCCGGATCATGCGGCGCGCTATCATCCCGGCGAGACGACGGTGCGCATGGCCGAGGTCATCGTCCTCAACAAGATCGGAACGGCGTCGCTCGAACAGATCCAGGAGACCCGGCGGATCATCCGAGATCTCAACCCGCACGCCACGGTCATCGATGCGGCGAGCCCGATTTTTGTCGATGAGAGCGCGTCGATTCACGGTAAGCGCGTGCTGGTGGTCGAGGACGGGCCGACGCTGACGCACGGCGAGATGGCCTACGGCGCCGGCTGGGTAGCCGCCCATCGATACGGCGCTGCCGAGATCATCGACCCGCGCCCGTACGCCGTCGGCTCGATCCAGGCGACGTTCGAGAAATATCCGACCACCGGCGCGGTGCTGCCGGCCATGGGCTACGGCGACGCCCAGACCCAGGAATTAGCCGAGACGATCCGCCGCACCCCCGCCGACATCGTCCTCATCGCCACGCCCATCGACCTGCGCCGCCTCGTCCATTTCGACAAACCGGCCCTGCGCGTGCATTACGAATTACAAGAAATCGGCGAGCCGACGCTGACGGACGTGCTGCATCAATTCGTGGAAGCCCAGGCGATGAAACCTGCGGGACGTGAAACGTAAACCGTTTCGTTTTTCAACGCCCCGTTGTTACTTTTACAATCCACGGATCACCCTCGCCCCTGCCCTCGACATCCTCATGAGCGCCGATCAACCCAAGACCATCTACACCTACGACACGCTGCAAGTCGGCGACTCGTTCACGACGACCCGCTTCATCTCGGAGGACGACGTCAAGGTCTTTGCCGACGTCACGGGCGACGACAACCCGCTCCACGTCGATAAAGAATACGCGGCCAACACGCGGTTCGGCCATCGGATCGTCCACGGCTTGCTCTTGTGCGGCCTGATCTCTAAAGTGCTCGGTCGTGATTTTCCGGGACATGGCAGCATCGCCGTCTCGATCTCAGCGCGTTTTCTGCGTCCCGTCCCGGTGGACTCTGAGGTGCGGATCGAGGTGAAGATTACAGAGAAGCTCGAAAAACACAAACACATCAAAGGCAGAGCCTACGTCTACAACGATCAAGATAAGATGGCCATTGCCGCCGAAGCCACGCTCATCCCGCCGAGCGGCGAGGGGGAGTAGACCGAAAGGGTGAGAGGGAGAGAGGGTGAAAGGGAGGTTTTTTCCTCACCCTCTCTCCCTCTCGATCAATGCACAAAAAGGGCGCACGACAATTTGTAGGTTGTCAAGCGGCTAGTTTTCTGGCTTTGGCTAGCTCAACGACGTTGTCCCAGCGGTCACTCTTTCTCAACACGCGCAG
>JANQES010000046.1 GCA_028278205.1 Rhodothermales bacterium
GTCCAGGCGCACCCGCGTGGCTTCGGGCAGGCCGAATTCAATCTGCGTCGTCGGGTTGAACGGGTTGGGGTAGTTGGTGCCCAACTCGTACGTCTCCGGCACTGCTCCGCCCAACGCTTCCACACCCGTCGCCGCGATGGCGCCGGTATTGAAGCCCCACGTGTTGGACCACGGAGACAGCCCCTCGCCGTCTACATTGACGGCGCGCACCCGCCAGAAATGGGCCTGATTCGAGGTCAGGCCAGAGAAGGTATAGACGCGATCCGTCAGCCCGTTCACGTCTTCGATGATGGTGTCGAAGTTGGAATCGGTGGCTATCTGAAGTTGGAAGAGCATATCGCCGAGGCGTGCGTGCCAGTAGAGCGTCACCTCCGGCGAGGTGATGTCGGCACCGTCGGCGGGTGCGGCCAGCGCCGGCGCTTGCAGCAGGTCGGTGACGATGCGGAAGACCGTCCCTACTTCGGGCAGCGGCGGGTCGTAGGGCGGCGCTTCGGGGCCATTCCATTGCACCAGCACGATCCGGGCAAAGATCTCTTCCGTCGGCGTTTCGGTGTTGGTGATGAAGGCTTCGTAGCCTGCCTCGCCCGGCGAGACATCCAGAGGGCGACGCCAGTAGGTCCAATCGCTGAAGGGATCATTGAGGCCGCCCGAAATGGGATGGTCGCCGCCGATGTCGAAGACGCCGTCTTCGGTGCCGCCCTGGCAGGCGTTGGTATCACAAATCCAGGGTATCAGGCGATAGTCGTCGCTGGGGTCGTCGGGCGTGTCGATGCCGGCGTGCCACAACTCAAACGGCACGTCCATGAACAATCCGTCTGTGAAGGCGCGCCAGGCCTGGCATTGGTCCGGATGTTCTACACACCGCTGCGTGAAACGCATCTCGTAGTCGCCGGGCAGGATGTTGGGCAGGATGATGCCGTTGCGGGTAACCCGCGCCAGGAACGAATTATCGTCGGTGGAGGGGCCGAACGGAATGTCTGCGCCGCCTGCGTGGATGCCCCAGACGGCATCGCTATTTGCCTGCTGCCGCCCGCGCGTGCCTCTTTCGAGACCCCCAGGAGCCGGGAAGCCGGAGTTGTTGAAGGCGAAGGCCGCATAATCCGGCGGATCGAGCGGACCGGCGGCGTTGGCGACCACCTGAAAATCCTTAAACATAGACCCGGCTTCGAACGCCACATCCGAGGTCGAGAAACTCCACACCGCCGACCAGGGGCCAAAGCCTGCGGTGTTGACCGCGCGGATACGGTAGAAATAGGTGGCGTTCGCCAAAAGCCCGGACAGGTTGGCCGTCGGCGCGAAGGCGCTCACCTGCATGACATCCGACGAGAACCCCGCATCGGTGGCAAGCTGGACTTCGTATTCCCCGATGGCCGGAAGCGCTTGCCAGTAGAACGTCGGGTTCGTGGGCTGGCCGGTGGCGCCGTTTGCCGGCGAGGCCAACTCGACGGGCGCCGACGGCGGATCGGTAGCCGTCCCCATGACATTCTCAAAGCCTGCTTCAAACGCCGCCTGGACCTGCGCATCCGCCGCTCTGAGTTGTGTAATCGAGTCGAAATTATCCGTCCCCCGCGCCCAGACGATGCCGAAGACGATCTGCTGGAAATCGCCCGGATTGAGTGTGAACGGGCCGGTAGACATCACGAACCGCCGGTCGGACGGGGGGATCGATGTGCCGGCGTCGTCGGCATTGCATTCCGACCAGAACGCGCAGGCGACCGGGTCGCCGGGAAACATGAAGGCGGCGGGCGTTTGCGAGAAGTCGCGCCCGTTGCCGCCTTCGGTGACCGACTGGCCGTCTTTCCAGAGGCCCCGCATGTAGTTGTAGTAATCAGATCCATTGGTCGGATCGCAGTTGACGCACCCGCCATTTTCAAAGTAAAGGAAGTGCGTCATCGGGAGATTCCTGAAGTCCGGCAGGCGCCCTCCGTCGAAGTATGCCGTGTCGCCGGGGGCGGGCACAATCGGCCCCTGGAGGAAGTCGTAGCCCAGCGCCGGCGGCCCCGCACCGTAACTGGCAGCGCCCTCGTCTACATCATCAGCATTGTAGGCGTAGGCGAGGCCGAGCACCGTGTCTGCGCCGACCCAGTCGTCCGCAAAGTTGCCCACGTCAGGGTCTGAAAACACCCCGACGTAGGCATTCTCCAGGGGTGTGTTGCCTTTTAAGTAGAAGTTATATTTGTAGAAGGTAGTATTGTCGAGGGCGTCGTCGGTGTCGAAGGCGAAGGCCATCACGTGGACTTCCAGGCCGATGGGCGGGGTGTCTGAACCTCCGGACCTGTGCTCGTTGCCCCGGTCGTTCATAATCCACCAGATGGACTGATCGCCCAGAATAGCCGGGCGTTCTCCCGCTTCCAGGTCAATCACCCGGTTGAGGCGTTGGGCCAGGGGCTGATCCAGGAGAGAGATCTGCTCGCCGTCTTCGTCGGTTTCGCCGTCGCCGTCGTCGTCGAGGCCGTTGCCGGGCGGGGCGAGCGTCGGGGCGCCGAGGCCGGTGGGCCAGTCCTGGAGGTCGGCGGTCGTCGTGCCGGTGGCTTCATACGCGGTGATGTCCCGGCGGCTGACTTTGTAGAGGCGGTCGTAGACGGAGCAGTCAGCCGGCGGGTTGCCGTTGTCGTCGAGCGGCCCGCCCCAGAAGCTGTGGTTGGTGTAGCGGGCGCCGGCCACCCGAACCTGGCCGCCCATGGTGCCGCCGATCCAAAGGCCCGAGGTGAAGATGGCGCTGACGCCCTCGCCCTTGGGCACTTCGTAGACGAAGGGGTCGCCGCTCCAGAAGAGGTTGCCGTTGTTGAAGAGGCGAGCGCGGACGTTGTTAACATCGAGGAAAGCTTCTCCGGCTGCGGGCGGGCAGGTGCCGATCTGTGCCCGGGCCTCCGAAGCCAACCCCGCAACGAAACCAACGATCAGTAAAGCCGTGATCCATCTCAGCGTATTCATGGGGTACACCCTCGTTTGATGAGGCAGTCTGGGGTTCCTATCGATCAAACTACAGGGGCGCCTCCATCATAAAAAAAATCGAGCAAGAAAAGTAGGCAGATCGGGCGGGTTGTTTCGATGGGGGTTCGTCTCGGAAGGGGGATTTTAAAGAAGATCCCAAGGGTTTCAAAAACCCTTGGGGTCTCGTGACAAGCTCTGCAAATAGGCACTGTTCACAGATCAGCGCGAGCTAAGGCTGCGGTTTTTTGTTTATAAACACTATTGCTCAATCAACCGAGCCGCAGGCCTTTAGCTGCGCTGTTTCGGTATTTCAACAAAATGAACAGGTAGTGGACGGGCGATGGCGTATCGATTTTGATGATTATCTCTGTGACCGTCCGTCAGAACGTCGTAGCGTCGTAAATAATTAAATTATAGAGGATTAATAAGTATTTTTGGGATTTCTATGGACCTCTAAGCATGGTACGGGATCATGGGCTTCAGGGGGATTATGGACCTTGTTGGGTGCGCGGTTTTTTAATTCAACAGGCTACGACGTTTCAAAGAACGGTGTTGCCATCTCCGGTTCCCCATCCACTACCTGTAGTCTATGTTAAAGCTGTTACAGTGCCGCCGGCGAGCATCGGGATGCGTTGATCGTTGAGCCGGGTGAGCATCCGTTGCAAGTGCGTCTTCCGGGCTTGCAATTCGTCGTGCGCGTCATCGGTAAGGTAGCAGCTCTCATGGGCCACGTAGAGCCACAGACCGAGCCGCGCACAGGCCGATTGCGCCTCGTCGAGGTGAAGACGAAAGGCGGGGCCGTAATAGCGTTTCTTCCAGCCCAGGCCCACCTGGAACGGAATCATCCGGGCCGTCCGGCGGAGTTGGGCCGTCAATACGTGCAGTTCTTCGTTAGGGAAACGACGGGTGATCCAGAACAGGTCTGTCGCCAGGGTCGTGGCGTACTGATAGACCCGCAGGTTTTGGAACGAGCGTATCGGGTAGGGCTTCTCCTTCATGGTCGTGTTTCAGGGTTGATGAAGGGTTGGGTGAGCCCTCGCGCGATGTTTCGGCGCAGGTATCTACTTATTAAGACACATTTTTTTGTTATATATAACCTCATCGTCAAAATTTTTTTTGTTTTTTGGCATAAGCATCTGCTAAAATACCGGGCACCCGTAAAGAAAAAGGATCCAGGCGATGATGGATGAGCTACAGATGACTGCTTCCTTGTCCCCGGCATTAAAGACACCGTTCTCTTGTTGCGCCGGGCAGGTCATGAAACCTACACCGTGAGAACTTACCGTGGAGCCTGCGGGCCTCACTTGCGCCGCTGGTTCAGGTCAGTCGGCTGCAAAGCGGTTTGCCGCCCGTGCCCTGAGCGCCATGTTGTTGCCCCCATTGTCGTTGTAAACGTAAGGTATTGTTCTGAACCTCACTTAGTGTGAAATGACCATTCTCGTGGCAAGAATCAACTAAAAACGGGTGGATCCTTTTTCTTTATGGGTGCCTTTTCGATTGAGATGACGGTGCCCGATCAGACAATCCAAAATCCAAAATACTTAACCTTCCACACACCCATACACTAGCCCGGCGAGCGCGTAGGCTCTTTATTTGTGCCTGTTTTCGAGTCGAATCGTTGTTTAGGTTTGAAATTAAACAATTCTATTGTTTTCTCGACGGGGGCGCTCATGGTGAAAAAATATCGTTTATCATTTATGATCGGGGTGATGATGGGATGCGGCCTCTGGGGCGGGCTCGCACCGGAGGCACAGGCGCAGACCGCCACCGTCCGAGGCTTCGTCACCGATGCGGCTAACGGCGAGGCGTTGCAGGGCGTCAACGTCGTCGTTGAAAATACCGAGGGGGTGCTCTACGGCGCTGCCACCGACAGCGACGGGCTCTACGTGGTGGCCGGCCTGCAACCGGGACGCTACCTGATGCGCGTCTCGTTCGTCGGATTTTACACCTATCGCGATACGTTGCAGTTGGCCCCGCGCGAGGTGCAGTCTATCGACGTGGCGTTGGAGGAGTCGGAGGAAGAACTCGACACCATCGTCGTAGAGGCCGAGCAGGAGGGGCAGGCAGCCAACCTCACCGGCGGCCTGCAAACCATCCAGCCCTTCGACATCGAACAGGTGCCCAGCCCCGACCTCGCGGGCGACTTCGCCTCGTATCTGACCACGCTGCCCGGCGTCGTGGTCATCGGCGATCAGGGGGGGCAGTTTTACATCCGGGGCGGCGAGCCGTCGCAGAACCTCGTCTTGCTCGATGGGATGCTCGTCTACCAGCCGTTTCACGTGCTCAGCTTTTTCTCGGCTTTTCCCTCAGACATCCTCAACAGCGTCGATCTCTATGCCGGCGGCTTCGGCGCGCGCTTCGGCGGGCGGATCTCGTCGGTGATCGATGCCTCGACGCGCAACGGCAACAATCAGCGGTTTGTGGGTTCGGCCTCGGTCTCGCCGTTTATCGTCGCCGGGCGCGTAGAAGGGCCGTTGGACGAGAATGGCCGGATCTCTCTTTTAGCTTCCGGGCGGCATTCCGTTGTCGAAGAAGGGGCGGCGCGGCTGGTGGCCCGGGATGTGCCGTTTCGTTTTAACGACCTGTTCGTCAAGCTCCACGGCATCGTCAACCGCAACAGCCGGCTCTCGGTCAGCGCGTTGCAGACCTACGACCGGGGCACCGTGGGCGAAGACACCGGTTCCCCCCTCAACGAGGTGCGATGGAGCAACCATGCCGTGGGCGGGCGCTACCTCTTCTTGCCCGGCAACATGCCCATCTTGGCCGAATTCATGGTGTCGTATTCCCGATTTAACAACGAACTCGGCGAAAGCGTCCGCCCCATCCGCACCTCGACGACCGACCGCATCAGTTCGGAAGTCAACATCACCCACTTCACGACGGTTGCCAATATCCGGTGGGGGCTTTTTGCCCGGACGCTTGAGATGCGCAGCGAACTCGGCGGGCTGTATCAGGAGTTGCGCTTTGCCCGGGAGTTTGTCACCGAGGCCGGGGGGTACGTGGCGCCGGAGTTCAAACTGGGCGAAGAGATGGTGCTGACGCCGAGCGTGCGCATCCACAACTTCCCCAGCAAACAGCAGGTCTACGTCGAGCCGCGTTTCCGCGCCGTCTGGACGAAGGGAAAGCATCAGATCAGCGGGGCGGCGGGGTTGTTTCATCAGGAGATCGTCGGCCTCAGCGACCGGCGCGATGCCACGAGTGCTTTTACGGCCTGGGCGGCAGTGCCTTTAGGCGAGGTGCCGCAAGCCTTCCACATGCTGCTCGGTTATCAGCGCCGACTGGCTAATGGGCTCGAATTCGTCGCCGAAGGCTATTACAAGAAGCTTTTTAATCTCTACATCGCCGAGTGGACGGCCTTTCCGCGCCTGACCACCCGCCTGCAACAGGCCGACGGGCGGGTTGCCGGGCTGGACTTGCGCCTCGAACTGCGGCGGCCTCATTTCTACGGCTATATCAACTACGGCCTCTCGTCGGTCGAGTATGAAGCCAAGCAGGAATCGTTGGAGTTGTGGTTCGGCACCGAAACGTTCCGATTCCGGCCCGCCCACGACCGCCGGCATCAGATCAACGCGCTCGCCAGCACACGCCTGCTGGGCTTCGACCTCAGCGCCCGGTGGCAGTTCGGCTCCGGCCTGCCGTTCAACCGCGCCCTCGGCTTCGACGGTTTTTTGCTGATGGACGGCACGGCCAATGTCTTTCGGGATGAGGGCGACCGCCGCGTGATCTACGAACGCCCCTTCAACGGGATCCTGCCCACGTATCATCGGCTAGACCTGTCGCTTGAGCGCGTTTTCACGACGGGGCGGGCGCGAACCACGGTCCAGGCAAGCCTCATCAATGCCTACGACCGCGCCAACATCTTTTTCCTGGATGTCTTCACCCTCCAACGCGCCGACCAACTCCCGCTGATTCCGTCGTTCGGGATTAAAGTTGAATTAGATTGAATTTTGACGATGTCAAAATTCAAAAATGGTAGATACGATGCTTGTTTTGAAACGGTATAGCGCAGCCGGTATGCGGGGCGCGGCGTTGCTTCTGGCGCTGGCGCTTCTCATGGGGTGCGAAGAGGACGTCAACCCGGTGGTGGGCACGGACCATGCCTTCACCGTCTACGGTTTCTTCAACCCCAAGGCCGACACGCAGGCCGTGCGGCTCTTCAACATCGAGGGACGGCTGGAACCGACGCGTCCGGAGCCGCTCGACGCCCGGGTGATCTCGGTGGATCTTCAGCAGGGCGACCAGCGGGTATGGGAGGATTCGGTGGTGCAGTTCGCCGCCTTTAGCTACGGGCACGTGTACTGGTCGAAGTTTCGGGCGGCCTTCGAGCATCGCTACCGGCTGGAGGTTCAACGCTCTGATGGGGTGGCAGCGCAGGTGGAGGTTGACGTCCCGCCGCTTTCTGAACCGATGTTGTTGACGCCTACCGTGGCGCCGGCTTTTGTGAGGATCCCGGTGCTCTGGCAGAGAGCGCCGCGCCTCAACCGCATCCAGGTGCGCTACGTCACCAATTGTAAGAGTTTTGATTTCACGTATGGGCTCGATCAGGAACAGGTACCAGGCGGTTCGGTGGCTACCATCCGCTTCAGTGAAGATGCCCGTTCCATTTTCGATCAGGTGATTTTTATCGAGGCCTGTAATGTGCGAGACCTCCGGCTCATCGAGGTCCGAATGACAGTGCTGGTGACCAACGAAGGATGGTTCCCGCCGACGGGCGTGTACGACCCTGAACTGTTGGTCGAGCCGGGCACGTTTTCGAACGTAGAGAACGGCTTCGGATTTGTCGGGGCAGGGTATCCAACCTCTTTCACCTGGACGCCCCCCGACAGCATCATCACCGCCGCCGGCTTCTTCATCGATGACGGCGGGTGAAACGTGAAGGCGGTCACTATGAGCTTGATGCTTTCCCGCCAAGCGGCACAAAGGTTATTTGCACTCTTTTTCCCAGAGCAGTAGCGATTCTCCGCAGCATCGTAAGGGAGTGCCCTTCATAATCTACATCCTCAAGGCGAGAGATGACGGCCTGGTCGGTGCCGATACGATCTGCAAGCTCTTTTTGGGTGAGACCGGCTTCCTTGCGAAGCCCATAGACCCGCATTGCTATTTCTGCATTTGTACGCTCTTCTTCATAAAGAGCCTCCAGTTCCGGATCGCCTTCAATGTACCTCTCATACAGGTACTTCGCGGATTTCGACTGCGGTTTTTCCATTGCTATTCCTCCGGCTTAAACGTGTGTTGGTTAAAGTCCGTCTCTACCATCTTCTTACGTTCAAGCGCTTTGTTAATTTCTTTCGGTGGAACACGTTTCTCTTTTGTTATGCCGTGTGAGACGACAACCACATTTCTTCCGCTGAAGAAGTAGAGAATCCGGTAATTGACGTTCTGATAGCGGAATCTCAGTTCGTAGATGCCATCTCTCAGAAAATCGGCGATGGGCCGCCTCAGCTTGTGGCCGAGTTCAGTGAGCAGGTCGAGCCGTTGGACGCACTTGGTAGCGGCTTTCTGCTCAAGCCCGTCCAGCCAATCGAGCAAGGGCACTGAGCCATCGGGGTTTTTGAAGAAATACAGTTCCGTGTACGGCATACGTTAAATATGACAATATCATCATACTTAATCAAATAACATTTGCTCCGTATCCTCCCTCAAACTTTCCGCCTCAACACCACGAACGTCACGTCGTCGTTGAGAGGGCGGTTGTTGGCCCAGGTGGTGCCGGCTTCGCGCAGGTGGGCGATGACGGCGTCGGGCTCGGCGCCGGCGGCTTCTTCGAAGAGGGCGCGGACGCGATGGGGTTCGAGCATGGCGCCCTCGGCGTTGAGCAGTTCGAGGAAGCCGTCGCTCATCAGCAGCACCGTGTCGCCCGGATCGAGGGCGAGGGTGCATTGCTGATAGGGGAAGTCCGGAAAGCTGCCCAGCGGCATGCCTTTGAGCACTACATCTTCGACGTGCCCGGTGGCGGCGCGGTAGACCAGAATCGGCGGCATTCCGGCCACGACGAGGTCGAGTTGGTCGTTGAGGTAGCGGCCCAGCGTCAGGTGCATGTAGAGGCCGCGCAGGTTGAGGCTTTTGAGCGTCTGCGTAAAGCGGCGCACAAGCGCCAGCAGGTCCGGCTCGTGGCCCATCGCCTTAAAGAGGCTTTTGGTGGCCGTCACCATCATGCCGGCTTTGGCGCCGTGCCCCGTCGCATCGCCGACGGCGATGGTCAGCGTGCCGTCGTCGTCGAGGTGGAAGTCGTAATAATCGCCGCCGAGTTCGGAGGCGGTTTCCATGAACACGGCGATGTCGAGGTCCGGGTGTTCGGGCACCGGCGGCGAGAGCATCGAAAGCTGGACGGCGCGGGCGGTGTCGAGTTCTTCGGACTTGCGGGCGTGATCGGCTTCGAGTTGCTGGACTTTGGCGACGGGGACCATGCCGGGCGGCTTGGGCAACGCTGCGCCGAAGCCATCGGGGCCGTCCGCGTTGTACCGGTGGATCAGCCGGCGAATCCAGGCTTCGCTGTAGCCCGTGACCTCGGCAATCTCGCCGACGGTTTTATCCTGGCTTTTGAGATAGATGATCTGCCAGTGCGTGCGTTCGACGGCCTGGGTGGTCTTCCGATAGCGCTCGAAGATTTCGCTCCCGGAGAGGTGGCCGGTTAGTTTAAGGCGCTTCATGCGGGGGCGGGGATCGTTGTTCTTTCTATTCGAATCAGTATACGTCATAGGCATTTTGTTATAAAAAAAGGTTGATGTGCAATCGCGAAAAATTCGGGTTTTTGAGGCGCGTCGTACTGCGTAATGCGTCTTGCGTAGGGGCGCCTTTCGATACGCAGTACGCAACACGCAGTAGGATAGGCAAGGGTAGGGCGGGGCCGCTTATCCCCAATATTTTTCTTTGATTGCACGTGTTCGTTTAGGCCCCTTATACACATCAGCCGCCGCGAATACGTCCTTTTTCTTTGTTGTAACTGTAATCTTCAAACAAAGATAACATTGCCTCCGGCTAAAAAGCGCTTCCATCTTGCAAGTGCCTTGACACCCCTGGTTGTGCCTTCTATATTTATAGTCGATGAAACCACGGCGCCGCCGTACCGTGTAACGACACGGCCCTGACCGAAACCCATTTTCGATGCACCACCGGAACGTCCATACCGTCTGTCTGAGCTGTTGCGGGTGTTGTTGCACCTGTACAGGCTGTTGTATGCCTCTCCCAGAGAGCATAGCACCGACGACAGGCAAGGAGGTTACCGATGGCAGCGCATAGCCGGGGTACATAGATCCCGGACACCGCTTTTCCGGAAGCCCACTCACCGTCGCTGGTGAGTGGGCTTTTTTGTTTGCTTGAACCCTTAAATCGCCATGAAAACGCATACCTGGAAAGAGGCGCTGCGCGAAACCATACCCGCCTCGCTGGCCCACGACATCGACATCTTCGAAGGCCAGATGGCTTTGATGCGCCAGGGTAAGCTCGACGAAAAAGTCTTCGCCGAGACCCGCCTGCGCCGGGGCGTCTACGGCCAGCGCTACGACAACGGCCAGCGCCACGACGGCCTCGGCGAGCAGACGCTCGACTATCCGCAAGACCTCGTCAAAGGTCCGAACACCGTCTGGGATGCGGCGGGCATGCAGCGGATCAAGATCCCCTTCGGCGGCCTGACACCCGATCAGATGGACGTGCTCGCGCAGGTTGCCGACGAGTACGCCGACGGCATCCTCCACGTGACGACGCGGCAGGATTTCCAGCTTCATTACGTCCACATCGACGACACGCCGGACCTGATGCGGCGGCTGGCTGCCGTGGGCGTAACCACCGAGGAGGCGTGCGGCAACATCGTGCGCAACGTCACCTGTTGCCAGTTTGCCGGCGTCTGCCAGACCGAGCCGTTCGACGTGACGCCCTACGCGCACGCGCTGGCCTATTTCCTGCTCGGCCACGACGACGCGCAGGACTTCGGGCGGAAGTTCAAGGTGGCGTTCTCCGGATGCGCCGACCAGGCCTGCGGCCTCGTCATGATGCACGATCTGGGGTTGCTCGCGCAGGTGCGGCAGGAGGGCGATCAGGCGCGGCGCGGCTTTGCGATGTACGTCGGCGGCGGCCTCGGCACGGTGCCGCATCAGGCGCAACTGCTGAGCGAGTTCGTGCCCGAAGAAGAGATCCTGCCCATCGCCCAGGCCATCTGCCGCGTCTTTGCGCGCCTCGGCGAAAAGCGCAACCGCAACCGCGCCCGGATCAAATTCCTCGTCGCCCGCCTGGGCATCGAAGAATTCCGCCGGCTGGTCTTCGAAGAACGAAAAAAACTGCCGCACGACGACCGCTGGGTGGCCTACCTCGACACGCTGCCGCATTACCGCGAGACGCCGCTAAAACTGCCGATCCTGCTCAACGGCGAGGACCGGCCCGACGGCTTCGACACGTGGTATGCGACGAATGTCTATCACCAGCGCCAGGGCGGCTATTGCGTTGCCACCGTCCATCTGCCGCTGGGCGATCTGACTTCGACGCAGATGATCCAACTGGCCGACCTCGCGCGGAAGTACGTGGGCGACAACGTGCGCACGACCGTCGAGCAAAACATCGTCCTGCGCTGGGTCGTCGAGGCCGATCTGCCGGCGTTGTATCGGGATTTGCAGGCCATCGGGCTGGGCGCATCCGGCGCCGGCACCATCGTCGACATCACGGCGTGCCCCGGCACCGATACGTGCAAGCTGGGCATTGCGGCATCGCGCGGGCTGGCCGGCGAGCTTCGCACCCGCCTGACGGCCAAGAGCGCCACGCTGCCCGACGCCATCAAAGATCTCAAGATCAAGATCAGCGGCTGCTTTAACTCCTGCGGCCAGCATCACGCCGCCGACATCGGCTTTTACGGCAACAGCCGGAAAATGGGGATTCACAAAGTGCCGCACTTCCAGGTGGTGCTCGGCGGCCAGTGGCAGAACAACGCGGGCAGCTACGGGCTGGCTATCGGCTCGGTCCCCTCGCGGGCCGTCCCTGAAGTCGTGGAGGAGATCACGAACCGGTATGTGCGCGAGCGAGAACGGGGAGAGGCTTTCAAGGATTGGGCAGCCCGGCTCGGCAAAAAGGAAGCGCGCGAGATGATCCGCCCTTTCATGGAGATCCCGGCCTACGAAGAGCAGCCCGAATTCTTCACCGACTGGGGCGATCCGCGCGAGTTCACTCTGGGCGATCTAGGCAAAGGCGAGTGCGCCGGCGAGGTGGTGACGCTGTTCTCGATGGAGATTGCCAAAGCCGAGTCGGAGGCGTTCGAAGCCCAGGTAGTCCTCGAAGCCAACGATTTCAAACAGGCCGATCACCTCGCCTATCGATCGATGGTGCTGGCTGCGCGTGCTTTGATCCGCACCCAGTACCTCGACATTGGCGACGACCCGGACCGCATCGTCGAAGAATTTCGCGCGCGCTTCTACGATACGAAGCTGTTCTTCGATAAGTACGCCAAAGGCAAGTTTGCCCGCTACCTCTTCAACCGCCACGCCGAACCGAATCCATCGCCCGACCACGATACCGCGCACCGGCTCATCGAAGAGGCGCAACTGTTTATCGAGGCCGCGCACGCCTGCGATATGCGGCTCAATGAGGCAGCGCCTGCGCCCGCGAAGCCAACGGGGGATAAGAAGCCGAAGCTTCCACCGTCGGCCAAGCTGCCTCCCGGCTTCGAAGCCCGGCGCGCGCGATTAGAGAAAGGGTGAGGATCGGAAATGTCGAACGTCGAATGTCGAATGAGTCGGTTCTCTACTCGTCATTCGTCAATCGAAATTCGTCATTTGCAGCCCCCTTTCATTCTCAAGCGAAGCTGAAACCGTTAATAAACAAGACCAAGCCCTCGACCATGACTCCTCATCGTATCCACGTTAAGTATTTCGTGACGGATCCGGAGGCGGTAGACCTGCCTGCTCTGATCCCGGTTTTTCATCGCTGGATTCAGCAGCGGCGCGTCGATGAATTGCTGATCGACGTGGCGGATTACAAACACGTCCACGAAGGTCCGGGCATCATGCTCATCGGCCACGAAGCCGACTATGCCCTCGACCTGGGCCGCGGACGCCCCGGCCTGCTCTACAGCCGCAAACGCGCCCTCGACGGCGACCTGCGCGACGTGCTCCGCGCGGTGTTGCGCCAGGCGCTCTACGGCTGCCACCTCCTCGAAACCGATCCGGCGCTCGGCCTCACCTTCCGCGCCGACGAGGTCGAGGTAGCTTTTCTGGATCGGCTGCTCGTGCCCAATGAGCCGGCGTCGCTGGCGCAGGTGCGCGACGATCTGGAAGCCGCGCTGGCCTCGTTTTACGGCGAGGCGCCGGTTCATCTGGATTGGCTCGACGAGGATCCGCGCCAGCCGTTTTCCGTCCACGTCCGCATTCCTGAGGCGGCGGATCTGGCCACGCTGCTCGCGCAGCTTCACCCCGAAACGGTCTGAACGATGGTTATTCCAGCCAATCCAGGGACGGTCTACCTCGTGGGTGCCGGCCCCGGCGACCCCTCGCTGATGACCGTACGCGGCCTCGCCTTGCTGCGCCAGGCCGGCGTGGTGGTCTACGACCGGCTCGTGCATCCGGCGCTGGTAGAAGAGGCCTCGCCTACCGCCGAGCGCATCTACGTGGGCAAGTCTCACGCCCATCATACGCTGCGGCAAGAGGAGATCAACGCGCTCCTGGTGGAGCGGGCGCAGCAAGGGTGCGTCGTGGTCCGGCTCAAAGGCGGCGATCCGTTTGTGTTCGGGCGAGGCGGCGAGGAGGGGCAGGCGCTGGCCCAGGCCGGCGTGCCTTTCGAGATTGTGCCGGGCGTCAGCAGCGCCATCGGGGCGCTCTCTTACGCGGGCATTCCCGTGACGCATCGGGGTGTGGCGAGCGCGTTCACCGTCGTCACGGGGCACCTGAGCGATCCGGCGGCGGAGCATGACTGGGCGGCGCTGGCCAAAGCCGGCACCCTCGTCATCCTCATGGGTGTGGGCCGTTTTCGGGAAATCGCGCAGCGCCTCCTCCAGCACGGCTGCGCGCCCGATACGCCGGTGGCCGCCGTTCGGTGCGGCACGACGTCGGATCAGGTCGTCGTGCAAGGCGTCCTCGCCGGCGTGGCGGAGCGGGTGATAGCCTTGCGTACTCCGGCAGTCATCGTCGTCGGCGAGGTCGTTAACCTGCGTGCTGTGCTCGGCTGGTTCAGTCCTGAGCATGCGGTGCCGCCCGGCTTTTTGGCCGAAGACCGCATCGTTCCGGCAGCGCCGTTGGGCGCCCCGGCCCCGCGTGTGCCCGCCCGGTTTGAACCCGCCGTTTCATCCTGAATCAGTTTTGATGATGCTTTCCCTTTTTAACCATATCGAGCGTTTTTCGCTGTCCGGATTCATCGCAAAGACCGTTTTCCATACATACGATCTGCTCATCCACGACCGGCACGCCGCAGGGCTTTGTATCGGGCGATGTTGTTGCCAGTCCGGCTGATGCGCTTCGACATTCAAATCTGGTAAAAAGTAAAACGCTCCCCTTGAGAACAGGGGAAGGGGGCGAAAAGAGGCTTAGCAAGACGGCTTATCACCCTCACCCTGTCCCTCTCCCGTCGAGGGAGAGGGGACTCTCCGATTACCTGATTTGATAATCGAAACACATCAGCCGGACCGAAGGGATTTGTTCCTTCCGTCCTAATCGATTGATGTCCTCATTAAGCCCTTTTACGGAGTAAACCAGACCTACCATGCGTGCCCAAGAATGGACCTACGATACCCTCACCGAGCAAACCGACACGTTTGAAACAGCGTCCCCCCAGGACATCCTGGCCTGGAGCCTCGATACCTTTGGCTCCGGCCTCGTCATGGCGACGGGGTTCGGCCTTTCGGGGATCGTCCTGGCGCATCACCTCGCCCAGATTTCGCCCGAAACGACCGTTTTTTATCTGGAGACGGACCTGCTTTTTTCTGAAACCTATGCGCTGCGCGATCACCTGGCGGAGCGGCTCGGCCTCTCGTTTCAGCCCGTACATTCCGGCGTTTCGTTGGAGCGCCAGCGCCAGGAGCACGGGCCGGATCTCTGGACGCATAGCCCAGACCAATGCTGCTTCATCCGCAAGGTGCTGCCGCTGCGCCGTTTTCTGGCTGATAAAACTGCCTGGATCACCGGGCTGCGGCGCGATCAATCAGCGGCACGGGCCAACATCCGGATTGTCGAATGGGATGAAGCCAACGGCCTCGTCAAGATCAATCCGCTGGCGTTCTGGACGAAGAAGGAGGTGTGGCGGTATATCCAGCAGCACGATTTACCCTACAATCCTCTGCTCGACGACGGATACACCAGCATCGGCTGTATGCCCTGCACCCGGCCTGTGGCCCCCGGCGAAGACCTTCGCGCCGGTCGCTGGGCCGGCTTTGCCAAGACCGAATGCGGCATCCACGTCCAGCCGAAAGCGGCTTAGATTTTGGATTTTAGATTTTGGATTGGGTGCATAGAGAGAACAATCCAAAATCTAAAATCTTCCCTCACAATCAGACCTTTTTTACATTTACGACGCAGAAAAATGAACGTCTACCCGATCTTCTTGAACACTCTCACAGGCCGGCGCTGTGTGGTGGTTGGCGGGGAGCACGAGGCCGAGCGCAAAGCCGGCGGGTTGCTCGAATGCGATGCCGCCGTCGTCGTGATCAGCCCGGAGTTGACCGAGCCCTTGCGCCAGTGGGCCGATGCCGGGCGGATCGAGTGGATTCCGAGAGGCTACCGGCGCGGCGATCTTCGCGAGGCATTCCTCGCCATCGTCAGCGACGCCGATGAGGCCACGGCGGAGGCCATCTGGCAAGAGGCGCAGACCGAGAAGGTGCTTCTCAACACGATGGACGATGTGCCGCACTGCACCTTCGTCGCCGGCTCGGTGATGCGGCGCGGGCCGCTGGCGGTTTCAATCTCGACCAGTGGCTGTGCCCCGGTGCTGGCCGTTCGCCTGCGCCAGCATTTGGAGCAGACCATCGGCCCGGAATACGAGACCTTTCTAGAACTTTCCGCCGCCCTGCGCCAACCACTCGCCGCGCGCTATCCCGACTTCAACGAACGCCGCCGCCGCTGGTACACCCTCATCGATTCCGACATCCTCGACCTCCTCCGCGACGGCGACCTCGACACGGCGTACCAGCGCATCGAGGAGATTATGGGGGTTGAGGTGCCGGTTTCTTCGCGCCTGTCACACCAGATTCTGTAACACACTCTCGTTCCCACGCTCCTGCGTGGGAATGCAGAACCGGACGCTCCTGCGTCCGAGAATTATAGCAGGAACGTCTCAGAAGGGCGACGCAGGAGCGTCGCGGTTTACACTCCCACGGAGGACCGTGGGAACGAGAAACAGGAGGATGTTATTTCTAGGCCCCCTCACATTTCACGAACCCATCACACGACGTACGGCACCACCTCGCCGGCCACCCCGTCGCCGGATAAGGCCGCCTGCGTCGGGCCGTCGAGCGCCTGCGCCAGGTCGGCCAGCAGGTCGTCGATGTTTTCGATGCCCACCGACAGGCGGACGACGGCGTCGGTGATGCCGGCGGCAGCGCGTTGCTCCGGACGCATCGACGCGTGGCTCATCGTGGCCGGATGCTCGATCAACGACTCGACGCCGCCCAGCGATTCGGCCAGCGAAAAGACCTTCGTCGAGCGCAGCAGATGGTTGACCACCGCTTCGCCGCCGCGCACCGCGAACGAGACCATCCCCCCGAACCCTTGCTGCTGACGAGCCGCCACTTCATGCCCTTCATGAGACGGCAGGCCGGGATAAAAGACCGTTTCTACGTTGGGATGCTGCGCCAGGAAATGAGCCACGGCGCGCGCGTTTTCTTCGTGTTGCTTCATCCGCAGCGGCAGCGTTTTGAGGCCGCGCAGCACCAGCCAGCAATCGAACGGCTGTGCTATCGTGCCGTGCGCGTTGGCAGCGAACTGAAGCTGCTCGTTGAGCGTCTCCGTCCGCGCAATCACCGCCCCGCCGACGACGTCCGAATGCCCGTTGATGTACTTGGTCGTGGAATAGACGACGAGGTCGGCGCCGAGGGCCAGCGGCTGTTGCCGAATCGGCGAGAGGAAGGTGTTATCGACGATCAGCGTCAGCCCGTGGGCGCGCGCGACCGTGGCGACGGCTTCGAGATCGACGATGCGCAGCAGCGGGTTGGAGGGCGTCTCGACCCAGATCGCGCGCGTTTCGGGGCGGATGGCGTCGCTGAGCGTCTCCGGATCGGTCAGATCGACGAACGAGACGTCGAGTTTACCCTGGTCGCGGAGGTGACAGAAGAGGCGTTCGGTGCCGCCGTAACAGTCGTGCGAACAGAGGAAGTGGGCATCGGCGTCGAAGAGGGCGAGGGTCGTCGAGACCGCCGCCATGCCGCTGGTCAGGGCCGCCGCGCCCGCGCCGCCTTCGAGGTCGGCCAGGACGTCTTCGAGGGCTTTGCGCGTGGGATTGCCGCTGCGGGTGTAGTCGAAGCCTTTCGTCTGGCCGAGGTCTTCGAAACGGAAAATGGCCGATTGGTAAAGCGGTGGGACGATGCTGTTGTAGGCGCCGTCGGTCTGTTGGCCGGCCAGGGCAAGGCGTGTTCTCGGATGCATGATGTTCGGTTTCCTGGTGATAAAGGGGGCGAGACTCTCACCAAGAACCGAGCAGGCAGTCCGTAAAGACCGGCACGCTCATCTCTCCCGAAACGAAAAAACCCTCCCGAGAAGAGGAGGGCGCAGGGCGCGAAGCAGACGCGCGAGAAAAGCACCGCTCATCTTTCCCGGTCATTGGATCGGGCAGGAGTTAGCACCATGGCGGCTATCGCTGTGGATAACCCGGTTGCTACGACGTCATCGGGCCTGTTCCCTCAGTCGTTCTCGATGAGATTGGGCACGAAGATACGGCGCGAGGGTGTGCTCGCGCAAGAGGGGTGTGATATTTTTTGTGGTTGTGCCCTGAAGTAGGGCACCATGGAAAGGGGGAGAGGGAGAGAAGGGGAAGGGGTGAAGGAAAAATGATCTCCCTTTCGCCCTGTCCCCCTTTCTCCCTCTCGATCTAGAGGCTAATTCCCAGACCGAAGACCAGGAAGGAGCGCTCGGTGTCCGGGTTGAGGATGTAAGCCACGCTCACCGGGATGGCAAACGCCTCGTTGAGCTTGAGTTCTTTGGTGGCCGCCAGGCCCAGGTTGACGAAAGCGAAGCCGTCGGTGCCGTAGAACGCGCTCTCGCCGCTGACGGCGCCTGCGGTCAGGCCCAGTTCTACGCCGTCCACTTTCACCGGCAGGCTGGCTTCGAGGTAGAGCGAGTTGTCCGGGTCGTTGTGGGCGAACATGGCGCCGTAGAGCGTGATCGGGAACGATTCAGGGCCGGTGTAGCTCACGTAGGGTTCGATCCAGTGAGAACCTTCGCCGTCGCCGCTGAAGTCGAAGAAGTCGGAGCCGCCGGGTGCAGGGAAGTAGTAATCCGTCACGCCGAACGAGAACGAGCCGGCCTCTCCGGCCTCGACGGTGTAGCCGATCCAGATGTCGTGTTCGTTGGCGCCGGCGCCATCGGGGCTGAAGGAGTAGGATGCCCAGGTGCCGATCTCAAAACCCCCCTGGCTGAACGACAGGGCCGGTTGCACGCTCGCCGACTCGCCGAAGTCGGTGCCGCGCCACACATAGCGGCTCACCATGTCTGCGCCGATACTGAACGACTGCGCCACCGCTGCGCCCGCTGTCAAAAAGATCAGCGAAAACAACAGCGTAGTGAACTTGATGCGGAAACGGGTGTTCATAAGAATGCCTCCTGTAAAAAGGTTCTCTATGGATAGCGGGTCCGGGGGAACTGCCCGGCGGCGCATTGGCGTGTGCCGCCGGGACAGGGGGTAATGGAGATTCAATCGTATAGATTAACTAAATGAGGTGTCAATCCTGAATCGCCGTCGAAACTTAGGCAATCGATATGTTATAATTCAAATTTTTAATTTTTCGGAAGCGTTTCCGATCTCCCAAATTCTCTTTCTTCACCTTGTCTTCATAATTTGTTTTGCGATTTGAGCCTACGGAGCTTTTTCTTGTTAAACGCTTTTTGCTACAAACAGGACGCGCCTACGGCGCTTTGGAAGCGCTACCGAAATGCTGGTGAAGCAAGTCATATATAGCTATAGAAACATATAACATTATTCTGTTAGATATCTGATGGGATTTCACTGGAAGCGCTTCCGAAAAAATCAAAGAAAAACAAGCGCAAAAACACCGAGCCTTCCGAAAGCCCACTCTCTCCTGGATTCTTCTCATTAACCGGCGCGACAGCGACGGTTAACCGTGTAACATTTTCGTGATCTGGGAATTAAAAAAATTATTTTAAATGAAATGGTCGCTAACATTACAAGAAAAAATATCCAATTAAATCGCAATAAGTCAGGTTTAAAGCATCTTTAACTTAAAAAAATGAATTGAGAGCGCTTCCAGCTTTACGCTGTTAAATAGCACGGGCCAACTCCTTGACGCAAACGCGCTTGACGCTTCCTTCACACTTTGTTTATATTAACTGAAACCCATCAAAACCGTCACAGGCAATGTCGCTAATTACGGCACATATTTTTTCATGGGCACGACGCCGTCGAGGTGTTCGGTTTTGCCTGCGACGCATTTCCCTCTTATGGGGGATGGCCCCCTCGGGAAAGGTCGGTACCATCCCGGTACCGATTATTCCAGAAGCCATCGGTCTCCGAGTTATTCGCATTATCGGAGGCTAAGCCCCCCGGTCAATCCCTGAGCTAGTCCAGAGCGCGCAGCGGAAGTTACTAAGAGCGTCAAGGGGTTGATCAAAACCCCTGACGTTTTGATGCAGCGTTTACACACCCCGCCCGGCAACACGGCGGCACTCGCGCGCCGGCGCCCTGGTTGCCTCCCCCGTTGTCTTTGTTGTGCTGATACCCTCACTTGCCCTATACGCTATGTCCATGCACGATAGCAACAGCCCGCGCGGCCTTTACGACCCTGCCTTAGAACGCGATGCCTGCGGCGTCGGCTTCGTCTGTAAGATAGACGGAACGCCCTCGCACGACATCGTGCGCCAGGGCTTGAAGGTGCTCCTCGACCTCGACCATCGGGGCGCCTGCGGCTGCGACGAGCACACCGGCGACGGCGCCGGGATCTTGATGCAGGTGCCCGACGCGTTCCTCCGAGAGCAGAGCGCTGCGCGCGGCTTTCGTCTTCCTGAGTCGGGCGCCTACGGGGTAGGGCTGGTCTTCATGCCGAAGGACCCGAAGCAGCAGCGGACGTTCAAAAAGTTCGTCAAAGACATCGTGAAGGCTGAGGGGCAGGACTTGCTCGGATGGCGCAAGGTGCCCACGCGCGGCGAGCGGATCGGCACGGCGGCGCGGTCCATCGAGCCGGCCATCTGGCAAGTGTTCATCGGACGCAGCGCCGGCCTGCCCGACCAGGACGCGTTCGAGCGCAAGCTCTACGTCATTCGCAAAGTCATTCAGAACACCATTCAGGCTTCGGATCTGCCCGGCAAAGGCGCGTGCTACATCCCCAGCCTTTCCTCGCGCACGCTCGTCTATAAAGGGATGCTGACGCCGGAGCAGGTGCCGGCCTATTTCCCCGACCTCACCGATCCGTCGATGGAAAGCGCGCTGGCGATGGTGCATTCGCGTTTCAGCACCAACACGTTCCCCCGCTGGCCGCTGGCGCAGCCGTTCCGCTTCCTC
>JANQES010000058.1 GCA_028278205.1 Rhodothermales bacterium
TTCGTGAAAATCGGATGTCTGAACTTTCTGCATCCGGCAACCTGAAAACCGCTTATACGCATCAGTTTCGCAGGTCGAAATTTAGATGCGATTGCCCTACCATAAAAAACAGTAATTACGCAGAACTGATATTATTTTTTGTAAGTTCGACTTGACTGTCTTTTTCAAAGATTGTTTTATATGGCGAAATCGTCAACATCCCAACAACTTATCAAGAGAATCCATCATGCCGCTGAAGATTGCCACCTGGAATCTAGAACACTCGGATCGGTTGATTTCGGAGGACCCGACGCCGAACATCTTGGATCGACGCCGGCGCGTGCTGGAAACCGTCGAAGAAATAAATCCGGACATCCTCTGCATTCAGGAGGGTCCAAAGGGAGAACAGCGGATTGACGCATTCTGCGAGCAGGTTTTCAACGATAAATGGGTCCCGGTTCTTCTTAAACAACCAGCCGATGCCTTAGGAGCCCGAGACAAGGAGTACCAGATCAAAGGAACCCAATGGATCTGGTTTTTGGTGCGGGCGGCCTTGGCGGGGCAATGCCGGCTGCAATCCCCCGATATCTGGCAATCCTTCATCGGAGGCAAGACCTGGAAGGTGAACTTCTGGGGCGAGGAAAAAGCCAAGCGTCATTCTCATTACCGGCATCCCCAGGTGCTCGTCTACGATCTCGGTAACGGCCAGGAAGTTGAACTGCTTGGCGTTCACCTCAAATCAAAGATCAACAAAAAGCGAATCAAACGAGACCAGGATGGAAACCTGATAGGCGAGTATGTGAATGAAGCGATGGAGGCCCGGATCAAGCTGGCCACCGAGGCGCGCAATATCCGGCAATACATCGGAGCCAAATTCGATCAATTGGCTAATCCCGGTCTGATCGTGATGGGCGATTGCAACGATGGGCCGGGCCATGATTACTTTGAGACGCTATACCTCTTCTTCGACCTGATCAGCAATCTTCAGGGGGAAGTCTTGCTTGCCGAGCGGTTTTTCAACCATGCCCTGTTCGATGCGCCCGGCCATCTGCGTTGGTCCGCAAAATACCGGGATGCCGTGCTCAAAATTCCCGCCTCTAAGAACCCGCTGCTGCTCGATCATATTCTCATCAGCCAGCCGCTGTGCCGAGGCCAGCTCTCTTTGGTTGCCAACGAACATGCCGGGCGGGTAGAGCACGAGGCCTTCGAGCGCGCCAATGCGGGTTCGAATAGCAAAACGCGGACGAGTGACCACCGGCCCGTTTCGTGTCAATTCGATGATGTTCAGAATTGACCGTACCCCTGAGACCGGATGCAATAAATCGCTTCAAAAACCTGGGACGTTCTCATGGGCACACGCACGTCGAGAGCGGGACTCCTCCTGCTCGTCGTTTCCACACTTTTCATCAGCATCGAAGGGATCGCGCAGGATCTGGATCGGGAGGCCGTTTCCAAGGCAGTGGCCGGCCTCAAGTTGCGCGGCATCGGACCCGCCGTCATGGGCGGGCGCATCGCCGATATCGCCGTGCATCCGGGCAAACGCACCACGTGGTATGTGGCCGTAGGATCCGGCGGGCTGTGGAAAACCACCAACGCCGGCATCACGTGGCAGTCGATCTTCGACGAGCAGCCCTCGTATTCCATCGGCGCGGTGACGCTCGATCCCAACAACCCCGACGTGGTCTGGGTAGGCACCGGCGAGAACGTCAGTGGGCGGCACGTCGGTTGGGGCGACGGAGTCTACCGAAGCCGCGACGGCGGGGCGTCCTGGCAGCAGATGGGGTTGGAGAATTCGGAGCACATCGGCAAAATCCTCGTCGATCCGCGTGACAGCGACGTGGTGTTCGTCGCCGCCGAAGGCCCCCTCTGGGCATCCGGCGGTGATCGCGGCCTCTACAAAACGACTGATGGCGGCGCCACGTGGGCCAGGGTTCTCGAAATCGACGACGACACGGGCGTTACCGACGTCGAGTTCGATCCGACAAATCCGGACATGCTCTACGCCGCCGCGTATCAGCGCCGCCGCCATATCTGGGCGCTGCTGGCCGGCGGGCCGGGCTCCGGCATCTACAAATCGACCGACGGCGGCGAGAATTGGCGATGCATCGAAAGAGGGTTGCCCAAAGGCGACATGGGCAAGATCGGCCTTGCTGTGACGCCCGCCGATCCGGAGATTGTCTATGCCACCATCGAAGCCAACAATGAAGAACGCGGCTTTTACCGATCGCGGGATAAGGGCGAAAGCTGGGAGCGGCGCAACGGCTACATCTCCGGCGGCACCGGGCCGCATTATTATCAAGAGATCGAAGCCTCGCCGCAGGATCCCGACCTCGTCTATCAGATGGACGTCTTCTTCCACGTCACCCGCGACGGCGGCGCGAATTTCGATTATCTGGGCACAGGTCGCGAAAAACACAGCGACAACCACGCCCTGTGGATCGACCCGGACGACGGCAACCACCTGCTGGCCGGCACCGACGCCGGGCTCTACGAGACCTTCGACGAAGGCACGACGTGGCGCCATTTCCCGAACCTCCCGGTCTCGCAGTTTTACAAACTCGCGCTGGACAATTCCGAGCCGTTTTACAACATCCTCGGCGGCGCGCAAGACCTCGGCACGCTGTTCGGCCCCGCCCGGACGATGAACGTCGAAGGCGTGCGCAACCGCGACTGGTACGTGCCGATGGGCGCCGACGGCTACGGCGTGGCTTTCGACCCCGACGATCCCAACTTACTATACCTCGAAACACAGGTAGGCAACCTCTCGCGCTACGACCGCCGCAGCGAAGAAGCCCTCAACATCCAACCCCAACCCGCTCCCGGCGACCCGCCGGAACGCTGGAACTGGGACGCGCCGCTCCTCATCAGCCCCCACGCACCGAACCGCCTCTACTTCGGCTCACAGCGCCTCTGGCGAAGCGACGATCGCGGCAACGCCTGGCGGCCCGTCAGCGGCGACCTCACGCGGGATCGCAACCGGTACGCGTTGGAGATGGCGGGGCGCGTCTGGAGTGTCGATGCGCTCTACGACAACGGCGCGATGTCGAAATACGCCACGCTGACCGCTATTTCGGAGTCGCCCGTCGCTGAGGGGGTGCTCTACGTGGGGAGTGATGACGGGTTAATTCAGGTGAGCGAAGACGGCGGGCAAAACTGGCGGGCCGTCGAGAGCCTGCCCGGCGTGCCGGATTTCTCGTTCATCAACGACGTCGAAGCCTCGCAGCACAACGCCGATGCCGTCTTCGCCGTCGTGGACGCGCACAAAACGGGCGATTTCAACCCCTATGTCTTCGAAAGCACCGACCGGGGCCGCACCTGGCGCTCCATCGCCGGAGACCTGCCTGCCGGGACCATCGGCTGGGCGCTGGAGCAGGATCACGTGGATCCCAACCTCCTCTTCCTCGCTGCGGAGTTCGGGCTTTATTTCTCGCCGAATCGCGGGGTCAACTGGTTCAAGCTCAGCGGCGCGCCCACCATCGCCTTCCGCGATCTAAAAATCCATCGCCGGGATGAGGACCTCGTGGGCGCGACGTTTGGCCGGGGCTTCTACGTGCTGGATGACTACACGCCGCTGCGGGGCCTCGCGGCGAGCGTGGCAGCGGATCGCGGCACGCTCTTCCCGGTGCGCGATGCCTGGTGGTACGTCCCCAACGTGCCGATGCAGGCGCGCGGCAAGCCCACCCTCGGCAGCACTGATTACACCGCGCCCAACCCGCCGTTCGGCGCCGTCTTCACCTACTACCTCGCCGAAACGCCCTCGACGCAGCGCGAAACCCGCCGCGCTACCGAAAAAGAACTGCGCGAACGCGGCGAAGACATCCCCTTCCCCGGCTGGGACCAGCTCCGGCGCGAAGCCACCGAGACCACGCCGCGTGTGCTGCTCGTCGTGCGCGATGCCGCCGGGCAGCCCGTCCGCTGGATCGAAGGGCCGGCCAAAGCAGGATTGCACCGGGTGAACTGGGACCTCCGCCTGCCGCCGCCGGACCCGGTGGATCTGACGACGCCCGGCTTCACGCCGCCCTGGGCCGGTTCGCCGCAAGGCCCGCTCGCCGCGCCAGGCCGCTACAGCGCCGAACTGCTCCTGATTTCGAGCGAGGGCGCGCGATCTGTCGCCTCTTCTCAGGAATTCGAGGTCAAGCCCGTGCCCACCGCACCGCCGGGGACGGATTTCAACGCCGTCGCCGCCTTCCAACAGGAAACGAGCGAGCTTATGCGGCAGGTAGCCAGCGCCGGTGAAGCCATCAGCGAAACGCAAGACCGGCTTCGCCACATGCGGGCGGCGCTGCTCGAAACACCCCGTGCCGGTGCCAACCTTTTCACAGCCCTCGATCAAATAGAAACGAGGCTGGCAGCCCTGCGGACGCGGCTCTTCGGAGACCCCATCCGCGGGCGCCTCGACGAAGCCTCCACACCCTCCATCCGCAACCGAGTCGGACGTGTGACGGGCCACTGGAACACCCGCCAGACCCCCACCGAAACCTTCCGCCGCAACCTCGCCATCGCCCGCGCCGACTTCGGAGCTTTGCGTCAGGAATTGTCTGCGCTCATCGAGACCCAACTGGCCCAGCTAGAAGCCGACCTCGAAGCCGCCGGCGCCCCCTGGACGCCAGGGCGGCGATTGACGCCGAGGTAGGGCGACCTGCTGCAACAAGGACGTCGTGAAAGAGCAAAGAGAGTGCGATGGGGGGCTACAGGTGCATGAGCAGTTTATGGCGATACCAAAAGCAAGGCTGTACTATCGCGACTTGTAGAGGAATCCGGTAGAGCAGATAATAATTGCTCACACTCCTTCAATTCCCCTGACTGTGGATAGCCTTTGAGGTAAACTTCACCTCGCTCTAACGCAGAGAGGTGGTAACCCCAAGCGCGCTCGTTGAAGTTATTTTCGGCGTGATGCCAAGCTCTATGAGAAGCAATAGCGATCAGGATTAAGAAAACGAAGAAAAACGCTCCTTTTCCCACCCTGGTTATCAACCTCGTTACCATCACGTTTCTCCGCAACCTGCTCCTTAATAAGATCAACCTGGATATCTGAGAACCCCCAGGTCTTTTCGAAACAGCCGAGGTATCTGACTTCGCTGCACTGGTATTCTTTTTCTTGCGTTCTTTGACGAGCCGGCGCGATTGTTTCCATACTCTGCGAACCTGAGGGCTGAATGATCTAAGTAAAAATATCGCAATTGCGATTAGCGTCAACCTTAGGGAAATCCACAACACAAGACGAGCGCTTCGGGCAAAGTCAATGCGATTCTGTATGATTCGCAGTTCGTCGAAATAAGTGTTCTTCGAATAGGCCCAGTTCTTGGCTTGATAGTATGACCTACCCATCAGTGCCTTTAAGTCCCCATATGAAAAATCCGAAATGGGCGCTATATTTGCAGTTCGTTGCCTGACTATTTGACGCCCAACTTCTCTGAAAAATTCTGTCTCATTACCACGAGGGTGCACGGCGTAACAGTGATGAATGTCTGAGATTATTGCTTTTCCTAGCACTGGAAACTCAAGACTATCTATCCTATGGTCATTATGGGGAATAGGCTGACTTTTTTCCTTTCTCAAAAACTCATAGCTGTAACCGGAGGACTCACCATCATTCCTGGGAGGAGAAAAACTACCGCTCTTTATTACCGTGCTTAACCGAAGATCGGTCTCGTCATGCCAGGAGGGAAGCCATTGTGTATCTGGTTCATGCTCACTGTCAACAAGATGATCTGTTATACCTTCTATGATCAAACCGATGCTGTAGATACCGAAGATGAAAAGCAGTGGTAGCAGAACGCGGTCTTTCTGGGGACGCCACTCACGTTGCGCAAACCAGTGCGTAAAAGTTCTCTCTGATGTAAAGGCCATCCAGTACAGGGTCGTGGCAATCACCGTAACCAGGAGCCCTACCGAAACAGTGCTGAAGATCTCTTGCAGACTTGATGGTATCATGACAACCTCATGCTATAGGCACCGGATCAGCTCTAAAACCACATTGTAGCCGACATTTTCTGCTGAATTGACACTACCATTCTTCTCTAAATATAATCAACGAGGCGAAAGATTTTTCTGATTTCTTCAGACCGCCGCCCCTCTCAAAACGCCATCCGCTTTTGCCATTGCAGACCGAAGCACATCCAGGCCGGGATGATCAACGCCCTATTGCAACGAAGAGAGAAAAACGTTCATCGTGCGCTGCCCGTAGCGCAGGCGGAGGTGCGGCAACGGAAGCGGGCGGAAATGACCGTGGAGCAGCGCCGGCTGCGAGAGATCCTCGCCCTGCACCGTTTCGAGATACACGCAGGCCGCCTCGGCATACGACGTGGCCGAGGGGATGACGCGGCGCCGTCCGTTGGCATAAACGACGAAGGACATGACAAGCTCTGTGTTCAATCAAAAAAACGACCGTACAGCCTCCGGCGTCACCGCCGGGCGGTAGAAAGAAAAGGCTCACAAAGCAGCAGAACTACAGGAAAAATCCCCTTTCCTGGATGGGAGCGTTCCTCATATGGCGCCCTCTCCAACACGATGCCAGCATTTGCATTTCTGCATGTTCTTTGCTTTCGTAAAAAGACTCTAACCACTTCTCTTCATCCAGCCGAGACGATCATGAGCATTTTCGATTTTCCCCGCGTCAACTTTAAAGGCACCATCCAACTCAACCCCGGCACCGCCAACAACGACGACTATGCAGGGTCGGCGTTACTCCCCGACGACTGGGGGCCGTTTGCCGGCGAAACGCTCGCTTTAATCGACTCCAAGCTCGTCAAAGCCCGGACCTACGGCATGTCGGACGCAGACTTCATTGCCTGGGCGAAAAAAGCGCAACCGTTCGACACGGCGGGTAAACCGGGAGACACGCAGTATATCATCCCTGCCGAGTGGAATTACTACGGCGCCATGGACATGAAGACGGTCTATGGCGGCAAGGACAACAAAACGGTTAATGCCAAAATCATCGGCGTCCAGACGGGTCCGGATGAGATCTACACGGCTCCCGAAGACGGGGCTCCGCTGACCCATATTATTGGCTCGGATCTGTCGATTTACGGCCATTTCACCGACGTAAACTCGGAAGGCTCTCCACCGGCAACGCAGTTTTTCATCGACTCGCTGGAACTGTCCAAAATCCCTTCTCTCTTCAAGCACGCCTCGGTGTCGAAGTCGGCGAGCCAGTGGCTCAATTTTTATCGCAATGTGAACCTGACCGCCGACGGCGGCGCGGGGGCGTATGTCTATCACATCATTACGTGGCCGCCCGACACCCTCATCAACATTCCCCAATTTGAGGATTCGAACATCACCGGCCTCATCCTTCGCTATTACCTCTACCGCCGGTATGGCGGCGCGACTTCAAACACCGCGATTGAGGATCTGTACGCAAA
The DNA here is from genome assembly GCA_028278205.1 of Rhodothermales bacterium. GTDB lineage: Bacteria > Bacteroidota > Rhodothermia > Rhodothermales > Bin80 > JANQES01. The sequence continues at coordinate 7,347 of JANQES010000058.1, forward strand.
GGAAAAGACCAATCCCACCGAACTCGAAATTGCTGGCACCTTCGCGCCGTTGTATGCGGATGAATCGATCATAGCCGCCCCAACGGGCCGGTTGATGGTCTCCAACACGACGAACATTCCAACACCGCCCGGATCCCGGAATAACGCGGGTGGCGGCCCGATTTCGCTGGCCCCGGCGGTCTTACAGCACCTCGATAACCGGATATCTGCCGATTTTATCAGCACCTTTCCGGACTTTTTCCGCAGTGCGGATAACAATCCCAAATATGATTTCGGCCCTGTTAAGCTCGTGATTACCAACGGCTCCCAGGCCGCCGGCATCGGCATGGTCGATTATGCGGACACCGAGGCGGGCGATGAAAAAGGCTGGGTGTTTGATTTCGATATTTCCGACAACGAGACCGCGCAGCAACTCTTGCAAGACCCGGACGCCACGTTCAAACTCGTCCATCCCACCATCGGCGACGTGCTGGAAGAGACCGACTATTACTTCGTTTCGAACCAGCAAGCCATCTACGCTGAGCAGTTCGGCTCGGGCTTCTCGTTTGTGAACCAGGGCACCACCGAACCTGCGACCGTTTCGGTGTATCATCGCGGCCAGGAGCTTGATGCGGATTCGTGCCCCTCCATCACCCTGTGGATCTACCGGTCGATTCCCCTGCAAGCGCCCGGCGATGCCGAGGTGCTCTCGGCCAACTTCAAACCCGGTCAGCCGATTGTCGTCGATACCGATCAGCCGGGCAACTTTCTGTTTACCTTTACCATCAACGACGCGGCGAATCCGGCGCCGGCGGGGTATCCACCCAAGAGTTACACCACCTTTATGGTTCCGCCGTACGTTACGAATGCCCCGCAGACGAGCTTACGCATCCTGCCCAACGAGGAGGATTTTAGCCGCTATTACGTAGATCCGAACGCGGCGGGGCCGGTGGGCAACGATCTGCTCACGTTTGAGGTGGTCTATGACAACGTGTTGCGGACGTACTACCTGCTCTATCCGGCCATGAATCTGGTCTTCCCGCTCAATAACGAGCGCGCGGTAAGCCAGTGTGCCCAGAGCATCCTGGATCGCACCGAGCAGTCGATATGGATGGCGTCTGGCTACATGCCGCGTACGCGCGACCTGTCTGAGAGCCGCAGAACGCTCCTCCGAGCCTGGTGCCGTAAGGTTCTTGCAGAGAATCCAAACCTCCCGCCCTGTGGGACGAGCGTAAGCTAAATTAACCCTAAAACACCATCCGCTTTTTCCGTTGCAAGCCGAAGCGCGTCCAGGCCAGGAGGATTAAAAGCAGGTAGCCCAGGACGATGCCCAGGAGCACCCAGTAGCCCTCCATCGCGCCGTCGAAGACGGTGAAGGGCATGTTGATAGCCAGCAGCAGCGGGAAGCCGAAGCCGAGGGCCAGGCCGCTGCTCAAGACGAGGTCTTGCGCCACCGGCGTCTTGTATTCCGGATCGACGATGCGCACGAGCGCCAGGCCGCTGCTGATGGTGCCGGTCATCTCGCCGTAGATGCCCGAGAAGCGCTCGAAGGGATAGTCTTCGAAGACGCGTTGTGAGACCCATTTGATGCTGGCATACGTGGCGAACGCCGCCACCACGCACATCAGCGCGATGGGCACGATGTAATCCCAGGCGACGGTGAGGCTGATGGCCATGATCGAGGCGGCGATGAGGTAGTCGGCCATCAGGCCGGTGAGGCGGTGGAGGAAGCCGTCGTCGAGGACGTGGGCGATGCGGCCCCGGTGCATCAGCCGCCCCGTGACCAGGGCGATCAGGTTGGCGAGGATGAACTGGAACGACCAGAGCGTCGGCACTTCGCGCTCCAGCCCGATCAGCACGAGGCCCTCGGCCAGCGCCAGCGTCACGCCGTAGGTGACGAGGTAGATCGTCGCCACCATCGCTACGTGGAACGTCAACGGCTCGATGGCGCCGGCGGTGAAGGTCATCCGCGCCGCCACGGGCCGCGCCTCGGCGCGCTCGGCGCTGACGAGGCCGGTACGAACCTCCCGGCTCAGGCTGTCGGTGCGATCAACCAGCTCGGCGTGCCCCCGCCGGATGCCCCGGTTGACGATCAGGATGCCCGACCCATACGCTACCAGAAAGCCGATAGCCGCAATCGTCAACCCGATGGAAGCGCCTTCGGCAAAACCGTACGCCTGCCACGACTGCCCGATGGAATAGGCGATGCCCGGCCCCATCCCGAAGCCGAGCGGCAACAACACCCCCACCGCCGGCACGAGGTCCGGATTCACGAAATACACCATCACCATCACCACCCCCAGCCCGATCATCGCCTGCAGCAGCATCGACATGATCTGGATGAAGCCGAGGTTGATGGCGCCGCGCGAGTGCTTCCCCCCACCGCTCTGCAACCCCACGCCGATGAACGTCAGCGCCAGCAGGTGATACACGTAGACGCCCATCCGCTCCGGCGAAAACACCGCCACACCGAGCAACTCCGGCCCCAGCATCAATCCCAAAAAACCGGCAATCAGGTTGTTCGGAATGAGAAAACGCTGAAACCAGCCCACATACCGGCGGCAAATCGTCCCCAGCACCAGCAGCCCACTGACGACCGCGAAGTCGAGGATAAACTGACCGATGGTAAAGGCGTGGGTCCAGGTGTTCATGGCAGAATCAGCGCAAGGATCAGCCCGACGACCACTAATGCGATCCCGATAGGAAAGGTGAAGAAATAGTAGGCCCAGCCCACCATCTTCCACTTTTCCGAATTGACGACGAAGGCCATGAACCAGGGAAAGAGGTTAATCCCAAGGGCCAAGGCGATGCAGATGCAGAGGGCTATCCAGTTCATGATGATGCGGGCGTTTTTTGAGCCGGATTTATGAGCCGGGGAGTCGGGGAGTCGGGGAGTCGGGGAGTCGGAGAAGATATTGATTGTCTGGGAGTTTGGGAGGATTCCAATTTTGGATTTTGGATTGCGGATTTTGGATTGGTTTCTGGATGCACCCAATCCGAAATCAGCCTCCCTCCCATCCTCCCACACGCCCATACTCCCACACAAAATAAAAACCCCACGGCAAGGCACAACGCTGCGGGCTGCTACACCGCTCCGTAACATCCCTCCCCGGCTCCCCGACTCTCCGGCTCTCCGACTCATAACAACCGGTTCAACGTGTCGAGCCAGTGGAGGGCGCTGCCGTTGGGCGTGATGCTCAGTTGCACCATCTCGTCGGCCAGCCAAAGTTGGAGTTTGTAGTTGCGCTCGATGTCCACATGCTCGATGGTTTCGAGCGGCAGGATGCGGTCGGCGGTAGCGCCGTTCAGGTGGATGGCGTCGTCGTAGAGCACAGCCTCCACGATGCCGCGTGGGACCAGATCAGGGAAGGTGGTTTCTGTGTGTAGTTTCACACGGTTTCGGATGAAAGCGCCGTCGTGATCTTTTTCCAGCGGCAGGTGCCGGATCTGGGCGTAGAGGTCGCCGGTGAGGTGCGTCTCGCCGGTGTTTTCGTCGCGGAGGGTGCTGTCGGGCTGCATCGTGAAGCGCCGCGTGCCGGCGCGGTTGACCACGGCGGTGCCGTCGGGGGTGAAGAGGCCGCCGTTTTCGCCGGTGTCGGGGTCGCGGTAGAGCAGGCGGTGGATGCCTGCAGCCGGGCGGAAGGCCCGTCGCGGGCGCGTCGCCTCCGGGGCGACGGCGTCGTCGGGATCGGCGATGGGGGCTTTGAGGCGTGTGAGCGCTTCGGCCAGCGGCGTCCGGCGTTCGAACGTCAGCGGCGGCATGATCTCGACCTGAATACGCGCCGGGCGCGGATACGACGCCCACCGGGGCCAGCCCAGGTACGAGCCGTGCGTCCGCACCGGATAGACCGGCACGCCGCATTTGATGAAGAGCTTGGCCGTCGCCTCGATCCACGGCATGGGCCGGCCATCCCACCGTTGCCCGCCTTCGGGATAGATAACCACGCCCCGCCCTTCGTCGAGCAGCCGGTAGAGGCGGCGTATCAGTTGCGGCTCGGCGATGCGCTTGCGCGTGGGTAACAGGCCGATGCCTTTGAGACAAAAGGCCGCCAATCCCTTGCGCAATCGTTCCTGCGTCATCACGCCCGCCGTGGCCTGCCCCCATCGCACAAACACGTTCAGGATAAAGGGATCAAGCATGTTCGAATGGTTGCCATAGAAAAAACAGGGGCCAGCAGGCAGCAGCGCCTCCGGGTTGATCAACACCGGACGCCAGAGCATCCTCACGAACGGCTTCACCGTCGTGCGGAGCAGCGCTTCGCTACCCAGATGAACGAGACGACGGCGAGACGGCATGATCACGGAGGATGGTTGAAGAACGCGCGCCGTTAATCTAGTTTTTTATCCGATAAATCGGATAAAAAAATTGGCTCGAATGGTTACTTTAAATGATCATTCACTTTATCCATCCTCCAAACGAGCCGTCTTTTGAGCGATAATAAGATCATCTTTTCGATGGTGGGTGTCGGCAAACGATACCAGTCCACCAACAAACAGGTGTTGCGCGATATCTACCTGTCCTTTTTTTACGGCGCGAAGATCGGCGTGCTGGGCCTCAACGGATCGGGCAAGAGCACGCTGCTGCGCATCATCGCCGGGATCGATCAGGATTACCTGGGGCAGATCGACGTCCAGAAAGGCATCACGTTTGGCTATCTGGCGCAGGAGCCGGAGTTGGATCCGGATAAGACCGTCAAAGAGATCGTCGAGGAAGGCGCGCAGGAAGCCGTCACGCTCTTGAAGCAGTACGAGGCCGTCAACGAACAGTTTGCCGAGCCCGATGCCGACTACGAGGTGCTGATGGAAAAGCAGGCCAGGCTGCAAGAACGCATCGAACACCTCGACGCCTGGGACATCGACAGCAAGCTCGAACGGGCGATGGACGTGCTGCGCTGCCCGCCGGGCGAGACGCCGGTGACGGTGCTTTCGGGCGGCGAACGTCGCCGCGTGGCGCTCTGCCGCCTGCTCCTCCAGGAACCCGACGTGCTCCTGCTCGACGAACCGACCAACCACCTCGACGCCGAGAGTGTGGCGTGGCTCGAACAGCATCTGGCTCGCTACGCCGGCACCGTCATCGCCGTCACGCACGACCGCTATTTCCTCGACAACGTCGCCGGCTGGATCCTCGAACTCGACCGGGGCCACGGCATCCCGTTCAAGGGCAATTACACGGCGTGGCTGGAGCAAAAGCAGCAACGGCTGGCCGTCGAAGAAAAGCAGGCGTCGAAGCAGCAGAAAGCGCTGGCGCGCGAGTTGGCCTGGGTGCGCACCTCGCCCAAAGGCCGCCGCGCCAAGAGCAAAGCGCGCCTCGCTGCCTACGAGCGGATGATCGAAGAGCAACAGGAAGCGCGTAACGAAGAGATCGAGATCCCCATCCCGCCCGGCCCGCGCCTGGGCAACCTCGTCATCGAGAGCCACGGCGTAGCCAAAGCCTACGGCGAGAAGCTGTTGTTCGAAGACCTCGAATTTGCGCTGCCACCCGGCGGCATCATCGGCGTCATCGGCCCCAACGGCGCGGGCAAAACGACGCTCTTCCGCCTGATCACCGGACGCGAAGAACCCGACGCCGGCACGATCCGCATCGGCGAGACGGCCACGCTGGGCTACGTGGACCAGGACCGCCCGCTCGATGCCGAGAAGAGTGTCTGGGAGGAAATCTCCGGCGGGCACGACGTGCTCAAAGTCGGCCACCGCGACGTTCATTCGCGGGCGTACGTCGGGCGGTTTAACTTTTCAGGATCGGATCAGCAGAAGAAAGTGAGCGAGCTTTCGGGCGGCGAGCGCAACCGCGTCCATCTGGCCAAGATGCTCAAAGAGGGCGCCAACGTCTTGCTGCTCGACGAGCCGACCAACGACCTCGACGTCAACACGCTCCGGGCGCTCGAAGAGGCGCTGCTCAACTTCGCCGGCTGCGCCGTGGTCATCTCGCACGACCGCTGGTTCCTCGACCGCATCGCCACGCATATCCTGGCTTTCGAAGGCAACAGCCAGGTCTACTGGTTCGACGGCAACTACTCCGATTATGAAGAAAACCGCCGCCAACGCCTCGGCGCCGAAGCCGACCCACCCCACCGGATCGCTTACAAAAAGCTGATGCGAGGCTGAGGGGGTTTTAGATTTTAGATTTTGGATTTTGGATTTTTTACTTCCATGCGGACCCAGAAATCGAAAAAGCCGCGCCGGTTGGGACCGCTTCAGTTTTTTTCATTTGCTGCAAACGGATTGGAAACCACCCAATCCAAAATCCAAAATCGCAAATCCAAAATCCCCTCACCCTCCCAAAAACAGACGCACGGCGTGGGCCACGGCGTAGCCGGCGTAGTTGCCGATGGCATAGCCGAGCATCCCGACGATGATGCCGGGCAGCACCAGATGCCGCCAGCCTTTGGCTTCGGCCACCGGCACCACCAGCGGCGGCCCGGCCTTCGTCGCCACCGAGGCAATCGTCAGCACGCCGACGTCCATCCGCAACAGCCGCCCGACGCCGTACAAGACGCCCATGTGCAGCGCGATGATGACGATCACGTACAAAAACAGGATGGGCGAGAGCACCACGGCCTGGTAAAAATCGATCAGCGCGCCGACGGCGGCGAAGAACACGTAGAACGCCATATCGCCGATTTCCCACGCGCCTTCGAGTTCCCGCACCGGGCGCAGTTGGCCCAGGATCAACGCCAGCGTCGTCACGATCAGGATCGCGGGCACTGCCGGGAAAAACGGGTCGACGACGGCGGTTTTGAGCCAGTTGCTCGCGGCCATCACAGCCAGGGCCAGAAAGAAAAGGGTGGCGACGGAGACGGGATCCAGACGCGGTTTCTCTTTGGCGGTGGAGGCCTCCTCCGCTTCGTCCTCAAAATGAACGGCCCATTGCTTTGCCACGACGTAGCGCCCCGCCAGCATCGTCGGGATGATCATCCACAACGCGTAGAGCGGGAAAAGCGTCACATTATCGACGGCGTTGGCGGCGGCGAGCAGATCGGGGTTGCCCACTTCGAGGCCCGCCCAGAGCGCGAAGAAGTTGAGGCTGCCGCCGATGTAGGTGCCGGTATACGGCCCGGCCAGCTTCCAGCTATGGGCGTCGAGGATCCGCGCCAGAAACGGCTCCAGCGCCAGGCTCGCCACGAGCACGCCCAGAACGGTGCCCACCGACGCCAGGGCAAACGCCACCAGCATCGCCCGCCCGGCCTGCCGCACGTCCGACAGGTTGACGGTGAACAGGATCACACACACCGCAAACGGGACGGTGAAATCGATCAGCGCGCCATAGACCGGCGCGTCGGTGGGGATCAGGCCGAGGTTCGAGGCGAGGGCGCTGGTGAAGATGATCCACATCACCGCCGAGAGCTTTTCGGCCCAGGCGTAGCGCTTGACCATGCGAAGCGAAAAGAAGATCGCGCCGAGCAACACGGCGAGGATGGCGAGCGGCTGCTGGAGCATGGTCGCGGCGGTTGCTTTATCAAAAACCCAGGCGCTCGCAGGATACGACCCCCACAATGGGGACGCAAGATGATTTGTGAGTCGGGTAGTCGGAGATTTGAGCGTTTTTAAGAGGCCTCCAATCTTCCGCTCCGAGTCGATCCTGGCTCTGGTATGGGAGTATGGGCGTAGGGGAGGCGACACGACACGAGCGAAGCGAATAAACGACTGACCGAAGGTAAAAAATCCAAAATTCGATCACGCCATCTTCAGCATAGGCGCTAGGGCGAGCGCACGCTCAATGTGTTAGCGGCTTGGGAAGCAAACCGCCCCCTTGAGGGGGCTGTCGCGCAGCGACTGGGGGTGTTCACCAGGCT
>JANQES010000076.1 GCA_028278205.1 Rhodothermales bacterium
TTCGAGTTTGTCCATAATGCCAGACAGCGTGGGCAGGCGTTATTACCCTCGCTTTTAGGGCTCTTACTGGCGACTCCCTGGAATCCATATTGAGCCAAACTTTTTACCCCAACATGGCTCATTAAATTTCCTGCGAGGAATTGTTTTTTACATTAAAGGCGAGAATGATTTAAAGCAAATTATGCCGGCTCTTGGAAGTACATAAGCAAGGGCAATAATCTAGTTAGCAAACCTATGAAGAAGGACTTTTTATCCAGGTGTCCAGACATACAAGCCCCCAAGCTTACGAAACATCTGGACCCACAAACCAGCATGTTTGGGGTAAGGCTTTATGGAATCAACCAATGCGAGAACCGAGATCAAATACGTGGACCCTGAAGAAGAGGGTCGTCGAACCCGTGTCGCAGAGTCATCCCCTGTTCTGCAACTTCCTATAACCTCAACCCGCCCAGCGATTTCTTATCGATCAAAGAAAGAGGTTTCGGAAGATGGTAGTCAAAAAATCTCGCGTGAGTTTAAAGTGGGCTACTCCATCATTTTGTTATTGGTTGCCATTACATTTTGGTTGTTGAATCATGTTATGGAATGGATATAGGAGGGATTGTATTGTTCCTGCCCAAACACCGATGAAGTGTGTCTGAGTTTCGGGACGCATTCCCCCGAAGCAATTACACGTCAGCAGTTCAAGCATCGCCGGGTGGCCAGTATTCCGGGTAATAATATGGGCAGAAGCAAAAAAACTGCAACCCAAGCGCCCATTCGCGGAGCGTCTCTTCGGGACACCCCTCGAACATATACTTTTTATTGGCGCGGTGAAAATTCATGGGTTTGCTCTGTGATGGCGAACAGCCTCTAAGTCTGCGCTTTCCGCCATCGCTATTGCCGCCCGCACGAGCACGTCGGCGCGCGGAAGCCGAGTTCGGGGCCGCGCCAGACGAAAGCATCGCTGACCTCGTCTTTTTCCCAGAAAAACAGCGCGCGTTCTTGCGGATGGTTGCCGATCTGGTTCATCGTCGCCGCGTCGAAGAGGCGTCCGTTGACCATCACCTGGGCCACGTGTTCGGTCTGATAGATGTCTTCGAGCGGGTTGCCGTCGAGGACGACGAGGTCGGCGAGTTTGCCGGGTTGGAGCGAGCCGAGGTCGCCGTCGAGGCCGAGGTATTGGGCGCCGTGGAGCGTGGCGCTGCGGAGGGCCTGGTGCGGCGTCATCCCGCCCTGGGCGAACATCCACAACTCCCAGTGTGCGGCCAGCCCTTGCAACTGCCCGTGCGCGCCAATCTGCACGGTGTTGCCCTGATCGACCAGCTTCTTGGTCTGCCGCGCCACTTCCACGTAATAGTAGTCGTCGTCCGGCGTCATCTGGCGGCGGCGCGAACGCTGATCGACGATGGCGCGGGGGAAGAACGTCAGCAGGCGCTCTTTCTCCCAGACGTTGGTGTGCTGGTACCAGTAATATTCGCCCGAGAGCCCGGCGTAGTTGACCACGAGCGTGGGCGTGTAGCCGACTTTGGTTTCGGCCCAGAGTTTCATCACGTCGTCGTAGAGCGGCGCCACGGGCAGGTTGTGCTCGATGCCGGTGTGCCCGTCGATGACCATCGTCACGTTGTGGAAAAACGTCGAGCCGCCTTCGGGCACGACGAGCATTTCCAGTTCGCGGGCGGCTTTGAGCACCTGCTGGCGTTGCTCTCGGCGCGGCTGGTTATAACTCTTCACCGAAAACGCCCCGACGGCTTTCATCCGCCGCAGGTGCGAGCGCGCGTCGTCGAGGCTGTTGATCGTGGCTTTGAAGTCGCCGTCGGCGCCGTAGAGGATCGTGCCTGTCGAAAAAATCCTCGGCCCGACCATCTTGCCTGCTTTGACGAGTTCGGAGAGGGCGAAGACCGTGCTGGTGGTGGCCGAGGGGTCGTGCGCCGTGGTCACGCCGTAAGCCAGGTTGGCGTAGTAGGGCCAGTTTTGCTGCGGCCTCGGGCCGGTGCCGAAGTGGCTGGCGTGCGCGTGCGCGTCGATGAAGCCGGGGATGATGGTCTTGCCCTGCGCGTCGATCACCGTCGCCCCCGCCGGCACCGTTACAGCGCCCGCCGCGCCGATAGCTGCGATCCGGTTGCCTTCGACCACGAGCGTGCCGTTTTCGATCACCTCGTCGCCATTCATCGTGATGAGCCGCGCGCCGGTGAAAGCAATCGCGCCCGAGGGCACATCCGTCTGCACCGTCAGGCCGATGCGCGTGCCTACCGAGTCGGGCGGCGGAATGGCATCGGGTACGCCGTCTACGAAGGCGAAGCTGTTTTGCAGATCGCGCGTGAAGTATTCCGGGCCGATGAGCCAGTGGAGGCGCTGGCTGTCGGCAGACCAGTGCAGGTCGGTCCCGGCGTCGCGGGTGACTTGTTTGACGGGGATGGCCCTGGTGTCTTTGTTGAGGGTGATGGTGTTGCCGGTCTTCGGCAGCGGCGCGATGTAGGCGTTGAAGAGTTCGGTGAAGGCGATCCACTGCCCGTCGGGGCTGGGCACGACGTCGTTGACGTACTTGAGCTTGAAGTGTGTCCGCTCGTCGCCGCCGTCAAGGCGGACACTTTTGTATTCTTTGTTGAGTCCGCCGCCTGAGAGGAAATAGACGCGTTTGCCGCTGGCGTCGAAGCGCGGCGCGCGTCCGTTTTCCTGGATCAGGTGGGCCTCGCCGCCGCCGGCCTCCATCCAATACAACCCGGTATCGGTGCCGTGGACGAAGCCCAGCAGCGACGTGCCCGAACTCCGGCGGTAGACGATCTTCGAGCCGTCGGGGCTGAAGCGCGGCGTGTGGTAGTAGCCGGGGCGTTCGGTCAGCTTGCGCGGCGTGCCGCCGTTGAGCCCGACGGCGTAGATCGCGCCGAGGTCGGCGTCGCTCCAGGTGGTGTAGACGACGGTCTGGCCGTCGGGGCTGAACGCCGGTTCGTGTTCGAAATGATCGGCGGCGGTCAGGCGCACCGGCGTGCCGTCGGGCAATTGTTTTTTCCAGAGATGGCCGATGGCGTTGAACACGAGCGTCTGCCCGTCCGGCGACGTGGCGGCCTGGCGGATCATCTTCGCCTCGAACGACGCCGGGCTGACCTCCTGCGCAAACCGCACCGCCTCGGTGACGGTCTGCTCCACGTCGGCCTCAAACGGAATCTCCGTGAGCGCCCGCGTGGCAACGTCAATCGACCAGAGTTTGCCCTGCGCCCAGAAGACGAGGCGCCGGCTGTCGGGCGTCCAGTCAAAACCGGGGTAGACGCCGAAGATGGCCCAGGCTTCCTGCTGGTCGTGGCTGAGGCCGTCGAAGAGGGGGCGTTGGGCGCCGGTTTCGAGGTTGTAGAGGTAGAGCACCGTCTTGGTGCGCACGCGCCGGACGAACGCCACGTGCTTGCCGTCGGGCGAGGGTTGCGCCCGCGCTGCGCCGCCGGCGCCGGTGATGAGGTTCTTGATCTTGCCCGTCTCGCGGTCGAGCCGGCGGACGACGTAGATCTGGCCGTTGGGGTCTTTGTTGTACTGGAACGTGCTGCCGCCGCTCATGTCTTCGCTGAAGTAGACGTAGCGCCCGTCTGGGCTCACGGCGATGTCGTTGCCCTGATCCTGCTGATCGTTTTTGCGTTTGGTAAGCTGGAGGCCGCTGCCGCCCGCGACGTGGTACATCCACACCTCGCCCGCGCCCAAAGACCGCGTGCTGGTGAAGTGTTTTCGCCCCAGCAGATACTGGCCGTCGGGCGTCCAGGCCGGACCGTTGAGCAGGCGGAAGGTCTCTTTGCTGACCTGTTTCTCGTCCGAACCGTCGCGTTTCATCGTCCAGAGGTTGTCGCCGCCGGCGCGGTCGCTGGTGAAGGCGATGCGCGTGCCGTCGGGGCTGAAGCGCGGCTGCACGTCGAAGGCCGGGCCGGAGGTCAGGCGCCGTGCTTTGCCGCCGGTGATGGGCAGCACGTAGAGATCGCCCAGCACGTCGAAGACGATTTCCTGGCCGTCGGGGCTGACGTCGAGGTTCATCCAGGTGCCCTCGGTCGTGGTGAACGAGACGGTTTTTGTGGGGCCGTGCGCCGCCGCCACGTCCCATTTTTTATCATCCTTCTTCGCCTCCTCTTGCGCGAACGCATCAGAGACCACGAACACCATCAACGTCAAGATCATCAGCCAACGAGCAGCCATAACGTACCTCTCCGGGATTGCTTTTTCGGGTGGATGATACCAAATCCAGTAGCTCCGTTGTGGTTTGATGCTGGTACTGCGTAGTTCGTATTGCGTAAGGGTGCCACAAAATACGCAATACGAAATACGTTCCCGGAAAAACGCAAGTGTGCTACCGGATTTAGTATGAAGTGCAGGATAACCGGGCGGGAGCAAGGTACCACTTCTTCCCAAAAATCACGATGAAAAAAAGCCCGGCCCCCTCACACGAGAGAGCCGGGCTTCCCATTTCCCCATTTCTAAAAATCTACCAGGATTTTTAGAACATTACTTCATGAGTATGATCCGCTGCGTCTGGACGATGCTGCCGGCTTCCATCCGCACCAGATAAGTGCCCGTGGGCAGGTGGCTGGCCTCGAAGCGGACCTCGTGGACACCCGCAGGCATCGCTCCGTCAACCAGCGTCGCCACCGTGCGGCCGAGCAGGTCGTAGACCTTGATCGACACGTCGGCGGCCTCGGTGAGGCTGAAGGGAATCAGCGTCGTCGGGTTGAACGGGTTGGGATAGTTCACACCCAACACCGTCTGCGTCCCGTCGAGCACCCGCGCGGCATTCTCGCCCGACGAGAACGTGGCGTCGTCGCTGTTGTTGTCGAGCGCCGGGTCGTCGAAGAGGTTGAAGAAGTCGCTCGGATCGGGCAGGCTCGACGACGTGATCGTGGCCGTGTTGGTCACGTCACCCACGCACGCGTCGGTGATGTCCGCGACGATCTCAAGGGTGACTTTTTCGCCGACTTTGAGGGCGCCGATGGTCCAGACCCAGGTGTCCGGATCGTAGGCGCCGCGGTCGGCGGTGGAGCTGACGTAGGTCAGGCAGTCGGGCAGATGATCGGTCACTTCGACCTTGGCCGTCGATTGCGGGCCGAGGTTTTCGACCATGATGGTGTAGGTGGCCGTGGAGCCTTCGACCGTGACGTCTTTGGTCAGCGAGAGGTCGGCGGTGGCGCGGTCGCCGCGGCTGATGATGCCGCCGGGGCCGCCGCCGGGCACGAAGTCAGGCACGGCGCGGGGGCCGGCGGTGGCCGCTGCGAAGTCATCGCCTTCGCCGTCACCGGGATCAGAGTCGGGGTCAGGCAGGCTGGCGGCGGTGACCTCGGCAGTGTTGAGCAGGCTGCCGCCCTGCGGCACGCTCACCGTGACGCTCATCGTGGCCGAGTCGCCGTCGTCGATGGAGCCTACCGCCCAGGTTATCGTCGAGCCCGCCACGACGGGGGTGCCCTGGCTCGTTGTGATGCCCAGCACCGTCATGTCGGGCGAGAGTTCGTCGGTGACGACGACGCCGTCCACGTCGCTGGGGCCTTCGTTGGAGACCGTGACCAGGAAGCTGGCCGTGGCGGTGCCGTTGTTGTTCTCGAATTCCGTGACCAGCTTTTCGACTTCGAGGTCAGCAGCCTCGGCGTTGAGCGAGGCCGAGTCCCGGTTGTTGCCGGTGTCCGGATCGGGCAGGTTCGAGAACGCGATGTTGGCCGTGTTGGTGATGCCTGCCGTGGTAAGCACCTCGGCCCTGATCGTCAACGTCTCGGTCTGGCCGACCGTCAGGGAGCCGACCTGCCAGATGCCGGTGCTGGGGTTGTAGCTGCCCTGCGTCGTGGTGGAAGCCTGGTAGCTTGTGCCTGACGGGAGACGGTCTTCGACGCGAACGCTGGCGACGCCGCCGCCCTCGAGATGGGTGATATCGATGGTGAAGGTGACGGAGTCCCCGATGGCTGGCGTGTCGTTATCGACGGTCTTGTCGATGGCCAGATCGGCTTGTCCAACTGAAGCGACCGATACGTTGTCTATCTGGAATTGGCCCGGCCCGGTGAAGGGTTCCGGGATGAACCAATCGAAACAGACCCGGCGCCCGCCGGGGCCAGCCGCACTCAAATCGACAGATCCTTGCAGGGAGCCGGTGTCTAAGACGGTAGTCCCTGCCCCAGCGGTGAGGAGAGTTTCACTAAGCAAGGCGCCGCCGCCGCCGGAGGGTTCGACGGTGACGTCGAAGGTGCGGTCGAGCGTGGCGCCGAAGGTCATGTCCCATGCGCCGCGATAGTCAAAGTTCAGCAGCGCACCGGACGGAAGCGTGACGTCCTGGCAGAGACGGATGGTGCCGGGTCCGCCCCCGTCGAAGTCGGTAAACGCCACCTTGCTGCCCTGGGTCGGGGACGTGGCGAAAAAGCCGAAGCCGCAGGAAGCGCCGGCTGACAGGGTAACGATGGGCGTGCAGAACAGCCCGATGGGGTTCACGACGACCCACCCGCTCGGGGGGACAAAATCAGCGTCTACCTCGAAACTGCAATTGACGAAGGGGTTGCCGGGAACCGTCGTGCAATCTGGGGCTGGCAGCGCGGACAGCACCGGGTTGTCGTCAGCGGCTTGAAGCGTGCCCTCGTAGGGCGGTGTTTGGGCCTGGGAGGGCATCGCAATCATCAGCGTGAACACCAGCGTCAGGCCGATGGCAAAGCCGCGATGGATTAGCGTGTGATTCATAGGGATCTCCAGAAGAGTGAATGAGGGGGGCACCAGGTGTGAATATGTTGTGACAGGATTTAATAAATATAGATGGGAATTGCAAGTCAAGTTCAAAGGGAGAGCGGGCTTGATGGGCGTAATTTTCGCGAATAGACCCCTATCATCCGCTTACAGGCGCATGGCTTCGCGCCGTTCATACTGAGCCATATTTCGTTGCAATCTCTGTAACGTTTGGTTAGATACTTTGCTCTGTCTGGCGTGGATGATCAATTGTCGTTGCCAGGCTACGGCATCGTCGAAGCGGCCTACCTCGGCCATGGCCATGGCGATGGTTTCGCCATGCTGCAATAAGCGCGTGGCCTGATAGACCTGCTGAGAGAGTTGCAGCGCCCGCGCGCCGTCGCGGACGGAGGCGTTCGGGCTGGTGGCAAGCAGCCGCGCCAGGGCATGCGCCAGGGCCGCGTCGTTGGGCAGCGTCTGGAGGCTTGCTTCGAGGGCGCCCAGCGCGGCATCGTGCATACCGCCGGCGATCAAGGCTTCTGCCTGGCCGAGGTGCGCGCCGGCGTGGTCGGGTTGATGCGTGAGGGCCTCGGCATAATGCTTTGCCGCCTCGGCATACCGTCGGTTCATGGCCAGGGCGTCGGCCAGGTTGACGTGCGCCTCAACAAAATCCGGCCTCATCTCGACGATCTGTTTATAGACCGCTATCGCCTCGTCGGGGAGGTTCTGTTGTTGCAAGACCGTGGCGAGCACGAAGCGCAGCGCGGCTTCGCGTTCCGGCGGCATCGGCGTCGCGAGCGCTGTTTCCAGCGTCTGCCGGGCCTCCCCGGCGCGGTCTTGTTCGAGGAGCCAGGCCGCGCGTTGGGCGTGGGCTTCGCCGTGCGTCGGATCGGTAGCCAGGAGGGTGTCTAGCGTTGCCAGCGCCAGCGCCGCCTCGCCGCTCGTTTTCAGGACGATGGCTTTTCGGAGGCGCGCTTCTGTGTCTTCCGGATCCGTCGCGAGCACCCGGTCGAAATGAAACGAGGCTTCGCCGAGACGGCCCAGGCGGCTCAACGCTGTGGCTAAGTTAAAGTGCGCGTCCCGGTAGTCAGGATCCAGTTCGATGGCTTTGCGCAGGTAAACCATCGCCTCTTCATCGGCCTGGCGCTGCCCCAGAAACACCCCCAGTTTATACTGCGCGAGCGCGCTTTGCGGGTCGATTTCTACGGCTTTGCGATAGGCCCCCAGCGCCCGTTCAACGTTGCCGGCCTTGCTGGCCTCGTCGCCTGCGATGATGTAAGCCCTTGCGCCCTCGATGAACCGGGCGAGGTCGTCCATGAGCGGATCGGTGAAGCGTACCGGCGTCGTGCCCGCCTTCGCCAGTTGGGCCCGGGCAGCGTCCAGATCGCCCACCTGCCGGTACGCCTGTCCGAGCAGGTGATACACCGACGACGCTTCAGGCTGAAAGTCCAGCGCGCGTTGATACTGGTCGATGGCCTCTTCGAAGGCGCGCTCTGTGGCAGCGATCCGGCCCAGGTTGAACAAGGCCGTCGCGTTCTGCGCATCGCCGGCCAGGGCGCGTTCGAAGAGTCGCCGCGCCGCCGCCGTGCTGTCTTGTTCGAAGGCAATCTCGCCCAGGCGCAGCAGCACCGGCACGTCGTCTGGGTTTAGCGACAGGGTTTGCTCAAGATAGGCCGCGGCTTCGTCGAGCCGGCTCGCGCGCTGCGTGATCACGCCCAGATAATAAGGCCAGCGCCCGTCCTTCGGCTGGAGCGTCCGGGCATTTTGAAAACAGGCTTCGGCGGCTTCGTTCAGGCCGTGCGCCAGGTAATGCTGGCCCATTTCGCCCAACGCCGCTCCCAACGTCGCCGGCTCCGGCAGCGTTTGCGTCATCAGCGAATCGAGCCCCCGGCGGGCTACGCGTAGCTGTTCCTGGACGAGGGGTTCATAGTTTTCGAGGAGGGGTTCGGGAATCGAAACGAGCGCCACCGGAGGCCCGGCGGGAGGCGTTTCAGAACGGCACCCCAGGGCGCCCAGCGTCAACAAAAGCAGGAGGGATAGCGAAAGACTACGCATGGCGGGTCAACCAGAGCATAGTGCGTACTTCGTATTGCGACACGAGCGAAGCGACTGACGAAGTAAAGGGTGCCTTTCAATACGCAGTACGCAATACGAAGTACATCATTGGAAAACGCAAGCGTGCTACCCGAATTGGTATCACTCCGGCCATACGCGCCCTTCATAGCGGCCATGGCGCAGGTAATGGGTGCGTGCTCCGTAGATGCCCAACTCCCCGTTGCGCCCGAAATGCCAGTTGTTGGCGACGTTCGGATACCTATCCCAATAGGCTTCGGCCTGACGACGCACCTCTGCAATATCCATTTCAGGCATCCGGCTCACCGTCATCAGGTACGCGCGTTTACCGGCGAGTCCCCGATCGAGCAGCGATGATGTGAAAGCCCCATAGCCATAGGCGCCGAGGCTGAGGAGGAAGAGCACGAAGAGGGCCTGTCGAATACGGTCTGCCATCACGCTCTGAGCGATTCGTTGCGGTACAGCATTAACGATTTCCGCCAGGGAATTATTCTTCAAACTTACGAAACGCCAGCGACGTGTTGTGGCCGCCGAAGCCGAAGGCGTTGGAAACGGCCACGTTGACGGGGCGTTTTTGGGGCTCGTTGAACGTGTAGTTGAGGTCGCACTCCGGGTCGGCGTGTTCGAAGTTGATCGTCGGCGGTACGGTGTCGTGCCCGATGGCAAGGATCGTGGCGATGGCTTCGATAGCGCCGGCGGCGCCGAGCAGGTGGCCCGTCATGCTTTTGGTCGAAGACAGGTTCATGGTGTAGGCGTGCTCGCCGAAGACGTGTTTGACGGCCTTCGTCTCGGCGGTGTCGCCCAGCGGCGTCGAGGTGCCGTGCATGTTCAGATAATCGACCTCTTCGGGCTGGAGGTTGGCGTCGCAGAGGAGGTTGCGCATGGCCAGGGCGGCGCCGTGACCTTCCGGGTGCGGGGCGGTGATGTGGTTGGCGTCGGCGCTCATACCCAGGCCGGTGATCTCGGCGTAGATCCTGGCGCCGCGCGCGCGGGCGTGGTCGAGTTCTTCGAGGATCAGCGCGCCGGCGCCTTCGCCCAGGACGAAGCCGTCGCGTGTTTTGTCGAAGGGGCGGCTGGCCGAGGCCGGGTCGTCGTTGCGGGTCGAGAGGGCTTTCAGGGCGTTGAAGCCGCCGATGCCCAGTTCCGAGACCGCCGCTTCGCTGCCGCCGCAGAGCGCCATATCGACCGTGCCGCGCTGGATCATCATCAGCGCATCGCCGATGTTGTTGTTGCCCGTGGCACAGGCCGAGACCACGCAGTAGTTGGGGCCGCGGAAGTTGTAGCGTATGGAGATGTGGCCGCTGACGATGTCGGGGATGAGCATCGGGATGAAAAACGGCGACATGCGCCGGGCGCCGTTTTCGATGTAGTTGGCCGTCTGAGCATGGAAGACCTGCATCCCGCCGATGCCGCTGCCGAAAATGACGGCTACGCGATCTTTTTCGGACTGGGGCATCGTCTCCGGGTCGAGCCCGGCATCCTCGACGGCCTGCACCGCCGCGACGATGGCGTACTGGGCGAACGGATCGAGCCGCCGGGCTTCCTTGCGGCCGAAGTAGTCGAGCGCGTCGTAGCCTTTGAGTTCGCAGGCGAACTTGGTGGCGAAGGTCTCGGTGTCGAAGTACGTGATGGCGTCGGCGCCGCTTTCGCCACGCATCATGGCGTCCCAGAAGGCCTCTGGCGAGAGACCGAGCGGAGTCAGGGCGCCCATGCCCGTGATGACAACCCTGCGCGTTGGGTTCGGCATGGATCTAGAGAAAAGCAGTGCTAGGGGGCGGGGAAAGACGCGCTTATAAGCACCACAGCCAGGAAAGTGCCGGAAAGAAAAAAGAAAAAACCCCGAAGCCCGCCGCCGGCAGGCCTCCGGTGGCGCTTATGCGTCGCTGGCTTTGCTGTTGAGATAGTCAATCGCATCGCCGACGGTGACAATCTTCTCGGCGTCTTCGTCCGGGATGGTCACGCTGAACTCTTTCTCGAACTCCATGATGAGTTCGACGGTGTCGAGCGAGTCGGCGCCGAGATCGTTGGTAAACGAGGATTCGGGGGCAATTTCAGCCTCTTCGACCCCTAGTTTATCGGCGATGATCGCCATGACTTGTCCTACCAGGTCTGCCATAATGGAGCCTCTCTTGAAGGTGGTACGGTATGGTATGCCGGGCTGGAACGCGTCAGATGTCCCGACGGGTTCGGTCCGGGAAAGGGGATCGTGTTTTCGTTTTCCCTTAAGCGCCGAAAACTAAGACAGGCGCGTGGCAGAAGCAAACCACCCCTCTGGGATTGATAGAGACTTTGCAGAGCGACTTTACTACAGAGGCCGTCCGAACCATTATCGTCAAGCGGCGTTGTACCTTGCTGTCTCGCAAAATATTACGTGATACGTGAAACGTGAGAGTACTTCGCTATAAACGTTTTGCCAGGCACCCTCACGCTTCACGTTTCACTTCTCAATCCACCCTCATTCACCTTCGGAATTCATGGCCTACCTCTTCACCTCGGAGTCCGTATCGGAAGGACACCCCGATAAAGTAGCAGATCAGATCTCGGATGCGATCCTCGACGCCTATCTCGCCCAGGACCCCAACAGCCGCGTCGCCGTCGAGACGATGGTGACCACCGGCCTGGTCTTGCTCTCGGGCGAAGTGCGCTCGAAGGCGCTCATCGACCCGCAGCAGATCGCGCGCACCGTCATCCGCGATATCGGCTACACCGACCCCCGGCTCCGCTTCGACGCCGACTCGTGCGGCGTGCTCAGCACTATCCACGAGCAAAGCGCAGACATCGCCCAGGGCGTCGATAAGGGCGATGAAAAGGATCAGGGCGCCGGCGACCAGGGCATGATGTTCGGCTATGCCTGCCGCGAGACGCCGGAACTGATGCCCATGCCCATCGAGTATGCCCATCACCTCGTCCGCGAACTGGCCGCCATCCGCAAGACGACGACCCTGATGCCCTACCTCCGGCCCGACTCGAAGAGCCAGGTCACGGTAGAATATGAAGACGACCGCCGCACGCCGCGCCGCGTCCACACCGTCGTCATCTCGACCCAGCACGACCCCGACGTCGCGCAAGAGAAGATCCGCCACGACGTCCAGCAGATCCTGATTCCCCGTGTCATCCCGATGGACCTCATCGACGCCGACATGATCCTGCACGTCAACCCGACGGGGCGCTTTGTCATCGGCGGGCCGCACGGCGACACGGGCCTGACCGGGCGCAAGATCATCGTCGATACCTACGGAGGCCGGGGCGCCCACGGCGGCGGGGCCTTCAGCGGCAAGGATCCCTCGAAGGTAGACCGTTCGGCGGCTTATGCGGCGCGGCACGTGGCCAAGAACCTCGTCGGCGCCGGCCTGGCCGAGTCGGCGGAGGTGCAGATTGCCTACGCCATCGGCGTGGCCCAGCCCGTCTCGATCCACGTCGATACGTTCGGCACCGGTGTGATGCCGGACTATCAACTCGTCGAGATCATCCGCGATACGTTCGACCTGCGCCCGCGCGCGATCATCGAACGGCTCAACCTCTTGCAGCCGCATTACTGCGCTACGGCGGCCTACGGGCACTTTGGCCGCTCCGAGTTTTCCTGGGAAGCCCTCGACGCCGTCGATCAACTCAAGGAACGCGCCGGACAGGTGGCGTAGACGGTTTGTGAGCCGGAGCGCCTAAGAGTCGGGGAACCGGAAATTGTTTTTTCCCTGGCTCTTCGACGCTCCAGCTCATCAAATCCCCGGCCCCTCGCATCATTTATACTAAATTTAGTCAATGGATGCGGTACGGGGGTATATAGATTGATTGATGAGATGACGATTTAAGAACCTGACTTATCCGGCTCAACAGCACGCCATATTAACCTGCCAGGGTGATTATTTGAGACTACGCTACGGTCGTTCTCTAGCCCACCAGGGGCTGTTTGGGTGGATCGCCAATCCAGACGGTCTCGACAATCTTTTTAGTTCTCATGAGGCGTTTGTTACTCTTTCTCGCTCTCGTCGTATTCGTTGGCATCTTTGCCGAGGGATCTGTTGCCCAGGACCGCGTCGTCCGTCCGGCTTTTGAAGCGCTGGCGCCTGAGGCGCAGGCGCGCGTGGTGCCGGAAGATCCGCTGGCGCGTTTTCGCACACAGGCTGTGCCCGGTGGCCGGGTAGACCTCGACGACGGTGTCTTGCGCGCGGCCTATCGCATCGGGCGGAGGGTGCCGCAGGCCGCCACGCCCGAAGCCATGGCGCGCACCTATCTCGACGCCGAAGCCGCGCGCTTCGGCTGGTCGGATGCTGCCGATCTGGAACTCAAAGCGGTGACGACGGGCCGCTACAGCACGCACCTGACTTTTCAGCAGACGTTCTCCGGGCTGCCGGTTTACAACCGGATGATCAAGGTGAACCTGAACCGGGACGGGCAGCCGACGATGGTTTTGAGCGGCTACGCGCCGCATCTGGCTCGCCTCGGCGCCTTCAACCCGAACCCGTCGCTGAGCGCCTCGGCGGCGGCAGCGCGTGCGCAAGAGGTTGTCTCGCAAAACGGAGCGCGCACCACCACGCCCGAACTGGTGGTCTACCCGGAGCAGACACCCCGTCTTGCCTGGCGCGTGGTGGCCTGGCCCAACAGCCTCCCGGCGGAATGGGAAGTCCTCCTCGACGCCCGCACCGGCGACGTAATCCACCTCCTCGACCTGAGCACACACTCCCATGGCGAAAGGGTGAGTGGGAGAAAGGGAGAAAGGGAGAGGAGCATGGCATCAACCAAAACCGCCCCGCCTGCCAGCACGGCAGGCACTTCTCTCACGAGACAATCCAAGATCCAAAATCCAAAATCCAAAATCGTAGACGGTACGGGATTGGTTTTCGATCCCGATCCGCTGACGACGGCGGGTGTCGAATACGGGGTGCCGTACATCGATGCCAACGATACCGACGTGCAGGAACTCAATGACGAGCGCATCGAGGTGACGCTGTTCGACATCACGCTGGGCACCGACGGGCTTTACCGGCTCGAAGGGCCGTTCGTGACGATCGACGGGGCGGCGCAGTTGGGCGGCACCGGCTGGGATCCGCCTGCCGAGGCCGATCCTAACGCGTTCCAGTATGGCCGGGCGAATGATTTCTTTGAGGCCGTCATGGCCTATTATCACGTCGATAAGAGCCAGCGCTACGTCCAGTCGCTCGACGTGGGCCGGGCCATCCAGGAGACGCCGGTGCGCGTCAACCCCCACGGCCTCGGCACCGCCGACGACTCGCGCTATTACCCCGTCTTCAACGGCATGGGCTTCGGCGATGGCGGCATCGATGATGCCGAAGACGCCGACGTGATCTGGCATGAGTACGGCCATGCCTTGTTGCAAAGCAGCGCGCCGGGCCTGCTCAACAACGACGAAGGCCGCGCCCTCCACGAAGGCTGGTCCGATTACTGGGCCGCTTCGTACTCGCGCGGCCTCATCGACGCCGGCAAGGTGCCCGATCATGACTGGCGCAAGGTCTTTACCTGGGACGGCAACGAGTTCTGGTCGGGCCGCCGGCTCGATCGCGCGGGGCGCTATCCCGAAGACACCCGGTGCGATGACGGCTCGTGCAGAACAGTCGACTGGTACACCGACGGGCTGCTCTGGGCCACCACGCTGATGGAACTCTACGACGAACTGGGCCGGGAGGTCATCGACCGGCTTTGCCTGGCTTCGCACGGCTACCTCAGCCCGCCCGGCTCCTTCGCCGATGCCGCCGAAGCGATCATTCAGGCCGACCTCGATCTCTACGGCGGCCAACACCTCGGCGTGATCATCGACCGGCTCGGCGCGCGCGGCTACGTCGATCCGACGGCCTTCGGGCCGATTCTGGCGCACGAGCCGCTGCCGCACATCGAAGACGAAGGCAGCACCGTGACATTCACCGCCGACGCGCTGACGGTAGGCGCGCCGGTAGCCAGCGTCCTGGTTTTTTATAGCATCGACGGCGGGTCGTTCGAAGCGCTCGAACTCGATGCGCAGGGCGGGGGCCGCTACGAGGGCACGCTGCCGCTGCCGTCGATGGCTGCCGAAATCAACTATTATCTCGAAGCCGCCGATGAAACGGGGTTGCGGTCGGTGCTGCCGTCAGGAGCGCCCACGACGACCTTCTCGTTCGGCGTGGGGCCTGATACCGAGGCGCCGCTGATCGCGCACGTGCCTATCGAGCAGGTGGCGCTTCAGGCCTGGCCCCCGCGTGTCGTCGCCGAGGTGGCAGACAACCAGGGCATCGATTCGGTCTGGGTCTCGTACTCGGTGATTCAGGCCGGGACTCCTGTGGCGGAAGGGATTTTCTCGCTGGTCCCGGAAGCGGAGGGCTACGCGGGCGTCTTCCCCGTCTTGCCCGGTGCGTTGAGGGCCGGCACGACGGTGCGCTATCGCATTCACGCGCTCGACGTGGCGCGCAACGCCAATGAGGCGCTGTTGCCGGCATCGGGCACACCCGCCTTCGAGATCGCCATCGTGGTTCAGGGCGTGCTGGCGACGTTCGACTTCGAGGGCGATCAGACGCTGGCGGCCACGGGCTCGTGGGTGCGCGGCGTGCCGGGCTACGGCGTGCAGGTGGCGCATTCGGGGCAAAACGTCTGGGCCACCAACACCGTCGGCCCTTATCCAGCGGTCGAACAAAGCGCGACGCTGGATCTGCCGCCGTTCAACCTCGGCGATTTCTCGGAGGCCTTCCTCATTTTGTGGCACTGGTACGACTTCGAGCACAGCGGCATCCTCGAACCCGGCCCTTCGACGTCAGGCGCGCTCTGGGACGGCGGCAACGTGAAAGTCTCGACCAACGACGGCATTTCGTGGGTGGTGGTCGATCCGCTCGGCGGTTACACCGGCACGCTCGAACAGGGCACCGGCAATCCAATCAGCGGCCAGCGCGCTTTCGGCGGCTACAGTTTCGGCTGGCGGCGTGTCATCGTCCCGTTGCCTTCGGAAGACAACGTCCGCGTCCGGTTCGAGTTTGGCACCGACGGCAGCAACGACCTGGCCTCGGAATTCTATGCCGGCTGGTATCTCGACGACGTGCGCGTGGTTACGGAAGTGCCGCAGGATGCCACGCCGCCGGCCTTCGTCGCGACGCCGCCTGCCGTGGTGCAGGCCGACGCCGGACGCGTGCCGCCGCCACTCATCGTGGAGGCTACCGACGACACCGGCCTCGAAGCGGTATTGGCCGAGTATGAGATCATCCCCGCCTCCGGCAGCCGGCAGCAGGGCACGCTCCGCCTCGCAATGACGCCCAACGATCTCAACACGTTCATCGGTGCCATCGCCGCCGAAGCGCCCCTCGGCGTCGGCGATCAGATCGAATACCGGTTCCGCCTCCGCGACTTCGACGGCAACACGGCGGTCTTGCCGGCGGTGGGGCAGACGCCGTTTCGCATCGAATATCGCCTGAGCGAGAGTGTCAGCGCGCTGCGTAATGTGCGGGCGTCCGGTCTGTGGCGACCCCTCCAAGGCGGCTACACGGCCAGCACCACCGAAGACCTGACGGAGGTCGTCTCTAGCCTCGTCCTCGAACCCATCGACCTGCCCGCCAACACCGACGTCATCACCTTTTCGCTCGCGCACACCTACCGCTTCTCCAGCGACATCGGCGGCAACCTTAAGATCTCGCTCGACGAGGGCCTGACGTGGACGGTGCTCGAACCCGAGGGCGGCTACGGCGCTACCTACGAGCCCGAAGGCGGCCATCCGATGCAGGGCGAGCGGGTCTTTGCCGGTCAAACCGGCAGCGCGCACCAGGCCATGTTCGACCTCGTCGAGTTTGCAGGCCGGCAGGTGCGGCTGCGGCTCGATCTCGCCGCCCCCCGCTCGCTGTTTCCCGCCGAATTCTGGACCATCAGCGAGGCGGCGCTGGCCTTCTCGACGCTCGAACAGGCCTTCGACATCCCGCGCGAGCTGGCCTTGCACGCCAACTTCCCCGACCCCTTCCTCGAAAGCACGACGATCAGCTTTACGCTGCCCGAGGCCATGCCGGTGCGCCTGGAGTTGTACAACATCCTCGGCCAGCGCATCGCCGTGCTCGTCGATGGGCAACAGGACGCCGGCACGCACACGCTGACGATGGGCCGGGGCGGCCTCGCCGCCGGCATCTATCTGATGCGCATGATGGCCGGCGGCACGCAACACGTCGAGCGGATGGTCATCACCCGTTAGATTTTGCCGCTTCGCTGGCAAAATCTAAAATGATTTGGATGATCCGGAGGCCAGCGGCGCGGTAGATTGGAACGACGAGACGCTGACCTTTGCAGGCAATCTGGTGCTCGAAATCCAACAAGATGGCCGAGCCGTCTCTCGGCTGACCGTCCATCTGGCCACCGTTCTCTACGGGCGCATCGACGATATGATGTTGATGCCTGATGGATCGAGAAAGCGCGGATAAGCAAGTTGCCGATTGCAGATAGCGGATTGAATGAGTCTTTGCCTTTCTAAGCAGGCAAGACAATGTCTTGCGGTAATCTTGATAATATCACGCTGTATCCCCGGTGACTCATGACCGATATCGACCATGCTATGAGCGCAACGTTGTAAAATACCGCATCACTTTTCCCCACCTGCTTACTATTTCTTATCGACCATCCACCGGGAAATAAATCGGCGCGTGTTGCGTTTAGTGAGTATTCCTCGCAACCTGCCTCGCCTCCGGTGTGATGATCTTTTACCTCGTCCGCAAATACGTCGGGATTCTTCTGGTGCTGGCGGCGCTGCTGAGTGCGGCCCCTGCGTTTTTCGGCGGCATGACGCTGGGCGAGGCGGCGCTGCGGGCATTTTTCTGGAGCGCCCTGGCAGCGGCTCCGCTGACCTACTGGGAACTCCGGCGGCATAGCCTCTGGCCGCTCTACGACAACCTGCGCCTGCCCCGGTTTGTGTTGCTGGCCGCGCTCGTCGGGGCCGTCGAAGGGCTGGTTTTGTTGGCGTCGCTCGTATTTTTTTGGTGATTCTATGGCGCGCGATCTCTCGAACGATGCGCCGGAGCGCGCCCTCATCCTCGACGCCATTTTTTTTGAAGTGCCGGCGTTGCGCATCTTGCAGGGGGCGTATCTGAAAGTGGAGCCGGGGCAGATCTGTGGGCTTTTCGGGCGCAACGGCAGCGGCAAGACCACCCTGTTGAAAGTCGCTGCCGGGCAGATTCGCCCGTCGAGCGGTCTGGTCATCATCGATGGCGAGCGGTTTGCCGCGCCGCAACGCCGCCGGCGTTTCGCCCACTTGGCCTATCTCCCCCAGACGCCGATGCTCCCGCCGACGATGCGCGTGGAGACATTGATCCGCGCCTTCCCCCAAACGGCCCACGCGCTGCTCCGGGACGACCTCCTGGCGCCGCTCTGCGCGCAACGCGTCGAGCACCTCTCCGGCGGCGAGCGGCGGTATCTGGCGCTGCGCCTCGTCCTGAGCCTGGGCCGCCGCTACGCCCTGCTCGACGAACCCTTCACCGGCATGGCCCCCCGCATCATCGACCGCATGACCGAGGCCATCGTCGAGGCCGCAGCCGGCGGCATGGGCATCCTCGCCACCGATCATTATCACCACTACATGCTGCCTCTGGTCGATACGGCCTATCTGATGATCCACAAACAATGCAAACACCTCGACCCCGCCGCCGACCTCCGGGCGCAACTGGCAGCGTATGGGTATATGAGTGCGTGAAACGTGAGGGTGCCAGGATGAGGCGTTTCATCTTCAGGTTTCCTGGATTAAAGCTCTCCTCGCTTCCGGAGTGTTCTTTTAAGTTGTCCCGTTGGTTTTCCCTCCGCCATCCGCATCTGAATCTCCTTTCTTATAGCCTCAGTCGACATAGTCTCATATTCATGTATCCCTCTCGCAGGGGGTGATTTCAGTTTCTTTTTAGCTCCAGGTATCCCTCTCACACGCCGTGATTTTGGTTTCTCTGAGGTGTCCATTGATCGCATTTCAGCGCGATTATAAACTCTTTTCCCTAATGCTTTCTTTTGGCGGCTCTGAAACCCGAATATCCATCGCAACGGCTCAAAATAGAGCCGCCAAGCCGATTTTGCCGAGTTGCGTGCTACATCGAGGATGGCCGACATCATGCTTGCCCTATGTCTGTCCACATTTTCTTTGCGCTCACCCAAACCGTTCGTACGATGAAAAACGCAAAGAGTGCCAGGTCTGCAAAAAACAGCAACCACTCTGCGCCCTTGAGCCCGTACAGAATGACGCTGCTTACTCCCAGCCCTTCCAACCACTTAACGAGGAAATCCAGTCCCACGGCTGGAGCGGCTATGACGACGAAGATGATCGTACCCACGAAAACGTGGACGAGAAATTCTATTGGTGTATGCCACCATTTTTGATCGGATTCCATCTGCTCGTCACAGCATCGCTAGAAAGTCCTCCGGAATATAGAGAAACTCAGTCTAATTTCTCCTTCACGCACCAGGCAACCATGAATTTTCTCCAAACAGCAACCCGGCGGCGCGTTGTGGGTACTATGTCGCCCCTGAGGGGGAGGTACGGAGGCCAAAAAAATCTAACGGAGCAACGAGCATGGATTACAAAGAAGGCGCTTACAAAGTGCGCGACTTGAGTCTGGCCGACGCCGGACGGATGCGGATCGAGTGGGCCGAGAGCCGGATGCCGGTGCTGGCTCAACTGCGCGAAGAGTATTCCCAGACGAAGCCCTTCGAGGGCTATAAGATCACGGGCTGCCTGCACGTGACAAAAGAGACGGCGGTGCTCGTCGAGACCTTCGCTGCGTGCGGCGCCGAGGTGGCCTGGAGCGGCTGCAACCCGCTCTCGACCAACGACGAGGTGGCTGCCGCGCTGGCCGAAGCCGGCATCGAGATCTACGCCTGGTACGGCCAGAACGTCGATGAATTCTACTGGAGCATCGAACGCACCATCGACAAACCGCCGCACCTGACCCTCGACGACGGCGCCGACCTCATCTTTACCGTCCACAAAAAATTCCCCCACCTCGCCGACCACATCATCGGCGGCAGCGAGGAGACCACCACCGGCGTCCATCGCCTGCGCGCCATGGCCGAGGACGGCAAGCTCCTCTACCCGGTCTACGCCGTCAACGACGCCGAGACCAAGTGGGATTTCGACAACGTCTACGGCACCGGCCAATCGACCCTCGACGGCATCTTGCGGGCCAGTTCGGTGCTGGTGGCGGGCAAGAACTTCGTCGTGGCCGGCTACGGGCACTGCGGCCGCGGCGTGGCGATGCGCGCCAAAGGCCTCGGCGCCAACGTCATCGTCACCGAAGTCAAGCCGACGGCTGCGCTCAAAGCCACGCTCGAAGGTATGCGCGTGATGACGATGGACGAAGCTGCCAAAGTCGGCGATATCTTCGTGACGGCTACCGGCATGAAAGACATCATCCGGGGCTGGCATTTCGTCTCGATGAAAGACGGCGCCATCGTCTGCAACACCGGCCACTACGACGTCGAACTGAACCTGAAAGAGCTGGCCGAAGTCTCGCAAGACACCCGCGTCATCCGTTCGGACAACCGCGAGTACACGCTCGATAACGGCAAGAAAGTCTTCGTGCTGGCCGAGGGCCGTCTGGTCAACCTCGCTGCTGCCGAAGGCCATCCGTCGGAAGTGATGGACATGAGCTTCGCCAACCAGTTCATGGCGCACCTGAATCTGGTGCAGGCCCACAAACGCGGCGAGACGCTGCCCAACACGGTCATCGACCTGCCCGAAGAACTCGACCAGCACATCGCCGGCATCAAGCTCGAAACGATGGGCATGAGGATCGACTCGCTGACCGAAGACCAGATCGCCTACGCCACCGATTATTCGGCAGGAACGTAGGGATTTTGGATTTGCGATTTTGGATTTTGGATTGTCGTGATCTGGAGTCCAATCCATTAAACGAAAAAGCCGCGCTGGCATCGACCGGCGCGGCTTTTTCGTTTGGCAATAGCGGTTGGAATCAGAATCAATCCAAAATCCAAAATCGTCACTCCCAATCGAGGATGTCTTCTTCGGATAAACCCCGGCTTCTGGCCTCCTCCGGACTGGTGACGGCGTCGGGCAGGGCGTCTTTCTTTTCGGTGATGACGTAGCCCAGGGGTTGCCATTTTTCGGCCAGGTATTCATTCCACTGGGTGTAGTGTTCCCATTTCTCCGGCAGCTCGTCGTCAGGGAAGATGGCTTCGACGGGGCAGACGGGCACGCAGGCGTTGCAATCGATGCATTCATCCGGGTGGATGACCAGGAAATTAGGCCCTTCGTAGAAGCAATCGACGGGGCAAACTTCGACACAGTCTGTATGCTTGCAGTTGATGCATGGCTCGGCTACGACGTACGGCATGATGCGGTCTCGCGGTTGTGGAATAATTCTTGTCCCAGGTAAACGGGGGGAAGATAGCATACGGAATCTTAGCAACCAACCCCTGCTATCTTTTCCCGTGGCATCGATAGCTCCCGCGTGCCGCTTTGCCCCGCTGCAACACGCCGTCGATTGTGTCATCGATCTCGGAGGTAGTATCATGAGAGGTTCTATCAAGCCCACGTTCCTGGTCTTTCCGCTGCTGGCGCTGGCGGTGTTGGTGGCCGGCTGTTTCTCGTCGCGGCTGCATAAAAAAGACTTCGAAGGGCGTCAAATAGCGGCTGTGGCGGCCTTTCCGCCCAACCCGGTCATTCACAACGAATACCTGGCCTCCGTCGGGGTTTATCCGTACGCGCCGGCCGGGCGCGCAGCCTTCGGGCCGGCAGCCGACGAAGAAGAGCAGGTCAAGCGCCTGCAAGGCCTGCTCAACGCCGCCACCAAACGCGTCGATCTGGCCGAATACGTAGCCCGCGAAGCGCTCGTCCTCGGCGCCGAACGGCTCGACGCCGCCATCGCCAACAACCCCGATGAGGCGGACTATGTGCTGGACTTGCGTGTCTACGATTATGGACTTTACATGCGGTCCTATCATACAGAAGCCAATTTTTATCTCAACGCCGAATTGTTCATGCGAGACCGGGAGACCAACGAGGTGCTCTGGAAAAAACGCCTGGACCGCGTGGGCAACTTCAAAACACGGCTGACCGGCGCGGAGATGTCGCACCTGACCGAAGCCGCGCTGACCCGCGAACTCGAAAAGTTCGCCGCCTACGCCGCCGAACGGATGTCGAGCGCCCTCACCAGGAATGTTAAAAACGGATGATTCCATTTTGGATTTTGGATTTTAGATTTTGGATTGGGAAGGTTCCCATCCGTTCATAACAAACGAAGAAGCCGCGCTGGTATTGACCGGCGCGGCTTCTTTGATTATCGATTACGGATCGGCTGGCACCCAATCCAAAATCTAAAATCGGAAACCTCAGGCCGGGTAGACCATACACGGGGCGGTATTCGATTCACCCTCGGCCACCGGACATGCCTACACGATTAACGATTCTGTGCAACCGCATCATTGAAGCGGGCTGGCTGGCTGCGCTGATCGTCGTTCCGTTGTATTTCAACCCGTCTTCGACCCGCATCTTCGAGGCCGACAAGGTGGCGTTGCTGCGGTCGGTGGCGGTGATCATGGCGCTGGCGTGGGTCGTCAAAGCCATCGAGATGTGGCTGGCCGGGCGGCGCAAGGGCAGCGCCCCGGCAGCGGAGGCTTCGGCAGAGACGGCTTCGTGGCGGGCGCGGCTCCGGCATCCTATCATCCTGGCGGCGCTGCTGCTGATAGTCAGTTACGGGCTGGCGTCGGTGTTTTCGATCTTGCCGGCGCTCAGCCTCTGGGGGCAGTATGATCGGCTTCAGGGGCTCTACACGGTGGCGGCCTATCTGGTGTTTTTCTTTTCGATCCTGGGGCTGTTGCGCACGCGGGTGCAACTGCACCGGCTCATCACAGCGGCGCTGCTGGCGAGTGTGCCGGTGGCGCTCTACGGCATCTTGCAACACTTCGACGTTCGACTCTGGGGATGGAGTTACGACGTGTCCGTCCGCGTCCACTCGACGATGGGCAATGCGATCTATCTGGCGGCGTACCTGGGCCTGGCGCTGCCGCTGGCGGTCTATCGGTTGATTGAGACGAAACGCCTTGGGGGGGCGTGGCTCCGGCTGAGTGTATATCTCGTGTTGATCGTGCTTCACCTGCTGTGCATCCTTTTTACGCAGAGCCGGGGTCCCGTTTTGGGCCTGGCCGTCGGTGTGCTCTTCGGGGTGCTGCTCTGGATGCTGGCGCGGCGCCGGTGGCGCTGGGCGAAGGGGGTGCTGGGTCTGGGCGCTGCCTTTGCGGTCTTGCTGGTGATCGTCAACCTGCCCAACTCGCCGCTCTCTTTTGTGCAAGACATCCCGTATCTGAACCGGCTGGCGCGTATTGCCAACACCGAAGGCTCTGCGGTGGGCCGGGTGCTCATCTGGGAAGGGGCCACGGCGCTGGCTGCCGACGATCCGGCACGCCTCGTCATCGGGTATGGGCCGGAGGCGATTCGGTATGCGTTCTATCCGTACCACACCGCCGAAATAGGCAACCTGGAGGGCTGGGACGTGGTGCCGGACCGGATGCACAACGAAAGCTTCGACGTGATCGTGAGCACCGGCCTGGTCGGCTTGCTGATCTATTTGCTGCTCTTTACCGGCATCGTCTATTACGCCTTTCGATGGCTGGGCGTGATGCCGTCTTCGAAGGATCGAACGCTGTTTCTGACGTTGTGGTTTGCGGGCGCGCTCGTGATGGTCGTGGGGCTGCGCCTCGTCGCGCAGACGTGGACGTTCAGCGGGGTGGCGCTGGCGGCGGGGTTGTTGGGCGGCGCCTTGCTCTATCTGACGGTCTACGCCTTCATCGCGCCGCGCCGCGAAGACGCCGCCGAAGCCCCGGCGGCTCCGCATCCGTGGATGCTGCTCATCCTCCTGCTTTTTGCGGGCATCATGGGTCATTTTGTGGAGATCAACGTGGGCATCGCTGTCTCGGCGACGCGTCTTTATTTCTGGATCTACACAGGGCTCCTGATGGCGCTGGCGCTTTACGTCGAACGACGCACCGACGCCGCCGGGGAGGCCCCCGCAGCTTCGGAAGAAACCCCGCGTCCAGCGCCGAAAAAGAAGGCCGGCGCGTCTTCGAAGAAAGCCGGTGCGTCTTCAAAGAAAGCCAAAAAACGCAAACGCCAGCCGAAGCCCTCGTTCAGCGCGCGGTTGCCGGAGGGGCTGGTTTCGCTGAGTCTGATGGCGGGGTTGATGCTGGGCACCGTCGCCTTCAGTTTTTTCAGCCGGAGTGTGGCCGACGAGTTTGCGCTGGCCATCCGGGGCTTCGTCCTCGCGCTCTGGATCCTGACGGGCCTGCTCCTGGCCGTCGAGTTGTATGCGATGAACGGCACATGGCTTTCGCTGCGAAGCCTGGCGTTCTATGGCGTGGTGGCGTGGCTTCCGGCGCTCGCGTTCATCCTTTTTAAAGATGTAGTGGCGGGCGGGCGGCTCTTTTATCTGGCGCTCTACAACCTGATCGTGCTGGCGGTGTTGATGGCCTTTGCCGTGTGGGCGCGACGCGCGGAGGGACCTCGGCTTCAGAAGATCGCCCCGATGAGCCTCGTGGCGGGCGTGGTGTTGGCCGTGGCGGCGGGTGTGTTCATCCATCAGACGAATATCCAGATCGTCCAGGCCAACCTGTATCACAACGGGGCGCGGTCTGCCATGCAGCAGCAGCGCTACGATCCCGCTATCACGCAGTATCGCCGGGCGCTCGCGCTCGATCCGGGGCAGGGGCTTTATCAACTGGAACTGGCGCAGGCGCTGGTCTCGAAGGGGGTTTACACCCAGGTCGCCGCCTCCCAGCGCGACCAGCTTTTCGGGGAAGCCGAAGACATTTTGCTCGACGCCGTGACGACGAACCCGTTCGAGCCGTATCACCGCGCGCAACTGGCCGAGATCCATCGTATCTGGTCGATGGTTTCGGAGGATCAGACGCGGCAGGCGTCGAGCCGCGAGAAGGCCGTGAGCTATCTCGACGAAGCGCTTCAATACAACCGGCAGAATATTCTTTTCTTGAAGAAATGGGCGCAAATCGAGGAGCAGTTCGGCAATCCGGCGGAGGCGCTGGAGATGTATGAGGAATTGTTGCGATGGGACAGCACCGACGTGTCGCTGTACCTGCAACTGGGCGAGACCTATCAGGCAAAGCAGCGCTGGCAGGATGCTGCGGCGATGTACGAAGGCGCCCTGCGTCAGAGAAGGCGCCTGCCCGAAGCCCAGCGGCATCTGGTCACGGTCTATCAGCAACTCGGACGTCCGGGCAAGGCGCTCCAGGCCGGCCGGCGGCTCGTGGCCCTCGAACCCGACTCGTTGGCCAATCATACGCTGGTGCTCGATCTCTACCAGCGCACCGGCCAGTGCAACGGCGCCTTGCAGCAGACCCGCGCCTCGCTCGATCGCTGGCCCGACAACGAAGCCCTGCAAACCCAGGCTTCGGCAGTGACTCAACAATGCACCGATGGTTAGGATTTTAGATTTTGGATTTTGGATTGGTCTGATTGGGCACCCTCATCGCAAACGAAAAAGCCGCGCCCGTCCTGACCGGCACGGCTTTTTCGTTTATTGAACCCGGATCGTCACGCACCCAATCCAAAATCCAAAATCCAAAATCTAAAATCCAAAATCGGAAACCGTTACTCGTTCGAGGGCGGCAGCGGCTATAGGGATAGAAACGGAGTGTGGTATGCAGGCCGTTTCTATCCGTACACAATGTTGTTGTATACACTCGGACACGATGAAAAGGACTCGCTTTACCTATAGATGCCTGACGATTCCGGCGCTGCTTTTACTTTTGCTGGCCGGCTGCAACACCACCAACCGGCTCCACGATTATGACTTCGACGACGCCCGCGTGGCCGTGGTTGCCAACATCCCACCCCGCCCGGTCGTCTTCACCGATGTGCTTTATGAAGGACGCATCGATCCCGACGACCCCATCGGCTCGGTCTTTCGCGTCGGCAGCGCGCTCATCAAACATAACGAAGCCCGCGAGGCCCAGGAACGCATGGATCAAGCCCTCGACCACGTCGACGTAGCCGACCGCGTGGCCCGCGAGGCGCTCCGGCGTAGCGCGCCGCTGCTCGGCTACCGGCCCGTCCCCAGCCCCGCACAGGCCGATTTCATCCTCGACATCCGCATCGACAACTACGGCCTCGTCGCCGATTCGTGGACGGCTGCCCTGCATTTCGAGGTCGATGCCGAGATGGTGCTCGTCGACAAGCACACGCGGGAGCCCATCTGGAGACGGCACATTCGAGAAATCGAACCTGTCTCGCACGCCGGCGTGCGGCTCGGCGCCACCTTCGGCAACACGTTTACGGCGCTGGCGCTCTCCAAACTCTCCACCGATGAAATGATCGTGGCGCTCGAAGATCTGGCCGATTTCACCGCTGCCCACCTCACCGCCGCGCTCCGCCGTGACTTCTACGCCAGCCGATAGCGATAGGGCGTTTATTCAGGGATGACATATTAAGGGGAGGAGTCGTACCGTTAAAGAGATGGGGGCTCAAAGCTCGCTGCTTCGCCTATTCGCCGTCTCCTCAAGGGGCCGGCTCCTCCTCGTTCCTCGCTCAAAGACGCCTTGCGATGACGGATCGACGCCTCATAGCCTGGGCCGTGGCTGCTGTTGCCGCCGTGGTGGCCTTCGGGGGATGCGGCCCGGTCAACCGGCTTCAGGACTGTGATTTCGACAATCATACTGCCGCCGTCGTTGTCACTGCGCCGCCGGCGCCGTTTCTTTCGGGGCGCGCCAATGTCTCTGCGATGGTGCCGGGGCGGGCGCCCATTCGCGCCGACCATTCGTCGCTCATGGTAGACCTCTCGGTGCTGGCTCCAACGAAACGCAGGCAGATCCGCGCCCGCATCGACAGCGCCTCGACGCATCTGGACGCCGCCGCGCGCATCACGCAAAAAACGCTGGCCGGCATGGCCCGCGACCTCGGCTGCCAGCCCATCGACGAGCCGGAATCAGCGGATTATCTCCTCCACATCGACGTGCGCGACTACGGCTTTTTTATGAATCGCCTCGAATTCACCGACTTCTGGATCAGCGCCGACATGCACCTGATCGATCAGCGCGAAGGGCGCCGGGTCTGGGAGCGAAAGGTGCAAGAAATGATGCCGGCTTCGGATGTGATGGCAGGGCTGCACGTCACCCTGGGCTATCGCAACTACAACCGCGTGGCTGCCTTCGCCGAGCTATCCGTCGAAGAAATGACCGCCGTGCTCGAACACGTCGCCGACGTCAACGCCGCCACGCTGACCGCCGCCCTCCTCAACGACGTCCTCGCCAGCCAGTAGGTTGGTTGAGCCGGGGAGCCGGAGAATCGGGGAAGGAAGACACTTTTCTGAACAATGGCGCCCTCAGGCTGGTTCGAACCGTTTGATGTGGATGTTCTTTGCATTCTTGCGGGCCTGTGCCAGATCAAAAGCATTTTGCAGACGCAACCACATTTCCGGGGTGCTGCCGAAAGCCATCGAGAGACGCACTGCCATATCCGCAGAAACCCCGCTCTTGCCATGGATGAGGCGGGACAAGGTTGATCGGTTGACACCCAAACCCCTGGCGGCCTCGCCGATGCTCAGACCGAGCGGCTTGATGCACTCCTCCAAAACATATTCGCCGGGATGCGGCGGGTTATCCTTCGGCATGGGTTTTCTCCTTGACGTTCCTGCGTCGATTCTCGGACGCGGGAGCGTCCGGTTCTGCATTCCCACGGAGGACCGTGGGAACGAGCTTTTGAATGTGTTTAAGATGAGTTGTAGGGTTGAGAAAGAACTATAACACCAAAACACTATAACACCAAAACACTAACCCTTCCCAAACAAATCCCCCGTCTTGGCCGGTGGCTCAAGGCCGAAGTGGGCGTAGGAGCGCGGTGTGGCGATGCGGCCTCGGGCGGTGCGTTCGAGGTAGCCTTCCTGGATCAGGTACGGCTCGTAGACCTCCTCGATGGTGCCCGGATCTTCGCCGACCGAGACGGCCAGGTTCGACAGGCCCGTCGGGCCGCCGTTGAACTTTTCGATGAGCGTCATCAGGATGCGCGCGTCCATGTCGTCGAGGCCTTCTTCGTCGACGTCGAGGGCGTTGAGGGCGTGGTCGGCGATGGCGCTGTTGATGCGCCCGTCGCTTTCGACCTCGGCGAAGTCGCGGGTGCGGCGCAGCAGGCGGTTGGAGATGCGCGGCGTGCCCCGGCTGCGGCGAGCGATCTCGAAAGCGCCCTCGTTGTCGATCTCGACGCCGAGGATGCGCGCCGAGCGCAGGACGATCATCTGAAGCAGGTTGGCCGTGTAATAATCGTAGCGAAAATCGATGCCGAAGCGGGCGCGCAGCGGCGCCGTCAAAAGCCCCTTGCGCGTGGTGGCCCCGACGAGTGTAAACGGCGGCAACGTGATCTTGACACTCCGGGCGTTCGGCCCCGAATCGATCATGATGTCGATGTGATAATCCTCCATCGCCGAATACAGATATTCCTCGACGATGGGGCTGAGCCGGTGGATCTCATCGATGAAAAGGACGTCGCCCTCGTTGAGGTTGGTCAGGATGCCGGCAATCGAGGCGGGTTTGTCGAGCACTGGGCCGCTGGTGGTGGTGATGCCCGCGCCCATCTCCTCGGCGATGATGTAGCCCAGCGTGGTGTTGTGATTAAACAACCCGTTGGCGACGAACGAATGCGTGCCGGGCACGACGAAGTCGAACGCCTCGGCCTCCGAGACGGTGGTCTCGGCCACGCGATCCCAGTAGATCAGACGGTTGGCGAGCGAGGCCAGCGTCCGGTATTCGGGTTCTTCGCGGATGGCCTCCGGAAGCAGCGACAGATAGCGCGCGATCTGCCGCCGCGTAGGCGTCCGGTCGTCCTGATCGACGTGTTTGAAGGCGTGCTCGACGGCGCGGCTGTGCGGCTGCGATTTGTGCAAGAGCGCCCGCAGCAACCCGTTGGCGCAGGGCACCTGATCGCTGCGGCTCCAGCCCCGGCTCCGGGCGATCCGGCGCTCTGCCAGCGCCCGCTTCTCGTCCAGCCTGAAGCCGACCGTCTCAAAGAAACGCGCCGCGTCTTCGCCGCCGATGAGCAGGCGCCACGGCGCCGCGCCCATCTCCTGCGCGTCGGTGCGATGCGCGATGACGCCGAGGTTGGCCAGCATCAGTTGCGTGTGCCGGGCCAACGCCTCGGCGCGCGTGCCGAGTTCGACGTAGCCGTCGGGCCAGACCGTTGCGGCGGCATCGAAGAGGCCCTGAAGAAAACTGATGACGACGTTGCGCGGGCTCTTCAGGATGGTTGCCGGAATGCCTTCCTCGTGCGCCTCGGCAGCGGCGACGCCCAGGCAATAGGCCGCGCCATCGTCCAGAACCGCCCCCCGCCCGGCCTGTCCGGCAGGCGACACCGCGAGTTCGAGGTTGGCCGGGTCGATCAGCGCCTGGCCGTCGCCGGAGGGTGCGGCGCGCGAGGCCTGTGTTTCGAGCGGCATCGGTGTTGGCGCGAAGGCTTCGGCCTGTCCGGCAGCGACAGCCTCGCGACGCCGGGGCGCGGCGTGCTGCGCGATGGTCTGCGGCGCCGTGCCCCACATGTCGAGGCCGCGACCGACGGCCACGTAGTCGTCCGTCGAGAGGGCGCCCAGTGGTTTCCAGCGGGGACCTTCGGGCGTGGCTACGAGCACCGGGTGATGCGGTGTGCCTTCGAGCGTGAAGCCGGCGCGCGTCCTCAGGCGGCGTGTTTCGACCCGTCCGCTGGCGTAGATGTGCGAGGTTTTCTCCAGACCGTGGACGCCGAAGACCTCCACTTCCAGCGGGCGGCTTGTGTCTGGCCCCATGCCGTCGGGGATGAGTTCGTCGAAGACTACCCAGCCCTGGGAAGTCAGGATCAGGCTGTCGGGGGTGATGCATTTGCCCAGGCCGGGCGGCCCGGAGAGCAGCACGTGATCGAGCGTTTCGCCGCGTTGCAGCGCCGCCGTCATAAACACGCGGAGGTTGTCTTTAATCTTTTGCTGGCCGATGAACTCGTCGAGTGTCTGCGGCCGCAGCATTTTTTCGTAGTCCTCTTCCCGCCGGTTCAAGCCCGGCGTCAGCGCGCTGGATCGGGATTCCATAAATGAGCTAGGCTGGGTCGGGGTCGGTTCAGAAAAGAGGCAAGCAGGGCGCGAGAGGGACGCTCCATGATACGCCGCGATGGTGACAAGGGTGTGTCACGGGGAGGCGATTTTGGATTTTGGATTGGGGATTTTGGATTGGTCTCAAGAGGCACCCGATCCAAAATCCAAAATCTAAAATCCAAAATCGGTAGCGAATGCAGAAACGGCGCAGTAAAGAAACCGGGGGTTTTACCCGATAACTACGGCACGTCCCCGGACTTCTTCAGCGGTGGCTCTCCCCACAGGTCTCTCGCATCGAGGAGTACAATTCCCTGGATCTCGCCCATTGTGGCCCTCCGTAGTTGACAAACAGTTTTAGTAGCCCTACGTTTCAGGCATCATGTTTGTAGTAGGAGACGCCCTCATATCGGACGACGTGCTCGACGCCCCGTTTGCGTGCAACCTCGGTGCCTGCCACGGCGCCTGCTGTGTCCAGGGCGATTCGGGGGCGCCGTTGGAGCCTGACGAACGCGCCGTGCTCGAAGCCCTCGTGCCACGCGTGCGCAAGTACATGCGTCCGGAAGCGCTCAAAGTCGTCAAACGCGAGGGGATCTGGGAAGAAGTCGATCCCGGTGAATATGCCACCATGTGCGTCGGTAGTGCCGAGTGTGTCTTTGTCACCTACGAAGGGCCGGTGGCCAAGTGCGCCATCCAGAAAGCGTATCAGGCCGGACGCATCGACTTTCCCAAGCCGCTTTCCTGCCATCTGTTTCCGCTGCGGATCGAACAGATCGGGGAGTACGAGGTAATCAACTACAAACAGATCACGATGTGCGATTCGGCGCGTACCTTCGGCAGGCGGCGCGGGGTCGAACTCATCGATGCTTTGCAAGAAGCGCTCGTTCGTAAGTTTGGCGCGTCGTGGTTCGACGCTTTTCGGGAGGCGTGCAAAGAACGCCTCCAGGTGCTGAGTCCCGTCACCGGGCGATGATCGAGAAGAACGGTAGTTCCCATGCTTAATCTAAGGCAACAACTCAAGCTCCAGCAGAAGCTCTCGCCGCAGCAGATTCAATACATCAAGCTGCTGCAATTGCCCACGCTTGCGCTCGAACAACGCATCAAGACCGAGCTCGAATCGAACCCGCTGCTCGAAGAAGGCCTCGAAGAAGAAGAAGAGGTCGTTACCCCCGACGAGCCAGTGCAGAATGACGTTCAAGAGGCCGAGCAGGCCCAGGCCGAAGCCGAACAACCCGAAAAGATCGACAAAGAAGAAGAATACGATTGGGACGAACTCCTCGATAACTCCGACGACCTCTACGGTTACAAAGCCCGCGTCGATAACTCCGACGAAGAAGACCGGCGCGAGTTGCCCATGCCCGCCCGCGTGAGCATGGCCGAGCACCTGCGCGAACAACTCGCCTTCCTCAGCCTCGACACCCTCGAAGCGCTCATCGCCGATCAAATCATCGGCTCGATTGACGAAGACGGCTACCTCCGCCGCCCGCTCGAATCGATCGTCGATGACATTATGTTCAACCACGGCGAGATGCTCACCGAAGAAGACGTCGAGCGCGTGCTCGGACGCATCCAGCGCCTCGAACCTGTCGGCATCGCCGCGCGCGATTTGCGCGAATGCCTGCTCGTGCAACTCTCGGTCATGCCCGAAGACGTCGATGGCCGCGACATCGCCATCGGCATTCTGGAGAAGGCCTACAAAGCCTTCACTATGAAACACTTCGCCCAGATCAAGAAAAAACTGGGCATCGACGACCGCGGCCTCAAAGCCGGCTTCGACCTCATCCAACGCCTCGATCCCAAACCCGGCGAAGGCGAGTTCACGGCCCAGCAAAACTACATCACCCCCGACTTCACCGTCCGCTTCGACGAGGGCGATTTCATCATCATGCTCAACGGGCGCAACGCGCCGCAACTGCGTGTGTCGAGGCAATACCGGACGATGTTGGAGCAACTCTCGGCGGAAAAGAAGCGAAAGCAAAAGCCCAAAAACGGCGTCAACGAAGAAACCCGGCAGTTCCTCAAAAACAAGTTCGAGTCGGCCCGGTGGTTTATCAACTCGATCAACCAGCGCCGCCACACCATGCTCAAGGTGATGGAGGCCATCGTGGAGCTTCAGGAGGATTTCTTTAAATACGGCGAAGGCCACCTCCGCCCGATGATCCTCAAAGACGTGGCCGACATCATCCTGATGGACATCTCGACGGTCAGCCGCGTGGTCAACGGCAAATACGTCCAGAGCGATTTCGGCGTTTACGAACTGAAATATTTCTTCTCGGAAGGCCTGACCACCGAAAGCGGCGAAGACGTCTCGAACAAAGAAGTCAAGGCCATCATCGAGAGCATCATCGAAAAGGAAGACAAGACCAAGCCGCTCTCGGATCAGAAGATCGCCCAGATGCTCGAAGGGCAGGGGTTCCAGATCGCCCGCCGCACCGTCACGAAGTACCGCGAGCAACTCAACATCCCGGTCGCGCGCCTGCGCAAGGAAATTGTCCTCAATTAGATTTTTTTGAAGGTGTTCAAAAAAATCTAAAGGTGGGACGAATCCTTTGTGAACCTGGCACGCAGGGGCTTGCATTTCGTATATTTACCGCCCCTTTAAACCGCTTTCGTCTTGCCATGGAAGTACAATCGCTCGAACGCTACTTCGAACCGTTCCGCCGGCAGATCGTCGGGCAGGATCAACACTTCGAGACGCCCTACGGACAACGCCGCATCCTCTACGCCGACTGGACGGCCAGCGGGCGCCTCTACGCGCCGATTGAAGAAGCTCTTTACGAGCGCTTCGGGCCGTTCGTGGGCAATACGCACACCGAGACGAGCGTCACCGGCACGTCGATGACGAAGGCGTATCATCACGCGCGGCAGCTCATCAAACGCCACGTCAACGCCGCCCCCGACGACGTGCTCATCACGGCGTGTTCGGGCATGACGCGGGTGATCAACAAGTTGCAACGCATCCTGGGCCTGCGTATTCCTGAGCAGGCCCAGCGTTATTTTGACATGCCCGACGCCGAGCGCCCCGTCGTCTTTATCACCCACATGGAGCATCACAGCAACCACACCTCGTGGCTGGAAACTACCGCTGACGTAGAGTGGCTGCCGCCCGACGAGCAGGGCCTGGTCGATCCGGCCAGCCTCGCCGAAGCACTCGATAAATACAAGAATCGCCCGCTCAAGATCGGGGCCTTTACGGCGTGCTCCAACGTCACCGGCATCCGCGCGCCCTACTACGAACTCGCCCGCCTGATGCACCAGCACGACGGCTATTGCTTCGTCGACTTCGCCGCGTCGGGGCCGTACGTAAAGATCGACATGCATCCGGAAGACCCGGAGGCGCGCCTCGATGCCATCTATTTCTCGCCGCACAAATTCCTGGGCGGCCCCGGCTCGGCGGCGGTGCTCATCTTCAACGCTTCGCTCTACAAAAACCGCGTGCCCGATCTGCCCGGCGGCGGCACCGTCAACTGGACCAACCCCTGGGGCGAGCATAGCTATATCGACGACATCGAACTGCGCGAAGACGGCGGCACCCCGGCGTTTCTGCAAACCATCAAAACGGCGCTGGCCGTGCAGTTGAAGGACGACATGGGCACCGAGACGATGCTGGCCCGCGAGCACGAACTGCTGGCGCGCGCGCTGCCGGCGATGCGCGAGATCCCCGGCCTGCACCTGCTGGCCGATCATATCGAAGACCGCCTCGGCATTGTCTCGTTTTACGTCGAAGACATCCACTACAACCTGATCGTGCGGCTGCTCAACGACCGCTTCGGCATCCAGGTGCGCGGCGGGTGTTCGTGCGCCGGCACCTACGGCCACTACCTGCTCCACGTCAGCTTTGCCCATTCGCACCGCATCACCGACATGATCGAGCACGGCGACCTCTCAGCCAAACCCGGCTGGGTGCGCCTGTCGCTCCACCCGACGATGACCGACGCCGAACTCGACTTCGTCCTCGACGCGCTGGCCCAGACCGTCGAAAACATCGAAGCCTGGGGCGCGGACTACCATTACGATAAGTACACCAACGAATTCTCGCACCGCCGCGTCGCCGATCCCACCGAGGCGATGGTCGAAGGATGGTTCGACGTGCCGACGCCGGTGCCTGTTCGTACTGCGTAGTGCGTATTGCGTATTTCGTGGCACCCTTACGCACTACGCACTACGCAGCAAAAGAGGGAAAACTTTGCACAGCGCGGAAAGATTAGCAGGCGGCGAGGGCTTCGGGCCGGCGCTGTGTGTCGGGTAATTTCTACACGTCGCGGGTAATTATTTCCGATCAGGCTCTTCAAACAGGGGTAAAAAATACCATTCAGGGGGTATTTCCGGGGTGAAATCGTAGCATTGGGGTTGGCGGGCGCGAGTTGGTCTGGTTTTTGGTCTTCATCCGGGTAGTTCTCCCCAGAAAATCAAACACCGGGGTTCATTATGAAACCGCAGGCTTCATTCCGACCCGCCACGCCCCTTGCGCCGATGCCGTTGTTATTCGCGCGCTACGTCGCAGGGCAGATCGACGATCCGTTCTGGGATCAGTTCATGCAGGTGCTCGATGCCAACGAGACACCACCGGCTGAACGGCTGGCGCTGGCGGCATTTTTGAATGATGCCTTTTTTGACCTGGGCCTCGATTCGGTTAAGATGCCACAATCCGAAGAGATGAAAGCATTATTGGCGGAAGTAGTCACGCCGCCGTCTACCGCGCACTAAACCTGTATCCCCATACAATAAAAGTAAAACTCCCTGCTGAGCCATAGATGACTTAAAAAGAGGGCGCCCTGAACTTGGGGATACGGATGGGCGTCTTCGAGAAGGGCCGGACGTTGCGGGCGTCCGGCCCTTCTCAGTTTTTTGCTGGTTTCTGGAACGAATCCTCACGCCGAGGCCCAGTCGTTCGGTTCGGCGCCGGGCAATTCCTGGGAGAAGGGCGCTGCGTCGTCGGTCTCCGGGGTGTTTTCGGTTTCTTCCTTGGCAATCAAGGGCAACTCGCTGAGCCAGATCGTTTCGTAGAAGGCCGTCTCACTGCCGAACCAGCCGACGGTGACGGCGGCGCGCAGGAGCAGGAGGATCTGTTGTGTGATGAAGAGGCCCCAGACAGCGCTGCCGGTAGCCGCCGCCACGTTCATGTCGAGCACCGTCGGTAGCAGCAGCAGCACGGCGGCGGGGGCGAACCA
The DNA here is from genome assembly GCA_028278205.1 of Rhodothermales bacterium. Lineage (GTDB taxonomy): Bacteria > Bacteroidota > Rhodothermia > Rhodothermales > Bin80 > JANQES01. The sequence continues at coordinate 34,880 of JANQES010000076.1, forward strand.
GATGAGGTAGAGCGGGCTGGCCTGCCCGTGGCGGAAGGGCCACGCCATGCCCGTTTGCATCGCCTTCAGCACCGGCTGCTCGCCGATGACCAGGGCCGTCCGCGCATAGTCGTGCATCAGATCGAGCACGGCCAGCAGGCTGATCAAGAGCGTCGGCGCCAGCACCGCGTTGACCCAGAACCCGCCGACGGGGCCGGACCAGACGGCGCCGATCACCAGCACCACGCCGAGGGTGACAACTACGCCGATGCCCGCCAGCACCGCGAAAGCTACGCCGAGCAGCAGGCCCCTGAGCGTGTAGCGCCCCACGCCCTGCCAGAACGACCGGATCTGATCGCCCCGGAGCGCATGGATCAGCCCGACACCGGCGGCGGCTTTCCAGATCAGATACAGCGGGACCATCCACAACAGGTGCAGAAACAACACGGCCAGCGCATCACCGGCTTCCTCAATGATATCGGCCCAGAGCACGATGTCGAAGCCGGCGGCGAGGTCTTCGCCGAAGCCCGTCGGCCCGACCGTGCCCGCGAAGGCCACGGCCACGGGGATCGACAAGATGAGCGCCAGCACGAGGTTCGTCGCATACAGCAACACGACGAGCCCCGGACGGCGTCGAAGGCCGGAGATACCGGCGGTGAGGCTGGGTTTGATCATGATGAGAGCGGTGTGCTTGGGTCGATAGGTTTTGCTCGTGGTCACTCGTAGTCATTGGCACCCTTCGGGTGCGTCAAGTGCGCCTGCGGCGCGTCATTCATTGTCATAGGGCGAACTTGACAATGAATGACGGCGAGCGTCAGCGAGCCAACTGACGTGAGCGAAGCGAACAAATGACGCGAAGCCTATGACTCATTCTTAAAAAAGACTTCCAATCAAATAAAACAACTGCTGCGCCCAGACGACGACTTTGAACTGTTGTTTGCGGGCAAACACGTTTGAGGCGTCGAGCGCGCGGCGGTTGTTGAGGCGGTTGACGTCGAGCCAGACGGCGTTGTCGGGGTCGAGGTAGGCTTCGACGGCGGGGGTGGGTTTGTCGAAGGTGAACGTTTCTGAGGCTGCCTCGCCCTCCCAGGCGCGCTCTTCGGTGCTTCCGTCTTCGAAGCGCACGCGGAGGGTCTGGGGGAAGATGCCGTCTTCGCGGCGTTCGAGGCGCACCTCGCTTTTGTAGCGCTCGCTGCCCTCGACGGCTTCGACCTCCAGCGCCTCGACGGCATAATCGACGACGGCGGTGCCGTAGACGAACTGATCGAAGAACCAGTCGAGGTCTTCGCCGGATACGTCTTCGGCCACGTCCTGGAGGTCGCGTGTGGTCGGGTGGCGGAAGCGCCAGCGGTCGTAGTAGGTGCGCAGGAAGCGTCGCATCGTCTCCCAGCCGAGGTAGTGCTCCAGCGTGCGCATCACCGTGGCGGGCTTCATGTACGAGGCCTTGCCGTAGTCGGCGTCTACTTCATATTCCCACGACCGGGTGAAGAGTGCGCCGCGCGAGGGGGTCGATTTGGCGTAGAAGGTGCGTTGTCCGGGGCCGTCGTCCAGGCGCAGGCCCGGCAGGCTGATGGCCGAACCGGGACTGTAGTGCGTGTCCATGATGCGCGTTTCGACGTACGAATTCATTCCTTCATCGAGCCACGCTTCTTCGAACTCGTTGCTCGCCAGCAGTCCATAGAAATACTGATGGCCGAACTCGTGGATGGTGACGATCTCCAGGCTGCGCATCCAATCGGGCAGCAGGTAGGCCGTGCCGCAGGTGATCAGCGTGGGATATTCCATGCCGTTGCTGCCGCCGAGGCCGTCGACGAGCGTCAGCGACGTATACGGATATTCGCCCACCCACTCGTCGAAGCGTTCGAGGGCGATCTTGACGGCGTCGAAGTGGCGCTGGGCCTGGCCGTCGTGTTCGGGCTGAAGCAGCAGCCGCAGGTTGACGTGCCGCCAGGTGTCGGTGTATTCGAGGAAGGCGGGGCTGGCCGTCCAGGCAAAGTCGTGTACGTCTTCGGCGCGATAGACGAGCCGCTTCATGCCGCCGTCGGTCGTCTCGCTCACCCGCACGCCCGAGGCACCGACGACGTACTCTTCGGGCACGTCGATGGTCACGTCGAAGGTGCCGAAGTCGGCGTAAAATTCGCTGTTTTCGTGGAATTGATGCGTATTCCACTGGCCGCGCGGCGCGTCTTCGGGGACGTAGCGCTGCCCCGGCACTTCGTAGACGCCGAGCTTGGGGAACCACTGCGCCACCATGAAAAACCGCGTGCCGTCGCTCTTCTCGCCCCACCCCGTCCGCGCCACAATCCGGGGCAACGTCGATTCGAATTCGACGTCGAGAAAGATCGTCTCGCCGGGCTCTACCGGGCGCGGCAGCGGCACGGCGGCCACCGTCTGATCGTCGAGGTTATCGTCGTCGGGATGGAGGTAGACGATGCGGTCGGTCAGATCGGCGTCGTCGGTGCGGTAGGTCGTCGAGAGCGTGGGCTGATCTCCCGTGGTCACCTTCATACTCTCGATGATGACGCCGCCCCATCGATTCTCCTCCTCCGCCGAGAAGCCGCGATGCATGCCGCCGCTCTCGCGCATAAACGTCGATTCGTTGTTCTTGAACGCGTTGAGATAGAGATGGAATTGCAGCGAATCGACCGGCACGTCGTCCGGGTTGCGCCAGGCGATGCGCTCGGTGCCTCGGACGGTCCGTGCTTCGGGATCGAGCGTGACGTTGAGGGTGTAGGCGACGCGGCGTTCGCTGAGGGGCTCGTCGTAGATCGTGGCTTTCTGGGCCAGTACCGGCACAGCCAGCGCCAGCACCGTCATCAGGCAAACGGCACGCTTCATATCAAGATGGGGTGATCGAGGGGAAGGATATTCTCCTGGCTAGACGAGGCGGGGCGGAGCAAGGTTACGGCCTCGTTAGAGCGGCCAGTCGCGGAGGATACGTTCAGTTTCCTCCGAGTGGGTGCTTTCGTCGCGGATCATGTCTTCTAGCTGCACGACGAGGCCTTTGTCTCCATAGGCCTCGGCATCCTGCGCGCGTTGGGTGTAAGCGGCGGTGGCTTTGCGTTCGGCTTCAAAGACGGCTTCCAGCATCTCGCGGTTGGTGTTGGCGGGCGGAACAGGGTGGGCTTCCGACGTCGGCTCGCCGCCCAGGGCAACGATCTTGTTGGCCAGGAACTGCGCGTGCAGTTGTTCGTCGGCCACTTCCGAAAGGAAGAATTGTGCCAGCTGGGGGCGGTACGGACCCGTCGCCTTGGCCGCGTACGTGATGTATTGAATGATGGCGCTGAATTCGCTGGAGAGGTCTTCGTTGAGGCGGTGTATGAGCGTCTGTTTGTCCATGATAGTTTTTCGCAAAGGGTTATTCGGGTGTGATGACCTCCTAATAATAATCCACGAGGGGCGCGGATTGTATGGATTTATACGGGATTCTGGATAAGACAAGATCATCCCGCAGCCTCTACGCCTCCGCCACCGTCGCCCCGATACGGCTCATCAACGTGATCAACACCTCCTGTTCGACCTCGTTGAGCGGCGCGAGCATCTCGGCGGCGATGGTCTGGTAGAGTTTTTCCTGATCGGCGTAGAGGTCGAGGCCGCTCTCGGTCAGTTCCACCAGCCAGACGCGCCGGTCTTCGCGGCTTCGCACGCGGCGGACGATTTCCTGGTCTTCGAGCCGGTCTACGAGCGGCGTGATGGCGCTTTGCACCACGCTCAGGTGTTCGGCAATCTCGCCCATACGGCACGAGCCGCGCACACCGAGCACGTCTACTGCCAGCAACTCCTGCTTGCTGTACGTCTCATGCGCCGATGACTGCTGCGCGGCGATCTGTGTGAAAAGCACGCCCATGCGCCGCAGCAGTTGGGCAAACGTTTGTATCTGCGTCTCCGTAGCCAAAGCGCTTCCTCTCTGTTGGATTGTTCGATTTGATGAGGCGAGGTTGGCACCGATGAGGTATGAGTAAATCCTTCGGCAATGGCACCACGGAAAAGTCCCCCTTCGAAGGGGGTGCCCCGACGAAGGAGGGGCGGGGGATGTTCACGCGGCTTGCTGAATACCTCTCATCAGGCCGCCCGAACATCCCCCTGCGGTGCTTCGCCTTCGCTGCGCACCGCTGTCCCCCTTCGAAGGGGGAATCGCGCAGGAAGCGATGATCGAAGTAATTTGTCAATGAGCATCAAAGTGCCGCATCTCATCCCTATACATTGAAGATTCTGTAAAGTTCCCATATTGAATAGTTCATTTTGTGAAACATTCTAATCAAGAAGCAGTAAGACGATCAAACCTTGACCACTCCCACCAACTTGAACATAGAACCATGAGCCAGAAAAAACACTGGACGTTTGATGATATACCGGATCAGTCGGGGCGCGTTGCCATCGTCACCGGCGCCAACAGCGGCATCGGGTATGAGACCGCGAAAATGCTGGCGGCCCGCCACGCGCGCGTCGTGATGGCCTGCCGCAGCCTGGACAAAGCCGAGGCGGCCAGAGATCGCCTTGTGAAAGAGGTGCCGGATGCCTCGGTCCGCGTGATGCCGCTCGATTTGAGCAGCCTCGCGTCGGTGCGGGCTTTCGCCGAGGCGTTTCTGGCCGAGCACGACCGGCTCGACCTGCTCATCAATAACGCCGGCGTGATGGTCCCGCCTTTGACCAAAACCGCGGAGGGCTTCGAACTGCAATTCGGCACCAACCACCTCGGTCATTTCGCCCTGACGGGGCTGTTGCTGCCTTTGATCAACCGTACGCCGGAGGCTCGGATCGTGACGGTCAGCAGCACCGCGCACCACTTCGGCGCCATCGATTTCGACAATCTAAACGCCGAGAAAGAGTATGCGAAGTGGCCGTTCTACGGGCAGAGCAAACTGGCTAACCTGCTGTTTACCTACGAGCTTCAGCGGCGTCTTGAGGCCGTCGGGCACACGACGCTCTCCGTAGCCGCGCATCCGGGATGGACGGCCACCAACCTCCAAAAAAACAGCGGCCCTACTCAGTTTCTCAATCGCTTCTTCGCGATGACGCCGGACCAGGGCGCCTTGCCGACGCTCTTCGCTGCCACGGCGCCGAGTATATCCGGCGGGACGTTCTACGGGCCGGACGGCTTCCTCGAAATGAACGGCTACCCGACGCAGGCGCGCTCCAGCCAGCGATCTCACGATCAGGCGGTGGCAGCCCGGCTCTGGGACGTCTCCGAACAGTTGACGGACGTGCGCTTTGAACAGGAGGCGTACGAACCTGCCGTTTAATCGAATAGTGTTATAGTGTTTGAGTGTTCTGGTGTTTTAGTTTCTTCAACTCAAACACTATAACACCAAAACACTTAAACACCCTGGTTTCCAGCTCCCATCCCATGAAGCATCAAAAAACAAACGCCGCACCGCGTCGCGCAAAACGCCGGAGATGGCCGCGCGTCGTCGGAGGCTTTCTGGGTCTACTCATCCTTGGCACAGGCATCATCATGATAGATATCTGGTCGGCCCTCGGCACACGGCCTGAGGGCGCTCGTTTGGAGCGTATTCAACAATCTGAGCAGTTCGTCGACGGGCGGTTCGTCAACCGGCTTGCGCCGCAGGAGCCGGAGTTTTGGGCCGTGTTGAAGCGGTGGTTGTTTGAGGATAATCCGCTGCGCGAGCCGTCGGAGCCCTTGCCCGTCGCGCAGCGCGTGGCGCAGGAGTTTGCGAACCCGGCGTCGGAGCCGCGCATCACGTGGTTCGGGCATTCGTCGGTGCTCGTCGAGCTGGACGGCCAGCGCATCCTCATCGATCCGATGTGGGGCGATTACGCCTCGCCGGGTCGTCTCTTCGGGGTAAAACGATTCTTCGCGCCGCCGATCCCGCTCGACGACTTGCCGGAGATCGACGCCGTCGTGCTCTCGCACGATCATTACGATCACCTCGACGAGCCGACCATCAAAGCGTTGCGCGAGCGGGTGCCGTTCTTCGTGGTGCCGCTCGGCCTCGGCGCGCACCTGGAGTACTGGGGCGTGCCGCCGGAGCGGATCGTCGAACTCGACTGGTGGGAGCGCGTGGACGTTGGCGGCGTGGAACTGGTCTGCACCCCGGCGCGGCATTTCTCCGGGCGGATGTTCATCGACCGCGATGCGACGCTCTGGGCCGGCTGGGCGCTGATCGGCCAATCCCGCCGCGTCTTTTTCAGCGGCGACTCCGGGCTGTTTCCAGGCTTCGAAGAAATCGGCGCGCGCCTCGGCCCGTTCGACGTGACGATGATGGAGACGGGCGCGTACAACGCGGACTGGCCCGACGTCCACATGGGGCCGGAGCAGGCCGTCGAGGCGCATCGGATGGTGCGCGGCAGGCTGATGATGCCTATCCACTGGGGCACGTTCAACCTGGCTTTCCACGGCTGGACGGAACCGGTAGAACGGCTGCTCGTAGCCGCCGAACGCGCCGGCGTGCAGGTCGCCATCCCACGTCCCGGCGAGAGCATCACCCCGGCTTCGCCGCCCGGCGTCGAGCGCTGGTGGCCCGCGCAGTCCTGGCAGACTGCCGAACAAGCGCCGGTCGTCTCGACGGGGCTGGTGCCGGTCGTGGCGGATTGATGAGTCGGGGAGCCGGAGAGTCGGGGATTTGTTGAGGTTTGTAGCAGGACGTGGCGTTGGAGTGTGTATGGGGGTGTGGGAGGAAAAGAATTTTGGATTTTAGATTTTGGATTTTGGATTGGGGGCGATCCGCTTCCTTCAATAATCGAAAAAGCCGCGATGGTTGGAATCGCTGTGGTTTCTTCGATTGAGAAAACGGTGCTCGATAAAACCAATCCAAAATCCAAAATCAGAATCTTTCCATACTCTCACACAAACTGAAAACGGCAAAACAATGTTGAACGTCACGCACAAAGACAAGAGCCGGCAAAGCGATCTCCGACTCTCCGGCTCCCCGACTCTCCGACTCCCCGACTCCCCGACTCTCCGGCTCAAAAAACAATCACCCAATAAACCCTGAATCACCATGAAGTATCGACAACTTGGAAACACGGGCGTGTTCGTTTCGGAATTGTGCATGGGCGCGATGACGTTTGGCGGGACGGGCGTGTTCGAGATCATCGGAGCGCTGGGCCAGGAGGCGGCCAGCGCGCTGGTGCATAAAGCGCTGGATGCCGGCATCAATTTCTTCGACACGGCGGATGTTTACGCCCGCCACGAGTCGGAGCAAATCCTGGGCAAGGCGTTGGGCGCCCATCGCAAGGAGGTGCTCATCGCCACGAAAGTCCGGGGCCGCATGGGCGACAACGTCAACGCGGTGGGCCTGACCCGGCATCACATCATGAATCAGGTAGAAGCCAGCCTCAAGGCGCTGGGCACCGATTATATCGATCTCTACCAGATTCATATGGTCGATCCCATCACGCCCCTCGAAGAGACGCTCCGGGCGCTGGACGACCTCGTGCGGCAGGGCAAGGTGCGCTACATCGGCTGCTCGAACCTCACGGCCTGGCAGGTGATGAAAGCCCTCGGCCTCTCGCGCCTGCACGGCTGGGAGTCCTTCTGCTCCATCCAGGCCTATTATTCCATCGCCGGGCGCGATCTGGAACGCGAGATCATCCCGCTGACCGAAGACCAGAACCTCGCCATTCTGCCGTGGAGCCCGCTGGCCGGCGGCTTTCTGACGGGCAAATACACCCGCGAAAAAGCCGGCAGCGAGGGCGACCGCCGCGCCAACTTCGACTTCCCGCCGCTGGACAAAGAACGCGGGTATGACATCGTCGAGGTCATGCAGGAGCTTGCCGATGCGCATCAGGCGTCGGTGGCGCAAATCGCCCTCGCCTGGCTGCTTCACCAGTCGCAGGTGACCAGCGTGATCATCGGGGCCAAAAAGATGCATCAGTTGGAAGACAACCTCAAAGCCGTCGATATCCAGCTTTCCGACGACGAATTAAATCGCCTGGATGAAGTAAGCCGGCTGACCCCCGAATATCCCCACTGGATGCAGGCGCTCCCGAGCGACCGCATGCCGGGGGCCAAAGGATGGGCATGACGATGCGTGTAGCGCTCTTCGGTGCGACAGGCGCCGCCGGCTCCGGCGTGCTGCGCCAATGTCTTGACGATCCGCGTGTGGCCGAGATCGTAGCCCTCACCCGTCGCCCGCTCGGCGTCGAATCGCCGAAACTCAAAGAGGTGCCCTGTAGCGATTTCCTCGATCTGGAACCGCTCAGCGCGCACCTGACCGGCCTCGACGCGTGTTTCTACTGCCTCGGCGTTTCGCAGACGCAGGTGCCGGATCCGGCGAAATATCGCGAGATCACGTACGACTTCGCGCTCGCGGCGGCGCAGACGCTCCTCCGGCACAGCCCCGATCACACGTTTCATTTCCTCAGCGGCTCGGGCGCCGATCCGACGGGGCGCTCGCGCATCCTCTTCGCCCGCGTCAAGGGTGAAACGGAGGCGGCGCTTCAGGAGTTGGGGCTGGCCGGGATCGTCTGCTGGCGGCCCGGCTACATCCATCCTCTGCATCCCCGCGAAAACCCGCACTGGAGCGAAGGCCTGACGCGGATGCTCTACCCGCTGCTTCGCGGCTTTGAGGGATTATCCATCACGGCAGACGATCTGGGCCGGGCGATGCTTCAGGGCGCCGTGGAGGATCTTCGCGAGGGCGTCATCGAGAACCGGGCGATGCGCGATCTGGCGGGGCGGTATGAGCGCGCGCCGTCTTAGTCATTTGTTTTAACCGCAGAGTTCGCAGAGGGCGCAAAGAGGGATTTTCCTCCGCGTCCTCTGCGAACTCTGCAGTTAAAAAGAGATTGGATTGCGATGGATTTTTTATCGATGACCCTGCGTTAAAGACGGATCGATTTGACTGTCAAACGAAGGGCCGAAGCTATGCCCATTCTCCCCAAACGCGTCACGCTCTGCGAAGTCGGTCCGCGCGACGGGTTTCAGTTTGAAGAAAAGCTGATACCGGCAGATCTTAAGGTGGAAGCCATCACCGCCCTGGCCGATGCGGGGCTGCCCGTCATCCAGGTGACCTCGTTTGTGCATCCGAAGTGGGTGCCGCAGATGGCCCACGCTGAGGAGGTCGTGAGTCGCCTGCCGGAGCGCGCGGGCGTTCGCTACACCGGCCTGGCCCTCAACACCAGAGGCGTCGAACGGGCCCACGCCGCCGGGCTGCGCTACGTCGATCTCTCGATTGCCACCAACGACCGCCACAGCCTCGACAACGCCAACATGACCGTCGCCGACGCCATCGAACAGGCCGAGGCGATGATCCGGCTGGCGCGCGCCCACGGCATGGAGGCGCAACTCGGCTTCCAGACCGTCTTCGGCTATGCCGCGCCGGGCGACACGCCGCTCGACACCGTCCTCGACATGGCCCGCCGCTTCGCCGACCTCGGCCTCGAATCGCTCTCGCTGGCCGACTCGACGGGCATGGCGAATCCGGCGATGATCGAAGAGCGCGTGCAGGCCGTCCAATCGGTCATCGGCGATCTGCCGCTGGTGCTGCACCTGCACGACACGCGCGGGCTGGGGCTGGCGAATGTGGTGGCCGCCCTCGGCTGCGGCGTCACGCGGTTCGACACGTCGCTGGCGGGTATGGGCGGGTGTCCGTTTATCCCCGGCGCCACGGGCAACATTTCTACCGAAGACACCGTCTACCTGCTCGATGCCCTCGGCGTCGAAACCGGCATCCGCCTCGACGCCGTGGCTGCCGTCTCGCGCCGCGTCGAAGACTTCCTCGGCAAGCGGTTTTCGGGCAAGATGCACCGGCTGGCACGGCGGGAGGCAGCGGTTTGAGACCAGGCGTTAGTGTGACGCCAACCGTTGGTAGAGACGTTACATGTAACGTCTCTACGGCGTGGATGATACTGACGAATCACGCGCATCAGATCATCACAACATCCTGCCCATGAAACCCATCAATACTACCTGCCCCGAGTGTGGCGGAGCCATGGTCGAAGGCTTCCTGCTCGATATCGCTCAGGGGCTTAACCTGCCGACGTCCTGGGTGGAGGAGCCGCCGGAGAAGAGCTTCTGGACGGGCACCAAGGTGAAGGGCAAGGAAAAGCTGCCCGTGCAAACCTATCGCTGCGCCGCCTGTGGCTTCTTGAAATCGTACGCGCGGGCGAAGGAAGAGGGCGAATAGGCAAATGGGCAAATTGCAAGGGGGCAAATGGGCAAATCATTCTTGCCATTTGCCATTTGCCCATTTGCAAAATTCCAAAAAAGGAGGACGCCATGACCACACATCCCCGCATCATCCTCCCGCTGATCTTGCTCCTCTGCGGCGTCTCGGCGACGGCAGCGACGGCGCAGTCTGAGATGGAACGCGAACGCCAATCGCTGCGCGGCGTCGATGGCTTCTACCTCTCGCTCAACACCGTCGGCGATGCCTCGGTGCAAGACTCGCTCGACTTTGCGCAGTTGCACCACGACCTGCGGGCGAGCCTCCAGAACGCCGGCCTGCCGGTGTGGCCCGAAGGCAACGTCGGCGCCGCCGACCGGGTGCCGTATCTGCACGTACACGTCAACACCGTGCATGCGGGGCGGGGGTTGTATCCGTTCGGCGTCGAGATCCGGTTTTACCAGGCGGTGCGGCTGGAGCGCGACGCCTCGGCGCCGACGGTGGCGGCGACGTGGGCCACCAGCATCGTCGGCCTCGCCTCCTACGACCACCTCGGCATCATCCCGGAGGCGGCCCTGGTCCTGTTGGACGATTTCATCGAGGATTTCCAGGGGATCAACCCGTAGCCGCCCTCCCGGCTCGACGACATATCATGCCGGACCATTAAAATGTGGCTCCGGGGCACGAAGAAATGGCTCCGGAGCAGAAATAAATCATTCAGACGCAGGAAGAAATGGCTCCGAGGCATCAAAAAATCGTTCTGAGGCATCAAGAAATGGCTCCGGGGCACGAAGAAATGACTCAGGAGCAAAGAAAAATGGCTCCGGAGCAGTGATTGATCAAAATCTGACGGGGAATCATCAAAATAAGGGGAGGAAAACATGCTTTCCTCTGCAGAAATATCATCTTGATAGGCATATCACCGAGCCGATGAGGCACCGGGATGACATCCTGACATTTTCTCGATGCGATGCAGGAGCCTCGCTCTTGTCTCGCTGGATTGATATGTTTGTGCGGGAGATGATTGCGCTATCATTCAGAGCGATGCCATGACAGAGCAAGAAGTCCTGCAAATCATCGAAGAGGCGAAGAGGGACCAGTGGATATATTTGGATCTCTCAGACAAGGGCCTAAAACCGTCCATACGTCCACACCTCGCTACGCACTCCTTTTGTAGGGACATCCCCCTCTTGCATCTCGGACGAATACCCTACAAACAGCGTGAGGGATTGCCTGTCAACACCCACACGGCCAACTCCTTAGCGTAGGATAGGCGTGGTTTCTGCCTGCTCCGTAGCCCTCAGGCCGAGGCGGCCCGGCCCCGGAGCAGTTCTTGACAACCCTAAAAAACCCCCGAAACCATGAACGAATCACGATATCACATACATTCCAGCAAGGCGCTCGTGGGCGTGGTGGCGCTGTTGTTGGTCGGCTTCGTCGTGCTGGCCGGCTGCGTCGAGACCCCGGCGCCGCACGATCCGCTGGCCAGCGGCCAGGCCTCCTACGAAGCCTATTGCGCGAGCTGCCATGGCGACGGCCACGGCCTGGGCCAACTCGTCAGCGATCTGAAAACCCTGCCGGCGGATCTGACGGAGTTGAGCCTGCGTAACGACGGCGTCTTTCCGACAGAAGCCGTCTTCCAGGCCATCGACGGGCGGAAGCTGATCCCCGAACACGGCACGCGCGAGATGCCCATCTGGGGCAACATCTGGGGCTACGAAGAAGGCACTCCGGTCCCGCAAGAAGTCGTCGATCAGCGCATCAACGAACTCGTCGAATACATCCGATCCATTCAGGAAACAAGCTGATCGAGGAGGGATCGTTCTGTCATTTAATCCTTGTGGTTATTAGTTTAGGGCGAGCAAACCGGAGTCCTTCATCATCGACCCCCACAAACCGCCTTAAACTATGACCAGACCACACGCGCAGATGCATCCCGTCACGGTGTTCTTGTGTATGGCCCTGTTGTTGGCCGGCAGCGTTGTGATGCTGGCCGGGTGCGCCGAAGAGCAAGCGCAGCCCGCCGCCGAGGAGCCGCAAGCCAGCATAGACCCTATTGCCAGCGGCAAGGCGTCATATGAGAAATTTTGCCAGGGCTGCCACGGCGAAGACGGCAAAGGCACCGGCGAACTCGGAACGGACCTGGCTACAGCGCCGGCTGATCTGACCCAGTTGTCGGCCCGCTACGGGAGTTTCCCGGTGGATTCGGTGTATCAGGCCATCGACGGGCGTAAGGATGTCGAAGCGCACGGCCCGCGCGAGATGCCCGTCTGGGGCAACATCTGGGGCGAAGAAGGCGGCGAGCCGGTCGCAGACGACATCATCGAAAAGCGCATCAACGAACTCGTCGAATACATCCGGTCTATCCAGGAATAAGACGGCAGCGCCGCGTCGGGCGTTCTGCTGATTTTTGTCCGGGGCTTCTCTGAGGTTTAACATCTCCGAGAAGCCCTTCTTATTTTTTGGAACTATCTTGCGCGCATCATCCGGCAGCGCAATCCCACGGGAGCATGAAACGTTTCGACGAGTTATTTGCGGAATTACAACACAAAGCCGCCACGGGCGATCCGAACTCCGGGACGGTCAAGGCGTTGGCGCAAGGCAAACACGCCATCGGCAAGAAGATCCTCGAAGAAGCCGGCGAAGTGTGGATGGCCGCCGAGTACGAAGGCCGCGACAAGACCGCCGAGGAGATCTCCCAACTACTCTATCACATCCAGGTGATGATGCTCGCCTGCGACCTGACCCTGGACGATGTCTATCGTTACCTGTGAGGTAGCGCCAACCGAAATTCGATTTCGAATTACCTGAAATTCGAAAAATGCTTCAGATAGCCCTCCCTAATAAGGGCGCGCTGGCCGAAGGCGCCGTCGAACTCGTCCGCGAGGCCGGTTATCGATGCCGCCGCGCCGGGCGCGAACTGACAGTGCGCGACACCGAAAACGAGGTCACTTTTCTCTTTTTACGACCGCGCGACATCGCCGTCTACGTCAGCAACGGCGTGCTCGACCTCGGCATCACCGGGCGCGACATGCTCATCGATAGCCGGGCTGATCTGGAGGAACTGCTGTCGCTGCGTTTCGGCAAGGCGCGCTTTTTTTATGCTGTGCCGCAAGACAGCGCCCTCACCCCAGACACCCTCGGCGGCCTGCGGATCGCCACGTCGTATACCCATCTGGTGGCGCGGGATCTGGCCGAGCGCGGCGTCGAGGCGCAGGTGGTGCCGCTCGACGGGGCGGTCGAGATCTCCATCCAACTCGGCGTGGCCGATGTCATCGCCGACGTGGTGCAGACCGGGCGGACGCTCGAAGAAGCCGGCCTCAAGACCGTCGGCGATCCGATTCTAGAGACCGAGGCCATCCTGGTGGCGCGCAGCCGCGCCGCCGCCGAGCACAACAGCATCCGCCTGTTCATCGAGCGCCTGCGGGGCATCATCGTCGCGCGGGAGTATGTGATGGTCGAGTATGATTGTCCGGAGGCGCACCTCGAAGCCGCCTGCGTCATCACGCCCGGCATCGAGTCGCCGACGGTGGCGCCGTTGAGCAAGCCGGGCTGGGTGGCCGTCAAAGCCATGGCCCGCCGCCGCGACACCAACCGCATCATGGACGCCCTGTCAGATCTCGGCGCCAAAGGCATCATCATCACCGACATCAGGACGTGTAGGATTTAGATTTTGGATTTTAGATTTTGGATTTTAGATTTTGGATTTTGGATTGTTTACTTCCACCCATTCCAATAATCGAATAAGTCGCGACGGTTGGAGCCGCCGAGGCTTTTTCGGTTGTTGAAGACGGCTCTACAAGCGACCAATCCAAAATCCAAAATCGGTCATGATCAAAAGGTGTTGATGGCTGCAATAACCGCCCCCTTGAGGGGGCTGTCGCGCAGCGACTGGGGGTGTAAACAAACCGTTTTACACCCTCC
>JANQES010000090.1 GCA_028278205.1 Rhodothermales bacterium
GGCATAGCGCATCGGGGTTAGTGGAGGGCTATGCCAGTGAACGAAACTGTTACCCATGTTGCCGGTCTATTTTGTTACCTATCTACCCGGTCCGTACCCTTTATACTACAAATAGGTCGCCCCTACGGGGCTTCTTCAGATCTCAGTTTGCAAACACACCCTGGAGGGCTGGACTTCGTCGTCGGGGATGTTATATTGTCTGGTGATGCCATGAATTATGCTAGCGGATGGCAGATAGCGGATAACGGATGGCTCTTGCCGAATCCTGGCGCTCTGTTGTGGAACTGCGCAATTCCACCGATAAGCAATCCGGTTTGATTCAATAAGAATTATCTGCTATTCGACATCCGCTATCTGCCATCATAAATCAGACGTCCCAACCATAAATCAAACACGACCCATGAGCAACGGCTCAGGCCTGGAAGACGGCACCCCGCGCGTCTCGGAGCCGTCTCAACCGGCGGCCCCGCAAGACCCACAGCCGGCCTCGAACGACGGCGGCAGCCCGCCCAAACGGCGCGGTACCGTCCCGCTGAAAAACCCGCAATCGCTGGAGCGGCTGCGCGACCACGTCAAAAAGGCCGCTCGCGAACTCGAACGGCTGCGCGCGGAAAATGCCGCGCTGACCGAGCGCATCCGGCATCTCGAAACCACGCCTGCCGTCGATCTCGAAGGCACGGTGCTGGCCTTTGACGAAGACCCGGACCGCCTGCGCGAAAAGGTAGAAGGCTTCATCCAGGCCATCGATGCCTACCTCGCCAGAGAAACCCAATGACATGGAAAAGTCGATCCGTGTACGTATTCTAGGCCGCGACTACCCGCTGCGGGTGCAAGAGGATGACGAAGCCGCCACGCGCGAGATGGCCGCGCACGTCGATGCCCGGATGCGCGCTTTCAAAACAGCCCATCCCGAACAATCGGACCTGGTGACGGCGGTCGTCACGGCGCTGGCGCTGGCCGAAGAATTGTACCACGCCCGCGAAGCAACCCCGGACCTGACTCAGTTCAACGACGAAATCGACGAAATAGACCGGCTGCTGGCCGAGGCGCTTTCGACCGACTAGAGCGCCGTCGCAAAGCTTATTGTGCGTTGTGGATTCGCGCAGCCTTGCGTTCGATGGGCGAAGGGCGAGAAGCGAAGAGCGATTTTTGCTTTCGCCCCTCGCTCTTCGCCCCTCACCCCACATCTCAAGGCCCGGATAGAAACGCATTCGTTAAAGGTTTGCCCATCCCCTCTCACAAAGCTATCCCAACTGTTCTTCACAAAGATCTTTTCGAAAATCCGCCTGTTTTACAAACGGCTGCTTGACACGTCGGCGTCTTTCGCCTAAATAGAAAGGGAGCGGAACTGCCCCGGCCTCGTCTCGTTGTATGGCCGGACCCGCCCTGCCCCGCATCCCTGGCAGCAATCCGCAGCGGAGACGG
Source organism: Rhodothermales bacterium (assembly GCA_028278205.1). Taxonomy (GTDB): domain Bacteria; phylum Bacteroidota; class Rhodothermia; order Rhodothermales; family Bin80; genus JANQES01. The sequence continues at coordinate 1,426 of JANQES010000090.1, forward strand.
CAAAAAGAACCGACAATTTTGCCAACGGGAGCTATTCTTCAGATTTGGACATCAGGCCTCCGCCCCGGTTCGTCCGGGGTCTCTTTGGGCTTTACCCCAATGGGCCGAGGAAGACGGAAGAATCTGGGCGGCGCCCATCATGTAACACGGGGTTCTTTGAAACCCACCGCTGCGGATTCCTGCCAGGCAGGCTAAAACACCCCGGTAGTCCTGGAACTTACCGGGGTGTTTTTGTTTTTTTGAGAGACTGTTTAGTAAAGCAGTCTCTCAAATCCGGCCCCCCGGTAGAAAAAACCAGACCGAAGAACACCCATGGACGGAATAACAGTCTTTTTACTGTTAGCCGTCGCCGTGGTCGCGCTTGGAATAGGCATCGCTGTGGATAGATGGCTCCTGGCCCGCGCCGGCCGGCGAGAGATCGAACGCGCGCAAGAACGCGCCGATCAACTGCTGGCCCAGGCCGAGCAGGAAGCTACAGCTTTCCGCAAGGAACACATCGACGACGCGAAAGACGCCCTGCTCAACACGCGCAAAGCGTTTGATGAAGAGCGAGACGAGACCAGACGCGCCCTGCGACGCTCCCGGCAGAAGCTCGAACAACGCCACGAAAAGCTCAACCGCCGCGCCCAACGCGTCAACGAACGCGAACAGGTGCTCCACGAAGCTACCGAGGTCATCGATACGCTCCGCCGCGAAGCCGAGCAGGCCCATCGCCAGGCCGAACTCTTACGCGCCAGCGCCGACGCCCTGCTCCAGGAAGCCACCACCCGCCGCGCCGCACTCGAACAGCAAGAACAAGACCTCGGCGCGCTCAAGAAAAACACCGTCGCCAAACAGGAAAAGCTCGACCGCATGATCGCCGAGCACGTGCGCAAGCTCGAACAGGTCTCCGGCATGACCGCCGCCGAAGCCCGCGAAGCCCTGCTCGACCAACTCATCGACGAAGCCCAGTTGGAAGCCAGCTCGCTCATCAAAGAGATCCGCGACGAAGCCAAGCTCACGGCCAACCGCGACGCCCGCAAGATCATCCTGACGGCCATCCAGCGCACCGCCGCCAGCCACGCCATCGAAAACACCGTCTCGGTCGTCAACATCCAATCGGACGAGATGAAGGGTCGCATCATCGGGCGCGAAGGCCGCAACATCCGCGCTTTCGAAGCGGCAACCGGCATCGAAGTCATCGTCGACGATACCCCTGAGGCTGTTATCCTTTCCGGCTTCGATCCCGTCCGCCGCGAGATCGCCCGCATTTCTTTGAATCAACTCATCCAGGACGGCCGCATCCATCCGGGCCGCATCGAAGAAGTCGTCGAAAAGGCCACCGCCGAGATCGAAGAAGAACTCGTCGAAATCGGCGAGCGGACGGTCATCGATCTGAACATGCACGGCCTGCATCCGGAGTTGATCCGGATGATCGGGCGGATGCGCTACCGGACGAGCTACGGGCAAAACCTGCTGGCGCACTCCATCGAAACGTCGCGCATCGCCTCGTTGATTGCCGCCGAGTTGGGGCTCGACACCGCCAAAGCCCGCCGCGCCGGGCTGCTGCACGACATCGGCAAGGTCGTCGAAGAAGAGATCGAAAAGCCGCACGCCATCGTCGGCATGGAGTTGTGCAAGAAGTTTAAGGAAGACGATGAGGTGTGCAACGCCGTCGGCGCGCATCACGACGAGATCGAGATGACGGCGCTGATCTCGCCCATCGTGCAGGCTGCCGACGCCATCTCAGGCGCGCGGCCCGGCGCCCGGCGCGAGGCGCTCCAGGCCTACATCAAACGCCTGGAAAAACTCGAAGAAATGGCCGCCTCGTTCGACGGCGTCGAGCGGGTCTACGCCATCCAGGCCGGTCGCGAAATCCGGGTGATGGTCAACCACGACCTCGTCTCCGACGCCCAGGCCGAGCAACTGGCCGTCAACATCTCGAAGAAGATCCAGAACGAGATGCAGTATCCGGGTCAGATCAAAGTCACCGTCATCCGCGAGGTGCGTTCAGTGTCGTATGCGAAGTGAGGTGCGGTGGGACTATGTTTTTAGGAATGTTGAATTACTTTCGTAAAACTCACTTTAGGTAGAAGGCCGCCAGCGGCACGTTGAAGCCGCCGGGGATTTCGCCGGGCACCGTGTTCGTTTCGTTTTCAAAGTCTATCCGCACGACGCCGCCTTGCTCCGTGCTGCTGCGATGATGCCGGCGCACGTGGGGCCGCTCCGGATCTACAATCCAGTACTCCAGCAACGATTCCACCTGGAAATACGCCTTTTCCTTGGTGATGTAGTCGTGCGATTTCGTAGACCGGGAAAGGATTTCGACGAGAAGGACCGGATTGAGCAGCACGGGTGGGCTCTTGCTCTCGTCAAAACGAAGCGCGCCACAGGTGACGATCACGTCCGGGCAGGCATAGTCTCGCTTGCCGTAGCCCGGCGCCAGCACGCGCATCCCGGCGGTATAGGCACGGCATCCATCGGGCAGACGCTCTTGCAACGCGAGGAAGACGTTGTCTTTGACGCGGGAATGCTCCTCGGTCTCGCCGGCCATCGCCTCGGCCAGATCCGGGACGTAAGGCTGGCCGTTGCAATAAACGATGCCGCCGAAGTATTCGAGCCGCACCCCTTCCGGCGCGCGAGCATCCAGCGCGAAATATTCAGATTCGCTTTTGAACCAAAACCCTACTCCGCCGACGGATCGGGCTCGAAGATGCCGAAGGCGACGCCGCTGGGATCTTTGAAATAGGCCGAATAGCCTGCGCCTTTGATAGCCATCTTCGGCACGACGACCTCGCCGCCGTGGGCTGTGATTTTTTCAGTGAAGGCATCGACCGAATCCACCTGCATCGTATTGACCGTCTGCGGCCAGTCATCGACGCTCATCAGGCCGCCGTTAATGCCGGGGGTGTCTTCTTCGCCGGTGGTGACGAGCCAGTACTCGATGTCGCCGCCTTCCCACTTGTTAAACTGCCAGCCGAAGACATCGCCGTAAAAGGCGGTGGCGGCTTCCACGTCGGGGGTGTTGATTTCAAAGTGTACGATGCGAGACATGGTGATTCCTCAGGTTGGTTTTCAGGGTGACGTTTTGCGCTAAAAACACGCAAGCATCCAGAAAATACGCACCGACGATGTCACCCCTGCTTCATATGTGTAGGGACGTAAAACGTGAGTTTACCACAAAAGCGATACCCCATAGGGCTTCATCTCCGGATCGCGACTGACCAGGGTAAGCCCTTCATGTATGGCCTGGGCAATCAGAAGCCTGTCGAACGGATCTTTGTGGTGAAGAGGCAGGGTATCAAGCTCATAGACGTGCTCCACCCGAACCGATAACAGTCCAAAACCATTCACCTGATGCTGCTGGTTCACCAGTTTTGGTAGGGGATCGGTAACGGTCAGTTTGCCAAGTTGCTGTTTGATCTGAGCTTCCCAAATATTGACGACACTGAAATAGACGGTATTGCCGGGATCATTGAGGGCATCAAAGGCAGGTTTCGATAAACTGGGGGCTGCTTCATGCCACCAGAGCAATGCATGCGTATCGAGCAGTAAATTCATTTTTCACCAAGCCAGAAGGAATCGGGCAAAGGATCGTCAAAATCGGGAGCCATACGAATGGTGCCCTTCCCTAAGCCTGCAACCCGCTTCCTAACGGTAAAGGGTTCATAATCGGATTGCGGGGATTCCGGTCCCTGCCCGGCCTGCTCGTCAGCCTCAATGCGAGCAATGATCTTTTTGATTTCGCGCAAAGCGGCCTGTTGCCCGGCAGCAGAGAGACGGGAAGCACGTTTAAAGATATTTTCGAGAGGTGGGATCATGTGGATTCCCTTCCTATGGTCAGGTGCACTATATAACTGATTGGTACGTCTTCAGATCCAAATTTTAAACCGTCTGTTGGTTTTAAAAATTCGTATCCTACGAGCGCTCTTCCATCCTGATCGAAACCGCCCTCTGTCATGCGCCGACGCCTCGCCCTGCCCGCCTTCATCCTCCTCTTCGCCGCGATGACAGGTTGCACACCCACTGATTCCCCCGACGCTGATGTCGACTCCACCGAGGCCGACCTCACCATCGACCCGGCCCTGCTGGAACGGGCGCAAGACCTGACCCAGCGCTTCATCCTCGTCGATGGGCACATCGACGTGCCGTACCGGATGACAGAGTACGAAGAAGACATCACGCAGGCCACCGAGGGCGGCGACTTCGACTATCCGCGCGCGAAAGCCGGCGGCCTCAACGCGCCGTTTATGTCCATCTTCATTCCGGCGGACCGGCAGGAGATCGAAGGATCCGCTAAGATCCTGGCCGACTCGCTCATCGACATGGTGGAGGGCTTCGTCGAGCGCGCGCCGGAGAAATACGCCATCGCGACGTCGGTAGACGACGTGCGGCGGCAAAAGGAAGAGGGCCTGATCTCATTGCCGATGGGCATGGAAAACGGCGCGCCCATCGAGACCCTGGACGACCTCCGGCATTTCTACGACCGGGGCATCCGCTACATCACCCTGACGCATGGCCGCGACAACCGGATCTGCGACTCGTCTTACGACGACACGCGCACCTGGAAAGGCCTGAGCCCCTTCGGCGAGCAGGTCGTCGATGAGATGAATCGCCTGGGCATCATCGTCGATATCTCGCATCTGAGCGACAGCACCATCTTCCAGGTGTTGCGCCGGTCGAAGGCGCCGGTGTTTGCCTCGCATTCGTCGGCCCGGCATTTTACGCCCGGCTGGGAACGCAACATGAGCGACGAATTGATCAAGGCAATGGCCGAGCGGGACGGCGTCATCATGATCAACTTCGGCTCGTCATTTCTGGGCGGCGAATACCAGCAAGAAGGCCGGGCGCTCAGTCAACGCATCGATCAATACCAGACCGAGCATAACCTCGACCCCCGATCTGCTGAAGGCGCACTGTATCGTGAGCGACAACGCAAATTAAACCCCGTCGGCACGTTCCGCGACGTTGCCGATCACATCGACCACGTCGTTGCGCTCGTCGGCGTAGACCACGTAGGGCTGGGCTCCGACTACGACGGCGTCACGGCCCTGCCGGCGGGGCTGGAAGATGTCTCGACCTATCCCAACCTCGTCGCCGAACTGCTCAAGCGCGGCTATTCGGACGAAGACATCGGCAAGATCCTCGGCGGCAACGCCCTCCGCGTGTGGAGCGGCGTCGAGCGTGTCGCGCAGGAATTGCAACAGGGGATGTGATGGCGCGGGTGATCATTTTTCAGGGCTGTGGTGTTCAGCATTCGCGGTCTCAAAACCTGCTCATGCGCCTCGTTCGCTGCGTGTAATCAAGGATTTTTTATGGATTGAACGGGGGAAATACTGCGTCCTTCGTATTGCGTAAGAGTGCCAGGAGATACGTAGTACGCAATACGCAGTAAAAACGCAGAATCAGAGCGCAACCGCCCATCCCCGATGCCCTCTTTGATGGCATTCTGAACGGTATCCGGGGAATATTTTTTGCGGGAGCAGGTGCCGAAGACAATCCCCAGACAACATCACCGGAAGATACCATGTACCGCTCCCACCCGCTCACTCGCTCTGTATTCTGGGTGCTGCTGGTCTGCCTGTTTACCGCCGGATGTGATTCGGCGGGCGATAACGGCGACTCGACACCCATCGTCGCGCCGGACGGCCTAGATGCGGCTATCCGAACGTGGCTTCAGCAAAACGTCCTTCCGTTCGAGACCGTCGAGCCCAACGACGATTTTTCCGATCTTGAGCCGCTCAAAGAGATCATCGGCGACGCGCGCATCGTATCGCTGGGCGAGGCTACGCACGGCACGCGTGAGTTTTTCCAGATGAAACACCGGCTGCTGAAGTTTCTCGTCGAAGAGATGGGATTTACGGCCTTCGCCATCGAAGCCACCATGCCCGAATCGTTTTTCGTCAACGACTACGTACGCGCGGGCGAGGGCGATCCGGCCAAGCTGCTCTCCGGTCTTTACTTCTGGACCTGGAACACGCAAGAAGTGCTCGACATGATCTTGTGGATGCGCCAGCACAACGAGCAAACCACCGGCCCCGGCGTCAGCTTCTTCGGCTTCGACATGCAGTTTCCCCGCGAGGCCATGGATCACGTGTCGGCGTATCTCGAAAGCGTGCAGCCCGACAGCCTCGACTACATCCGCGAGATGTATGACTGCTTCCGCGCCTATCAGAGCAGCGTCTCCACCTACAGCGACGCCTCGTTCACCATCCAAAACACGTGCGCTACCAACGTCGAGGCGCTGTACAATTTTATGGAGGAAAACAAGAACGCGTACGAAGCTCAAACTTCGCCGGAGGCTTTTGCGCTGGCGTTGCAACACGCCCGTCTCGTCATCCAGGCCGAAGATGCCTTCTCCAGCAGTCCGGCGGCTCGGCGCGACGATTACATGGCCGAGAACACCCGCTGGCTCCTCGATGAATGGCTCGGCCCGGACGATAAGATTGTGCTGTGGGCGCATAACTACCACATCGCCGTCTCGCCGGGCACCGACTTCGGCACGCAGGGCACCACCCTGCGCCGGTGGTACGGCGACGACATGGTCATCATGGGCTTCAACTTCTACACGGGCACGTTCAATGCCCGGATACGGGAAAACGGCCAGACCGGCGCGTTGCAGCGCCACAGCACCCCGGTGCCGCCGGAAGACACCTACGCCGCTCATTTTGACAGCGCCCGGATTCCTCTGTTTTTCCTGAATCTGCAAGGCCTGCCGCAAAACGATCCGGCGCTGCAATGGCTCTACGGTCCACGCCGCTTCCGCAGCATCGGCGCCGTCTACAACTCCGCCCAGGACGCCAATTATTATTATCAGGCCAACCTGCCTGAAGAGTTCGACGTGGTCATTTATATCAGGACCACCACGCCCTCGGTCTTGCTGCCGTTTACCTCGGCAGCGGGCAAGACGCCGCCGGGGCCGCCGCTTTTTCGGTAGGTTTGTTATTGGATGCGGGATATGGAATACGAGATGATGATTGTATCCCGTCACTCGTATCCCGTATCCCGCATCTGACATCGACGCAAGGCCACGCTGCGCAACATGCGTCATAAAACCACGTCACCCGGCGGGTTGCCAATCGCGAACTTTATCCTGAACGAAAGCGACGACATTCTCTTTCGGAATGCGGACCTGTTCGAGCGAGTCGCGGTCGCGGATGGTGACGGTGCCGTCTTCGAGCGTCTCGCCATCGACCGTGATGCAGTAGGGCGTGCCGGCTTCGTCCATGCGCCGGTAACGCTTGCCGATGGAGCCTTTCTCGTCGTAAAACGCGTTGAAATGCTTGCGCAGATCCTTCTCGATGGCGTGGGCGATCTCCGGCATCCCTTCCTTTTTGACGAGCGGGAAGACCGCCGCTTTGATGGGCGCGATCTTCGGATGAAAGCTCATCACTACGCGCTGCTCATTCTCTAGTTGCTCCTCGCGATAGGCGTCGCTGAGCAGCATCAAAATCGTCCGATCTAACCCGACGGACGTCTCAACGACGTAGGGGATGTAGCGCTCTTTGATCTGCGGATCGAAGTATTCCATCTTCTTGCCGGAATATTCCTGGTGTTTGCCCAGGTCGAAATCCGTGCGCGAGTGAATGCCCTCGACTTCCTGCCATCCGATAGGAAATTCGTACATGATATCGACGGCGGCGTCGGCGTAATGGGCCGGTTTTTCGTGGACGTGCCAGCGTAGTTTTTCGGGGCGGACGCCGTTGTCGATGTGCCACTGCCGGCGTTTTTCTTTCCACTCCTCGTAGGCCTCCATCTGCGTGCCGGGCTTGACGAAGTATTGCATCTCCATCTGCTCGAACTCGCGCATGCGGAAGATGAACTGCCGGGCGACGATCTCGTTGCGGAAGGCCTTGCCCACCTGCGCAATGCCGAACGGCACCTGAAGCCGCGCCGTCTCGCGCACGTTGTGAAAGTTGACGAAGATGCCCTGCGCCGTCTCAGGCCGCAAGTAGATGGTGTTGTCCGAGCCCGCCAGCGGCCCCACGTGCGTCTCGAACATCAGGTTGAACTGCCGCACCTCGGTCCAGTCGAACGCCCCGGAGTCGGGCGCGCGGATCTCTTCGTCCATGATGATGGCGTAGAGCGCCTTCGGCAAATCGTCGGCGTTGAGCGCTTCGAGGAGGCGCTGATGGACGGCCTCGGCCTGCGCTTCTTTGCCTTTATCCCGCAGCTTCGCGATGTGGCCTTCGATGAGTTGATCGGCCTTGTAACGCCGTTTCGAGGCCTTGTCGTCGATCAACGGATCGTGGAAGGCATCGACGTGGCCGGAGGCTTTCCAGACCGTCGGATGCATCAGGATGGAGGCATCGACGCCTTCGATGTTGTCGTGCTGGTAGACCATGGCCTGCCACCAGCTTCCGTGGACGTTGCGCTTGAGTTCGACGCCGAGCGGGCCGTAATCATAGGCCGCCCCCAGCCCGCCGTAGATCTCCGACGACTGAAAGATGAACCCGCGCCGCTTGCACAACGAGACGATTTTATCGAGAAGCTTGCTCATCGTTATTGTCCGTAGTCAGTAGTCCGTGGTTAGTTGTTGGGATATGTCTCAGCGGTTTCTGCGAAGAAACAACGGACAACAGCGCGCGAAGCGCGCGTACAACGAGCCACGAACCAATACAAAAAAAGGCACCTCGCAGAGGAGATGCCTGCCGGTCTTCAAACGCAAACTACCGTACGAAGGTCTGCCAAACAATGCCAATTGCTTGAAAAGTGGATGATTAACGCCATCCGCCGATGCCTGCCGCCACCCCCAAAAGTCCCGTAGGGACGACCTGTTTGTAGTAATCTCGACCTCATAAAAAAGAAAGCTCCGTAGGAGCGACCTGTTCCTGCCACCTCACCAGCTACGCCTCCTCGACCCATTCAAAAAGATACCGCTCATCATACGCGACCACGAACTTGCGCAGCATATCGAGATATTCTTCCTTGAAGCCCCGCCGGCTGTGGTGCTGCTCCTGATTCAAAATGTATTGACAAACTTGATCGACCTGGGAACGCGCATAGGAAAACGCGCCATAGCCTTCTTGCCATCGAAACGTGCCCGGCACCCACTTCTGTTCATTGATAAAATTGGAAGAGCCTGCTTTCACATCACGAACCACATCGGAAAGCGCATCTTTTGGATTCAGGCCAATGAAAACGTGAATGTGATCCGGCATACCCCCGATAGCGAGCAGTTTCTGCTCTCGTCGATGCAGGATGCCGGTGATGTATTTGTAGAGTTCTACGAGGTGCCTTTTCGGCAAAAGGTTGTGGCCACCCTGCACGGCGAAGACGATGTGGATGTAGATCTCGGTGTAGGTGTTTGCCATGACGTTGTTTGAACAGGCCGCCCCTACGGGGCTTGCCTTTTGGGGGTGGGTTGTGCTACAAATAGGTCGCCCCTACGGGGCTTATCACGCGTGATGGTTCCGGGTTGCGTGGATTTAGGCGGAAGGCGCGTTGTTCTCCTTTTTTCAGTTCAAGAGCAACTTTACCTCTTTTTCCTCATAATATGTTTTTACTTCCTGGGGACACAGTCAACCTCACAGTTGTTGATGACTGCAACGACTGACCTGGCAGCAGCCAAAAGAGCCACAGATTGCGTGGCCGCCAGGGGGAGAATCCCTTTGCTGTTGGTATTGGCCTCCGTCGGGAAGACGGACCGGCCCTCCGTCGGGAAGATGGTGAAAAATACAGGCCGCTTAGGTCCCAGAGGCCGAGTCGACCGGCTGACGGGATAGCGCCGTGGCACAGGCGCTTTATAAATCCGCCAAGTCAACAGGCTTGGGGCCCTGAGCCGTTGCATGGATAGAACCATGAGACGCTCAGAAAAAATCAGCGTGATCACTGATCTGATTGTAATCATCCTGATGATCATTCAGATCATAATCATGCTGTCATAAAGGAATCGGGCCGAGGCAACAAACCGCCTCGGCTCTTCCTGTTTATCCAGATCTCATATCTCCCTCTCTCCCTTTCCCCCTCTCTCCCCCCATCAACCCCCGTTCCGCCAGCGAGGTATAGCCCGCCCCGGCGATGATGAGGTGGTCATGCACCGGCACGCCCATGAGCTTGCCCGCCTCGACGAGTTGACGGGTAATGCGGATGTCTTCGCGCGACGGCTCCGGGTTGCCTGAAGGATGGTTGTGTAGGCAGATGATAGCAGCGGCGTTCTCAAGAATGGCTCTTTGAAATACCGCGCGCGGCTCGACGATGGAGGCGGCCAGCCCGCCCTCGCTGATCGTGAAATCGCCGGTGATGATGTTGGCGGTATTGAGCAGCACCACTTTGAAGATCTCCCGCTTGAGATCGCGCATGAGCGGGCCGTAGACGGCAGCCACGTCTTCGGGCGAAGTGACCTGCACCCGCTCACCCCCCCGCTGCGACTCGACGCGCCGCCCGATCTCGAAGGCGGCTACCAACTGCACCGCCTTGGCCGGGCCGATGCCGGCCACGCGCATCAACTCTTTCAACGCCCGCTGCGACGTGTTGTGAAGCGATCCGTAGGCGCGCAAAAGCGCCTGCCCGAGTTGCACCGCCGACAGCGGCCCGTCTTTGGTGCGCGTGCCGCTGCCGAAGATCAACCCGATCAGTTCGGCGTCGGAGAGCGCCGCCGGGCCGCGCTGCATCAGCTTCTCACGCGGACGGTCCGACTCGGCCCACTGGTTGATAGGAACGTGATACCGGATCTCCGGCTCGTGCGCCGGATCCGGCTCAGGCGAGGTGCTCATAGGTCATCGGGGTGGATGCGTAGCTGCGTACTGCGTAGTGCGTCTTGGTTGATGCGCAAAACGAAGTACGAATCCTTTCCCGATGGTAGGACGCGCCCGGCTGGAATGCTGGACCTCCCGAAAAAAAATTAGCCGATCCCGAAATAAAATTAAAGCTCAGGAATCAGGCCGTCGAGCATTTCTTCGTTGGAGGCGAACTGCTGCATGTGCCGCACGAGCGCCTGCATGGCATCGATGGGGCCGCGGCTGTTGAGCACGCGGAAGAGCCGGTGATGCTGGGCAATCTTGTCGCCGAGCAGAAGTTCTTCGTTGCGCGTGCCGGTCTTGCGCAGGTTGACCGCCGGCCAGATGCGCTTGTGCGCCATCTCGCGGTCGAGCACGATCTCGGCGTTGCCGGTGCCTTTGAACTCTTCGAAGATGACCTCGTCCATGCGGCTGCCCGTCTCGATGAGCGCTGTGGCGATGATCGTCAGCGAGCCGCCATGTTCGATGTTGCGCGCAGCGCCGAAGATGCGTCGCGGGATTTTCATGGCCCCGGCGTCGAGACCGCCCGACATCGTCCGGCCGCTGCCTTCGCCCCAGAGGTTGAAGGTGCGCCCCAGGCGCGTGAGCGAATCGAGCAGCAACACCACATCGTGGCCCAACTCGACGAGCCGCTTGGCGTATTCGAGCGACAGCACCGAGACCCGAACGTGGTTGTCCTGCTCCCGGTCGCTCGACGAGGCAAAGACCGTGGCGCTGGTCGAACGTTTGAAGTCGGTCACTTCCTCAGGGCGTTCATCCACGAGCAGCGCCACGAGCTTGACGTCCGGATGATTCTGCGACATGGCAGCGGCCATCTCCTTGAGGATGATGGTCTTGCCGGTACGCGGCGGCGCCACAATCAACGCTCGCTGCCCCTTGCCGATCGGGCACGCCAGATCGACCACGCGCATCGTGATGTCGGTCGGGCTTTTGACGAGGTTGAATTTCTCGTCGGGATAGACGATGTGGCCATTGTCGAAGTCCTTGGTCTTAGCCCAGACCTCGGGCTCGACGTCCATGACGGAGAAGATGCGATGCACCTGCATATCCCCTTTGCGACCAGGGCGGAGGGTGCCTTCGAGCAAGACGCCGTCACGCAGTTTGAATTTGCGGATGGTGGGCGGCGAACAAAAAGGATCGCTCGGCCCCTTGGGGACGTCGGAGCGCATCTCGCGAATGAATCCGAACTTTTTATCGCCGATGACTTCCAGCAATCCGCGAAACGGTTTCTCAGCCATACAAAAACCGGAATAGGTAGGTGGAATGGATACTACGACACGGGATCCGGTGAGTGGGCCTGATCGTGCCGGCGCACCAAAGCGTTTTTTGCTCTACGGGATGCACGCCTCTCTTGATATCCCAAAACCTCGAATTTCGTCGCGTACTGTGCGTGTCGTACCAGCGTGTGTCTTGGCACAAGCGCGCAAGCCTGCTGCGTATAATCGTTACAGAGAAGCTCCTCCAGAACAGCCTCAAGCGGGAAAGCCGGCGCCTGAATGCGCCCTGTAAAGATCGGGCCAGGCGGGGTCTTTTCCTCCCTCGGAAATCCCTCGCCGATGACCACAGGATGCGCCCTCTAATGAATTTTGACACGCCAACGCGGATAAAGATAGAAGCCGGACAGGCTATTTCAAGCTTTACCGAATTTGACGGTCAAAATTCATAAAGCTAATCGATTCGCAACAGCTTCAGAGCCCGTTTACCAAACAGTCTCTCGGGGGCAAAAACAACGCACTCATTTCCTCGTCGAAACTACGCACTGACGGAGCACCAGGAATGAGAGCACGAGATACTCGGTCGGACATCGACCGGGAGAAGAGCACGACATCGTGTTTAGTGGAACGCTAGCAAAGATAGTTGGTTTCCGGGAAGGCGTCAAGGCATAGGGCTCACGTTGTTCGCCGTCATTCGCTCGCGATGCTCGCTGTCATTATTCGCTCGCGATGCTCGCTGTCATTATTCGCTCGCGATGCTCGCTGTCATTAGCGCCTACGGCGCGTCATTGGGCTCCCTTCGGTCGCCGTCATTTATTGTCATGGGTCGAACAAGACAATGAATGACCATGAATGACACGAGCGAAGCGAGTACATGACCATGAATGACGCGAACGCCGTGAGCAATTGACGCACGCGAAGCGTACCCGTAACGCCCATCGTTGCAAACGCCGTTGAACCCGTACGACCTCGCACCTGACCGGTATTTCGTTGGATTACAAACAACTCCATCTGGACGTTCTGGGTCCTGAAACGGGCGCCCCCGTGTTGCTGCTTCACGGCTGGGGCAGCAACGCCCGGCTGATGCACCCCGTCGCCGCGGCCCTGGCCGACCGCTACCGCGTCTATAATCTCGATCTGCCGGGGCACGGCCTCTCGCCGCCGCCGCCGGAGGCCTGGGGCGTCCCCGAACACGCCGCGCTCGTGGGGCAGTTGCTCGAAGAGCGCATCGGCGCACCGGCGACCATCATCGGCCATTCCAACGGCGGGCGTATTGCGCTCTACATGACCAGCGAGCCGAATCCGTCGCCCTGGATCGAACGGCTGGTGCTCATCAGCCCGTCGGGCATCACACCGAAGCGCGCGTGGAAGTATCACGTTAAAAAAAACCTGGCGCGGGCGCTTAAGGCGCCGTTCGAAATCCTGCCGAAGCCGCTGCGCGAATTCGGGCTCGACTGGCTGCGGCACTCGCTCGTCTGGCGCGCGCTCGGCTCGTCGGATTATCGCGCGCTCACGGGGGTCATGCGGCAGACCTTCGTCAAAACCGTCACGTGCCATCTCGATGACCGCGTTCATCGTATTGCCGTGCCGGTGCTGCTCTTCTGGGGCGACCACGACGAAGCCATCTCGCGCCGGCAGATGCAAGTGCTCGAAGAGGCCATCCCCAACGCCGGCCTGGTTATCTTGCCCAACGCCGGCCACTACGGCTACCTGGATGATCCAGGCACCTTCATCGCCGCCACACGGCATTTTCTTGAACATGAGGATGATAACATCGTTACGACCTCTGCTGCGCCAGAAAGCTCTGCTAATCCTTGAAACGTAAAACGTGAAACGTGAAACGTGAGGGTGCCTCGCCTCAACGTTTCTGCGAGCACCCTCACGTTTCACGTTTCACGTTTCACGCCTATGCTCCTCGTCTACTTCTTCGCTGTCATCGCTACGTTATTCGCCGGTTGGCGGGTCGGGCGGCGGCTGCGCTATTTTCTTCATCTCTTCCAACTCGAAGGCTATAAGCCGAACCAGTATTGGCACTGGCTCGGCGGCCACACCGGGCACATCGTGCGGCTGTCGCACAAGATTGCCCTTGGCGTGCTGATCGTGGCGGGCGGCGGCTTTTTCTTCGTCGATCCTTTCTGGACGGCCCTCGTGGCGCTGCCGGCCTGGGCCATCGCGTTTGCCTCGTCGCGTCTCTATCGAAGCCATCAAGCCAAAAAACCGCTCGCCTACACGAACCGCCTGAAACGGCTGCTCGGCGCTGCCGTCGTGCTGACGCTCGTCCCCCTGGTTGCCGGCCTCGTGCTGGGCGCGCGGCAGGGCAGCCTGGCCGGCTTCTGGTTTTACCTGATCGGCTTCTTCGTAGCCGACTTCGGCGCGCCGCTCTGGGTCTTGCTGGCCGGTTTTGTGATGGAACCGCTCGAAGCCTATTTCCGGCGCGGGTTCAAAAAACAGGCGCGGCGGCGGCTTCAAGAGCAATCTGATCTGATCGTCGTGGGCATTACGGGGTCGTATGGCAAGACGAGCACCAAGTTTATCCTGGCCGAGATCCTGCGGCAGCGCTTCAACGTGCTGGCTTCGCCCGCCTCCTACAACACGCCGATGGGCCTGTGCCTGGTCGTCAACAACCGGCTCAAGCCGGAGCATCAGGTGCTCGTCCTGGAGATGGGCATGCGCTACCGGGGCGACATCCGCGAATTGTGCGAACTGGCCCCGCCCGATGTCGCCGTCGTCACGTCGGTTGGCGTGGCGCATCTGGAGACGATGGGCTCGCTCGACAACATCGCCCGCGAAAAGGGCGACCTGCTCGAATTCATGAAACCCGGCGGAACAGCGGTGCTCAACGTCGATGATGAACGCGTGGCGGCGATGGCCGCGCGGGCGCCGGGCAGGGTCTGGCGCGTCTCGACAGAAGGCCACGCAGACGCCGACATCACGGCGAGCGACATCCGCTACGGCCCTGAAGGCGCCTCGTTCACCGCGCGCGACGACACGGGCGATGAGGTGGCGTTTAAGACGAAATTGCTGGGCAAACACAACGTGCTCAACATTTTGCTGGGCGTGGCGGTAGGCCGCGAGATGGGCCTGCGGCTTCGCCAGATAGCCCACGCCGTCGCCCGCGTCGAGCCGGTGGAGCATCGGCTTCAGCTTCGCCGCGAAGGCGCCGTCACGATCATCGACGATGCCTTCAACGCCAACCCCGTCGGCGCGCGCAATGCGGTCGAGATCCTGGGACAGTTCGACACGGGCCGCCGCGTCGTGGTCACGCCCGGCATGATCGAACTGGGGGAACGACAGGATGAGGAAAACCGAACCTTCGGCACCCACATCGCCCGCCACGTCGATCTCGCCGTGCTCATCGGCCCGCAGCAAACACGCCCGATTCAGGAAGGCCTCCTGGCCGAAGATTTCCCCGAAGAGCAAACGAAGGTCTTCACCTCGTTCTTCGACGCGCAGGATTTCCTGAAATCATACCTCCGCCCCGGCGACGTGGTGCTCTACGAAAACGACTTGCCGGATCAGTACAATGAGTAGGTTCGGAACAACTACTCAATCTCAAGTTCGGAGTGTGACCCTGTGCGATACAACCTCAAAACGCCCTCCTCTTCCACAATGCGATAAATAAGCACCCAATCCGGCTGAATGTGGCAATCTCGCCAGCCCTTCAATTTACCTTTCAAGGCATGATCGCGGCATCTTTCGGGCAACCGTTCCCGTTTTTGTAATAGCTCAACAATCCGCCATAATTTCTGAAGATCCCTGCCCTGCTTCTTCAGGCGTTTAGCATCCTTCTTGAATTGACGGCCCCATTCGAGTTCGAGCCTTTCTTCATCCCGCTCAGGCATTTAGAGATCAAGTTGCTTGAGCATGTCGTCAACCGATTTGGCCCGTGAAACGTCCTTGCCTTTGTCAACATCTTCAAGCGCTTGACGCGTAGTGGCGTTCAGCTTTTCGAACTCCAAAGGACGCTCTTTCTTTTTCACCTCAGCCTGCTCTAAAGGGGAGCCCCGCAATATACCGAACAGACTACGCCATAAACGAGAAAGGCGTTTAGACAGCGTAAATGTACTCATGGCCGGTCCTCTCAGGGGAGTTTGTTCGTCCAGCATGTAGTATGAAACGGTGCGAATAAAAGTTTCTCTCACGACCATGCAGCGCGTTTAAAGCAAAGAATTATACACCTGGAAATATCGCATGTCATCTCTGCTTTCTAACTTCGGTCATTCATCCTGGATTTCGGACCCTGGATTTCATGCCCTCATCATCGCCAACCCTTGAGCTAGAACAAGACCTGTGGAGCCGGGGCCATCGCTTCGTGGCCGGTATCGATGAAGCCGGGCGGGGATGCCTGGCCGGGCCGGTGGTGGCCGGGGCCGTCATCCTGCCGCAGGGCGTGACGATTCCGGGGGTGAACGACAGTAAAAAGCTGAAGGCAGCGCAGCGCGAGGACGTGTTCGAAGCGATCCGCGAGCAGGCCGTGGCCGTCGGCGTGGGGATGTGCTCGCCGGAGCAGATCGATAAAATCAACATCCTCTGGGCGGCCATGGAAGCCATGCGCCGCGCCGCCGCCGACCTCACGCCCGGCCCCGACTTCCTGCTCATCGACGGCAACCGCTGCTTTCCGGATTCGCCCTGGCCCTTCCAGACCGTTGTCAAGGGCGATGCCCGCAGCCATACGATTGCGGCGGCCTCTATCGTGGCCAAAGTCACGCGCGACCGCCTGATGCACCTGCTTCACGAGGAATTCCCGGCCTACGGCTGGCAGCAAAACGTCGGCTATCCGACCAAAGCCCACTACGACGCCCTCGCCCTGCACGGCCCCACGCCCTACCACCGGCGTTCTTTTCGGCTAGAGAAGCGTTGATTTTCTGAACATCCCCCTCTCTCCCTTTCCCCCTCTCTCCCACTCGATCAATCAATGCCTTTTGCCAAACTTCCGCAGCGCATTCATCACCTCATCCACCGTGATGCCGACGCGCTGGTTGTTGATGTCTACGATGACGTGGGCGCGTTCGTAGAAAGGCGCGCGGCGGTCCATCATGGCTTCGATCTTTTCGCGCAGGGCCGCCTCTGAAAGCGGTTGACCGGCAGCATCGAGCAGCAGCGGGCGCGAAACGCGGCCCCGGCGCAGGCGCCGGATCAACTGCTGGAACGAGACGCGCAGGTAGACAACGACGCCGTGGTCGAGCGTCCAGCGCAGGTTGTCTTCAGACGCGAGCGCACCGCCGCCAAGAGCCACGAGCACGCGCTCGCGCGCCGCCGTCTCGCGCAACATCGACGCTTCGAGCGCGCGAAACGCCGCCTCGCCCTCTTCGTCAAAAATGCGGGGGATCGGCTTGCCGGCTCGCCCGGCGATGGCCTCGTCGAGATCGACGAAGGTGTAGCCGAGCACATTCGCCAGAATCGGGCCGACGGTGCTCTTGCCGCTGCCCATAAACCCGGTCAGGTACACCCGTCTTTCAAAATTCGACATATCGAATTTTGAAAATGTTTAGTTGTGAGTGAGGAGCTTTTCAAACAAAGCAGGCAAGAAAAAGTAATGATCAACATTCAGCATTCGAAATTCAACAGGCGGCCCTCTTTATGACGTACCGGTTGGTGATTGAATACGAGGGGACGGACTTTCGGGGCTGGCAGATCCAGCAGGATCAGCCGACGGTCCAGGAGGCGCTGGAGACAGCGCTGGAGACGGTGCTCAAGGTCCGGCCTTCGGTGGTGGGCTCGGGGCGCACCGACACGGGCGTGCATGCGCGCGGGCAGGTGGCGCACTTTCGCACCGAAGAGCCCGTCGATCCGTACCGGCTGCGGCGGTCGCTCAACGGCCTGGTGCCGCGCAGCATCGTCGTGCTCTCGGTAGAGCAGGCCGCCGACGCCTTCCACGCCCGCTACGACGCGCGCCGCCGCCGATATCATTATTACACCAGCACCGAACCGCGCGCGCTAGACCGGCGCTTTCGCTGGCTCGTGCGCCCCGCGCCGGACTTCGAGGCGATGAACCACGCCGCGAAAGCCTTGTTGGGCCGCCAGCACTTCGGCGCGCTCTGCCGCGCGCGCTCCGAGACGGAAAACCGCATCTGCACCATCGAACGCGCCGTGTGGGTGGCCGAAACGCGCCCCGGCGACTGGCGCTTCGAGATCGTCGCCGACCGGTTCCTGCACGGCATGGTGCGGGCCGCCGTCGGCACGCTGGTCGAGATCGGCCAGGGCAAACGACCGGAGGACGACCTGCCGCGCGTGCTCGCCTCGCAAGACCGGCGGCAAGCCGGCCCGGCAGCGCCCGCGCACGGCCTGGTGCTCGAACACGTCGATTACTAGATCGTGTTTTGGTGTTTTCGTGGATCACGAAAACACCAAAACACCATAACACTCAAACACGCCTGCGTCTTGAAGTTGCACCCGGAAAGGGCACTGAAAAAGGCACGGCGGTGTCTTCGAACCTGAGACTTCGCGCCGGGTACAAGAGCCTTGCATCTCCCGAAGGATAACTGTACGTCAACCTTGCGCGCGTCTTTGTTTCGATATCGAGGGCTGATGGGTGTGCTGGCGGGCCTCCTCGTGCTGGTCTTGAGCGCCTGCGAACGTCCGTTCGTCGAAGTGAGCACCCCTGGCATCGAGATCGTCGAACCCGATTTCTCGACGGTGTTCGTCGACGCCCGGATAGCCATCAGCGTCTCGGCCAGTTCGTTCAGGCCGATCCAGGAAGTGCGGCTCAACAACGTGCGGATGGCGTTTGACGCCAATCGAAACCTCTGGGACGCCGAGGCCGATCTCCGGCGGGGCCTTAATACGTTTGTCGTCGAAGCCTTCGACGTTGACGGGGTGGTGGGGGTCGATACGGCGTACGCCGTCCATTTGCCGTTTCTGTTCACCTTGAGCGCGCCCCGCTTGCCGGTGGGGCGCGGCGGGCATACGGCCACGGTGCTGCGCAACGGCAACCTGATCGTCATCGGCGGCGCAGAGACGGCGGGCGGCCCGGCGCAGGACGACGCGTTTTTGCTCCTGGCCAGCGGCGCAACGTTCGAAGTCCTCAATGCCGACCTCAACGTGGCGCGCACGGGCCACACGGCGACCGTGCTCCCCGACGGGCGCGTCTTGATCCTCGGCGGCAGCCGCACCGACAACCTCGTTTCGGTCGAAGATCTCGTCGAGACTGTCGAAGTCTTCAACCCGGTCACGAGCACGTTCGATTCGCTGGCTTTCGACGGGCAGCCCATCCGGCGGGCATTGCACACGGCGGTGCTGCGCAACACCAGCGGGGGCGTCTTCATCGATCTCTACGGCGGGCGCGGCGACATCCGCTACGGCACCGACCCCCGCCTGGGCACGCGGCGCGACCTGCGCACCTTCGAACTGGTGGGCGATACGCTCTTTGCCCTCAACACGCTCAACTCGGCGCCTTTCCTCGAAGCGGCCATCTCCGGCCATACCGAAACCCGGATTCAGGGCGGCATCTACCTCGTCTTCGGCACCTTCTTCGACGCCCAGTTCATGGACGAAGCCAGCTTCCGCATCGATTATAACGCGCCGGTGGGCCTGCTCGTCACCGACGCCCCGCCGATGCTGACGCCGCGCACGCGGCACGCCGCCGGCACCCTCGGCAACCGCCTCATGATCCTTTTCGGCGGACGACAGGCTTTACCCACCGATATTCTCACCCAAACCGAGATCTACAGCGACGATGCCAGCCGTTTTTTTCGACTTCCCAATAGTCAACAAACTGTGAAAAGATTCGGCCATACCGCAACCAATTTATCGTCGCAACGAATACTGTTGGTAGGCGGATTTGCCGCGGACGGAAACAGCTTGACCGCTTCCGAGTTTTTCGTTGTTACCCCCGCGAACTAAAAACGCGACCAAACCGGACGACATGGACATTCAGCAAATCTTGCGTTGGATAGTCATCGCTATAGTGATGATCGTGGCGGTGGTGCTTCTCGATGCCATGTTAGGCCTCGTGGGACCATTGTTGAAAATTGCCTTATACGTCCTGCTCGTTCTACTTGTTATCGCCATTATTCTACGTTTTATCAGTATGCTACGCGCTCGACGATAGCCGCGCTCCCTCTTTGTTTTTTTGATCGCTTCTCTCTGCACGTTTCTGCTTTTCGCATCGTTTTTGAGCATTTCTGGCGCAAATTCACAACGATACGCGTGATGAGCCTTTCGTCCTTGTTGGAACCTGATCGCCGGTGGATGAAGGCAGCGCTTCGTGAGGCCGAGCGGGCTTTCGAGGCAGGCGAGGTGCCCGTCGGCGCCGTCGTCGTCAAAGAGGGACTGCTCATCGGGCGCGGGCACAACCTCGTCGAAACCCTGCGCGATCCGACGGCGCACGCCGAGATGATTGCCATCACGGCAGCCTGCGAGACGCTCGGCGCCAAAATCCTCGACGGCTGCACGCTCTACGTGACGCTCGAACCCTGCCCGATGTGCGCCGGGGCCATCGTCTGGGCGCGCCTGCGCCGGCTCGTCTTCGGCGCCTTCGACGAAAAAGCCGGCAGCGCCTCGACCCTCTACAACATCCCGCAAGACGACCGGCTCAATCATTTCGTCGAAATCATCTCCGGTGTCGAAGCCGATCAGGCCGCCGCGCTGCTCCAGGCTTTTTTCCGGAAACGACGCTCTTGATGATGAGCCGGAGAAGGGTATCGGCAGATTTGGTCTTTTTAACCGCAAAGGGCACGGAGAAGGCGCAGAGGGCGCAAAGATCTCAGCGTCCTTTGCGCCTTCTTTGCGCGCTCTGCGGTTCATAATCCTTCGAAACAGCTTCCAGCGCTCCAACTCAAACAATCCCCGGCTCTCCGACTCCCCGACTCAATCCTCCTGCTCACCTGAAATTCTTGAAACCGGGCGCTTTTGCGAGGGGTTCGAGGCTCTCGATTCAACAGACTTGAGAGACCTCATGCTGGACGTCGTCGTCATCGGAGCGGGGCCGGTTGGGCTGGCCTGCGGCATCGAAACCAAACGCCAGGGGCTCGATGCCGTCGTCATCGACAAGGGCGCGCTGATCAATTCTTTTCTCGGCTATCCCAATAATCTGGAGTTTTTCTCCACACCCGAATTGATGGAGATCGGCGGCCATCCCTTCCCCACGTTCCGCTACAAGCCCACCCGCGAAGAAGCCATCGAATATTACCGGCGTGTGGCCCAGGCGGAAGAGTTGACACTTCGGCTCTACGAGCGCGTGCTGCGCGTCGAAGGCGAAGACGGCGGCTTCACCGTCGTGACGTCGAAAGACACGATTGCCTGCCGCAAGGTCGTCGCGGCGGTCGGCTTTTTCGACGTGCCCAACCGGCTGGGTGTGCCGGGCGAGGATCTTCCGAAAGTGACGCATTACTACCGGGAGCCCTACGCCTACGCCGGGCAAAAAGTAGCCGTCATCGGCGCGAAAAACTCGGCGGCTAAAGTGGCGCTCGACTGCTACCGCCACGGCGCCGACGTGACGCTCATCCACCGGGGCGCTGAACTTTCCGATAAGATTAAATATTGGATCAAGCCGGATCTGGAAAATCGGATTCGCGAAGGCAGCATCAAGGTGTTTTTCAACACCGCCGTCGCCGCCGTCGAAGAAGAGCAGTTGCTGCTCGACACGCCGGAAGGCCGCGTCGCGTTGGCCAATGACTGGGTGCTGGCGATGACCGGCTATCGCCCCGACTATCCTTTTCTGAAAACCCTCGGCATCGCCATCGGCGACGACGAGAAACGCACGCCGGTCCACAACGAGGAAACTTTCGAGACGAACCGCCCCGGTCTCTACCTGGCCGGCACGGTCTGCGGCGGGCTGCACACCAGCCGCTGGTTTATCGAGAACGGACGCTTCCACGCCGGCCAGATCATGAAACACATCGCCCACGGCACCGTCGAGCCGCTCGACCTGGAAGAGCGATACTGGAAGACGGCGGAGTGAGATAAACGATAATTCTGCGGGGTATGGAGAGCGTGACACAAGCGGAGCGACTGATGAAGTAAACGTGAAACGTGAGGGTGCCCTTAGAAACGTCGAAGCGAAGCACCCTCACGTTTTACCTTTCACGTTTCACAAGACGGCATCCCGCATTTTCTTCGTCACTGTACTTAAAAAGCCGCCCTGATGCTCATTCAAAACCGCGCTATCTCACTCGCAGTGATACGATTCGAAATCGCTGGTGCTGAAGGTTGCCGAACCGCCGCCGGTAAGCACCTCGACCTTGTGTGTACTATTCTGCCAGACGTAGACGGTAGAGACCCCGCCGGCACCACTACAGGCATTGACCGTACCATCTACCGAAACGTCGAGGGCCGGGGTGCCATCACAGCCCCAGCAGGTTTTAGATTTGGATTTCGTGGCCAGGGTCGTAGAGCCGCGCCTGACCTTGGTGTATACGTAAACATATAATCTATGATCGAAATTGCCCTGCGCATCGAAGTGGGTTTCCGCAAAGTAATCGACGCTATTCCCACCGAACGCATCTTCCAACTCGGAATCCCCTCCCCAATCGCACGAGCTGATCTCAGGCTCAAGCGAACATGCCGGGACGGCTGCCTCGTCGGCGGTCTCGCTTTGAAAACCGGCGAACACCATCAGACAAAGTGAAAAGACGACGGTTATCGCCACCGAAAAACGACGTATCATGACGCACCTCCATTCATTTGAGTGAAGAGACGCCTTGCCCTTAGTGCTCTTCAACCCCATCCTGATGGAATTGACAGAGCACCAGGCAAGACTGCTTACATCATAATTAGCTATCTGGCGTCATTTTTTGCTTAACAAATCCGTTCACATTTTTCTTCATCTTTATCTTAACATTTTTCTGCATAGCCCGGAACGCCGTCGGGCAACAGCCTTGATAGCGTTGAAACGCCATGGTAAAAGCGCCCTGGCTGGAATAGCCCAGGGCCAGCGCGATCTCAAAAATCTTGACGTCGGTGTGTTGCATCAAACGCTTGGCGGCCTTAAGGCGGTGCGCGTTGATATATTTTTTGATGCCGCAGCCTACATAGTAGGCAAAGCGGCTTGAGATGTTGTTATCGCGGATCCCGCAGTGCCGTTTGGCGGCTTCTACGCTGAGTTCTTCTTCGAAGAGATGTTTATGAACGTACGCGAACATGGTCTGGACGTCGCCGGGCCAGGCGGGTTCGGGCAATGGCAGGTTGCGCTGGTACGTCTTGATTTCGTCCTCGATAAGCATGATGACTCCGGCTATCAGCATAGGCGCTCGACCATCGCAGGGCGTCGATACGTTCCTGTCTGGTCTGAGGGCGGGGCATCTATGCTATCGATGGATTAGAAATGACTTGTTGTGTAATAGACTTTCCCGTCGCTCCCTTGCCAGATGGCGTGCAGCCTGTCCTGCCCATCTACGGCCATGTGGAGCCGGCTCTGCATACCGATCTCGGCAAATAGGACCACGGGGGCAGACCAGGCCGCTCCCTCGCGTACGGTGTAATAGGTAATGGCGGCGCCGGTCTCGTCTTGATGCATCCAACTCAGGTGCAACTGGTTTTGCGTATCGCGGCACAATTCCAGCCGGACGGAATGCGGTAAGCGTCCGGGGAGGCCGGCTGTGATTTTTTCAGGCGCGCTCCACTGCCGCCCCTCTTTAGAAAACGCATGATAGATGGCATCCGGAAAGACATTGCCATCCTCATCCTCCAACCATACGAGGTGTCGTTCATTGTGCGCCGTCACCTCCAGGTGTGGATAGTGCGAATAATGAGCCGGGTTGCGGTGGACCGGCACCGCACCGGACCAGGCGCCCGCAGCCAACGTCCGGTAAAAAACGTCGTTGCGACTGTGGTCCGGGCCTGGGGCGGCGGCTACGTACGCAAGGTGGAGCGTGTCATCGGCTGTAGAGAAGGAAAGGGTGGGGTAATATCCTTCGGCCAGGGTGTCTGCCTGCCACGAATCGGTGTTTCTATGCAACGGCATGAGCATGCCATCTTGCTCCACCATGGCCTGCACCCCGCCGCGCCGGGCAACGGCCATCGCTAAACGTTGCACGGTGGGCGCTCCGTCGTAGAGCGACACGGGCTCGGCCCAACCTGTTCCGGGGTCTTTATAGAGATAACGGGGTTCCTGGATCGCCTGCCGGTCCGGGGTGGCCGGGCTCGTTATTTCATGCCAGAGGAGGTGTACCTGACCCTCAGCGCCGGCCAGAAGACGCAGCGTGTTCGGCCAGGCCGTCACGCCGGCCACGGGACGCTCTTGCCAGCTTGAGAAGCTGTTTGGATTTGTATCTCGGGGCTGCGCGCGCGATCTCGCGGCGTCTTCGCCCCCACTTTTTCGGCCCGTAGCGCCGCTACGAACCTCAAAAGACGGGGACGAATCCACTCGCGATCTCACTGCGCTCGCCTTCCGATCTAAAACCCAAACAGCTTCTGAGCCGTCGAAAAGTCCATAATGAAGCTCTTTACAGAGGCCGGCGGCGGCATCGCCCAGGCAGTAGACCAGATGAAGCTGCCCGGCCTCATCGACGGCCAGGTCGCCCAGATGGACGCGGGTGGTGTCTGTGTTTGCCGGCAGAAATCCCAGGACCACGGGCTTCATCCAGCCGCTCCCGTCGTGTTCTTTTTCTGAGGTGCAGACAAACGGCGCCAGACTAAGGAGGACAAGGTATCTCCACATAGCAGTTCAGATCGAATGCGTCGCTGAAGGACCCTCATGCATTCAAAGAAACTGCTGTTAGTGCTGCTCGAAAGGACCGGGAAAAGGTCCAGGCCATCCTCCGGTGGTTCTCCTGAAAACAGCGGCTTCTATTTAGAATAACGTAAAAGCGCGCTTCAGTAAGACATAGAACCGCCAGTTTTTTGCGCCCGTCGCCGAAATGGCTTCTGAGGATCATCTAACGAGCATCACCGGGCGGGTGGCGCTCGCGGTGGGGCCTGCGCCGCGAATCATGTAGAGGCCGCTGGGAAGGCTGCCGGCGTCGAGCGTGAAGACGTGCGTTTCGCCCGCCGGCAACCAGCCTTCGTGGAGGAGCCGCACCTGCCGGCCCAGCATGTCGTAGACGGCCAGATGCACCGGCTGGGCGCGGCGCAGACGCAAGACGAATCGCGTCTGTTCATTGAACGGATTGGGATACGACGCGCTGAGTTCGAACCCCTCCGGCACGCCGGGCGTCGCCGGCTCCGTGACCACGGGCTCGCCTAGGCCGGAGAGGCCGAAGGCGATGGTGTTGCGCGTGTCTTGCACCCCTGTGAACCCCGGGGCAAAATCGGGATGGAATCCTCCCAGGCCGAAGTCGATATCTTTGTCGTCGCCGGTGCCAAAAACGTCGTCCGGGCCGATTCCTATAAAATCCAACAGATTCGGATTGCCGTCCATGAGGTTGACTGGGAAGTCGGGGCGGCCGGTATGGAAGTTGGCAAACAGGTGCCCGGCCTCATGCACGATGACATGGCCCAGCGCCGTCCCCATCAAGTCGATGATGCTGGTTCCGGCATCCAGCGTCACCTGATGGAGCGAATTGACGGTGCCCGGCTCGGTGAGCAAATCCATCAATACCACCGCCGATTCGCTCGCGTCAAAGTTGCCCACATCGACCGATTCGGCGATGCCGACGGTGGGGCGCCCGAATTCTTCGCTATCGCCCCCGACGATCACCCGGCTGACGTTGGGCGCACCGAAAGGATCCGCATGGTCGCGGCTGTTGAGAATCTCGATCTGATAGTCACGATTCAACCCGAAAGTGTGGATGTCATCGACGAGATTTTCCTCGACAACAGCCAGGATTGCGTCGATGACGGCGTTTTCGTCGGCGCCGCCGGGCGTGGGATCGAGCCCGACGTTATCCAGATACGACACCATCGGCGAGAGTTGCGCGGTCTGATTGCCGCCGAAATAGGTCTCGGCGTCGTAGACTTCGCCGTCGAAATCGAGAAAAAGTACCTGCACGACGTCCTGCATCTCGAACGCCGGGCGAAAAACGCGCAAGGCCATCGTGTAGGCGCCGTCGCCGCGCTCGGCGGCCAGGGCATAGCGACCCGTGGTGTTGACGAGGTAGGCGGCGTTGGCATTGCCCCCACCGGGCAGCGGCGTGTCGAACGGGTAGAGATAACTGCCATCGACGTCGGATCCGATGAGTTCGACGCCGGACGGATCGTACAGGGTGAGCTTTCGCGCTTCGTCTTCGAGCCGGATGCCGAGGACGTCGCCGGCTTCGAGATCGAGGCTGTAATAGTCGATGTCGCCGGCGTCGAGGCCGAGGGTGATGAGATAGGCGCCTTCGCTGCCGACCTTCGGTCCCGAATCCGGGTCGAACGGATCGGCAGGCCAGGCCGATTCGACGCCGCGCACGAAGACGAAGTAATCGCCCGGCGCTTCGATGGTCACTTCGAGGAAGGCATCGGGCGAGCCGGGGCCGCCGCTGTCAGTGTAATCGACGAACTCGCCGGTGCTGTCGTAGAGGGCCACCTTGTTGTGGAGCCGGGGCGAGGCGTTCTCAGGCGTGTCGATGTCGATGGTGACCATCTGGCCGGGCCGGAGGTTATCGAACTTGAAGACGTCGTAGTCGCCCTGCCGGGTGCCGTTGCTGCCGTGGAGCCCGTCGCCGATGTAGGCGCTGGCGCGGATGCGCTGGCCGGGTTCGATGTTGATCTCGTTAGCCAGTGGAATCGCGCCATCGTCAAGGCCGCCTTCCTCAGTGAAATCGCCGATATAAATCGGAGCCGCCGCCGCCATCGTCCCGGTGACGTCCACTTCGCGGAGGTCGCCGTCGCCGGTGCCGAAGCCGGTGATGAACTCGGCGGAGGCCTGATCGTCGTTCCAGCCCCTGGCATCGCCGGGTTCAATCTCATCGAAGACCGGTATGGCTTTGGGAATCGCGGCGCGCTGCGCAGCCCGGCGGCGGCCCTCCAGCCGTAGCTTCGCGCGCCAGTAATCCCAATCAGGCTCGGCATCGGCAGGCAGCAGGCTCAGGTACGGATTGGGCCATCGCGGCTGGCGCCGGTCGAGTTCAGCCTCGGTATAATCCCGCTTATCCACGACACCCGACCGCTCCTGCGCCACAGCCACGGCGGCCACGCCCAGGCTCATCACAAGCCCCAGCGCCCCGATCCGATACGATATGCTTCGTTTACTGGTGTGCATGGTTTTACTTCGTCAGTCGCTTAACTCATGTCTCGGCGTCGCGCTTTGTAGCATGGTTGGCGTGGGTCACTGGTCATTACGCTCGCTGTCACTGGTGTCTCTTTTCAAACCAGTGACCCATGACCAGTGGCCAACATCACCGTTGGATTAAAATGGTACGCGTATCATACCGCAACACCGTCTCCTGCCTGCCTCACAACGCCGCCAAAATCTGGCGGGCCGTCGCGTTGGCCGGGTCGAGGGCGAGGGCTTTTTGGGCGAACTGACGCGCCTGCTCCATGTCGTCGTTGCGAAAGTGCGCCAGCGACAACTTGAGCACGGCGTCGAGGTACGAAGGATCGGCCTCGACGGCGCGGCTCAGCAGATCGATAGCCTGCGGCAGGTTGTCCTGGTTCAGGTGATACGTGCCGAGGTTGCCGAGCGCCGTGGCATTGCCGGGCGCGACGGCCACGGCCCGCTCGAATTGCACGCGCGCTTTCTCCGGCTGATCCTGGCTGGCATAGAGCAGCCCCAGATTTCCGAGCGCCTGCGGGTAATCAGGCTGGAGGTCGAGCGCGTGCAGCAACGTCGCCTCGGCGTCTTCGAAGGCGCCCTGTTGCAGAAACGCCGTACCCAGGTTGTAATGCGCCGCCGCCAGCCACGGTTTCTCTTCGATGGCGAGGCGGTACTGATCCACGGCTTCGTCGAGGCGTCCCTGCTTCTCTAAAAAGCGACCGTAGTTGACCCGCACGTCGGCCAGGGCGGGCTCCAGATCGAGGGCGCGGCGATAGAGGCGTTCGGTCTTCAAGGCGTCGCGGCCTGTGGCTTCATAGGCTTGCGCGAGGGCATTGAGGCGTTCCGGGATGTCCGGATCCAGCCGTACGGCCTGTTCCAGCGAGGGGATAGCCGCTTCAGACCGCCCCAGGCGCGCGCGGGTGAGACCCATCAGAAAGTGCGCCTCGCCCGACGAATCAGGACGCCCGGCCAGGATGTCTTCGAGCAAAGCAATGCCTTTTTCGAGCGCCAGCGTATCGGCCTGCTGCGTGCCCAGCACGATATAGGCCAGCCCTGCGTAGCGTTGCGCGTCTTCCCCGGCTTTGTCCCGGTCGAAGTACGGCGTCAGCACCGGCGGGCCGTGCGCGGCAACGGGGGCCGGCATCTCCGGCTCCGAGCCAACCACACGGATCCAGTGGTCGGTGAACGAGGCGTGGGGCGCTTCTTCGGCCTCCACGCGCGGCATGTGGCAGGCGATGCAATTGGCCGTAGCCGCGTGGGTGCTGCGCGCCTCCTCGGTGTCGAAAGCCGTTTGCAGGTCATTGGCGGCGTGGCAGCCCTGGCACGTGTCGTTGAAATAAGCCGTCCCTTTGCCGCGGAAGCCTTCGTGCGGGTTATGACACGTCACGCACGTCATCGCATCGGCCTGGGCTGCTGTGGCGAGGAAGCAGGCGCTTTGCTTCATGCGGTCGGCGTGCGAGATCACCGAGATTTCATCGGCGGCGCGGGGCGTGTCGTCCGAGAAAAGCGCGAGATAGTCCACGAGCCGTTGGGACGGGCGAAAATCGAACGCGCTCCGGCCTTCACGCAACAACGAGACAGTGGTGTGCAGGTGGCATTGCTGGCACACGTCGAGTTGCCGTTCGAGGTCGAGATGGGTGGGGTTGACGATGGTGTCGTCGATCTCGTCGGACGGCTCCGGGCTGGCGAGGCGTTCGTCGACGTGGAGGCTGCCGGGGCCGTGGCATCGCTCGCACCCGATGCCGCGCGGCACCTCCTCATACTTGCCCTCGACAAACTCGACAGTCTTCGGATAGCTGTTGTGGCAGACCATGCACCGATCCGGCGCGAGGCGGTCGAAGCGTTTGTTTTGCACCGCATAGCCGGGGCTGAAATCCCACGTTTGCTCCTGCGTATACCACGTCAGCGGTAGCTGGTAGAGCCGCCCGTTGACCTCGGCGAAATAGGTGCGGGCGGCATTGCCGCTGCCCATCACAAAATCCATCCGCCGCGCGAGCCGGTGGATCTTCGCGCCGGCTTCATCGAGCCGGTACTCTTCCTGAAAAAACTGCCCGCCGTCTTCATAGACGCGATAATAAAAGCCGGCGGCCTCATCCCGAACCGGCGCGGCTGAAAAATCTTCGACCGCATTCTCCGGCGTCAGCGGATAGTACGACCGCGCCATGCCGTGCTCCTGATATCCCTGCCAGAGATCTTCGTGGCAATCGAAACACACGGTATCGCCCACAAACTCGACGCCCGCCTCCACGTTGCGGTACGCCGGGTCCGAATCGGAAGCCGCCGTCTGCGTCACAGGCGGCGCCTCGCCCGGCGCGTCCTCGCCCGATCCACAGGCCGCCAGCAGCAGCGCGATCCCTAAAAGAAGAAGGGGATGCAGGGTGATGATGGGGCGTGGCAGATGATTGCCTGACGTGGTTCTTACCATTGATCGTTGTGCTTATACTCACCGGGGCTGACACACCCCGCCGCTGCGCGGCACCCCTCTCAAGAGGGGATTTTTGGGTGTTGCGTGCTTCAATCACGAAAACCAGATCTTCTTGATCTGTCGTGGAAAAACGCAAGCTGATGCTTTTTGATATTTAAATCGGGTATTCATGTTGACCCCGGACATTCCCCCTTCGAAGGGGAACAGCGGCGCGCAGCGAAGGCGGGGCGACGCAGGGGGATGTTCGCGCGGCCCGACGAGAGGTTTTCAGCAAGCCGCATGAACATCCCCCGCCCCTCCTGCGTCGGGGCACCCCCTTCGAAGGAGGATTTGTTGGGGGCCTGCCATTACCCGATTAAAATTACAAAGAGCATTAGCCTGCGCCGTTCCACACACAATCATCCGGATCTGAAGCCTCTCGAAGCCAACTATCGCATCAGCGTCTTGTTCTGAAAAAACGGCAGGATCGATCTATTTCACCAACAGCATTGAGCGCGTCAGGCGGCGCGTCGGGGTTTGGATCGAGTAGAAATAGACGCCGCTGGCCCACGCCGACGCGTCGAGCGATACCTGATGTTCGCCGGCAGGCTGAAGCGCATCGACGAGCACGGCGATCTCGCGTCCGAGCACGTCGTAGACGGCCAGGCGCACCCGCGCGGCGTGCGGCACGGCATACCGGATCGTCGTGCGCGGGTTGAATGGGTTGGGATAGTTCGGATGCAGCGTGACGAACGCGGACGGCGCCTCGGCCTCATCCACCGCCGTCCTGAGAATCCCGCCCTGAAACTGAGCGCGGATAGGAATCACCCGATCTGCCAGTGAGATGGGCGGATTGCTGCCCACGGTCAACGCAGCCAGCGAACGCCACTGCGTAGTTCCGCTGAGGGTCGAAAAAAGCAAGGCCGGATTGTCTCCGCTGAAAGGCGCCAGGGCGAAGACGAGGTGATTATCATCCGGCCCCGTGTTCGAGAGGCCGATGTAAATCACCTCCGGCAGGGTTGCAAGCTCCGGGTACGCCGAGAGATCCACCGGGAAATGATTCAGCGACGAGCCGGCCAGGGCGAGGCTGCGCGGATCGCCTTGTTCGAGCGTGAAGAGTTCATCGCCGGGCCGGCCCATGCCGTCGTCGGCCCAGACGTGGAGGCGTAAATCACGCGGGGCCTCCGGCGGGCCGAGCGGCACCCCGTTGACGATAAACTGATTCTCGAAATACGGCGCCAGGAAGACCTTCGTCAGCCGCGTGCCCGCCGGCACGGCAAAACGCACCGCCTGGATCGGCTCTTTGGATAACCGGATGAAATTCGGCTGCTCGCTCGCAATCTGGCCGTCTTCGTAGGCGATGGTTTCGGTGAAGACGGCGGGGCCGTCCCAGGTCAGCGAGAGCGTGACGGAGGCTGTGCTCTCTTCATCGTCGAGGTGATCGTAGACGAGGATCAGCAAGACGCTTTTGTAATTGCCCGCGAAGGTCGCTTCGTCCTCAACGTCCACGAAAGAGACGGCGCCGTCAATGTCTTCGAGCACAGCCCGCAGGCGGACGTTGCCCGGCAGCGCCGGCGTGTCCACGGTGAGGCCTGCGCGCAGAGCGCGGACATTTTCCCAGATAAAATATTGCACGCCGCCGCTACGGAGCATCAGCGTCCCGGCCTCCACCGAATCGACCACGCCGGCATCGATGATCTGCCGGGGCAGGGCTTTCACGCCCCCGCACGCCGGGGTGGTGTAGCCAAAGCGCGGATCCAGGGCGGTATCGTTGAGAAAATTGGCCGTGTGAAAATCCATCACCATATCCTCGACCGAGCGCGAGGCGCCCTGCGCCTGAAGGACGGCGCGATAGCCCGCCACGCCCGTCTCCGGCTCCGGCACCAGCGAAACGGCAGCCTCCTGCCCTAGCTGATCCGCCAGATACGTGGTGAACAGCGCCGCCCGCTGCACGTCGCCCAGAAAGGGCTCGACCGGATTCCAGGACAGAAACCCGATGTTGTGTTCTTGAGCGGGGAATTGGAGATAGAGATCGTCGCAGGCGTCGTAACCGTTGAGGAGCTTGGCCCATTCCGCAAGCCCTCGCGTGACGAACGGATGCTCGTCCGGACTCTGGTTGAAATGAATCAGTTGATGATGCACCTGCACAGCCACCTGCTTCACATCCTCGATGCCGAACTCCTCGCCGACGAGCAAGGGGTCGGTGTCGAGGTAGAGGACGTCGGCCTGGTTGCCCTCGCCGGGCGGGGCGTCGGGGTCGTAATCTTCCGGGGCGAAGTATCCGGCCAGGGGCGGCGCCGACGGGTAATCGTCGAAGATGTCGAACCAGAGGATGTCGAGGATGCCGTCGCCGTCGTAGTTGGGCAGGTTGCCGAAGAGCGTGGTGTTGTTTTCCAGAATGCCGGCTTCCGGATTGACGGATCCCTGAGGCGTTCGCGCACTCAGCGCTTCGACGAGCGCGTCGATATCGGCGTCCTGGACGTGGCCGCTGTCGCGCCCCGCCGTCTCCACCCAGAGATTGAAACCGTCGCCTTCGAACAGGAGGGTGAAGTGCTTCGGATTCCAGCCGGCCTGGAGGAATCGTTGTGTGTTGAAGGTGAGCGTATCGCCGACGTCCAGAAATCGATGGCCCGTTTTGGCGCGGCCCGGTATCCTGCCTTCGGCCTTCGCCCGCTGGAACGTCCGGGCTGCCGCCTGCATCTCCGGCGTAGTCATCCCCGGCCCGATCAGATACCGGCTGCCGAGGCGCTCCGGCTCTGCGCGCTCGGTTTCCTCGACGAGCCGCAGGGGCGGCCCTATCTGCGCCAACGCCGGAGCGGCTATCACGCACGATAGCATCCAGAGAGCAAAAAGCGCTGTCCTTTTCATATCCCAAATAAACAATCCAAAATCCACAATCTAAAATCCAAAATTCATCCCCCTTTGATGAGCCGTTCGATCTGCTCCAGGGCGGCCCGGGCGCGCGCATCGCCCGGCGAGAGGGCGAGGACTTGCTGAAGCTTTTCGCGGGCCTCTTCATAGCGTCCTAGCTGCGTATAAACCAGCCCGAGGTTCCCCAGTGTGGCGACGTTGGTGGGGTCGAGCAGGGCAGCGCGTTCGAGCAGGCGCGCGGCCTCCGAGACTTGATTTTCGACCATCCGGACGGCGGCGAGGTTGATGAGGGCGTTGGTATGATCGGGATTCAGCGCCAGCACGTGCCCCAGGGCCTCGCCGGCTTCGTCGAGGCGGCCCTGCTTGAGCAAGACTGTGCCCCGCCCATAGTGCGCCGTCGTAGACCACGGCTTCTCCTCCGACGCCTGCTGATACTGCACCTGCGCCTCGTCCAGGCGTTCGTTGACTTCTAAAAAACGGGCCAGATCTACCTGCACCTCGGCCAGCGAGGGCTGGAGTTCCAGGGCGCGGCGATACAACCGTTCGACGGTTGCCGGATCGCGCCGCCCGGCTTCGTAGGCGCGCGCCAGGGCGTGGAGACGCTCCGGAACGTCGTCTTTCAACTGCACAGACCGCTCCAGCGATGGGATGGCCTGCTGCACCTGCCCCTGCTGCAACAACGCGCGACCGAACAGAAACTGCGCCTCGCCATGATCCGGATCTTCGGCCAGCGCCTCGCCGAGCAGCGCGATGCCCTTTGCTGAGGCGGCGCGGCCTGCCTTTTGCTCACCCAAAACCAGATAAGCCATGCCCAGATAACGCTTCGCCTCCGGCCCCGCGCGGTCTCGTTCGAACAGAGGCGCCAACGTCTCGTGCGCCGGAAGCGGCTGCGACGCACCCGGCCCCGGATTCACGACGCGGATCCAGTGATCGGTAAACGACGCATGGGGCGCGTTCTCGGCCTCGACCCTCGGCATGTGACATCCGCTGCAATCTGCCGTCGGGGCATGCCGGTTCTGCGCCTCCGCCGCGTCAAAACGCTCCTGGACGCCCTCATGACATCCCAGGCAACTCGCGTTGAAAGAAGGCGCCTCGCCGACGGCGTCGTGTGGATCGTGGCACGTCACGCAGGTCATCGGCTCGGCCTGGGCGACGGTGGCGAGGAAACACGCGCTGCGCTTCATCCGATCGGCGTGCGAGATCACCGAGATCTGGCTCGTCTCGGTGGATTCTTCCGTCGTGAACAACGCCACAAACGACGACAACGACTCGGACGGGCGGAAATCGAACGGTTGCCGGCCCTCCCGAAAAACCGTTACGGCACCGTTGAGATGGCACTGCTGGCACACATCGAGCTGGCGGTCGAGGTCGAGATGGATGGGGTTGACGATGGTTGCATCGACCTCGCCGGAGGCCTCCGGGTTGGCGAGGCGCTCGTCTATGTGCAACGCCCCCGGCCCATGACATCGCTCACACCCGATGCCGTGCGGCACGTCTGCATACTTGCCCTCGACAAACGGAACCCGCTCCGGATAGCTGTTGTGGCAGGCCATACACCGCTCCGGGATCAGCCGGTCGAAGCGGCCATTCTGCCGGCTGTATCCGGGGCTGAAATCCCATCGCCCGATCTGCGTGTACCACGTCAGCGGCAACTCGTAGAGGCGTCCGTTGCTCTCGGTGAAATAGGTGCGGGCGGCATTGCCGCTGCCCATCACAAAATCCATCCGCCGCGCAAGGCGATGGGTGGTGCGGCCCTGCGCATCGCGGCGGTATTCTTCCTGAAAAAATTGCTCGTTTTCTTCGTAGACGCGGTAGTAGAAATCTGTGGCGTCGTGGCGGATGGGCGCCGCCGAAAAATCTTCGACAGCGTTTTCGGGCGTCAGCGGATAGTAAGAGCGGGCCATGCCGTGCTCCTGGTAGCCGCGCCATTGGTCCTCGTGGCAATCGAAGCAGGCGTCATCGCCCACGAAGCCGGTGCCCTCAGCGACGTTGCGGAACGCCGCGCGGCCCACCTCGGAGGCCGGGCTGCCGGGCGCAGGTGATGCCGCGCTCTGCTCAGGCCGGCTGCCCTCCCCCGCGCCACAGGCAGACACCACCATCGCCACCATAAAGAAAAGCGCCAGACGAGAAAGGCCCATGTCGTGATCGCGCAAGGATGAGAAAAGATGTTTGATCGAAAGGGAGAGAGGGGGAAAGGGAGATCAAGCTTTTACCTCCCTTTCCCCCTTTCCATCTCGCGTGCTTACATTCGACTAAACAACACGCTAGAAGTGCCGGGTAGCTAATCGCGCATCTAGCCGAAACCGATCCCTCAATAACAAAGGGGATGGATCCACACCGGATCCATCCCCTTTTGCTTGCTTCAGATCGAAGGATCGTTTAGAGCGTCACCGAGAGGGTGATGTACTGAACGTCTTCGAAGAAGTCAGTCGGCAGGTAGGCGTAGTCTACCGCGACCCGGCTGCCGCCCAGGTTCAGGTTCAAACCCGCCCCGAAGGTAGCACCCTGGAAGAAGGTCTGGTCCATGTCTTCGGTGAGTTGATACCCACCCCGGACGTAGACGATGTCCTGGAAGCCGAGTTCGAGACCGCCTGCGTACTGATCCTGATCGAACGAGTTCGACCGGTAGTTGCCCAGGACCGTCACGACCGACCCGGCGCCGAGTTCGCGCGAGTAGGACACGCCGAAGTTGAGCAGCGAGGGCAACTGCACGCCTTCGCTCTCGATGGAAACGGCGTTGTTCTGCGCCGAGGGATCCTGACCCGGCAGGCGCACCTGTTGGATCAGGCCCGTGCCGGAGAACTGCACCTCGTTGCCGATGTTCTTCAGGCTCACGCCCAGCCGCAAGCCGGACTCGCCGACGACGTAGGTCATGCCCGCGTCGAAGGCCACGGTCGAGGCGTTGAGGTCATCGATGGCCTCGTTGACCACCTTGACCGTCACACCGGCAGCGATGCGGTCGGTGAGCTGGCGGGCGTAGGTCAGGCCCGCCGTGATGAACGAAACGTCAAAGGTAACGTCCGAGATTTCCGGTGCGATCTCGGTTTGTTTAGCGATCTCGCCGAAATCCCAGGCAGAGATCGTCAGGGCGATGTTGTTGTTGCCGAAGCTCTGGCCGACGCCGAAGTAGTTGACGCCGATGTCGGCGACATACTCCAGGCGGCTAAACAAGGCTGCTGTGCCATTGTTGAGCGCCAGCCCTGCCGGGTTGGCATAGAGCGCTTCGAGGCCGTGCATGTTGACCAGCCCCGCCGTGCCCGTGGCGCCGAGCGACGTATACCGGGCCGTCAGCGGCACCAGCAACTCGGCAGCGCCGGCCGAGCCGGCACGGCTGCCGGACTCGCCGAGCGAGCCGCCGCCGCCGCCGACATCTTGCGCCTGGACGTCCAGAGCCCACAGGCTCAGCAGGCACAGCGAGAGTAGGCCGTACCCAAGGAACCGGGCGATGTGCATCTTCGCTTTCATATCTCAAGTCCTCCTTGTCTTCAGACTGGAAAGTAGGAAGTAGGTAACAGGTTGTTGGTTAGGAAGCCGGCCAGCTAGAACGTGTTCAGCTGGATACGCTTCTTGACAGCCGCAAACTTGATCACCTTCTCTCCTACACCCGGAACGTCCACGTGAATCAGGTACACCCCGCTGGAAATCGGCAGGTTGTTGTCGCTCGTCAGGTTCCATGTGAGGAACCGCGCAGGGCTGTTCTTGGTGATCGTCTTGATCAACGTGCCGTTGAGCGTGAAGATGCGGATGGTGGCCTCTTCGGGCAGGTTGGTAAAGCGAACTTCGTCGGTGAGCTGGCTGCGCTCGTAAGTCGAGGCCCCTTTGTAGGGGTTGGGCACGATGCCGATCTCGTCGAGGCGGGCTTGCTGCGTCGTCAGGTCGGCTTCGGTGGCGCCCAGGCCGTCGGTGCTGATCGTGAAGATGTCACCGGGCTGGCTCGGCTTGGTCGTGATGATCCGGTAGATGGTGCCCGTCTCCGGAAGCTCCGCGCGGATGGCGTCAAAGGTTCCGTCGCCATCGGTATCCTGCCAGCCGTTCCAGTTGACCAGCACGGTGCGGGCCATCATTTCGACGCCGAGGGCCGGCGAGCCGTTGCCCGGCGCCGCCGCGAAGGCCTGATAGCCGGCCTCGCCGGGGCTCCTGTCCACCGGACGGAACCAGTAGACCCAGTCCGTGTAGGGGTCGTCGGAGCCGCCCGAGGCCTGGTGGTCGCCGCCGGCATCGTAGTTCTCCAACACGGTCGTGACCCCTTCCCCTTCATGCCAACGTTCGCACGATCCCCCACCACTGCAGTTATCCAGGATGGCAGGGATCAGGCGGTAGTCGTCGCTCGGGTCGTCGGTGGGGCCCGTGTCCCAGATCTCGAAGGGCACCTGCATGGGCAGGTCGTCTTCGAAGCGCCGCCAGCCGATGCAGCTCGACGGGTCGTCTACGCAGCGCTGCGAGAAGCGCATCTCGTAGTTGTTCGACCCGACGGACACTTCAAGGGATTCAAAGCCGCCACGGCTGAAAAAGGTGCGGTTGAGCCACGTGTCAAACGTGGACCTGGTGTCGCCGCCCGTGTTGATGCCCCAAACGGCATTGCTGAGCGCCTGCTGCACGCCGCGCGTCGGGCGGTCGTCGTTGGGATACGACCCGGCCGGCGTCAGACTGCCTTCGAGGCGGGGGAAGCCGGAGTTGTTGAACGCGTAGGTCGCCATGTCCCACGGCTCGATGGGGCCAGCGTTGTTGGCAACGGCCGCAAAGCCCTTGAAGCCCGGATCCGGCCCGACGACGCTGACCTGCAAACCGTCGACCAGCAGCAGATTCTCGCGTTGCGGTGCGGCCTCGCCGGTGACCGGCGAAGGATCGAAGAGGACCGTGCCGTCGCTCTCGCGCTTGATCCGGTAGGTGATGAACGATCCGGCAGCCGATTTGTCAGCGAGGATGTCCGATTCAAGGAAATCAATCTCTTTCCGATCGATTTCGACCCGCGCCTGCGACTGGCTCGTCTCGACCTCGTAGAACTCCACGGTGTAGGCCGAGCCGGTGATGGTGGCCGGGTTGAAGACATCGGCCCAGACACGGCCTTCCCCAACCCCCTGTTTGACGCCGATAATGTCGGGTTCGGCATTGTTGGCAGCGGCAGCAACGGCATCCTCCGAGAGGATGTCGCGCCCGCGCGTCGGCACAACCTCGACGCGTGAAATCGGGCCGCGATAGACCTTCGGGAAGGACGGCTCGTTGTAGGCATAGGCCTGCACGCCGTAGTAGCGCGTATCGTAGTTGGTCAGCGCGCTGATGACGTGGAAGCGCTGCACGCCATTGTCTCCGCCCCGAGCGGTCACGCCGGTAGGCTCGCCGGGGATGCCGTCGATGATGCGCGTGACGCCGTTGACTACGTCGTAGGTGGCGATGATCTGGCCGATCTGGTCGGCCACGTCGGCGTACTCGTAGACGGTATAGCCCTCGAACTCGTAGCTCTTGTTATCATCCGGCGCGAACGGATCCTCCTCGGCGTAGCTCTCCAGGTAGTTGTTCGAGCGAGGCGAGTTGGACCATTCGAGGATGATCTGGCCGTCGAGTTCGGTGACGCTCACAGTAGGCGCGGCGGGCGGCTGCGGCAACTCGAAGTTGACGTCGAAGGCCGCCTGGGCCAGCGCGTCGGCCTGACGTAGCCGGTTGACCGAGTCGAGGTGGTCAACGCCAAGCGCCCAGACGAGACCAAAGACGATCTCCTGCTGGTCGCCCGGATTGATCGTGAACGGCCCGGTCGAGAGCACGAAGCGGCGGTCCGCCGGGTCGATGGCCGGCAGGCTGCCGTCGCCGGCAGGGTTGACTTCAGACCAGCCCTCGCCCGTGGCGGGGTCGCCGGGGAACATGTAGTTGACCGGGATCTGGGAGAAGTCGCGCCCGTTGCCGCCGAAGGTCACACGCTGGCCGTCTTTCCAGCGGCCTCGCATGTAGTTGTAGTAGTCTTCGCCGGTGACGGGGTCGCAGATGACGCACCCGCCGTTGTTGTAGAAGACGAAGTGGCTCATCCCCAGGTTTTTGAAGTCCGCGATCTTCACACCGCTAACCTGGGCCGTATCGCCCACCGAGGGCACGATGGGACCCTGGAAGAAGTCGTAGCCGGCAGCCGGTGGCGGCGTGCCGTAGCCTTCACCGCTAACGTCTTCGTTGTCGGAGTTGTACACATACCCGACACCGAGCAACGTGTCCGAGCCGACGTAGTCGTCCTGGAAGTCACCCAGGTCGGGGTCGGAGAAGATGCCGAGGTAGGCATTTTCGAGCGGGACGTTGCCCTTGTAGAAGATGTTATACTTGTAAAAGGTCGTGTTGCCGATGTCGCCGGCGGTGTTGAAGGCGAAGGCAATGCCGTGCACCTCCACGCCCACAGGCGGCGAGTCGGTCGATTCGTGGGTGTTGCCGCGGTCGTTCATCACCCACCAGATAGACTGGTCGCCGAGGATGGCTGGTCGTTCGCCGCCGGCCAGGTTAACCACGCGGCCATCACGCTGCGCCAGCGGCACCGTGATGTCGAAGGCGATCCGTTCGTTGGGTTCATCCACTGTGCCGTCGTTGTCGTCGTCCACGCCGTTGTCGGGCGGGGCGAGCGTCGGGGCGCCGAGGCCGGTGGGCCAGTCGCGCATAGCCGGGGTGGCTACGCCGGTGGCTTCGTACTCTTCGATGTCCGACCGGCTGACCTTAAAGACGCGGTCGTAGATGGCGCAGTCGTTGGGTGGGTTGCCGTTTTCATCGAGCGGGCCGGCCCAGAACTCCCATTCGCCGTAGCGCGTGGCCGTGGCGCGAAGCTGGCCGCCCACCTCGCCGGCGAGCCAGATGCCCGAGGCGAAGATGGCGTTAGAGCCGCTTCCCTTGGGAACCTCGTAGACGTGAGGTTCACCCCGATAGAAGAGGCCGCCGGTGTTGAGGATGCGGGCGCGCACGTTGTTGATGTCCAGGAAGGCCTCGCCAAGCGCGCGCTCACAGTTGCTGATGCTCTGGGCCTGTGCCTCCACAAGCCCTAGCATGAGCACCGGGAGCAACAGCAAGCTTACTTTGCTTAA
Organism: Rhodothermales bacterium; assembly: GCA_028278205.1. Classification (GTDB taxonomy): domain Bacteria; phylum Bacteroidota; class Rhodothermia; order Rhodothermales; family Bin80; genus JANQES01. The sequence continues at coordinate 40,734 of JANQES010000090.1, forward strand.
GTATCGCATAGTCCTAGTGTGGATGTGTGAATCGCTGCAGGTATGGGTTCTCTGAGAAAGCGGGGGAAGGGATGGGCGCTCCGGGCCGGTGGGTGCCAGCCCGGAGCCCCCCGCAAACGAACCCTTAGAAGTCAAGCCGCGCCCCGATGCGCGTCAAACGGGGAAGACCGACCCAGTTATTATTCGTGTTTCCGCCACGGTTCCGGTGCAGGTACGCCGTCTCAAAGAGCGGCGGCGACTGGGCGATCTGACGAGCACCCGCCGGGGTGGCCAGGAAGCCGTCGGTGTCGGACACGCCGGTGAAGCGCCACACGTCGTTGGTGGCCTGCGTATCGAAGACGTTCTGCACCCACAGGAACGCCGTGACGCTGGCGCCGCTGCCGAGCGGGAAGCGGCGATCGACCCGCAGGTCTACGCGGGTGTTCCACGGCATCCGAGCGCCGTTGATGCTGCCCGTAGGCTTCGTCGCGCGCGCGCCGCCGGCCAGGTTGAACGGCTCGACGACCGGGGTGTAGGGGAAGCCGCTGCCGGCCGTCGCCAGCACGTTGATGCCGAAGTTCTCCAGCAGTTTCGCGCCGAAGATGGTCGGCCCTTCACCGCTGCCCAGACGATAATCCATCGAGGCGTTGAACTTGTGCCGCTGGTCGAAGTCGAGCGGGCTGATGAAGTTCGGCGGCGTCTCGTCGACCCACACGATGGTGCTCGTGGTGCGGTCGCCCGAGCCGGTGCCGTCGGCGAACGAGAGGGTGTAGTTGAGGTTGGCCGAGAAGCCGGCGGTCCGCCGGAGGTCGAAGCCGAACTCAAGCCCTTTCACCGTGCCGAAGTCTACGTTCTCGTAGCTGCTGTAGACACTCGGCGTGGCGCCCCGGATCTCCCGAAGCTGGATCAGGTTTTCGATCTGATGCACGAAGCCGGAGATCGTCAGCGCAGAGCGGGCGCCCAGACGCTGCCGGAAGCCGAGTTCGTACTTGGTGGTTTTCTCGGGCAGGAGGTTGGGGTTGTTGACACCACCCGTGCCCTGCAGAGCGTTGAGCGTAGCGAGCGTCCGCGACGAAGGCCGCTGCGAAACCACACCGAAGCTGGCGAAGAACAGCGCCTGGTCGGTCACCGGGAAGCTCACGCCGATGCGCGGCATCCAGGTCACCTGCGGCTCGTAGTCTTCGAACATATCCTCGGTGATCTGCCCGCTGGTCGAACGCGGGTTGCCCTGCAACAGGATGTCGCCGGCATTGGCCACTTCGCCGTTGGTGTTGTAATACGTGCCGTTGGCATCGCGGAAGCCGATGACGTCGTCGCCGCTGTAGAAGACCGAGAAGTCGTTGCCGATGTTGCCGGGCACGCCGCCAGGCAGCCCGCCGGTGCAATCGACCGTGCCCACCGAGCCGCCGAGGTCGCCGGCCTGGCAGACGGGCCGGCGCGAGAACCGGTCTTTAAGCACCCGCTGGTTGTTGTCCCACACGTCAACACGCAGGCCCAGGTTCAACACGATGTCCCGGAATTCGATCTTGTCCTGGAGATAGCCGCCGTAGTAGATCGGCTTGTAAGGCGCCAGGTTATAATCGGCTTCGGGCTTGTTGATGTCCTGGTTGATGAAACCGGCGAAGTTCTCGTCATCGACCTCATTCTGGCCCCGGATGTCGTAGCCCCAGTAGCCGACGAAGTCATCCAGCACGAAGGCCGGGATGTCGTTGTAGCTGCTGTAGCCGTTCGGGTTAAAGTCCGGGTTGTTCGGGTCGATCTGCTCCGGGTTGCCGTCGGCGACGAAGCGGGCCAGCGCTGCGGCGTTGATGCCCCATCTGCGTTGCGTCTGCTGCTCATACTCCGCACCGAACTCAAGCTGGTGCAGGCCGATCTGCGTCGTGGCCGAGGCCGTCAGGCGGAACTGCGTATTGTGCCGCTGCTCGTAGCCGTTGAAGCGCCCCCCCGGCACCTGCAAGAGCGTCGCGATGACCTCGTCGTTGGTGGCCGGGCCGGCGCCGTCCTTATACGTATTCGTATAGGTCGGGATGTTCACCACGAACTGGGTGTCGTCGCTCGGATCATCGGGCGTGCCGTGATCGTCGGTGCGCGTCTCCGGCACGAGCGTCAGGTTCTTATACCCGCGCAGCGTGGCAAAAGCGGCATTGTCGATGTTGCCGTACTCCAGGAAGCTGTCGAAGTCCGTGCCGAAACGCGGGTCATAGGTCTCCGTCTTGCGGTCGGAGAAGTCAACCTGGACCTGGTAGAACGTCGAGTTCGACAGGTACTGCGTCCACGTGGCGAAGAGCTGGTATTCGTCCCGTTCGAAGATGGTTTGCATCTCAGGGGCGAAAACCACCCGGAGGCTGCTGTTGCCCCAGTCAAACTCGCCGGTGTTGTAGCGGCCCCCCACACGCAGACGCCCGTTCTGGAAGACGTTCCAGGTCAGGTTACCCGTCAGCGAGAGGTTCTGCGAGGCATGGCCCCGCTTGTCTTTGCGGATCTCAAAGTCGTCGGCGGTCAAGAACTCAGCGCGCAGGATGGGCAGCAGGCTGAGCGTGCCCAGGTCCACGTTCGACGGGATCGAGACACTGGTGCCGTCGCTGAAGTTGAGCGTCGAGCCGTCAGTGACCAGCGTGCCGTCGTCGTTGACGGCCAGCGAGGCGCCGTCGGCCAGCGAGTTAGGCAACAGGATCTGGTTGCCGTTGGCGTCGGCCAGGGCAATCGGCGCGGCGCGCAGGTCGTCGAGCAGGGCGTCGGGCGTGTAAAGCTGGCCGACGGCCCTCGGGTTGCTGTCGTCCTGATCATTGAACTCGCCGGCCAGGAAGAAGCTCAGCTTGTTCGGGATGATCGGGCCGCCGATGGTGCCGGAGACGAGGCTGTAGCCGAAATCGTCGAGCGACTGCGACGTGACGCCTTCCAACGACCCGAAGAAGTTGGGCGAACCCGACTTCGTCGTGATGTTGATCACACCGGACATCACGTCGCCGTAGCGCGCGTTGATGTTACCGATGAGCATCTCCTGTTCCTGGATGGCCGACTGCGGCAGGCTGGTGGTGCCGAAGACCTTGACACCGTCGACGTAGTAGGTCACCTCGCTGTCGCGGCCGCCGCGAATATTGAGATCGTCGGACCCTTCCTGCGTGACGACGCCGGCCTGGATACTGGCCACGGCGGCAGCGCCCCGAACGGGCAGGTTCACGATCTCTTCCGAGTCGACGATCTTCGGAACACCGATGGCGTCCTTCTGGATCAGCGGGCGTTCATACTCGACGACGATCTCATCGAGTTCAACACCGGGCGAGAGTTCGAAGTTGAGCTCTTGCGTATAGCCGGAGCTGATGTCAACGCCCACGACCGTCTCGGTCTGGAACCCGACGAACGACGCCTGGACGGTGTACGAGCCCACCGGCACGCCGATGATGAAGTAGTTTCCATCAACATCGGTGGCCGTACCGAGCGTCGTGCCTTCGATGACCACCGTCGCACCGGGCAAGCCATCCCCGGTGGAGCCATCGGTGACACGACCTGCCAGCTTACCGGTGTTCTGGGCATAAGCCAGAATCGGCATGGCAAGCAGCAAGAGTACAAGCGCACCCCATTTGCGTAGCATATCCTACCTCCTGTGATAGTGTAGTGTGTGGCTAAAAGCGTTTGAACCACGAGCCCAAAGCAGCAGGCACGTCAGCCTCAGCCGTGGGACCCGGTCTTCCATGGTGGGGAGAACCTTACAACGAGAATCGCGACTGCTTTTCCCAAGAAAAAGCAAAAAGCCGCCCAACAGCTCACCGACCGTCCTTTACCGTGAACGCACGTGCCGGTAGCGGGTGGGAAGCGGCACTGAGGGGGAAAAGCACTTGGAACTAGGGGTGATAGAGAAGCGGTAGCGGTTCCCGATAGAAGGCCCTCCTGTGGGGTTTTGGTTTTGATTTTTGGAGACCTGGGTTCGAATCGACGCCAATATAGAAGGGCTCTCAACTTTTGTCAAGGCATTATTAAGGCACTATGATACACCTGTTAAAAAACATACCCTGCTCTTCACGCAGAAATCGTACTAAATTCCCCAATAAAGGTATTGATTTTTAACTTAAATGTAGTTTGGGGAATAAGCAAGCAAATGGCAAATCATGCAAATGGCAAATGGCAAATAGCAGCTCGATTGCCCCATTTGCCTCATTTGCTTCACCCCGTCAAATCCTCGACCCATTGTAATAAAGCCTCGCGCCCCTGCTTCTTTTTGGCCGATGTCAGGATGATCGGCGCTTCCATCGCGGCCTGTTTGAGGACTTTTTCGAGGGTTGCCCGGCTGCGGGCGCGTCCGTTGCCCGAGAGTTTGTCGGTCTTGGTTAAGACGAGGATGTAAGGTACGTCGCCGCCGCGCAGAAGGGCCATCACGTCCCGGTCGAGTTCGGTGGGCGGATGCCGGCTATCGATCAGATGAAAAACCACGCGCAGCGGCTCGCGTTCGGTGAGATAGCGCCCGATGAACCGCCCCCACCGGCTGCGCTGCGTCCGGGCAATCTTCGCATACCCATACCCCGGCAAATCGACAAAATAGAGCCGCCCGTTGACGCGATAGTAATTGAATTCCTGCGTCTTGCCCGGTGTGCCGCTGGTGCGGGCCAGCTTCACGCGCCCCGCCAGCATATTCAACAACGAACTCTTGCCCACATTAGACCGCCCGACGAACGCCACCTCGGGCAGCCCGTCCGTCGGCAGATGCTCCCAGCGGGTGGCGCCCTTTACAAACTGTATCTCCCTTATGAGCATTTTGGATTTTGGATTTTGGATTTTGGATTGGTCTCATCCAAAACCCATTTTCTTAGTCGAAGAAGCCGCAGCGGGGCCAACCATCATGGCTTCTTCGTTTTTTTAATCCGTCTCAGATCAACAATCCAAAATCCAAAATCCAAAATCTAAAATCCAAAATCTCGCACCGTTTGCCCGATGAGCGCGGGGTTTTTGACGACCACGGCGCCGGCGGCTTCGAGCGCGGCGAACTTGTCGGCGGCGGTGCCTTTGCCGCCGGAGATGATGGCGCCGGCGTGGCCCATGCGGCGTCCCGGCGGCGCCGTCGCCCCGGCGATGAAGCCGAAGACAGGCTTTGTCATGTGATCTTTGATGAAGGCGGCGGCCTGCTCCTCGTCGGTCCCGCCGATCTCACCGATCATCACGACGGCCTCGGTGTCCGGATCTTCTTCAAAGAGCGCCAGCGCATCGATAAACCGCGTGCCGATGATCGGGTCGCCGCCGATGCCGACGGCGGTGCTCTGCCCGAAGCCTTCGCGGGTGAGTTGATCGACGGCTTCGTAGGTGAGCGTGCCCGAGCGCGAGACCACCCCCACCGAACCTTCCGAGAAGATCATCGCCGGCATGATGCCTACCTTGGCCTGCCCCGGCGTCAATACACCCGGACAGTTCGGCCCTACCAGACGCGCGCCGCACTTTTTGACGTAATGATAGGCCGGCGCCATGTCTTGCACGGGAATGCCCTCGGTGATGCACACGATCACGCCGATGCCGGCGCCGGCGGCTTCCATGATGGCGTCGGCGGCAAAGGCCGGCGGCACGAAGATCACCGACGTATTGGCCCCTTCTTTCTCAACAGCCTCGGCGACAGTGTTGAAGACGGGCCGGTCGAGGTGGACCTGCCCGCCCTTGCTCGGCGTCACGCCTGCCACGACGTTGGTGCCGTAATCCATCATCTGCCCGGCATGGAAGCTGCCCTCCTTGCCCGTAAAGCCCTGCACCACCAGGCGCGTATCGTTATTGACGAGGATGCTCATGCTGTTGGGGGTTCAAGGTTCAAAGTTTAAAGTTCAAGGTTGGTCATAGTGGGCACAAACTCGCCGCCCAAGGTAAAAAAACTTTGACCCTTGAACTTTGAACCTTGAACTAATCCTGCGCAAATTTCATGGCAACATCACCCACACGCAGCAGAAGCGCCTCTTCGAAGGGACGCCCTAAGAGTTGCATGCCTACGGGCAGGCCTTCGCCGCCGGGGTGGGTGCCGATGGGCACGACCAGCCCCGGCACGCCCGCCAGGTTGGCCGTGACGGTGTAGATGTCGCTGAGGTACATCTCCAGCGGGTCGTCGATCTTGCTGCCGAGTTGGAAGCCGGGCATCGGCGTCACCGGCGTCAGCAGCAGGTCTACTTCTTCGAAGGCCCGGTCGAAGTCGCTGCGGATGAGCGAGCGCACGCGCTGGGCTTTGCCGTAATAGGCATCGTAATAGCCGGACGAGAGCACGTAGGTGCCGAGCATGATGCGCCGCTTGACCTCGTCGCCGAAGCCTTCGGTGCGCGACTGCGCGTAGATGCGCCGGAGCAACGAATCTTGCGTCTCGATCTGCCGGCGGACATCGGCAGCACGGCCTGCGTCGTCGCCGGCCTCGGCCAGGGCGGCTTCGAGCGTGGCGCGTTCTTCGACCAGGGCGCGTCTTGTTTCTTCGAGATCGGCGCGGTAGCCGTAGCGGACGCCGTCGTAGCGCGCCAGGTTGCTGGAGGCTTCGGCGGTAGCCAGGATGTAATAGGTGGCAATACCGTATTCGGTGTGCGGCATGGCCACCTCTTTAATCTCGGCGCCCGCCGCCCGGAGCCGCTCCACCTGCGCTTCGAGCATGCGGCGGATGTCGTCGTCGAGGCCTTCGGCATAATACTCTTTGGGCAGACCGATGCGCACGCCTTGCACCGAACCCGTGAGCGCCTCGGCGTAATCAGGCACCGGCACCGGCGCGCTGGTGGAATCCGACGCATCGACGCCGGCCATCACCCCGAGCAAATGCGCCACGTCCTCGACGCTGTGTGCAAACGGCCCCATGCAGTCGAGCGACGAGGCGAAGGCTACCAGCCCGTAGCGGCTCACCCGCCCGTACGTCGGCTTGAGGCCCACGACGCCGCAGAAGGCCGCCGGCTGCCGGATCGAACCGCCGGTGTCGGTGCCGAGGGCGGCATGGCACAGACCCGCCGCCACCGCCGCCGCAGAGCCCCCCGACGAACCGCCCGGCACGTAGGCCTCGTTGTGCGGATTGCGCACCGGCCCAAAGTAGGAATTCTCATTCGACGACCCCATCGCAAACTGATCGCAGTTCGTCTTGCCGATGAACACGGCGCCGGCCTCGCGCAACCGCGCCAGCGCCGTCGCATCATAAAGCGAAGTGAAGTTGGACAGGATGCGCGAGGCACACGTGACCTTCCAATCTTTGATGCACAGGACGTCTTTGACAGCCAGCACCAGCCCGGCCAGCGGCAGGTCGCGGCCCTGCGCGCGCGCCTCGTCGAGCCGGCGCGCGTGGGCGCGGGCACCTTCGTCATCTACGTAGGTGTAGACGTTGAGCCGTTGGTTGCCGGCTTCGATGGCTGTTAAAAAAGAAGAGACCAGTTCTTCGCAACTGGTCTCGTCGTTGTCCAACGCCCGGCGGGCATCGGCAAACGTTTGATACGGCATACTTCTACTAAGAAGGTATAGGCATCCTTATCGGGAACAGGTCGAAGAGCGTGTTTGGGTGTTTTAGTTCTTCAACTCAAACACTCAAACACGATAACACTCAAACACCCTACGAAGCCGGCGGCCCGCCCGCGTTGTCGGGTTGCGGGGCCTGCTGCGGCGGGGGTGGGGTCGATGCGGGCTGATTCGGCGGTGGGTTGGGCGCCGGGGCCGGCTGCTGCTGCACCGGCGGCGTATACGACACTGGCTGTTGCTGCGGCGGCTGAATCCGCTGATTCTTGTCGTCGATGGTGAGTTCTCTGCTGATCTCGCTGGTAGCGCTCTTGAACTCGCGAATGCCTTTGCCGAGGCCGCGCGCAATTTCGGGAATCCGTTTGGCCCCGAAGATGAGCAAAATCGCCAGAAAGATGAGAGCGACCTCAAGCGGTCCTAACGATCCCATAACGTCTCCTCTGGATAGACGAAAGAAAATGATTTCGACAGCGCGGCAGGCACCGTCTCTTCAACTGATCCAACCTGCCGTTGCTCTAGGGGTTCCACGCGGACTTTCTGAGCCGAGGAACCGGAGAACCGGAGAGCCGGCGAACCGGAACGGCGGGAATGGCAGCGTTTTTCCGTTTCATTCCGTAGAACCGCTGTGTGAACGTTTCTGAACCTTCATACGTTCATACGGCAACATACCCTACGCTGCTATGAAAGCCCCCGCGTCTATCCCCGCGCTCACCCGCGACGATCTGCTGGCCTGGCCTAAGGCCGAGTTGCACTGCCACCTCGACGGCTCGCTGCGCATAGCCACGCTGTTGGAGCTGGCGCAGCAGCAAGGCAAGACCTACGTGCTGCCCGCCAGCACCGTCGAGACGCTCGAAACGTTTCTGCACAAGATCGACGACTCCGAGACGCTCGAAGCCTACCTCGACTGGTTCCGCTACACCTTGCCCATGATGCAGACGCCGGACGCCCTCCGGCGCATCGCCTACGAACTGGCCGAGGACAACGCGCGCGAAAACGTCCGCTACCTGGAGGTGCGCTACGCGCCCATCCTCCACACCGAAGAGGGCCTGACGCTCGAACAGGTCAACGACGCCGTGCTCGAAGGCCTGCGCGCTGCCGAAAAAGACTTCGACATCCGCACCGCGCTGATCATCGCAGGTCTGCGCGATCGCTTAGAGAGCACGTCGATGCGTCAGGCTGAACTGGCGGTGGCCTACCAGGGACGCGGCGTCGTCGCCTTCGACCTGGCCGGCGGCGAGGCCGGCAACCCGCCCAAACATCACCTCCACGCGTTTTATTACGCCCGCAATCACTTGCTCAACCTGACGATCCACGCGGGCGAGTCGTGGGGGCCGGAATCGATCCACCAGGCGCTTTTCTACTGCAACGCCCACCGCATCGGCCACGGCATCACGCTCGAACAAGACCCCGCGCTGATGCAGTATTTCGTCGATCATCAGATCCCGCTCGAAATCTGCCCGACCAGCAACGTGCAGACGCACGTCGTCGAAAGCTACGAGGCCCATCCGCTCAAGAAATACATCGACGCCGGTATCCCGGTGACGATCAACACGGACAACCGCCTCTTCAGCCGCACCACGCTCACCGACGAACTCTGGCACGTCTACCAGCACTGCGGCGTCGATGCCTACCAGCTTCGCGAGGTGGCGCTCAACGGCTTCCGCTATGCCTTTCTTGCGTGGGAGGAAAAACAGCAACTGCTGCGCGATATTCTGGACGTTTTTCCGATGCCGTCGTCGCCGCACTCGCCTATCTGGTAGATTTTTATTCGTTCTTCGCGCTTTGTTTTTTGTGCTTTTCTGCTGAGTAGCAAGAGACCCGTAGGGTTTCCATGAGGATTGATTACTTATTTCGGTAACGGCAGAACCAAAAGTCCGCCTTTGAAGGGGGTGCCCCGACGAAGGAGGGGCGGGGGATGTTCGGGCGACCTTCTGAAAACCTTTTGCAAGGCCGCAGGAACATCCCCCTGCGTCGCTCCGCCTACGCTGCGCGCCGCTGTCCCCCTTCGAAGGGGGAATCGCGCAGGAGGTATTACCGAAGTAAATAATCAAAGAGCATCGAAACCCTTCGGGTCTATATGTAAATTCGGGACTACGTGTAGATGAAGTATTTTACGGATAGCTTTCACCAACCCTCCGCATTCTCCACCCTTTCATTGATGAACCAGACCATCTCGCAAGCAGCGCGGCTCAAAGGCACCGTGGCGCTGCCCGCCGACAAGTCGATTGCCCACCGCGCGGCGCTCTTCGCTGCCCTCAGCGATGGCCGCTCGATCATCACCAATTATCCCGACTCGGCGGATCCGCGTTCGACGCTGGCCTGCCTGCGCCAACTCGGCGTCGAGATCGATGAAGACGAGCCGGGCATTCTGGCCGTCCAGGGGGCAGGCCTGGAAGGATTGCGCAAGCCCAAAGCCCCGCTCGACTGCGGCAACTCGGGCACGACGATGCGCTTGATAGCGGGCATCCTGGCCGGGCAATCCTTCGCCACCACCCTCACCGGCGACGCCTCGCTGAGCCGCCGCCCGATGGCCCGCATCGCCGATCCGCTGCGCCGGATGAACGCCGTCGTCACACTCGAAGACGGGCATGCGCCCATCAAGATCGCCGGAGGACAACAGCTTCAGGGCATCGAATACGAGTTGCCGGTGCCGTCGGCGCAGGTCAAGTCGTGCGTGCTGCTGGCCGGGCTCTACGCCGAGGGCGAGACGACGGTCGTCGAGACGATTCCTTCGCGCGATCATACCGAGCGGATGCTGGGCCTCGACATCTTCGAGATGGGCGGCGCGCGCTACCTGACCGTCCAGCAAGGCCGCCGCATCCCGGCCCGGACGTGGACGGTGCCGCGCGATTTCTCAGCAGCCGCATTTTTGCTCGTGGCCGGCTCCATCGTGCCCGACGGCGAGGTCTACCTGCCCGGCGTGGGGCTCAACCCCTCGCGCAGCGCCTTGCTCGACGTGCTCCGTGTCATGGGCGCGGATTTCAAGGTCGAGTACGAACGCGAAGAAGGCGGCGAGCCGCTGGCCGACTTGAAGGTGCGCCCCGCCGCGTTGCACGGCGTCTCGGTCAGCGGCGCGCTCATCCCCAATCTGATCGACGAGATCCCCGTCCTGGCCGTGGCCGCCGCCTGCGCTGAAGGCCGCACCGAGATCCGCGACGCCGCCGAACTGCGCGTCAAAGAAACCGACCGCATCGATGCGATGGTCAAAAACCTCCGCGCCCTCGGCACCGACGTCGAGGAGTTCGAAGACGGCCTCGCCATCACCGGCGGCAAACCCCTCACTGGCGCCACGGTCGATAGCTTCGACGATCACCGCATCGCCATGGCGACGGGCGTGGCAGCACTCGCCGCCTCGGGCAAGACAACGATTACGAATGCTGAAGTCGCGCGTGTGTCGTTTCCGGGGTTTTGGGAGGTGTTGGAGCGGCTTTCGAAGGGCGAGTGACGAATGGCGAATTTCCTCTCAACTTGCCTCGTTCCCACGCTCCTGCGTGGGAATGCAGCCTGAGACGCTCCTGCGTCTCCCTGTCTTTCTTCAAAATCCTGCATCGATTCTCGGACGCAGGAGCGTCCGGTTCTACATTCCCACGGAGACCGTGGGAACGAGGAAAAACATGGCGCAAACGTCCTTTTTAGTCATCCCTGCGCAGGCAGGGACCCATCCAATTTTCAAGGACTGCCGGCATCCCCAGAGACTTGGATGGGTTCCTGCCTTCGCAGGAATGACTTTTCTTTAATATTTTTAATAATTTAGGAACCCGTGCTTAATCCAAACTCTCAGTAGAAAGATTTTAAAATTAACCACGAGCGACCATGACTGCTTTGATGAAAAAAGCGATTGAGGCATTAACCAATCTCCCGGAAGAGAAGCAGAACTTCTACGCTCAAGAAATCCTGGCTTCTCTCGAAGGCGATAAGAAATGGAATGCTCTCTTCGCGGATCCCAGAAGCGAAACGCTCCTTGCTCAGATGGCAGCAAAGGCTCTTGAGGAATATGAAGCCGGAGAAACTCGGCCTCTAGATGAACTCTTCGACAACATTGAAGAATAACGTTACAAAAAGATGGGTTTCAAGCAGTCAGATGTAGACAAACTTCTCGCCGATACTGGACGGCACTGCTGTATCTGCGGCATACTTCACAACATTCAGGTCCACCATATCATACCGAAGGAGGACGGTGGCTCTGATGATATAGAAAACGCGATACCACTTTGCCCGAACTGTCACGATAAAGTACACATCAAATACTCCAAGGGACGTACAACGAGAGCTTATACTCCCAATGAACTGAAGCTCCATCGCGAGCGAACGATTCGTTCCGTCCAAGACGGTGTTTGGGCGCAGCTCCGCCAGGCTAACCCGACGACGTGGGCAACGTTAATTGCGAAAGGAGGTTCAGATCTTACAGGTTTCTCGAAAAGGACGCTCCATGATGTGCAACTACTTTCTCAGAAAGAAGAGGAATTATTCAGAAAGATTCTGAACCAGTTTTGGATGATCGATCATCGATTTATCCATCTGTTCACTGAAGATACAGAGCGAATGTACCTGAACGAGGTAACAGGTCTTTCCGCTCTGCAAATTCTGACATCATGCGGGCTACTTATAGATGATCACTTCGAGTTCGTCGAGCGAATCGTTTGGGAAGCGTTGTATCAAGACACTTTTCTTTTTGCTATAGCTAAGGCAGGCTTAGGAAGCACGCAGGTACGAGCGAAGATATTGACACCCACCGGCTTCGACCTACTCAAAACCATTGAACTAGAGCCTGATGAGGAATACGTAAAAGTCCTGGCTAATTCATTAGCTGAGGAAGTGTTGATTCGACCCTTTAAGCAGAATCCTAACACGGGAAGGTTGAGCGTTGACTTTACTTACTGCATGAGAGCAAATTGCACTCTATTGCCCATCCGACCCCGGAATCCACAGGTGCTTTTCTAAAACCACGCACCCGTCGTCGTCGAAGGTGACGCCTTCATTGCGGAGGAGGTCTTCCATGATGTGCGGGCCGCCGAAGTGCCGCGCGCCCGAAAGCCCGCCGAAGCGGTTGACGACGCGGTGGCACGGCAGCCACGTCCCCTTGGCCGCCTGCATCGCCCAGCCGACGGTGCGGGCGGCGCTCTTCATGCCCAGATGCTCGGCGATGTGGCCGTAGGTCGTCACCTTGCCGTCGGGGATTTGCGCGACGACCTCCCAGACGCGCTCGAAAAAATCGCTTTGCCTTTTTTCCTTACTCATTGGCGTCTTTGCTCATCGGCGCATCGTGAATTGCAGCGAGCGTTCCACCTGCTGCCCGGTGATCGTGTCGGTGACGCGGACGGTGACGTTCAGCGCGCCCTCGCCTTCCCATTCGCTCAGATCGAGCAGCATGCTTTCTCGCGCGGTGCGGTCGGAGCCGGTGTAGGGCGTCTCGACGGTCGTTTGCTCGTCGGGCCGCCCGCCGAGGAAGTTGAGCAGGCCGCCGTCGTCGCCGCGTTCGACGGTGTAGCCCACCTCGTATTGGGTCTGATCGTCGGCGTCGAAAGCGAGGTGATAGACTTCGAAATACAGGCCCAATGTCATTTCTGAGGGCACCGTTTCGAAGGGATAAGGCGCCGTCTCGAAGGTGCCGGCCTGCTTCGCCGAGGCGGGGACGAATTCGAGGCGGAGATCGCTCATTTCCAGCACAGCCTCGTCCGCCGTTAGCGCCATCAGCGAGTCAGCGCGTTGGGTGGCAACTTTCAGGTGCGGGCCGAGCCGCACGCGTTCCGGGTCGCGCACGCGATCTTTACCGGCGGGCAGGTGTTGATCCCACTGCATGGCGAGGTGATACCGGCCCGTATCGCCCTCAACCACCATCGATTGCACCGGAATCACGGCCTCCCTCGTGGCGGGCAGGTCGGTGATTTGATAGTGCCGGACGTTGACGATGCGCTCTATGTACGCGCCGGCTTTCTGCACGACGGTCAGCTTGATGATGTATTGATCGACCTGCCCTTCGACCGGCTTTTCATCTTGTCGATCCTCCGACATCAGGCCGCCGGGCTGGGGGCTCCAGTAGATTTCGGTGCGTGTGGTGCCGTCGTCATCGAGGAAACGCGCCGTCCGCATCGCCAGCGGCAGGCCTTCTTTCTCGCGTAAGACTTCGGTGGCCTGGCGCGGCACGAACGTCTCGCGCCGTCCGTAAGCCTGATCATCTTCGGCCTGTGCGCGGACGAGAAAGCTCTCGGCGAAGACGTAGGGTGCCTGCGCCTGGCTGCTCAGGCTGCCGTCTTCGAGCCCGCGCGAGTAATCCACCACGTCGCTATAACGAACCAGAAAGTCGGGATGCAGCGGCGCCAGTTGCCGGTAGATAACCCGCAGCGTCGCCAGCATCATATCGACTTTCTGACGCCCTCGCGCGCCCGCGCTGAAGCCGGAACGCAGCGGATCAGGCAATAAATCGTTCGATTCGGCGGTGCGGTATTCGCCCTGTTTTTTGACGAAGATGAAATACGCCGCCCGGTCGATGTGCCCGTAGCCCCAGAATTCATTTTCCGGAAAATCCGTCAGATTGACCACGACGCCGGGCTGGAAGACGATGTCGCCCAGTTCACGGTCGGCGTATTCGACGGAGATTTTATCGCGGGGTTCGCCGAAGCGGACGTAGACTTCGCCGCGTTCGTCGAGGCCGGTGGGGTGGTCGTCGTGGGGGTACATCTCTTCGGCGTAGGCCACGCGTTGGAGGTGTTCTTCGAGGCGTTCGTTGTTGCGCGTGGCCGGCAGCGGATCCTGGCTGCGCCACCACGTAAAGAGCCGCTCGCCCGCGCCCGGCTTGAACGACCAGCTTTCGGGCGGCGTATCCAGATCGCCATCCATCACCTGCTGCCGGAGGTCTTCGGGCAGGATCAGGGCGAGTTGTGCCATGTGGCGGTTGAGGATCGTCCGTTCCTGGCTCGCCGGGTTGCGATCGAGGCTGCCGAGCAGGCCCAGGTAGAGCCGGGAGGCATCGTCGAAATGATCTTCCACGCCGATGTCGAACAGCGTCTCCAGGTGCGCGGCGCCGTGGCGCACGTCGAACGGCGGCGCCTCGGCCAACAACTCCTGAGCCTGAGCCGGCATGGCGAACCCGGCCAGCATCAGACCCATCAGCACGTAAGCAATTGCGCGGGAGCGAATCATGGGTACAAGGGCAATTTGATGTGGATTAAATACCCACACACGGGACCTGAGGTTCGAGGGGCTTTATTTTTGGTCATGTGACTTTGACTCAAGCCTTGTGGCATGATCCCGTTTGTTTGTCCTTTTGGCTTGATCCAAAAGGACCAAAAGATCAAGACTGTACCCGCTGGGCCTGAACCCCACTCCGGCACGCGGGAAAATTTGAAACTCGCTCCTTCGTCGCTCAAACAGCAAATTTTCCTTATCGCGTGCCTGCGCTCCGTTCCGAGACGGCCCACCGGCTAAGGTCGCCTTTTTCTTTGTCTTTTTCTTTTTCCCATTCCCCCTCTCCCCCTCTCCCCTTCTCCCTCTCACCCTTTCCCCCTCTCTCCCTTTCGCCCTTCCCCAAAATCCCCGCTCGCCACATCCCACTGGCCATTCCCCACTCAGAACGAGACGCTGAACCCGAACGAGGGGATGAACGGAAACATGTAGACCGGCTCCTTGAACAGCAAGGGCTCCGGCGGCGGGGTCAGCGAAGCCGGCAACCCGGTCGGGCTCTCGATGACCTCGACCACGTAATGATACCGCACGACGTTCTTCCGGTTGTAGACGTTGATCACCTCCAGATAGACTTCGAACGCCGTGCCGCGCCAGCGCGAGGCAAACGTCAGCCGCGCGTCGAGCCGGTGATAATCGGGCAGGCGGGCCGTGTTGAGGTTGGCCGCCCCGCCGTAGCCGGGCACCAGCCGGACCAACCCCGTGGCGGGGTCTGTCAGCACGATAGACCGCGTCTCGCCGGTCTCCGGGTCGTCTACGATGCCCACGAGCGGATCCATGCTGACGGGGGGCGTATGCGGGAAGCCGCTGCCGAAGCGCCACGTAAGCCCCGCCTTAAAATACCGCCCCAGCCGCCGGCTGATCACCACGCTGAGCGTGTGACGCCGGTCGTAATCAAACGGAAAGCGGACCGTCGTGTCGGCGTCGCTCTGCTCGCGGAAGGCACGGGCGAAAGAATAGGCAAGCCATCCCTGCCAGACATCCGACGGCTCTGCCGCGCGCTTTTCGATCAACAGATCCGCCCCGTAGGCGTGGCCGGATCCCTGGTTAACCGGCTCCGGCGTCAAGGCGAAGGCGTCCGCTTCTCGAATAACGTAGCCCTGCCCGTTTAACCGGCCTACGCGATTATTTTCGAGGTCGAGTTGTCGTTCGTACGAAGCCACCAGCCGCGTCTCTTGCCGGGATGCATTGCTGATCAGGTCGTCCAACTGCTTCCAATAGCCCTCGACTTTGACGCGCCACCGCGCCCCGAAATGCCGGCTCAGGCTGGCGCCGAGGTGCATCGCCCGCTCCACGCCCAACTGATCGAGACTGATAAAACGCGCGAGATTGAACGGATTCTCCGGATCCAGCAGCTTCTCGAAGCCGGGACTTTGCAGATACCGCCCGCCGGCCAACCGCACCGTGGTGGCGTCATCGAGCAGGATCGAAACACTCACGCGCGGCGAGAGGTGATGTTTTTCGATCAGGCCGTAATAGTCGTAGCGCAGGCTCGGCTGAACGAAGATCCTGTCGTTGGCCAGGGCGATGCGATCCTGCGCGTAGGCCTGATAGCGGCGATGCGTCCGGGTTTGATCGGCGCTGTCGGCCAGGGCGCCGAGCCTCGGATCGGCGGTCTGAAGCGCATCGAAGACGACCGCGCCGAAGGCGTTGAGGCCGAGGTCGAGATCGAGTTCGTTGGTCAGAAAATCGACACCGCCGCCCAGTTCGACGGTGTGGCGGCCCCGGCTGGCGACGACCTGTCCGCGCAGCGCCGCTTTTTCGAGTCGATAGGCCTGATCATAGTCGAACTGCGCCCGTTCGGCGCCGCCGAAGACGGGCGGCGGCGGTTCGAGCAGGGCATCGGTGAGACGGAAATCGAAGCCGCCGTCGGTGGGCGCGAGGTCGCCGGTGAGTTGGTTGGCGCCCGTGTTGCGATACCAGTTGGCGAGGATTTTGACCCGCAACCCGGAAGACGGCACGTAATTCCACGCCCCGCCGAGAGCGGCGTTGATACTTTCGTTGCTTCCCTCGCGCAGGCTCTCTTCGGCGCCCTGCCGCCCGAAGGTATCCTGCCGTCCGAGCACGTCGAGCACATCGCGGCTATAAAGCCCGGTAAAACGCAGTTGATGATTCCGCGCGGGCCGCAACGTCAGCTTCGCCTGCACGTCTCCAAAATCGGGAAAAGCTATGTCGTTGAAGATGCCGACGCGTTTGGCGAAGGTGTTGGCGAACGAATCGAAGTAGGTGCGGCGGCCACTGGCGAGCCAGCTTCCCTGCCAGAATCCGGTCTTGCCCTCCAGGACGAGGTTGGCACTGATCATGTTGGTGCTCACCTGCCCGCCGAGCCACGTATCCGGGCGCCCGTCCCGCATCTCCACGGCCAACACCGACGAGAGGCGGTCGCCGTAGCGCGCCGGGAAGGCGCCGGCGTAAAGTTCGACCGAACGCGTGACCGAGGCATTGAGCAGGCTGCCCATCCCGCTCAACTGGTAGGGGCTGAAAAGCTCGATATCGTCGAGGATGATCAGGTTTTGATCGGGGGTGCCGCCACGCACGATGAGTTGGTTGGAAAAGTCGTTGGACGAGAGCACGCCGGGCAGGGTCTGCAAGGCGCGCATCACATCTTCGGCCCCGCCGGCCAGTTGACGGATCTGCGCAGGCCGCATCTGCCGGAGCGACACGCTCGGATCGGCCTGATCCTGCTCCGGCAGCGCGCTGACCTCCACCTCTTGCAGATCCAGCACCGCCGCCTGCATCCGTAGATCTCGAACCACCGGCTGCGCGCCGAGCATCACCTCGACCTCCACCGTCCGGTAGCCGACGAACCGCGCAGCGAGCACGTACGCGCCCGGCGCGACCCCGGCGAGGCGGTAGCGGCCCTGTGCGTCGGTCGTCGTGCCGGCAACCACCACGCCGTCGCGTTCGAGTGTGACGTTGACTTCGGCCAGCGGTGCGTCCGTGGCATCGGCGCGCACGGTGCCGCTGATCTGCGTGCCCTGCGCGCGCGCGGAGGCCGCGCTGAGCAGCAGCAGCACCAAAAGGGGGATCCAGAAATAGAAACGGACAGACATCGGAACGGGACGCAGCCCCTGGATAAAAGCCTGGAGCAGTTTTCAGTTGACGTAGTAAAACCGCTCTAATAACCTCTCAATGTAGGCGATTTCCGCCGTGCATCTCAACCCCCTTCTCAGCATACCGTTCGAGCAGCGCCCGCACGTCGGCCAGCGTCGCCTCCGGATAGCGCTCCAGCAACAACGCCACGATGCCTGTGATATTGGGAGCGGCGAAACTGGTACCGACTTTCAACCGGGTCTTGCCCGCAAGCCAACGGACCCGCTGCCGGCCCTTCGCCAGACATTCGACCGCGTGATCCGGACGATAGTAAAACTGAAAAGCATGCTTGAGCGGCCCCATGCCTACACTCAACACATTCTCAAAAACCGAGGGATAGCTCCACAGAGACCGGCTATGCACCGCTGCGACGATGATCATCCCCTGCCTCACGGCGTGCTCGCACACGGTATAGAGCGGGCGCAAAGCGTCGAGCCGATACGTGCCCAGGCTGATATTAACCAGGCGAAGCTCGTTTTCGATGGCCCATTCGAGAGCCGCCTGCAGTAACGGCACCGACGTCTCCAACCGATGGCCGAAAATGCGAAGGGGGACGATCTCTGCGCCGGGGGCCTGGCGCAAAATCAGATCGCTACACGCCGTCCCGTGCCCGATCTGGTCGTGGTCATCGCGCGAATAGGCCAGGGCCAACTCGTCCTCCGGATCGACCAGGCCCAGGCCGGCTACGACGCGGGGATCCGGGGTCGTACGATCCCAGCCGCTGTCGATCACGCCGATACGAACCCCCTTGCCGGTGGGGGCCTCTAGCTCGTCGATGACCCACGATGGACGATCCATTGCCTTAGAAACTGTTTGGTAAGTAGGCCGGGGCTGCGCACGGATCTTTTCCGCCCAGCGCCCCCCGCTTTTTCGGCGAGTAGCGCTGCTACGCGCCTCAAAAGTCGTGCAGCGCTGGGCGAAAAATCTCTCGTGCTCGCCTGCCGGTCTACTTACCAAACAGTTTCTCAGAGACGAACGTTGAGTTTTTCGCGCAGATACTGCCACAACAACGCGAGGATAGGCCCCGACTGCGTAATGATTTTGCCTTCGACCGTGTAGCCCCGCCGCAACGTAGCAGCGCCAAGATTTTCGACAGCCGCCGGGTCGATCATCACCGTGACGGGATAGAGCCCGAGGGCAACGCTTTGGCCCGGCGGGGCGAGGCTTTCGGGTTGATAGGCCACCGAAACCACCCGGCCGGGCAGCAGATCATAGGCCCGGCTCGTACGCAAGGCCTGGATCTCGACCTTGGCCTGATGCCCCTGCTTGATGCGATGCACATCCCGCTGATGCACCAACAACGTGACCTTCCGCGCAGC
The DNA here is from genome assembly GCA_028278205.1 of Rhodothermales bacterium. Lineage (GTDB taxonomy): Bacteria > Bacteroidota > Rhodothermia > Rhodothermales > Bin80 > JANQES01. Next base: position 59,741 of record JANQES010000090.1, read on the forward strand.
GCCCTCGGCGATGTCGAGAAGGTGCTGGCCTTGCTGCACGTAGGTGCCGAGCAAGCGTTCGTGGAGTTCTTCGGTAAGCACGATACCGGCGGCAGGCGCGACGATCGTCAGGCGGCGCATTTGTTCATCGACCGCCTCCAGATCGGCCTGGAGCCGGGTTAAAGCTACCTGTTCCTGGTCGAGATCATACCGGCTCAGCTTCAGCAACTCCTCTCGGACGCTCTGGTGGCGCAGATCCGCCTCGGCAGAGACCACGTCGGCGTAGGCGCGATCCATCCCGACGTGTCGCCCGGCCCGGTAAGCCTGCTGCAACGAGTCGAGGTTGCCCCGGTAGCCATGCTCAACCATCCGCTCCCGGAAAGCCGCCCGCGACCGGATGCGATGCGCCTCGGCCTGTTGCCGCAGGCTTTGCTGCATTTGCAATTCGAACGCCGCCAGGAAACGCATCCGCTCCATGGCAAGGCGTCGGCTCGCCAGTTCGCTCTGCAACTGCACCTGCACGCGTTTGAGGTGAAGCGAATCGAGCCGGGCCAGCACCTGCCCCGGCTGCACCGAATCGCCCGGAGCCACGAGCACCGCCGTCACAACACCCGTTTCCCGGCTTCGCACGGGCCAGACCACCTCGGGCTCAAGCACCCCGGCAGCATCAATCGTGATGTCGATCTCGACGATCGAAGCGGTAAACAAGGCGCCGGCTACCACCACGGCCAGGATCAAAAACGTCCACTGCACAGCCCGAAGCACCAGCCCCGCGCCGACGTTTTCCTGGGACGGCAATTCGGGCAACCGAAGCAGAACGCCCGAGGCCCTATGAAGACGTTGCTCGCTCATGAGTTTAGAACACGCAGGTGATGGCTGCCATGGGCAGGGCTCTGTTGCATGCGGCGATACGCCTCGTTCGCGCCAAGCAACTCCTGATGGCTCCCAAAGCCGACCACGCGCCCCTTGTCGATGACGCATATCTGGTCGGCGAGCGCGGCGGTGGCAATACGATGGGTCACGAACATCAGCGTCTTGTCCTGCCAGCGCGCAAACAGATCATGAAGGATCTGGCCTTCCGTCTGCACATCGACGTTGGCCGTCACTTCATCGAAAAGCAAGATGGGGGTATCCCGGATCAAGGCCCGCGCCACGGCCATGCGCTGGCGCTGGCCGCCGGAGAGGCTGGCGCCCCACTCGGCCACTTCCGTTTCATAACCCTGGGGCAGCTTCTGGATCATCGTTTCGAGCCGGCACAGGCGCACCACCTCTTCGACAGCAACCCGCGACGGCGCCTCCAATCCCAGCGTCAGGTTGTCCCAGATCGTCCCTTTGAACAGGCTGAATTCCTGCCAGACCACCGTCACCTGGCGGCGCAAGTCGGGCAGGGGAATCTGCTGGAGAGCCGCCTCGTCGATCAGGATGCGCCCGGTATCCGGCTCGACCATCCGGCACAAGAGCCGCAGCAACGACGTCTTGCCCGACCCGCTCGGCCCCACGATGGCGACTATCGAACCGGGCTCGACCTCCAGGCTCACCTCGTGCAAGACGGGCACCTCCGGCGTATACCCGAACGAGACCCCCTCGATGCAGATGTGCCCGCGCAACGGCACCGCGATAGGCGCCGCCGGCAGGTAGGCGCGGGCCGGTTCTTGCTCTACCGGACCGTCGAGATACTCGAACATGCGGCCCAGATGCACCGCCGACTGCTGGAAATCGGAAAAGAGCCCGACGAACTGCCGGATGGGTCCGTAGAGATAGCCGACGTACGCGCTAAAAGCGATATAGCTGCCCAGGGTCATCTGCTGGCTGAGGATGAGCGTCCAGCCGAACCACGTAAAAACCGCCGTATTGAGGGCATAGAGCAGGCCGTTGGTGGTGCCGAGGATCTGCCCGAACCCACCGGCTTTGAGTTGCATCTGCAAGGCGTGGTGGATGTAGCGGCTGGCCCGTTGATAAATGTGATGCTCAAGCGCCATAGCCTTCAGCGTGCGGATGTGGCTGAGCACCTCGACCTGGAAGGCGCTCAACTCGGCGTAGGCTTCCGAGGTGCGTTTCCAGTATTTGCGCAACAGGCGTCCGGCCAGGGTCGTCACCACCACCGTCAACGGGATCGCCACCAGCGCCACCAGGGCCAGTTTCCATTGCAGCATGAACAAAAACGGAGGCACCAGCAGCAAATAGACGCCCTGCACGAAGACCGTCTGAAACACCTTCGTGACGCTTCCAAGGGCTTTGCCCACATCCTGAAAGCGGCTCATGATCTCGCCCACCCGATGCGCATCGAAGAACTGCGCGGTGAGATGTTGCAGGTGGTTGAAAAACAGCAGGCTCGTCGCGTTGCTGAGCCGGGCGTTGACGTACAAGGTGAAATACCCCCGGATGGCGCCCAGCACAGCCGACGTCACGCTGACAGCCAGCACCCCGCCGACGAGCACGTGCATCAGCGGCACGTCTTGCGCGGGATAGACTTCGTCGATGAGCAGCTTCGTCAGGTAGGGCGTCACCATGCCGATGATGCCCACAACGAGCCCCAACATCATGCCTTTGAGCAAGGGCGACCAATAAGGCCGGATGAGCCGAACCAGCCGCTTGAACTGCTGGGACGCCTCCCGCAACGTGGGCACTTCGGTTGAAGACGACGGCATGAGCGATGGATGAACGACGTTGAAGGGGGCTACGGAGAGCTAGTGCAGCTTCAAGCGGCCTGTTGTGCAATCACGATGAGATATAGCCTCACAAAACGGTGTCGCTCCGAAGAGCGAGGGGCGAAGGGCGAGAAGCGCGGTTCGAGAATCGCTCTTCGCCCCTCGAACGTGACGCCTCTTGAAGGCGCTTTGCACAAGGGATGGCTTGTAAACTACACCAGGAAAAGACGCCTGAACTTTCATTCCGGCATCGCGTACGTTGTCTTTAAAGGGAACCGCCCGCTCCGGGAATACCTCAAAGGCTTGGACTTTGAGGCTTTCGAGGTTGAGTTTGAGCGAACTATACCTCCATTTCCTCCCGAGCGGCTGCGGTTCCCTTTGTTTTGGCCGAAAGAGCACTGAGGCGGGCGAAAGAAAGGGGGATCGCACCCGAGCCTTGTCGTTAGTTTACTCCACCGTTTTGATCACTGAAGATTTCTTCAGCAGAAGCTACAGGTGGGTGTACAGGTAGGACAGTATGATTGCGTGAGCGTGCACCATGATGACGTAGGCAGGCCTGCGCATCCAGGTTCACCCCCCTCCGTCTCTTCTTCACACTCAGGGAAATCGTTGTGCACTGTGTACTCAGCCGACTCGGTAGCCGTAGGATTCTGGCACTCGGCTGGCTGTTGACCGGGACAGGTGCCACAAGTGTAGTCGATACATGAGGCTTCTTCGGTGCAGTCGAAGCCAAAGACCGTTCCTTGCCGGCTACGACTCTCCGGCGTTGTTTCGAAGGATTCGACCGTGAGGTCGTCGAGGTTGAGTTTGAGCTTTTCCATAGGATCACCTCCAGTGGGTTGTTGAGGTAGGGTGCAACCCCCTTTGGAGCACGTGCAGGATTCGAACCTGCGTCTCGAACCGGTACGGCTCGCGTCCTGGCCTCCTGGACGAACGTGCCCGGTGCGCGCCTACGGCGAGGCCGGCATCTCCACGAGGCGTTCGGCCCAGCAACGCAGGAGGCCCATTCGATAGGCGTTTTTGAGTTGTTCGACGACCATGGCCCGAAGCTGTCTACGGTCTGCCTCATCGCCATCTTCCAGCGCTGCGGCCACGGCCAAGACAACCTGTTCCAGCGAGGCCGACGCTTCTAGATGCTGTAAAACCAGCGCCGCAAACAGGCTCAGAGGCCGTTCGTGAATCTTGTTGCCGGCCCGGTAGAGGAGCCAGAAAACAGGCTTCTGCTCCGGTCGAGACGGCCTATCCTGCTCCTCAAGCTCGATCCATGCATCCCAATCCCAGCGGCTCCGGACGACCCGCGTATGGGGAGCTAGCTCCATGACTACGTCGGTCCAAGCAACATCATCAACGGGCGACCTGACTAGTTCTGCCAGGGTCTCTTCGCTGAAGTCGGTCAGAGCCAGCGCCATCTCATATCGTATCCGTTCCGGTCGGAAGGCGTCTTCGAGCAAAGACCGGAGGGATTCGCCGGGGGCCTCACTTGCCTCACAAAGCGCCTCATAGGCCGCAGAAACATCCGATTCGTGTTGAGGCGGCAGAAAAGCACGGTCCATGATGATCGGCGTACGGGCCGGGCAGAGTATCCGGAAGACCTGAAGGGTCCTTCCGAAGTAGGTGTCCACGTATCCCTTTTGGAGCGTCTGATGGCTACACCAGGCAACGACACCTCGGCCTATGCCCTCCGCCGTACGCAGCAAGAGGATCGAGGGCGTCTCCGAGGAATAGAGGCGCAAGTAGAAATAACCGATTCCGGCCTCTCCCAACATCAGGCTGGGATCCGCTGCCCCTCCAACCGTACCGCACATCCACGGCCTGCCGATCTTCTCGAACGCTTCCCACCCCTGCCTGCCGCAGGCTTCGGCGCGTGCCCGAAGGCCGGGGATTTTCAGGATATCGGCCGCATCGAGCAACGTGTCGCAGTTGCCGCCGTAGCCGTGGCAAAGCGAATAATTCCAGCCCTGCAAGTCGAGCGACTGAAGGGTGGCTTGTACAGCAGCCTCAGCTTCGGCCTTGTAGACAGCCTCCCCAAGCAGTTCATATGCTCGGAGCCGCGTCAAACCGATACCCGGCGCCCCGTGGCACCAGGCCCTCATGAAGTGTAATTCATAGGCCGGAAACAACCCGTCCGTTACGACCTCGCGCAGTTCGTCTAACCGCCCCGCGTAGTAATACTGCCCGAGCTCATGATAGCGAAAATCCGGCCAGTTGACTTTCTCTTTGACGAAAAACTGGCGTTCGTAGAGAAAGGCTTGCTCCGCTGCGTAGAGATAGTGATTGGACCCGGTGGCGTGATAAAGTTCGAGCAAGGCATGGCCGATGCCGGCTGCGCCGTGGGCCAACCCCAAACCATGCCGCACCGCCGCAGGCGACATCGTGTCCCAGGACCACCCCCCCGGTTCTCGGTGAGCCACGCGAAGCAGGTGGTTGCCCAGGCCAACAGCCAGTTCCAGCGGCAAGGCTGGATCGAGTACCTCGGCCAGTTGGAGCAACACCGGGATGGCTCCGGCAGCCCCGCCAATCACGTCGAGGCCCCGGTCGCGCTGTTCATGGCCGCGAAGAGGCCGAAGAATCTCCTCGGCTCGCTCCAGGTAGTCTGGTTGGTTCAGGCAGGCCGCGATCCGTGCTGCAGCATAGGCAATGCCCACGCGGCTGTTGTGAAACCCGCAACGGCTAGGCGGCAACTGCGCGGCTTCGGCCAGGGCATGTCGGAGAGCGCCGTCCGCCGCACGCCCGACGCCGGCCTCGCCCGTGACGCGGTAGAGTTCGCCCAGAAACACGGCAATGCCGGCTGTACCCTGGTAGAAGCCTCCCCGCGCCCTTTCAGGAAGAGCCCGCTGCAGTTCCGGATGGGCTTTGTCGGGTCTCATAACCTGCCAGGTGCAGACGTCGCCGTCCCAGAGCGCCTGGGCTACGATGCGTCGCCCGATACGGTGGGCGACATCCAGAAAAAAGTCGTCGTGTTTCATCGGAGTGTCTTGAGCTTAGAGAGAAACAGGTTCGAAGGAGCGGTTCAAAGCGCGCATGATCAGGTACGCCAGATAAGATTCTTCCGGGATTGATATCCCGAGACGGTTGTTCATCATGTGAGCGTAGCTGGGCATGATCATACCGACAGCCTGCTCCCAGCGCACCGGCACAATACCGCCCTTGACCAGCCGCTGTTCGTTGAACAAGACTTCGAATCGCCGCCGTACGTCGCACAGAGGGCTGTAGTAGGCGTCAAGCGTATCCGAGAGGGGCTGGCACGCCTCCAGACGATTCCACACTGCATGCACGTAGCTGATCAGCGTGTCGGCCTGATGGGTATATGCGCCGCCAAACGCCTCAAGCCAGAGCCCCTGTTGTACCTCGTCAGGTACCCGTGTCTTGAGATAGCTGACCCCACACTGCTGAGCCAGGACCGCCACCTGCTGGCGATCTTTGAGAAAGGCATAGAACAGCACAACCATCGCCAGCAGCCCCTTGCCTAAGCGGGCGGAGCGAGACTTGCCACCGATTTGCCCGAGCAGGGCCAGGGCGGTTTCGCTAGAGTGGCCGAAGAGGATCTCGGCCAGCTTCACGCCTTCGGGACCGCCGTACCGATTCACTTCCGGCTCGTACGGAACCCAGCGCAATAATTCGTGCTTTGCCAGCGGCTCGGCATCCTGCGGCAGCGTTTCAAGCAAAGCCGGAAGAGTGCTGTCTACGTGCCGGCGCAGCGCGGGCTTGACGCGGCGCTCCAGCACCTCAGGCTCGCCGTAGAGCCGCAACCGCACGTGCCATCCGTCCGTCCGGTACCGCACAAAGAAGTACCGCGCGATCCATGCCTGCTCCCGGCAATGCCGCACGAACGGCTCGACGACATCGAGCAAAACCTGGTCGCACGCCGTATCGTGGATATGACCGTGGAAGTAAATGTGACCGCTTAGCCAACGATAATCGGCCTGCTTATAAGGCATAGGGTTCCTCCTGGCGATGGGGTTGGGAAGACGCGCCGGCGGGCCCCTCCGGAAAGTTGAGTTGCCAGATCAGTTCGGTGGCATAGGGGGAATCGTGATGGCGCGGAAGCTGTTCGCTTGCCGGAAGCCGCTCTTCCAGGGTCACCATGAAATGGTCGAGATTCACCGTCATCTTGCCGAACAAGCCGACCAGAAGGGGGCTGCTAAAATCGATGTATTGCGGCTTGTGTAGATCGCGAGAGACCGCCGTTCTTCGCTTGCGAGAAGGCCCGTTTGGTCCTTGTCCCGGAGGGGGTGCTTCCTCGGGCGTCGGGCTCTCGGCGGCTTCTGGCGCTGCGGCTTCGTTGTGTTCGTGTGCTTTATCGGGGAGGACCTCCGGCAGTGCTCCTTCTACGACTTGCGGCGCCCTATGAGGAAGCGGGCTGATACGCACGAACACCTCGCAGGGAATCCCATGCGTTTTCCGCCAGCGATTCACGCGCAAGAAGTAGTCGAAGGACGATTCATCGGCTGAACGCACCGGAAATAATGCGGACGGCACGAACCAGCACTTCCGGGTCAGAATCAACGCGCCTTCGTAGGTAATGCGTGGTCGATAGAGAATGTGTGGTTCCGGCGGAGCAGTGCCCTCAAGGGCGCCTGCCGGTACGGCCTCCGGATGATTTTGCGCATGCTGTGGCGCTTTGGGTATCGGGACGGAGAAATAGGTGGCTGTTGTGAACCGAGACAGCAGTTGATAAAGCGGAGGACGCATCCGGGGGTTTAGAAAACCTAGATCGACGGGCAGCACTCGTTTGCCCGTGGGGCCGTGCCGCAGACACACGGCCTGCGGCGCCTCGGCGTCTGGCTCGACGTACAGGTCTGCGCTGCGCAGTTGCTCCTCGGCGTCACCGCTCTCGCCGGTGGGATAGCTGATTTCCCAGGGCAGCAACGGGGGATGCAGATTCGCGTTGAAATTGGCGTCGCCGCATATCTCGGCCAGGCACTGGTCGCTCAGTGCCAGATGGCTGGCGTAGAGATCGGTTTGAACGGCTTCGGGCAGCAGGTAGAGAAAGCGAGAGAAATACTTTCCGTAGCCGGCGTAGAATATCCCCAAAGGAACCAGTAGCCGGGGGGATTCGCGCACGCCGGCCGGGAGGATCATCTGCACGAAGCAAGAGATGGATTGACCACGGTTGGCGACGGGCGGCAGGTCTTGCAACACGTCCTCGAGGTCTTCCCGCGTGAGTTTGATCTCGTTGAAGGGTTGGGCTTTCCAACCCTCGATGATCAACGTCTCCAGGCGCTTGCGGGCCGCCTGGATCCGACGCACTATGTCCAGCTTGAAAGGATTGGCAAAGTCGTAGCCGCCTCCCTCCTCTTTGGCGACTCCGTTCCGGGTTTTGTCTTGTTTCTCAAGATGGACTTTGAAATGCTCTCGGTAATAGTCTTCGTAGAACTGTAACAGCGGCACCGACGGCGTCCGGCTCTCGTAATAAGTGTCGAAGAAATGGCGGAGGTTGGCCTTTTCGGGACGAGGCCACGCCAGCCGCATCATCAGGCGCACGAACGTGTGGAGCGTATCGTTGAGCGGGGCCAGGCCCGGCCCGGAAAGCCGCGCGGTGGAAGCCGCCGTAGCGTCTTCATAGAACGGCAGATTCGCTATCAACCGCCCCTCGACTTTCAGATCCTCGAAAGCGTTTTGAATCTGCGCCTGCATCGCTTCGAGCAGCCCGGCGCGCTCGTCCACGGCGGCGGCGGCGAAGGCGTCCAGGTTTTTTCGCAGTTGCTCAAGCAGCCGCACGGTGTATTGCGCGTGGTCGTCGTCGATCTGTTCCAGGATGGCGCGAAAGGGCAGATCCCAGTCGGCCTCTTGCTCGCGAATGCCGGTCCGAAAGCGGAGAAAGCCGATCTCGATGAGCCTGTCCAGATAAGCGATGGCTTCGTCTTCGGAAGCCTCGACGGCGGTCTGCAACAATTCGCTCAGCGCTCCGAGCGGCAGGCTCGTATGCTCCTTGAGCGCTGCGCTCAACAGGTCCAACACAGGATTTCGAGGCACGCGCTGAAAGACTTCCCGGCCATCGGCAGCAGCAGTCAGAAAAACCAGGCGGCCTGCCTCAGAGCGCATCGTAGGGTTGCCTTCGACGTGGAGATGGTTGCGCACGGCGGGGCGTTTCTTCAACTGACGCAGCAGCACGCCGAAGAGGCTCTTGTTGAGCCGCAGGGCGCTGCGCTTGCGGCGCGGGTCGCCGGCAAATTCAAACAGCACCTCCGGCCTGGTTTCGTCCGAAAAAACGCCCGGCAGCACGGCGCAGAACGTCCCGAAGGGCGTGGCCTTCATCGCCATGCGAGAGAAATAGCGAAGCAAGCCGCGCTCGATTTTCTCCTTCTTCCCGCTCAGTTCAGCCTCAACCGCCCCCCTGTATTTACGCTGAGACCGAAACAGCGACCGGCTGGAGAGCAGCAGGCCTTTCTGGAAATCGTCGTCCTCGATGAACTGTTGAAACGCGCGTCGCGCCGCTTTCGTCTCCTCGGCATAGCTCCGGGCAAGCCTTTCCATCAGGTGATCGTAGCGGGCTTTTAAGGCGACGAAGGCCTCGAAGACAGGCGCCGCGTGTTCGGGCAGGACGCGGCGGGCAACCGCTACGGCTTCCGGCTGGAGAGATCGCAGATTGTAGAGATCGCGCTTGAGGCGCAGCAGGCGCGCGCGGTCTTTCTTCTCCTCGATCCCGCCGATGGTCTCATAGAGCAGCGCCGCCACCGCTTCCCGCTCGGCGTGTAGCTGATGCTCGGCCTGGTACATCTGCTCGAAGAGCCGGCTCGTGGCAGCGGCACGCAGCAGTTCGACGGATTCTACAGGCAGGCCTGAAACGCGGCATACGAAATGGGGAAAGAGACAGAAACCTTCGGTGTCTTCTGTAAGAAACGCGGCTTGTTCCATAAGGCCTTTACTGCTAAAAGCAAACGACGTAGTATGTGGTGCGCCCCACGATCCTCTTGTCACATATTCTTTGCCAGACGCCCTCTTATAGAGTAGGGCTGCCGGGGTCCTCCACGAGCATGCTCGTCAGCATGGTCACCCCCCCGCCTCGGCATTTGCCCCAAATGTCGAGGCCAGGGCGACACCCCTCCGGGGAGGAGACTTTGGGCTATCTGGTGCTGTGCCCATCGTAAAGTCCCCTCCGCGGAGGGGCACCGACCCTCAGATGTCGGGGTGGGTGAACCGGCCTTCGAAAAGACCGCAAGCGGAGAACCCCGGCAGCCCTACTCTTCTATAGGGACCTTCCTCTCAATCGTGTAACAAACCAGGGGAACGAAATGGATATTCGATGTATGATTGCGCTGGGAATGCTCTGCGTCGCGCTGCTGGCAGCCTGTTCGACCGAGGAGCCTCTTCCCCAACAAGATCCTGCCGAGACGCCCGAGGCAACGCGGGGCGAAACCGCCGCCGCGACACCGGCCGACCGTTCCTTCGAGAAGGCCCAGGCGTTTGCCGCCCCTGCACAGTTCGACAGCGCCGCTTTCTACTTCGAGCAGGCCGGGCGTCTCTATGAAGAAGACCAGAACTGGGAGGGCTACGTCCGGTGCTATAACATGCTGGGCCAGATAGCCCGGCAACAGGGACGCTTCGGCCAGGCCATGGAGCATCTCCAACACGCTCTCGAAACCGGACGCGCCCGGCTGGGAGAAACCCACGCCCAGGTCGCCACGAGTTATGGACAGATAGGCATCGTGCACGCCATCGGAGGCAACTACGACGAGGCCGTTGCCCTCTGGAATAAGGCGTTACCGGTTCAACGAGCGGTCTACGGCGACGAACACCCCAACCTGGCCACCCTCTACAACAATCTGGGCAATGTAGCCGGCACCAAAGGCGACTATGCCCGCGCCCTCGACCATTACGACAAAGCCGCCTCCATCTGGAGTGCCGCCCAGGGCGAGCAGCACCCTTCGGTGGCGCGCAGCTACAACAACATGGGCGTCATCTACGGCAAACAAGGCGACTATACCCGCGCCCTCGACCACTTCAATAAGGCGGCTTCTATCTGGATAGCCGCCCAGGGCGAGCAGCATCCCGAAGTGGCCCGCAACTACCAGAACATGGGCGTCATCTACCGGAACAACAACGACCACGAGCAGGCCCTTACCTACTATCAGAAAGCCCTGGCCATCAGGCAGGCCACCGGCGGCGAACAGCACCCGCAGGTGGCACAACTCTACAACAACATCGGCACCGTCTACCTGGAACAAGGCGCCTACCAGGAGGCCCTCGCCTACTATCAGAAATCGCTGACGTTGAAGCAGGCTACCCTCGGCCCGCAACACCCTAACGTCGTCGAGACCTACGGCAACATCGGCGACGTGTATCACCGGCAAGGAGACTACCAGCAGGCCCTCGCGTTCTACAACAAGGCCCTGCCGATAGCCCAGGCGGCCTTCGGCCCGCAACACCCCGACGTGGCGGGCACCTACAACCGAATCGGGGCGGCCTTCCGAGACAGCGGCCAGTATGAGGCGGCCCTGGAGGTGTACCGGCAAGCCTTTAGCGCCAACAGGCTCGAAGGCGCCACGTCCGATTCCGTCCTGAATCCTCCGCTGGAGGGCGTCCTCGACGACGACGTGCTGCTGGAATCGCTCCGGCAACAGGCCCAGACCCTGACGGCCCGCTACGCCGCGCCGCCGCATCGCCGCGCAGACCTTGAGGCCGCCCTGGCTACCTACCGGCATGCCGCCCGCCTCCTCGACCAGATGCGCAGCAGCTACAAAGCCGAAGGCTCCAAACTTTACTGGGCCGAAAAAGCCACCGACCTCTACGACCAGGCTGTGCAAACCGCCCTCACCCTTTATCATGAAACTGGAGAGCCTGCCTTCAAAGAAACGGCGTTCCTTTTTGCTGAAAAAAGCAAAGCCGGCATCCTCCTCGAAGCCCTCTCCGACGCCGAAGCCAAAGCCTTTGCAGGCATCCCCGATACGCTGCTCCAACAGGAACGCGCGCTGCGCATCGACCTGGCCTACTACGAGCAAAGCCTGACGAGAGAACGCCTCAAAGAAGAAAAAGCCGACTCGGCCAGGGTGGCGCGATGGCAAGATAAAATGTTCGACCTCCAGCAAGCCTACCAACGCCTCGCCGAACATCTAGAGACGGACTATCCCGACTACTACAACCTCAAATATCAGGTCAAAACGGCCACCATCGAGACCCTCGACCAGCAACTCGACGCCGAGACGGCGCTGGTCGAATATTTCATCGGCGCCGACTCGATCTTCATCTTTACCCTGGCTCAAGGCGCTTTCGACGTCACGACGGCGGCTCGCGATTCGCTCCTCGAAGAGCACGTAACCCAACTGCGCCAGGGCATCATCGAACAGAACTATGACCGCTATACGACCCACGCCCACCGCCTCTATCAGGTGCTGCTCGAACCCGTCGCCGCCATCACCGAGGGACGCCGCCTGATCGTCGTTCCTGATGGGATCTTGAACTATCTCCCCTTTGAAACCCTGCTGACGAAGCTGCCTGACGACGAGGAAGAATCCCTCAAAGACTACCGCGCGCTGGCCTACCTGATCGACCAGCACGCCCTCAGCTATGCTTATTCCGCCACGCTGCTGCTCGACCTGCTCGACAAGCAACGCCCCCGGACGCCGCGCGACTTCGTGGCCTTTGCCCCGGTCTTTGCCGAAGGCCTGCCTACCGGCACGCGGGGCGCGGCCCTCGCCGAAGCCAACCAGGCCTCCGACTCTACGCGGGGCCTGGCTGCCGGCGCTCTGCCCGCCTCCCGAACCGAGGTCACGGGCATCCTGGAGCACTTTAGAGGCACGTACGGCTTCTTCGAAAAAACCTTCGGCAACCGGGCGCGCGTCTACCTGGACCAGCAGGCCAACGAAGCAAACCTCAAAGCGCCCGACCTGGCGGCGTACCGATACGTTCACCTCGCCACGCACGGCTTTGTCAACGAAGCCGCCCCGGCGCTTTCGGGCATCGTGCTGGCGCGCGATCCAGGCTCGCCAGAGGACGGCATTCTGCACCTGGGCGAAGTCTACACCTTGCAGCTCAACGCGGAGCTGGTGGTCTTGAGCGCCTGCGAAAGCGGGCTCGGCCAGATCGCCCGGGGAGAAGGCATGATCGGCCTGACGCGCGGGTTTCTCTATGCCGGGGCTGCCAACGTGCTCGTCTCGCTCTGGCAAGCCGACGACACGCAGACCGCCGATTTGATGATGCGCTTCTACGAGGAAATGCTCCAACAGACCGGCAAACCCGAAGCCCTGCGCACCGCCAAACGCGCGTTGATCCAGCAAAACCCCAGGTACGCCCGCCCCTATTACTGGGCACCGTTCGTGCTGATCGGAACGTAAGATGATTTTGGATTTTGGATTTTAGATTTCGGATTGGGTGCATATCGATCCGTTTTTAGCAACCGAAAAAGCCGCGCCGGTCGAAATGGACGCGGCTTTTTCGATTGAGGTGACGGTGCTGAATCAGACCAATCCAAAATCCAAAATCTAAAATCCAAAATCGCGCCCCTACTCAGGAAGGGTTTCCAGCAGACGGATTGTTTCTTCTCGATAATCTGCTACCTGTTGGGCGAGTCCCTGTTCGAGCCAGCGCCGGGCGTTGGGCACGTCGTCTTGCATGAGATAGGCTTTAGCCAGGAAAAAGGCGATCTCGCTGCGTTGGAAGGAATCGGGCGTGGCAGAGAAAGCTTCTTCGAGATGCGTCGCGGCGCGCTGTGCCTGCTCGGCGTCGTACCGGGGAAACAGGCCGAGGGTGTGGCGCGGGGCGGCAAGCAAGGCGTTGACACCCTGGGCTCTTTCGCCGAGATCCGACTCGGCGCTGCGTGCCTGTTCGCGCAAGACCGCTTCGTAGCCCTGCACCGAGGCCATCTGGTAGGTGGCCGGCTGCATCACGCGTCCGGTCGTCCAGAGCACCCCGTAGATCCCCACCAGCGCCACGGCGCCCGTCAGAGCCGTCCGGACGGCCCCCCGGCGGCGTTCGCGTCGATGCGGCGCCCGTGCAGGCGTCCTCGGCGGAATCGGTGGCAAGGGCTGCCGGGGCCGCGCCACCGCGCGCCCGGCTTCTTCTTCCAGCCGGCGCCAGGCAGCCTGCCAGCCCGAATTAGCCTCCAGGTTGACCACAACCCAACGGCGCTCTGCTTCCGTCAAAGAGACCGAAGGCTCCGGCTGAGAGCCGGCGCATTCGGCAAAGTAACGACGCAGCAACGCTTCGTCGGGAGCAGCCAGAGCTAATGCGACAAACTGATCGATCCGGGGCTTGTCCAGGCTGTCGTGTGCATCTGTTTGCGGTTGGGGCATAGGTTCTTCAACACGGATTGAATGTCAGTACACCCTACCCTATTCAGGGTATTTTGCGACGATTTTGTTACATACTCCATCACAGATCCTGTATGAACTTTTCGTAAGCCGCGCGCACAGCCTTGTAAAAACGGGCAACACGCATTCGTATAGCCGTCTCAGACAGATCCATGGCTTCTGCGATCTGTTTGTAGGCCCCGTGTTCAAGGCGATGCGCCATGATCGTGCGGGTGGTCTCATCGGCTTCGTCGAGAACATACAACGTAATCCGGTACTGGTGCCATTGCTCATCATTCCAGCGCTCCCAGGGCCGGTCCGGCTCGCCGGTAGACATACTCCGAAACTGCTCCAGTTCACCCAGCGCCTGCGGGGTTTCGCGGTGCCGAAGCTGCCTTTTGCGTTTGAGGTAGCGCCCCAACGAGCGCTTGAGCACGCGCCGGGTAAACCGGGTAGCCGTCTGCAACCGGGGCAGGGCATGCTCAAATTCGAGGAAAAACTCGGTGGCCAGTTCCTCGGCGTCGTGATGGGTGAGCGTCTTTTCGACTTTTACCTTCGACTGGTAGTAGCGGTAAGCCGTGAGATACGCCCAGAGACAGAGTTGCTCCTTTTGCTGTTCATCGCCTGCTTTGGCTGCTGCAAGCCACCGCTCCACCTCACCGTCATCCACGCCGAGCACGACCTGCTCGTCTGCGCTGAGATGTAAAGCCTGGGTGGTTTCCTGCATAGCCAATTTTCGAGGTGGAGTATGATCCAATCGTTGCCGTGGCCGGGTGTTCCGAAGAGCACGTTGCTGAACATGTCGCCTTCGTTGTCGAGATCACCGAGGCGGCGCTACGTCAGGATGCCGCTCTAATCCCATGAGAGGAACGAAGACCGTTCGTGACGTTTTCCAAAATCTCGCGCAACTCTTCAGCAATTTGTTCAGGAGGATTGCCGTCAAGCCCGTCCAACGCGATCCTTCCTGCTTCAATCCAATTACCACAATCTAGCGCCAGCGAAGCCGCGCTACGGAATAACACAGAGCGGCTAGGTTCTTTGTCGCGCTCGTTCAAAAGCATGTAGGCCGCTTTGCGCTCATACGTCATCGCTTGCTGGAAAAGCTCCTTCGACCGTTCCAGATCACCCTCTTGCCGGGCAACCATGGCCGCTTCAGCAGCCTGCATGGCATCATTATGCAAGCTGTTTACGCTTTCGCTATGTAAGGGCTCAACCTGTTTCATCGTTGATGCACGTGCGCTTCAGGGCGACTGAACTCTATGACGACAATAATAGCCGGATAGGTCCCGTCTGATGGACTAACCTGCTCTATTTTCTCGCGAACACGCTGGTTAATCTGCCCTCGTTTACCCTTTCTGATCCCGGAAACTTCCAGCCTGGCTTTGTTCTGAAAAGGTAGATCGGAAGGATCGCCAAGCCAGTAGTCAAATCCAGGTCCTTTTCTGGATCTTTCTATGACTGAGAAGCCGGTTAGCTCCATAACTAGCAAAAAGGCAAGGCCGTAAGCCCCATGCTCGGTGGCATAGTGTTCATCCTCCCACGTTCGGCGCATCTGCTCCGTCACCGAATCCCAATGCAATTCAAAGGTGACATCGAAATCGCCTGCGACTTTGATCTGTACGCCCGGCTGATGGCCTTGATCATCTAAGCAGACAGCGGTGGCATGAGAGATGCTGGTAAGCCAATGTGGTTCAAGAGCCGGAAGCCGTTCAACAACATCACCCAGATGAATGCTCTTAATCGTATCACCTTTGGCCATCTTCTACACCTCGTTTCAATGCCCCCCCTCGTGCTGCCCCTGCCTCGGCCCGCCTTGCGCCAGCACCAGCCTGTCAAGGTTGACGACCTCAACCATAGCCTCCCCCTCCCGAATCCGCACGATCTGATCCATCGTCACGTCTTCGAAGCGTTGCACCGCGCCGGTGGTGGGCCAGGTGATCTCGATGGCGCGCAAGCCCGTCGCCGGGCCGAGGCCGATCTCCTGTTGCAGGGTCGATGAGCCGAAGCTGCCGCCGGTAGTGACGACGCGGTGGATCGAGCGCGGGCCGGCTTCGGTCTCGACGATCACTTCGATGCGGGCGCCGAGGGCGCTGCGGTTGGAGGTCGTGCCTTCGAGGTCGAGGGTGATCCAGTGGTTGCCGTGACCGGGGTTTTCGAAGAGCACGTTGTTGAACACATCGCCCTCGAAAGCCCCGCCGATGACGGCGTAGAGATCCTGATCGCCGTCGTTGTCGAGATCGCCGAAGGCGACACCGTGGCCTTTTTGCAGATGCCCGAACCGCCCCGACGCCGTCACTTCCTCGAAAAACTGTCCCCCGGCGTTGCGAAACATGCGGTTGGGCATGAGCGCGCGGAAGTCCGGATCGCCGGTGCCGACGTAGAAGTCGAGCCAGCCGTCGTTGTCGAGGTCGCCGAAGTTGCTGCCCATCGTGTACATCACGCGGTCGAGGCGGGCGGCGGCGGCCACATCGGTGAAGGTGCCGTCGCCGTTGTTGCGGTAGAGGCGGGGTTTTTCGTCGTTGCCGGGGCGGCCCAGGTATTCGGCGGCCACGTCGCCGGCGGCAGCGCGCCAGCCCGAGACGAAGAGGTCGAGCCAGCCGTCGTTGTCATAATCCCAGAACCAGACGGGGAAGCTGTCGATGGGTTCGCGCACGCCCGCCTGCTCCCCGGTTTCGGTGAACCGCCACGCGCCGGAGCCGCCGGGGCCGTCGTTGTGGAAGAGCAGGTTCGGCTCCATCCATCGAGAGAGGTAAAGGTCGAGCCGCCCGTCGTTGTCATAATCACCCCAGACGACGGCCTTGACGTAGCCGGTGATGGCCAGCCCTACCTCGGCGGCAATGTCGGTGAAGGTGCCGTCGCCGTTGTTGCGGTAGAGTTCGCACGGATGAAGACCGGCCTCCGGGTTCGATTCGTTGCCGATAAACAGGTCGAGGTCGCCGTCGTTGTCGAAGTCGCCCCAGGAGGCGGTCTGGGTGGGATGCATCGAGAAGAGGCCCGCTGCCTCGGTCACGTCGTCGAAGGTGCCGTCGCCGTTGTTTTTGAGCAGTGAGTTGGGATGGCCGTCGGCGAGCCAGGCGCCGCGCAGGACGAGCACATCCGGGTGGCCGTCGTTGTTGTAATCGGCATGAACGAGGTTGAGCCCGCTGACGATGCCCGTGAGCCCCGCCTCCGCCGTGCGGTCGGCGAAGTGGCCGTCGGCGGTGCTTTCGAAATAGCGGATTTGATCACGCAACCCCCAGGACGAAGCCATCACGTCGAGGTAGCCGTCGCCGTTAAGATCCTCCATCACCGCGCCGCCGGACAGCCCGACCACGTCCATCCCCAACAATTTCGACACATCGATGAAACGCTTGACATCTGCCTCGGCCTGCAACGCCTCGGGCGGGATGCGCCACGCTTCGGGAACACCGTCGGGATATTCGCCGAGGGTCATGTAGGCGATGTTGAGCAGCCAGAGCGCGTTGAGGTCGTCCGGATCGGCGTTGAGCAGGTCGGTATAGACGGCGATGGCCTGCCGCGAGCCGCGTTCCAGCGTATGCACCCCCCCCTCGCTGATGGGCAACAGGCATCGTTCGATGGTATGATTGGCGATGCAATTCTCCTGCTCGCCCAGCCGCAAATAGCTGATCGCCAGAAAATCCTGAACGGCCAGCCGGTAGTCTTCAGCAAAAAGCCCCGGCTCCTGATCGATCCGGTCGAGAATCTGATTGAATTGATCGATGGCGGCTTCGTTGTCTCCGGCGCGCAGCAACTCCTGGCCGAGCGTCGCCTCGTACTGCACGCGCTGCCTCGGATCCGCCGGCGGCGTGACGGCGCGCAGGCTCCGGACGCGGGCTTTGTTGGCGTGCGCGTTGCCGCGTGGAAAAGCATCCGTCTCGGCGGCGATGGCTTCGAGAACCTCGGCCATCCGCTTCGTGCTCTCGGCTTGATAGGGTTGTTGTTCAGATTGACAGGCTATGTTCGACAGAATGAAGACCAAACAGAGATACAAGATTATCGATTTGAATAGAACGCGGATGACGCGGATCGGGCGGATTTTCGCGGATTGTGTTCGAGTCAGATCCGCGAAAATCCGCCCGATCCGCGTCATCCGCGTTCTATTTTGTATGCTTCGCAGAACAAACTCTTCCATCACATCCCCTCCCAACCATCGTGAGAAACCGTGATTTCAGCCGCCTCTGCCGGCACCGCGCCCTCCGTCTCTACGCCGCTCGGCCATCGGACCCACACGGCCTGAACACCCTCCGGCTTCGCCATCACCAGCACCGGCGAGGCTTGCGACCAGTAGCCCGAACCCGCCGTCACCACGCGCGCCGGACCCAGCGAACCGTCGGCGTACCGGAGCCGAACCAGCGTCCCGACGCCCCATGGATTGCCCGGCGGACCGGCGAGGCGAACACGCAAACCCGGCACCGCGCGGGCGTTGCGGTAGAGCTTCAGCGGCGCAGCGTTTTGCGTCACCGCCAGATCGATCCGCCCGTCGCCGTCGAGGTCGCTCACCGAGGCGGCACGCCCTTCGCCGTAGACCCTCACGCCCGAGGCCTGCCCGGCGATGGGCTCAAAGCTGCCGGTGCCGTCGCCGCGTAGCCAGAGGCCGCGCCCGGCGTCCATCCGAGGTGTCTCAGGCGGCAGGGCGAAGAAATTCTGGCTCAGGAAGACATCGTCC
>JANQES010000129.1 GCA_028278205.1 Rhodothermales bacterium
AGTTTACCACGCCGCTCGGTCCCGAACTCAGCGGTGGCGTGGTGATCTTCCGGGTGCCCGGTGTTGATTTCCGTGCTGCCTTCCCGGCGCTCTATGAAAAATATCACATCGGCTGTGCTGTGATGGGCAACGACGAACCGTTTATCCGCTTCTGCCCCCATATCTACAACACCATGGACGAGGTAGAGCAGGTCGTGGGGGTCGTGAAAGGGATGACCTGATAGGCAGGGCAAATAGGCAAATGCTAAAAGGCAAATCGTGATTTTATTGTCATTTGCCATTCGCCCTCTTTGCCGTCTCAACGGCGTTGCGTCCATGTTGCGCTGTGGGTGCGTCTAGCGTCTTGATACGGGAGAGTAGATGTCGTATCGTAGGGAGGAGGCAGAGGTAGTTGTGGAGCGCCCTTACCCGCCAACTATCCCCCAATAACCGTTGCACTACCTATGGAAACTCAAGCATCCAGCGTTAATCTCGATATCCTTCAGGAGCCTAGTTTCAGCATCGGGATCGAAGAAGAATATCTGTTGGTCGACCGCGAGACGGGCAACCTGATCGAGGAAGCCCCACCGACGATGCTTCCGGAATACCAGGCCCTGCTCGAAGGCCAGGTTACGCCCGAATTTTTTCAATCCCAGATTGAAATCGGCACGCGGGTATGCCATACGCTCGACGAGGCGCGGCGCGAACTGACGCGGTTGCGTAGCGCCGTCTCGTCCGTGGCCGAGCGCCATGGGCTGGCCATCATCGCTGCCTCGACGCATCCGAATGCCACGTACGCGACGCAGCAGCACACGCCCAAGGAACGCTATGCCATCCTGGCCCACAACATGCAGGTTGTCGCCCGGCGGATGGTCATCAGCGGCATGCACGTGCACGCCGGCATCGAAGACGACGACCTGCGCATCGACCTGATGAACCAGACGACGTATATCCTGCCGCATCTGCTGGTTTTGAGCACGTCGTCGCCGCTCTGGGAGGGCGAGATGACGGGGCTCAAGTCGTACCGCATCGCCGTGTGGAACGAGTTGCCGCGCACCGGGCTGCCGGAGCATTTCGAGAGCTTCGCCGAGTTCCAGCGGCACGTCAACATGCTGGTGAAGGCCGGCGTCATCGAGAACAGCACCAAGATCTGGTGGGACATCCGGCCCAGCATGAAATTCCCGACGTTGGAAATGCGCGTGGCCGACATCTGCACCCGGCTCGAAGACGCGCTTTGCATCGCCGCGCTCTACCGCTGCTGGCTGCGGATGCTCTGGCGCCTGCGCACGGCCAACCAGCGCTGGCGCACCTACGCCAACCTGCTCGTCTACGAAAACCGCTGGCGCGCGCAACGCTACGGCTTTCTCTCGGAAGAGGAGAAGAAGCAAATGCCGCAAGAGGAATGGGAGGAGAAGGAGAAAAAGATGGGGCTCATCGATTTTGGCCGGGGCGCCATCGTGCCTTACACCCAACTCCTCGAAGAACTGCTGGATTTCATTAAAGAAGACGCCGAGTTCTTCGGTTGTGTCGACGAGGTCAACCACGCGCGCACCATCCTCCAACGCGGCACCAGCGCCCACTGGCAGATCAAGACCTACAACGAAGCCAAAGCCGCCGGCGCCGACGACCGCGAAGCCATCAAAGCCGTCGTAGACATGCTCATCAAGGAAACCCTACACGGGTTATAGGATTTTGGATTTTGGCTGTAGACGCGGCGCGGTGCGTGGCCCGGTGGTGGTGTTCGCTCGTCCGCCCGGCCACCGGCCATCCGCTGCGGCTCGACGGCATCCTGATGGTTAAGCCCGCCGCCGACGGGCTCTGCGAAGAATTTCGCGAATGGTGGCACTCGGACGAATCGTGAAATGCTTTGATATCTCTGTGCGAATTGTTAATGATGATGACGAGATTGAATCTCAAAAAACCACATTTTTAGTAAAAAAACGAAGTTTTTTACTAAGGGCAGTAATTATTGGATTCTGCATATTAGGAACCGTAATAAGAAGCCGATGTAAGCACTACCTTAGGACTGGAAGCGCTTTTTTGAAAGCGTGTCCAGCCAGCAGTATGACGTGCAGTTTGCCTCGGAAAAGGTCCTGAGTGCCTGCTCGTTTCTTGTACACCAACCCACTGTGAATTTTGACAGAGAAACCCGCTTTAGATCCGCAGCCTCCACGATATCGGAATCGCCAGACCGAAGGGACACGTCAAAATTCATTTTAGATAGGAGAACCTATGCCAACAAACCTGAGCACGTTAAAAAACGTCTCCGCTCGGGACCGCAAGATGATCGAGCAGGCCGAGGCCATGCTCGGCCCGGAGCCGACCGAGATGGGGTTCGTCAAGAACCTGTTTTGGGGACGTTTTCGCGATGAACTGATCTTTCCCTATCCCAGGGTAAGCGCCGAAGAGCAGGCCAAATGCGATGCCCTGCTCGCCCGGCTCGAAGACTATCTCAAAAACGAACACCCCTCGACGCTCATCGACCGGGAAGAGCACATCCCGGAATGGGCCATGAAGCGCCTGTTCGAACTCGGCGTGATGGGCATGACGATCCCGGAGGAGTACGGCGGCCTGGGCCTCGGCGTGACCAGCTACAACCGTGTTCTGGAGATGATCGGCCGGTATTGCGGTTCGACGGCGGTGGTGGTCTCGGCGCACCAGAGTATCGGATGCAAAGCCATCATGCTCTTCGGCACGCAGGCGCAGAAACGCGAATTCCTGCCGAAGGTGGCGCGCGATTACCTCTCGGCGTTCTGCCTTTCGGAGCCTAACGTCGGCTCGGACGCCGCCGGGCAGCAGACGCGCTGCCAACTCAGCGACGACGGCCAGTATTACATCCTCAACGGCGAGAAGAAGTGGGCTACGTCTGGCGCCCTGGCCGGTATGTTCACCGTGATGGCCCGGCAGCAGATCACCGATCCTAAGACGGGCAAGACCCGCGACGGCATCACCGCGCTCGTCTGCACGCCCGACATGGAAGGCGTCGACATCTTCCAGAAAAACCGCTCGAAGACGGGCGTCCGGGGCACGTGGCAGGCGCGGCTGCGCTTTACCAACGTGAAAGTGCCCAGAGAACGGCTCTTGCACGAGGAAGGGCGGGGCCTCAACGTGGCGCTGACCTGCCTCAACTACGGGCGCGCTACGCTCTCTGCCGGCGTCGTCGGCGCGGCCAAGCATGCCATGAACCAGGGCATCAAGTGGGTCCAGACCCGCTACCAGTTCAACCGCCCGCTGGCCGACTTCGAACTCGTCCAGCAGAAAATTGCGCGCATGGCGGCCTACACCTACGCCATGGACGCGCTGCTCTACATGATCACCGGCATGCTCGACCGCCACGACGAAGACATCATGGTCGAGACGGCCATCTGCAAGTTTTTCTGCTCTCACTTCGGCTGGCAGGTCATCGACGACGCGATGCAGATCATGGGCGGCGAAGGCTACATGACCGAGAACGAGTTCGAACGCCTGTGGCGCGACAACCGCATCCATCGCATCGTCGAAGGCTCCAACGAGGTCATGGAGTCGTTTATCTTTGCCTACGGCGGCAAGCGTCTCGCCGAGCAGATGATCAGCCTTCAGGAAGCGTTGCTCTGGGACAAAGACCAGAGCGCCGAGAAAAACCTGAGCCGTCTGCTGCGTAATTTCACGCACATCCCGCTGCTGAAGCGCGCCCTGCCGCTGGCAGCGGAACTTTACCTGGGCATCCTGCCGGCGCCGCCGGAGATGGGCGCCGTCCATTCGATGCTGGCGGCCTACCCGGCCCGGCTGGCTACACTGATCCAGAAGCATTCGCACTACTTCAAGATGGTCGGCAAGTGGGAGCGCGAGCAGATCGTCACGCGGCAGGTGCAGCAGGCGCGGCTGGCCGATAACGCCGCCATGCTCTTTGCCCTCTCCGCCGCGCTCTCGAAGCTCGACAGCCAGTACCGCGCCGGCGTACACGGCCCGGCCTTCGACCGCGACCGCGCCGCCTTCGAGCACCTGTTCGATCTGTTCGAACTGGCCATCCTGCACAACATGGGCGAGATGCGCCACAACGCCGACGCCAGCATGCAGCGCGCCTCCGAGGCCGCCCGGCGTCATAACGACACCCTGCCCAACGGCGACTTCGTCATCCACGAAGCCTCGCCGGTGGCCGAGGGGCTCGGCAAGCCGGTGCTCAAGGAACACGTCAAGCAGTTCCCCGGTGACCGCTACGCCACGCCCGCCGAGGCCAGCAGCGGCGACGGCGCAGCCGTGGCCAAGAGCCAGACCGAGGTCACGGCTAAGAAAATCACCAAGAAGACCGGTGCGAAGAAATAGCGCGCCTGTGGTTTGGGATGATGAGCAAAAGCGCGGCGTCCAGGGCGGGCGCCGCGCTTTTTTGTCTTATACCATTGGTATAAGCGCATCAAGTAAGCTGGAATTCCGGCAGTTGGATCAAATAGTTCACGTAACGCTGGAGCATTGGTGTGCCCATGGTGCCGTATAAATTCCACTCGTACCAGGGAGTGCCGCCCAGAAAGAGCCTGGCCAGGTCGCTCACATAAGCCGGGCTGTCGATCACGTGGTCCGGGATGGGATGGTTGACGAGGTCGCCCGCAAAATCCTCTGCCGGCGCGTTGATGTCGAGCACTTCGACCGGTACCGGCAGCAGGTGCTCGGCCAGCGCCACCGGGATCGTGAAGACGCTCTCTACGGCGCCGGCAGAGACCGGTTGCGGGAGCGCGGCCAGCACCCGTTCGGTCAGGGTGACAAAGAAAAATCGCGCCACGACAATGACCGACTCGGTCGTGCTCCATCGAGCCAGGAGCGTGTTCGTATCGAGCCAGCTATGATGCCCTTCCCAGCCGTTGACGGTTGGCGGATTGAGCAGGTGCTGGCCCAACACGCGCGATGCCGAGAGAAGCGTGAAAAACATGAAGCTGGGCGGATAGTAATCGGGTTCGGCTTCTTTCAGGAATCCCATCAGCAGGTGTACCGGGCTTTTGATCTGCACGCCAAAGCATCGCTCATCGTTAAAATGAGCACTCCGAAAAAGCGCCCGCAGCACCGGCGCGATCTCGAAATCACTGCCCAGAAAAACATCCGCCAACTCCGACACAACATCCTCGTCCGGCACCGCGTAGATGAACGCCTGATACAACTTCCGACTGATGAACTCGGCGATCTGCTCCGCCCGCTCCTCGAACAGAATGTCGATCACATCGTCGTACCCCCAGGCACCCGCCCGTCCGAAAATCGTCTTGATCCCGTCGTCGAAGCCCTCGCTCAGGTGTACCACCCTCAGATTGTGCGGATTGGGATACCACCCCGTCAGCGCCCGAGCAACCTCTTCGACATCCCGCTGCGTGTAGTTGGCCTGGCCCTGCCGGTCGAACGGCCCCATGGTGAAGAGTTCGAGCAGTTCGCGGGCGTAGTTTTCGTTG
>JANQES010000098.1 GCA_028278205.1 Rhodothermales bacterium
GTGGAGGAAGCAGAGGGTCGAAAGGATGATGCCCGTCGCGTCGAGTGGAGGGCGGGTGATACTGGTGGTCATGAGGATTACTCCGTTGAGGTTAAGAGATGATCAAAATCGGCATTGGGGCTGCTAATCGTGGCGCAAGGCGGTAACTGGATTGACCCGTGCGGCGCGAAGCGCCGGGACGAGCGCTGCCAGCAGCGCCACCGTCGTCAACAGCACCGGGGCGGCCAGGAAGATCACCGGATCAGTTGCGCTGACCTCGTACAGTAGACTCTCCAGCGCGGGCGAGAGGCTGGCGGCGGCGAGCACACCCAGGCCCACGCCGATGGCGGCCAGTGTGGCCACTTCGCGCAGAACGAGGGCGAGCACCTCGTGCTGGAGGGCACCCAGGGCTTTGCGGACGCCGATTTCGCGGGTTCGGCGGCTCACGGCGTAGGACATCACACCGAAGATGCCCACGGCTGCCAGCACCGCCGCCAGGATCCCGAAAACCATGAACAAGGTGCTCGTGAAGGTGCGCTGCCAGACCTTGTCCGCTATCCGATCTTCCAGGCTCGAAACGTCGAAGATGGATTGCTCCGGATCGGCGTTGAGGACGATCTGGGCGGCGGTCTCGGCCAGGTGCATCGGCGGCACTGTCGTTCGAGCGATCACGTACCGCGTCCGATTCAAGGTCTGCACCGAGGGCACATAGATGTCCAGGGCCGCGGCATCGGCCAGGTCGCTGTGCCGCACGGTGCCAACCACGCCAATGATGCGGAGCCAGGATGCCTCGCCGGTTGGGCTGCCCAGCTTGATTTGTTGCCCCAGCGCATCTCCCTCCGGCCAGTAGCGCTCGGCCATCCGCTGGTTGATCACTGCAACCTGGACGGAATCGAGGCCTTCGAAATCCTGAAAGGCTTGCCCGCGCAACACGGGGATCTGCATCCCCTCGAAATAGCCGTGGCTGACGTGCTGGAGGTTCGCCAGCGGGTTTTCCAGGTGCTGCTCGATGCTTTGTCCGCTGAGGGTGAACGTCGTGCGTTCTTCGGCCTCGCGGCCCGACATCGGCAGGTTGTTGTTCGTGGCAGCCGCCGCTACACCGGGGGTCGCTTCGAGGTCGCGCACGACGCGGTCGAAGAAGGCCCGCGTCCTGGCGTCCTGCCTGCTGTAGGTGCGCCATGGCAAGGCCACACGGAAGGTGAGCACGCGCTCGGCCTCGAAGCCGAGCTCGACCTGCTGCAAGCGGGTAACGCTTTTGACGACGAGCCCCGCGCCGATCAGCACGACGACGGCCAGCGCGATCTCGGCGCTGACGAGCCCGCCCCGCATGCGCCGTTGACGCCGGCTCCCCGTCGCCCCACGCCCGGCTTTGAGCACCTGGCTCATGTCGAGCTTCGACGTTTGTACTGCGGGCATCAACCCCGCCGCGACGCCCGCCAGCATGGCCACCGTGAATGTGAACAGCAGCACAGGTACGTCGATCTCAACCGTCATCCAGTGCGGCATCTCCACGCGCACCATCTCGGCCAGGACCGCCACACCGCCCACGGCCAACAGCAAACCGAGGACTCCGCCCAGCAAGGCCAGCACCACGCTCTCGGTCAGGAGTTGCCGGATCAGCCGGCTGCGCCCTGCCCCGAGCACGGCGCGTACTCCTATTTCTTTCTTTCGATAGACGGCCCGCGCCAGAAGCAAGTTGACCACGTTCACACACACGATCAGCAACACCAACCCCACCGCCCCGAACAGCAAGAGCAGATAGGGACGCACATCGCCGCGATAGATTTCATCCAGCGGGATCAGGTCCAGGCTCGTGCCCTGGTAGATTTCAGGGAAATCGCGCTTCAGCCGGGCATCGAAAGCCCGAAGCTCGGTGCGGGCCTCGGCGAGAGAAACACCCGGTTTCAAGCGAGCGAGACCATAATCCCACCGCCAATCCCGCCGCACAGGCGAGTCGTTGTTGATCACGATGGACCGAAACACGTCGATGCTGGTCGGAAAGTCGAAACCGGCGGCAGCGATCCCGAAAACGTCGTAGGCGGGATGGCCGTCCATGGTGATCTGCCGCCCGACGATGTCCGGATCGCCGCCGTAGCGCCGCTGCCAGAAGTCGTAGCTCAGCACGACCCCGAAGCTGCGCCGCTGGTCGTAGGCGTCCGGCCACGTTTGGCCGAGGTGCAAGGGCACCCCAAGCACTTCGAACAGGTTACGAGACGTGATGGTAGCGGGGATTTCCTCCGGAGGCCGCCCGTCGCCGCTGATGTTGTACTGCGGTCCGGTGCGATAGAGGGCGATACCCGCGAAGCTGGCAAGTTGCTCGCGCATGTCCTGCGCCTCCCGCATCGAGATGCCGTCGACCTCGCCGCCGCGCAGGGAGTGGATGCGCACGAGCCGGTTCGGCTCATGATACGGTAGCGGACGCAGCAGAACGGCGTTGACGAAGCTGAAAATGGCGGTGTTCGCGCCGATGCCCAAGCCTAGCGTGACGATCACTACCAGCGTTACGCCAGGGTGTTTGGCGAGCATCCGTAGCGCAAATCGGAAGTCTTTCAGCAGCAGGTCCATGCCTTTTCCCTCAAAACATCTCTTCCTGAAGCCTGAACACCTCATCGAATTCCGGATCTCCTTCTCCTTCCAGAACACGTCGGGCTATGTATTCACCGAGACCAGGACCGTGTTTGAACCCATGCCCTGACCCCCCACCCACGATCCAGACATTGTTGTAATCGGGGTGCGTATCGACGATAAAGTGGCTGTCGATGCTGTTCGTAACCTGGCACACCCGGCTCTCTGTGATGGGCTGCCCCCGCAACGCAGGAAAACGTTCGTTCACGAAATCATGGGCGCGTTTTGCGCTGTAGGGATTAACGATCCGCTCATCGGTGTCGGGATCCAGGGCATTGTAATCGGGATAGGGTGCGACTTTGAGGCCTCGTCCATCGATCACTGGAAACCCGTAGTATCCGGTCCCTTGAAAACTCCATTCCGGCAGATTCGGGAAGCTGAAACGACTATCGCCGGGCGGCGTACCGAAGAAGAATACGTCCCGGCGCTGCACCTGTAACCTTTTTCCGAGCAGTTCCGGGAAGAGCTTTGGCAACCAGGGGCCGCACGCAAATACAAAATGTTGCGCACTTATGGGTTCTGCATTCGACAGCACGACCTCTTCGAGCCGGCTCCCGTTCGTCTTGCCGGGACGGGCATGCCCTGTTTGCAGCTTACCCGCATTGTTTACGAAAGCCCGGGCTACACACTGGCACGCCTCTCGCGCCCGAATCGTACTACCTCCTGCTCCTCCGCTATTGAATAGTCCAATGCCGAATCCTTCGTAGTTCAACTGTGGCCAGCGGTACTGTAATTCTTCAATCTCCAGCAATTCCACATCCGTAATCCCTGCTTTTTCCATGTATTGTTTTCGCTCCAACGCCACGGATCTCATGGCGTCAGGCCCCAGCGCCAGCCGGCCCGTAGGCAGTATGAGTTCTTCGCCCCAGGCCTCCTGCCAGTGAACCCAGTTTTTATACGCTAATCCGGCCAGACGCGCGTATACGGTTCGTTCTCCGGCATCCGACTGCATCAATCGGGTTTCTCCACCCGAGCTCGAACGAGAATTTCCCGGACCGTACGCATCAACCAGCGTCACCGAGGCACCCATTTCTCTCAAATAGAAGGCCGTCCATCCTCCGAAGGCACCGGCTCCAACAACAACAACCTCCGTCGAAGCATGTCTAGAACCAATAGCTGGATTGTGTGAGCCTTTAGAAGGAGTTGCGAGCGTTTCAGGGTGAAGCATGGCAAGCCCTATCCCGGCAGCGGTAGAGTGTATGAAGTCCCTGCGTTTCATGGCCATTGGCTGTCTTGTTGACGTTAGTGGGGGATAGGGATTGATGGACGAGAGGGCGCCGTGGGCCAGCGTCTCAGCGAACAGGCTGGGCATCGACCATGCGATAGAGCAGACCATAGGGATCCTCTCGGAGGACTTCGAGCTTGCCTTCGACCTCAATGGTGTCGTAGGTGAAGGCCACGCCACGCTGGGCTTTGACCTCTATGACCGAGTTGGGGCCGCCCGGCAGGTGAAAGTAGCAGCCATCGCCCGGCCAGGCGCTAACGAGAAAGTGGGTCTGTTCCTCCTCATAGCCGAGGGGAATCATGTAACCGGAGACCCGGACCGTTTTTTGGTCGAGCTTCTGGATGTCCTGGGCAAACTGGGGAAGCCATTGCTTGCCTTCGGGGGTATCGATTTCCTCGTACTCGACCTGCATGAGGGTTTGCCAGAAGGCATCCGGATGGATGGCATCCGGATCCCTCGTGACGTGTTGCGGCCCCAGGTACGCCATCAGGATCAGGTAAGCGACAAACACTTTGAAGGTGATTGCTGCGGGGAACCAGGGGCGTTTCCAGACGCGTCTCGCCGGTTTGCCCGCCTCTTGCGACGGAGGCTGTGCGGATGAATCAGGCATCAGGGCACCTCACATTTAAAAGCGTTTTGCCAGTTGAATTCGACCGCCTTCGCTGCTTTGACCTCCATCAACGCCTGGGGCCTCCGGGCATACAGAAAGAACAACCCGTCGAGGGAAAGGCGCTGAGAATGAAGTGTGGCAGATCAAGCACCACCTGCCGCCCATATCGATGACGTATCCGGTCGAGTTGAAACATGACTCGCGCCATCCCGCTGTGAAGAACTAGCAAACAGCGGTGGGCAACAACCAGAACCCCTGAAACGCTTCCCTCAAGCGGGTAGCCTGCCCGGATGCAGATACGCCGGGCCGGAAGGATCCAGGATTATCTCAGGTCAAGCGGTCGTGGGAGGCGCGCGCGCATCAGTAGGCGCGGAAAGAAGGGCATAAACGAGGTGAGGGGCCGACACGCTATGCTGCTGGGCAGCGTATGCGGGCGAAACTGAAATCGCTTCTAATTCGACGCCGCCGAGCGTGGCAGCAAGCGCACACAGTTCACACCCCTCGCCTTCGAAAACAGGCGTATCGTGAGCATGCTCGGTTTCGTACGGGGTGTGGGGCTCCTGGGCAAAGTGCGAAATCGTATGCAACGACGGCGCTGCCAGGCCTGCAAGTATCAGCAGGCTCAACAGCGGCGAGATGATATGATGGCGAAGCGTTTGCATACGTCGCGGGGAGGCATCGGTCGCTACGTACCCACGTTCCCTTTGTTTCTTGAATCCTGCCTGGCTCCCTTGGCTACCGGACCGAGCTACTGTATCTTGACCGGGAAGGTGATGTCAACATCCGTCTCGTCGTTTTGATCCGTGCCGTTCTTCGGCCCCTCGTCGAAGTGGCTCAGGACGACTCGAAGTGTTCCAGAATCTGATTCCGCTTACAAAACGGTAATGCCTCCATAACGCGCGACCGTAGAAAAAGGCCTACCTATAAAGGGAATCGCTGGACCTTACCAAACCTGCCTGCTGCTATGAGACGCTTATCGTTTTTCTTCCTTCTGTTGGCCGCGCTCGTATCGGTCTCCTGGTTCTTCTGGGACAACGCGACGCTCGATCCGTCGCCCTTTCGGGTAGCCCCCTACTTGCAGTTCGGCACGGATAGCTCGATGGTCGTGATGTGGGAGACGGACCAGCCCGCCACGACCCAGGTCTATTACGGCGAGAGTCGATACGGCGACGAGCAGCCCAACCTCACTCAGATAATGACGTTGGACGGCCAGCGGACGATGCACGAAGTTCCGCTCATAGGGCTGCAACCCGCCACCAAATACTTCTGGCGCGCCGTCTCGACCACAGCCGACGGCGACACCCTCCAGAGCGAACCATCCACGTTTCGCACGACGGTTGGTACCTCCTCGGCGTTTGCCTTCGTGCTCTACGGCGACAGCCAGAACAACCCGGAGGTATGGGGCAAGGTGGCCCAACTGGGGTGGCAGGAACGGCCCAACTTCGCGCTGCTGGCCGGCGACCTCGTAGACCGTGGCGGCAACCTCGACGACTGGCTCGTCGACTTTTTCCCGCCCGCCAACGTGCTCATGCGGCGCGTGCCGCTCTACACCGCGCTCGGCAACCACGAGGACGACCACGCGAACTACTACAAGTACATGCACAACCCGCCGCCCGAGTATTTCTACACGTTCTCCTACGGAAACGCGCAGTTTTTCATCGTCGATACCAACCGCGATGTCTCGGAGGGGTCGGAGCAGTACGAATGGCTCGAAGATGAACTGGCGCAATCGACGGCGACGTGGAAGTTTGTGATGCATCACCATCCGCCGTATTCCTCTGAGGAAAACGACCACGGCAACAGTTGGGCGGGGTCGACGACCTACGGCACCAGCGCCCGCAACCTCGTGGCGCTCTACGAAGCGTACGGCGTCGACTTCTGCCTGTTCGGTCACGTCCATATGTATGAGCGTACCTGGCCGATCTTCGAGGGCCAACTGAACCAGCAAAACGGGGTTATCTACATCAACTCAGGCGGCGCAGGCGGCGGACTGGAGGACTTCGCGCCGACGCGATCCTGGTTCTCAGCCAAGGTGAAGAGCACCCATCACTTTACGTACTTCGCCGTCCACGACGACCACCTCTTCTTCCAGGCTATCGACGAAAACGGCGTATTGTTTGATAGTTTCGAACTAACAAAAGACGCCGACCGCATCGCACGAGCCAGGGTCGTCAAGCCGCCCGCTCCGAAGCTCGCGCCCGGCGGTACGCTCTTTACCGACGACGTGACGGTGACGCTGAGTACGACGCTTGAGGATCTCACGGTGCATTACACCCTCGATGGCAGCGAGCCCACCCCCGCCTCACCGCGCTATACGACGCCGATCCGCGTATCCCAAACCGCCACACTCAAAGCGATTGCGGTGACGGCGGACGGTCGCACGAGCCGCATTCGCACCGAACACTATACGCAGGCCACGCCCCAACCTGCGCAGAACCGCTCGGGCGCGAGACCGGGGCTCGTTGCGCACTACTATGAAGGCCGCTGGAACGTCTTACCCGACTTCGCGCAGCTAGTCCCCAAACACACCACGACGACGACCACCATCTCGCTGAATCCCGCCGAGCGCGAGGACGAGATCGGCTTGGTCTTCGAGGGCTACGTGAAAGTGCCCGAGACGGGCGTCTACACATTCTACACAGCCAGCGACGACGGGTCGCAGTTGTTCATCAACGGCGACGTCGTGGTCGACAACGACGGCTTACACGGCACGCAGACCGAGGCCGGGCAGGTGGCGTTGGAAGCCGGCCTCCACGCGTTGCGCGTCACGTTCTTCGAGCGCACGGGAGGCGAGTCGCTGACCGTCTCGTGGGCCGGGCCGGGCTTCGAAAAACAACACCTGCGAGGCGCAGCCCTTTTTCACCTCCCGTGAGCGACATCCAGGCTGCCCTCCCTCGATTTTCTTTCTTAAGCCCGGCAGGTGCTCTACCGATGCTTCCTGCTTTCGTTTTTTCCTTCTCTCCGGCCCCGTCGGTGAGCGGCCTCCCAGGCGCCGAACGCTTCGAGGATGACGATTTCACAGGGGCCGTTCTCGATGCCATTGAACACCGACACAACCATAGATACGCCGCGCCCACACCTGGAAAACACGAATGACCTATCTGCGGAAACGCTCGACGGCTTGCATCGTCCGCTCGGCCTTCCTTCGATTTACAGCTCGCATTCTGACTTTGACTTCCTCTGACTACCCCCTGTTTGCGAAAATGGGCCGTTTTGGGCGATAGCCCTCCGCTGACTGACGCTCACACCCCGATGCACGCCCCGCTCCCGGTACCGAAAAGCGCCCAGAACGTTATGTTTTGGGCGCTTTTTTCTATTCGTGATCTCTGTTAGCGACCTACCATCGGCGTGCAGACTGCGCCGACTTCTCGCTCGTTCTCGTAATCCAATCCCAGAAACGCCGCCGTCGTCTTGGCTACTTGATTCTGATAGAACTGTCCTGCCGTCTTCACCTCGCCCAGCGGTTTCGTATCGGGGCCGAGCACGGCAAACCAGATGGCGTCGGCGCCTTCGATGTCGGTGCCGTGGCTCGTCCAGTCGTCGCCCTCGCCGCGTCCGTGGTCGGTGGTGATGAGAAACGTCGTTTTGCCGCGATACGCCTCGTCGGCCTGCGCCCAATCCCAGAGGGCCTTGATGAACGCGTCGGTTTGATGGGCAGACTTGAGATAGGCTTCGTAGTCGCCGTCGTGGGCAAAATCGTCGGTCTCGCCGTAGGCGATGTAGAGCAGGCGAGGACGATGCTTTTTGAGATATTCCACCGCGTAATGATGCGTGAAAGCATCGAGCCGGACGGTGGCCCAGGGGCTCGGCGTCTGCCCCTGCAATTCATTCAAAAAAAGCTCGCGCTCCGTCAAATCATCGCCTTGCGCGGTGCGAAAACCGGCGTTGACGGGGATGCCGCTGCGCTTTTCGTTGACGATGTAGGGGAAGACGTCCCACGATCCGAAAGCCGCCACCTTGCCCGCAAAGCCCGGCTGCTCGTGGACGAATTCGAGCACCGTCTTGTTGGGATTGTCGATTTTATCGTTGCTCTCGATGCGCTCGTCGGCGAAGCCGGTGAGGATCTCGTTGTAGCCGGGATAGGAAAACCAGTGGTTGTTGGTGACGTTGACGTGGTTGCCGTATGCACGGTTGCCGTAAAGCTGGCCGTCGCGAGCAATCACGTTCCAGAAAAAAGGCATCAGCGTTTCGCGGCGCGTGCCCGGATCATCGTCCCAGAACTGTTCACGGAGGGCTTCGGGATGATCGACGTAGCGTTCGTCGCCGATCAGGAGGGCGTCGGCGCCGGTGTACAACTCTTGCCATCGCAGGCCGTCGAGGGTGATGAGGAAGACGTTTTCGGTCTTCATCGGCTGTGCGCACGAGGCCAGCGGCACGAACGCAAGGAAGAGGATGAGGGTGATTCGCTTCATGGTTTGGGGGTAAGGGTTAACTCCTCAGTTAGATTTCTGTACAATCACGTTCTCTGTGATCGTATGTAAAAACCGATCACGGCTCCTCAGCCGCAGGAATCGCTTCGAGTTCGAGGGTTTCTTCCGGCTTGATTTCCACCGCTTCGAACGTCTGCGGCGGGCTCGTCAGCACTTTGACCGTGTACTGGCCCGCCGGTATCTCCAACGCCTCGTTGTTGACGGTGCCCTCGACGACGACGGTGCCGGTGGCATCGAGCACCTGAAACTTGGGACGGAGCGCCTCGCGGACGGCGTCGGAGAGTTCGCCCGCGCCCTGGGCGTCGAAGTAACGCCCGCCGCCGAGGTCGGCCCAGGTCTCGAAGTCCGATTTGAGCGCGGCGTCGTCGATGGCGAAGCCGATGATATTGAGGCGGATGTCGAAGCCGGCGTCTTTAAGCGCCTGGACCGCCGTTGCCGGGTCGCCGTCGCACGTTTCCTCGCCGTCGGTGATCAAGAGGATCAGCTTGCGGCCTTCGACGCCTTCGAGATCCTGCTCGACGAGTTCGAGCGACTGCGCGATGGGCGTCTTGGCGAGGTTCATCGCGTTGGTGCCGGCGATGATGCCGGCCACCCTGTCCGGATCGAGCGGCGCCAGCGGCACGTCGAGGTCGGTCTGGCAGGCGTCGGGGGTGCGATGGCCGAAGATGCGCAGCGCCAGCGGCGTGCCTTCGGGCAGCGTGTTGGTCACCAGATCGGTCAGCACGTCGCGGGCGATGGCGATGCGGCGTTTGCCCTCCAGCCGTTGCAACATCGAGCCGGAGGCGTCGAGGATGAGTTCGATAGCGCCCTGCGCGACGGCTTCTTCTTCGGTCTTGACCACGAGCAAGCCGGGGCCGGGCGGCTCTTCAAACCGCGTGGTCGCTGCGAGCCGGTAACGCGCAGGCCGGCGGATGTGGCACGCCGCCCGCTCGAAGCCGACGTCGAGGTCGGCGTTGGTGTTGAAGTGGGCGTAAAAACCCTGCCCGGCCACGGCCCACGTCTGCATCAGATCCTGATGCCGCGCCACGCCGCCCCGGTGCAGTTCGAGCGTGAAAATGCGTGGTTGCACCTCGGCCAGTTTTTGCCAGAGCCGGGCTGTTTCTCTGTAGCTGGGCGAGTCGGCGTCGGTCAGCAAGACGACGGCCCTGGTGCCCTCGCGCCGGCTCATTTCGCTGACGGCTTTGTAGAGATTCTTCTCGGCGCTGCTCGACCCGTCGCGCCGGTCGTAGGCATTGAGGGTTTCGAGGAGCAGCGCAGGTTGATCGGCCCATTCTGCGCGTAAATACATGCCACGATTGCCGAACGGCCAGAGGTTGG
Source organism: Rhodothermales bacterium (assembly GCA_028278205.1). Taxonomy (GTDB): domain Bacteria; phylum Bacteroidota; class Rhodothermia; order Rhodothermales; family Bin80; genus JANQES01. The sequence goes on from JANQES010000098.1 coordinate 10,187, forward strand.
CATACTCGCGCCCCGGCTGGATGCCCTCGGCGAACTGTGCCATAGTCTGATAGATGGTCTGCTTGTAGGGCGTGACGCTGCCGCTGTTATCCCACACAAAAGCAATCGACCGAGGCGGTTCTTCCAGGCGCAAATAGTACGTCCCGCCCGGCTCGACGGCGGTTTCGTACAGCGGCGGCTGATCGCCCCGATCCATTCTTTCGAGCGGCACGACTTGCTCCTGATTGTCATAGAGGGTGAAGCGCGCGCGCAGCACCGGGTTGCCCTGGATGTCGAGGCTGAGGCGGTTGTCGCCGCCCGGCACGTCGATGCGGTACCAGTCTTCGTCCTCGCCGACCAGAACGGCGCCTTGCACGGTCTGATTCAGCGCCAGCGGCTGGGCATCGGCGCGGCTGTCGTTGTCGTCCGCCTCATTTTGAACCTGTTCGACGACGGGCGGCGAGAGCTTTTCGAAGATGGCCGCGCGCCCATAATGGCCCCATTCGCCGAGGATCGAGCGATAGGTGGCATCGGCGGGGCGCTCGTGGATGCGGATCGTTTCGGGCAAAAACCACCGGCGGCGGTCGGTTGGCTCGGTGTTGGTGAAGCGCACGTAGCGCGCCCAGACGGGTTCGGGCAGCGCCAGCGTCGAGGTGCTGCCGGCAGTGGCGTCGAGCGTCCAGGTCTCCAGCAGCGTCCACGGCCCGAGTGGGCTCTCGGTGCTGACGGAGACCTGCACTTTGCTCATCTTGTCGTCGCCCTCTTTAGGCGTCTGAACCAACTGCAACTCGGTGATCTGCGCCGCCCGCTGATGATGAAACCCGATGACCCAGGCATTGGGATTGACGTGATCGAGATACACCCTCTCGAATTCAGCCTCTTCGGTCAGAATCTGGGCTTTCTGATTATGGAGGGGATCGGACCAGACGAGGTGGCCGCCGAGAGCCGGATCGGCGAGGTTGAAACCGGGCTCGTCGAAGGGATGCGCGCCGGGCACCGCCACCACCTTGAACTCACCCAGGTTCACCCGTCGCTTCGTCCCCTGATAACTGGACCGGACGTGAAGCCGCACAAACCGCGCTTCCACCGGCGCATCGAACACGAACGCCTGCTCGACGGGATGGCGGCTCAACGTGCCGGAGCGCACGGGTGTGAACGCCTGCCCGTCGATGGAGACCAGGATGTCGAAGTCTTTCGCGCGTTCGAGCAGCCAGGCATTATTCTGCGGGTGCAACAAGACGCCCGCAATCTGCACGGGACCCGACCCGGCCAGTTCGACGGTGGTCGTGGCCGGCAGGTCGGTGACCCAGCCGGCATCGTTGGGCGTCATGCCGTCGAAGAGGCGGTCTTCGCGTCGCTCTTCGCCATGTGTGCTGCCGAGGGCGGTGGCGGCCACGTTGAGCCCGCCGAGCATCGTCTCCGGCACCGTCCAGATCTGCCCCGGCGCCACGGGCGGTGCGCCACAGACCGCGTTGACGACAGTCTGCGAGGTCTGATGGTTTCCTTGCTCGTCCACTGCGCGCGCGGTCACCGTCACGGGCCGGTCTGCCCAGGCATCGGGTGTCACGCGCAGGGTGAGCGGCACGGTGGTTTGCGCGCCGTCGTCGAGTGTGAGGTTTGTCTGCGCGAGTTGCGGCTGCCAGAGCGGATGGTTGGAGACGACTTCCAGCGTCAACGTCTGCTGCCCGTTGCCCTGGTTTTCCAGCGTAACCGGAAGCTCCACCTGCTGCCCCTCGTGCCAGAAAGCCGCCACCGTGTGCGGCCCTGCCGGCATCGTCATCGACACCGGCAGCATCGCCGGAAGCGGCGCCGGGGCGGGGCCGGGGTCGAAGGCGAATTCGAAGCGATACGGGCCTTCGCCCAGTACCTGCGCGAAGAGCGGCGTATCGGCGGGCAACGGGCCGGTGTAGACGCTGTCTTCCCGGTTCCACTTGAACTCGCGCACGCGATTTTCTTCCTCATCGTAGAGGATGATGGCATTGTTGAGGTTGAAGCGCTCCAGCACGTCCGCCGAGGGCGTGACGACGACCTGCGTCTCCGTCGTTAAATCCGGCAGACGGTACCAGTCGCGATCACGCCGGTGCTCGCCGGCGTGGCCTTCGAGGACGAGGTTGGACGGAAACGGGCGGGCTTGCTCGATCCGGTCGTTCGGTTCGAGGTCGGTGGGCACGGCGAAGGGGTCGAGCCGGTCGAGGCGGAGGGCATAGGCGCGGTCGCTGCCGCCTTCCAGACTGAGCACCTCAACGACGTACTCGCCCGGATCCAGCTTTGCGCGATAGACCAGCTTCGTGCCCAGCGTATCGCCTTCGATGCCCGCAAAATCCGTCACGCCGCCCCCCGGCGATTGCAGGTTGAAAAACAGGCGTGGCTTGACGCCCGGCGGCGGGACGAGTTGCACCAGCACCTGCTCTTCGGCGCCGAGCGAGAAACGGTAGAAGTCGTAGTCGCGGGGTTCGAAGAGATGCCCGGTGCGCGTGACGCCGAAGGCCAGCCGGTGGGCTTTGTCTTTGTCATTGTTGGGCTCGCGCTCGGCCAGCGGATCGGGCGGCCCCAGCGGCACGACGCGCAGCGTGTAGTCGCCCGGCGTGCCGCTGCGTCGCATTTCGACGTAATGGGTGCCCGGCAGCAAAAACAGGTTGGCGATGACGTTGCGATTCGGATCGTCCGGATCTTTGCGACTGGCGACTCGCTCACGGGTGACGCTGTGGTAAAGGATCCGGTTCAGGCTCTCGCCCGTCGCTTCGATCATCCACCGCTGCGCCGGGCCTTCGATTTCGAACGAAAAAAAGTCGGTATCGCCCGGCCCGATAGCGCCGCGCGCCACCAGCGTATCGCCCAGCGGCGTGGCTTTCTCTAGCTTTTCGTTGGGCTCGATCTCCAGCACCGCCCCTGAAAAATCGGCCACCGGCACGACGACGGGGTCGCCGGGTTGCAGGTTCGGATCGGCCTCTGCAATCTGATCGGCCAGTTCCAGGCTCGTCAGCCGGGCGACGTTCCGGGCAGGATCGGTCACGCCGGAAGCCGTTTGCGTACCCAGCGGCGCCTCGGTCTCCGGCGTTTCCTCATCCGAAGATCCCCCACACGCCGAAGCCAGCATCACGATGACGAGGAGGAAGGGAAGTGGCGAGAAATTCTGCCTTTTTTTGACTGTCATGGGTCACTGGTCACTGGTCACTGGTCATTGGTCATTAGAAAGAAAACCAGTGACTAATGACCAGTGACCAGTGACCGAATGAATAATCATCTTTCGCAATCGAGCGGTTTGATGGAGCTATCGAAGCCGCCGCTGACGCCACCCTCGGCTTTGACTTCCAGGCCGTTGAGGATCACGCTGGCGGCGCACGAGATGCCTGCTTTGTACTTCTCGCAAAACGCAATCGAACCGCCGACGCCGGCTTCGACGCCGGTGCCGATGCCTTTTTTGAAGCAATCGTTGCCGACGCTGGCGCCCACGCCGAGGCTCACTTTCACCTCGAATGCAGGGCAAATGGCGCAGGTGATGTACTCGATGAGCGCCGCCACCTCCTGCTTCACAGCTTCGGTAATCTGCCCCCCATTTTCGAGCATCTTGGTCGCCAGCAGCATCAAGGTAGCATTGGTGCCGGCGATCAACCCCAGCGCAAAGGCCATGTCGTCATTAAGGCCTACGCTTTCCAGGGTGAGGGTGTAACTCGTCATGGCCTGGTGCTGCCCGCCTTCGAGCACCCCGGTGAACGCGCCCGTCTCGGCATCGATCTGCCACCAGCCCCAGCGTTCGGCGCCGGCTATCGCCACAGCGGCTTCCGGCACGATAATCTCGTCGCCGGCATCGAGCGCCCGGTTGATCCGCTCGGCTTCCGGCTCCGGCAGTCCTGTCACTTCATCGAGGGCGGCGCGGTTGTCCGGCGAGATCAGCACCATGTTTTGCCCTTGTTCCTGTGCCTGGCGCATCAACGCCTCCGTCGTGACGATCTGTTCGGGATTTTCCACAAAACGCGCCAACACCCGCCCCTCCAGCGCCGACTCCTTGATGCCGCGCGCCCGCTGAAACACCTCAGCGGCGAGTTTCGGCATGCCCGTGTAAGGAACAGCTTGCACTGCGTCGAGCCGCAGATCGAGGCTGACGTCCGAAAGCACGCTGCCGCCGGCCCCCTGGCGCGTCTCGATGGACGAGATCAAGATGCGCGGCAGGGCGTGGACGGCGGTGATGCCATTGGCTGTCGCTATGTTTTCGGTGAGCGCATCGGAGGCGGCGGCGAAGGCGAGGTTGATCAGGTGGCCTACCGGCCCGCCGGCTGTGGCTTCCAGCTTGATGGCTTCAAGGGCGATCTCGTCTGAGGCCGGCTGTTGCCGGAAGTCTTCGAGCAGGAAGTTCCACGCCTCAAGCTGGCTCAGGGCGTCTTGTCGCCTGGCCTCATAGGAGGCCTCAGAGACCGGACCAGGCAAGAGCGTGATGGTGTAGCGCCGGTAGCCGGGCGGGCTGCCGTCCGGGGCCGTCCGGGCGTCGTAGAGCACGCGTTCGAGCTTTCGGGCCGGCTGGCCGGGCACGCGCAGGTCGAACTCGATCCACTCGCGTTTGATGTGCAAGGCCGGGTCGTCATCGCGGACCATCGCCGCCGTCAGCGTTTGCGGTGTCTCGCCATGCCAAAGCTCGCGGCGATACTCCGTGCCGACGAGCGGACCCGGTTCCGGCGGTTCGTCGGTCTCGGTTTCTTCCGGCTCCCCATCTTGTTGCTCTTCGACGCGCAAGTCGTCACCGAGCTTCCTGCCGAGCCCGCCGAGCCCGCCCAGCGGTCCCCCTGATGGCTCTGCATCGGCAACTTGCTGCCCCTCACGCTGCGGAATCCCCCGGACGACGAGCGCAATCGGCTCCTGCGCCATCTCGGCGACGGCGCCACGGAGTTGGCCCAGGCGCTCCGTCCGCCCGTCTTGTGTCTCCTGCATGAACGCAATGGTCAACGTCTGATGCATCGCGTTGGGCGGCGCCTCGAAGGTCTGCCGCGTTTCGGCGAAGGCTTCACCCCACCCGGCGTCGGGATAGCTCGGATCCAGCGGCACCCAGTCGAGCGAGTCGGCCTGTTTGATTTCCAGCCAGACGTGGTCGCGAGCGATATCTGCCAGCGCCTCGTCCTGCACCGGATCGTAGAGGTCGTATTCATCAGCAGAAAAAGCCGGCTGCGGCGCATCGGCCTGATGCATTGAGGCCAACAGCCGGGCCAGCGGCTCGTCGTCGAGGCGTCCCCGGGCAAAGCGATAGGCCGCCACCTGCTCGCCGATGATTTCGGCCAGGAGCAGGGCCTGATCGAGGCCGTTGCCGCTGCCGGCCAGGGTTGTGCCCTGCGCGCCGCGCAAAACGCCCGGATACGGCGCATAGCGAATATCCCGCGCGACGGTCTCGAAGGCTTCTTCCAGGCTCAACGCCCGCGCCCGACCCAGCCAGGCAGCGCCCGGTTCCACGACCGCAACCGGCGGCGGTTCAGGCTCAACGACCTCCGGTTCCACCGGAATTACTTCCGCCGTGTCGGTGCTGGCCGCATCCGTGTTTTCTTTGTCGGAAGAACCGCATCCGAGGAGGATGCACAGGAGCGTGGAGAGGATGATTCGCTTCATGGCCGACCGTACGTTTGGGTTATTAGATCGAAGGCGCTGCCACGGATCTATGTTGCCCCTCTGCCTATCGACCTTCCGAAAGAGATGAGAAGTGATTTAAAGGTAGTCTTCGGTCCCAAAGGATGCAATGATGGGCGAAAAGCTTAACATGCCGGATGGGGAATGGCCAATGGGATGTGGCCAGTGGGGATTTTGGGAAAGGGGGAGAGGGTGAAAGGGTGAGGGGCGAAGGGTGAAGGGCGAAGGGAGAATAAAAATGAAAAAGCGACCTTAGCCGGTGTTTATGGGGAATGGCCAATGGGATGTGGCCAAGGAGGAAAGAAGAAAAAGAACAAACAATCGGGATCATGCCGCCACGCCCGGATCAAAAAAACTCACCGCCCAAAAACCCGCCTCACCAGCGGCATCCACGTAGCCGTATCAAACCGCACCGTAAGCGGCTGCTGCTTGATAGAAGCAGCGCGGGTGCCAGCAGAATCAGGTTCGATGCGGAAGCTGAAGATGTACGCCCCCTCATCGGCCAACCAGCTATCGGACCGGCCAAAGCGAATATCATTGAAGACCAGCGCACCGTCTCGTTGTTCGACGATGTAATAGCCGCCCGAGAACCACAACAGCCGCTGCACGTCCGGATCGTCGCGCAGCCCGTCGAGCAAGGTGGCGTTTTTGTCGAGCCGTTTGAAGCCGATGGGCCGGTTGCCGTCGAGGAGCGAATAGAGGCCGATCCAGTAGCCGTCGTCGTCCTCAGCCTGCGCCGTCCACAGGAGCGAGTTGAGCGGCGTGGGGCGTGTGGCGAGGCGTTCGTAAGCCAGCCCTTGCGCCGCCAGCGCCTCGCGAAAAGCCGACGTCGCAATCGTCTTGTTGACGATGGTGACGAGCAGGTAGCTGCAACTCAGTCCAAGCCCCACGTAGTTGAAAAGCCGCCGTCTCGCTGCTTCAGGATGCCGCCGCAGCGCCAGGATCAACCCCACCGCCAGCGGCACGGTATAGAGCAGATCGATGATGAAGAGCGAATGGAACGAGACCGGATAGTTGCTGAACGGCTGAAAGATCTGCGTGCCGTAGGTGGTAAAGCAATCGAGCAACGGATGGGTGAAGAGCGCCGCAAAAACCAGCCAGCCCCACTCACGCCGCGTCGCCGCCCCGTCCCGATGGATCCGCGCGATGAGCGTCCCTAAGACCGGCGCGAGCACCACGCCAAAGAGCAGAGCATGGGTGAACGACCGATGGAAGACGAGCTGCGTCACATCCGAGAGGAACGGATTCAAGAGCACGTCGAGGTCCGGCAGGGTTCCGGCGGCGGCGCCCCAGGCGGCGGCTTTGTTGCCGGCCTTTTTGCCCAGCACCGCTTCGCCCACGGCAGCGCCCAACATAGCCTGGGTGAGGGAATCCATAGCTAAGGCGCCGTCGTCGAGACTGGCGGCAGGCCGAGTTGCTGGCGGAACTGCACGCGCATCTCCTCGACGGGAAACAGGCCGACGACGCGCTGATCGATCCGGCCTTCAGGGTCGATGACGTAGGTCGTCGGCAGCGCCCAGACGCCGCCGAAGGCTTCGGCGACCGCCCCGTCATCGTCGAGGGGGATGGGATAGGTGATGCCCAGGCGGTCGGTGAACGGCTTGACGAGCTCGGCGCCTTCTACGTCGAGCGAGATGCCCACGACGCTCAAACCGTGCGGGTTCAACTCGTCGTGCAACGCGATGAGGTCCGGGATCTCTTCGATGCACGGCGCGCACCACGTCGCCCAGAAATTCAACACGACGATCTGGCCGCGCAGATCCGATAGCCGGAGCGAGTCGCCGGAGAGGGTCGGCAGCGCGAAGTCGGGCGCCTGGCCGAGGCTCGGCGCGGGCGGGACCTCGCCGCTGCCCGTGCCGCCGGATGTGCCCGCGCCGGCAGGCGGGGCGGCGACGGCTTCGTTCGAGGGCGCATCTGACGAGGTGCAGGCGGCCAGCCCAAAGACCAGGCCGGCCAGCAAAAAGACCGGGATACAAAGCTTTTTCATGGGGCTGAGACGTTTTCAATGGCTTCGCGCACCGCGTTGGCCGTCACGCGTCCGTGCGAGGCATCGAAAACCGGCTGTCGCTGGTGAAGGATGATGACCTGCGGCGATTGATGCTTGATGCCCAGCCACGAAGCCACCTTGTTGGAGAGCGGTCGCGCTTCCTGGATGACTACCTCGTAGACCGGCGGATCATGGTCTTCAGTCAATTCTTCGATCTCCCGGCGCGCGCGACGGCTGATGCCGCACATCGTGCTATGCTTAAAGAGCACGACGGGCTCTTCCATAGAATGCTCAGACGCCTGATCCAGCACCGCGTCCGAATCGATCTTGTAATAGCGTTTGGGAGCCATGGTCTGGGCGTTTTTTTATCGAGGGTGCTTCTATGAATCGGCTTTATGCTGTTTGGGGATCGTAGAGGGCAAATGGCAAGTGGCAAGAAAGACGCATTTGCCAATTTGCTCTTTTGCCGATTTGCAATTTGCTCGCTAAACAGCCTTTTAGAGTACGCCGGTCGTCTAGATGTTACAGGCAGCAGACGGCCCTGTCAAAGACGGATGACGGGTTGCGCGATCCATAGACAACAAAATCCGTTTCCAGATGTTCTATGGAATCCCTTGTTTCAAGTCGAAAACAGTAGACACCCATGGAACAGACCATCACAGGCGCCGAGGACGTACGGTGGGATCTCACCGATCTCTATGCGGACGTCGAAACCCTCGATGCAGACCTGACCCGCGCCGACGAAGAGGCGGCGGCGTTTGCCGAACAGTATCGCGGGCAAATAGCCTCGCTCGACGCCGCCGCGCTGGCCGAGGCGTTGCAGCGCTTCGAAGCCGTACAAGACCGCGTAGGCCGCGCCTTCACCTACGTCTATCTCAACTGGGCCACCGATACCAACGACCCCGAACGCGGCGCGCTGCTGCAAAAAGTGCGCGAGGCCTATACCCAGATCAGCCAGAAGCTCATCTTCTTCAAACTCGAATGGACGCACCTCGACGACGACCACGCCGCGCGGCTCATCGACGATGAAGCCCTGGTCGGTTTTCGCCATTACCTGGAGCGGGAACGGCTGCTCAAAGATTTTCTGCTCTCCGAACCCGAAGAAAAAATCCTCGCCGAAACCGCCGTCACAGGCCGGAGCGCCTGGACGCGCTTCTTCACCGAGACCCTCGGCGCGATGCGCTTCGACCTCGACGGCGAGGAACTCACGCAGCAACTCATCCTCTCCAAACTCTACGAAACAGACCGCGACCTGCGCCGCCGCGCCGCCTTGAGCTTCACCGACGGCCTCGAAAAAAACCAGCACCCACTCACCTTCGTCTTCAACACCCTCCTGGCCGATAAAGCCGCGCTCGACCGCATGCGCGGCTTTCCGCACTGGATCAAAAGCCGCAACCTCTCCAACGAAGTCGCCGACGAGACCGTCGAGGCGCTCGTCGGGGCGGTCACGGCGCGCTACGATCTGGTGGCGCGGTTCTATCGCCTCAAACGCCGCCTGCTGGGCCTCGACGAACTCTTCGACTACGACCGCTACGCGCCCGTGGGCGAGGCCGACACCCACTACGCCTGGGACGACGCCCGCGACCTCGTGCTGCAATCCTACGGAGCCTTTCATCCCCAGATGGGCGAGATTGCCGGCTATTTCTTCGACCGTCACTGGATCGATGCGCCGGTGGCGCCGGGCAAACGCGGCGGCGCTTTCAGCCACGGGGCCGTGCCCAGCGCGCATCCCTACGTGCTGATGAACTACACCGGCAAGGTGCGCGACGTGCAGACCCTCGCCCACGAACTCGGCCACGGCGTCCATCAATACCTCGCGCGCCAGCAAGGCTTGCTCCACGCCGATACGCCCCTGACCACCGCCGAGACGGCTTCGGTCTTCGGCGAAATGCTCGTCTTTCAACGCCTGATTCAGCAGGAAGACAATCCCCAAAACAAGCTGGCGATGCTCGTCTCTAAGATCGACGACACGCTCGCGACGGTTTTCCGGCAGACCGCTATGAACCGCTTCGAGCATCGCATTCACACCGCCCGCCGCGAGCAGGGCGAACTCTCGGCAGAGCAACTCGGCGACGTCTGGATCGAGACGCAAGAAGCCATGTTCCAGGGCAGCGTCACCCTCGGCGATCATTACCGGCACTGGTGGAGTTACATCCCGCACTTCCTCCACACGCCCGGCTACGTCTACGCCTACTCGTTCGGCGAACTGCTCGTGTTGGCGCTCTATGCGCGCTATCTCGAAGAAGGCGCGGCGTTCCCCGATAAATACCTCGGCCTGCTGGCCGCCGGCGGCTCGGACTGGCCGCACGTGCTCGTGGCTCGCCTCGGCATCGACCTGACGGACCTGGGCTTCTGGCATCAGGGCCTCGGCGCTATCGAGGACTTCATCGTGCAGGCCGAAGAACTCGCCGCCGCCACGTCGAACGGGCAAGCGGGATGATGGTGAGCCGGAGCGTCGAAGAGCCGGGGAGCCGGAGAATCTTTTCCCCGCTCTTCCGGTTCTTTTTGACGATTTTTTACATCGAATGGGAGAGGCGAAGCAAAAAGGCTCAAAGCGAACAGGGAAACGACATGCCTCGCATCTATAGCGATACGCCCCCGGTCGTCTCTGTGATTTTGCCGACCTATAACCGGGCCGAGTACCTGGACAGGAGTATCGGGTCGGTGCTGGCACAGACCTACCGGCAGTGGGAACTCATCATCGTCGATGACGGCAGCGATGATCATACCCACGAGGTGGTGGATTCGTATCTGAAGAACTATCACACCATCAGATATATCAAACATGCCAACAGAAAGCTGGCCTTGAGCAGAAATGCCGGCATTCTAAGTGCTATTGGAGAATTCGTAACGTTTTTGGATAGCGATGATGAATACAAAAAAGATCATTTATCGCATCGCGTAGACTCTATGATGGCGCATCCGGATGTGGATCTGCTTTACAATGGCGCGGAGATCATCGGCGATCCGTACGTGAAGGATAAAAACGATATGTCGAAGAAAATCCACGTGTTTGATGCCGTCATCGGGGCTACCTTTTTTGGGAAGCGCTCGGTCTTCATCGATCTCAAAGGATTCAGAAATATTGCTTATAGCGCAGAATCCGATTTGTATGAGCGGGCTATCGAAAAATACAACGTCAAAAAAATCGACCATCCGAGTTATATCTATTATCGAAATATTCCTGACAGCATTACGAACACCGTATGACCATGAAACCGTTGGACGCGGCGCTCCGATACATGGGGATCTTTTTCTCCGGAAGCGATCTTGAAGCATTGCGTCCGTTGTTCGCGGACGATCTGATTTTCGAAGGACCGTTCTACACCTTCGATTCGGCAGAGGCGTATCTGGATTCGTTGCGGGACGATCCGCCGGAAGGCATGACGTATGACATCCTCGCCTCCTTCGAAAGCGCCTCGTCTGCCTGTTTGATCTATCAGTTTTCGAAACCGGGCGTGCAAACGCCTATGGCGCAATTGTTTGAAATGGAAGGGGGCGTCATTCGTAAAATCACGCTTATCTTTGACACAGGCGTGTTCTCATAAAGACCGCAAGACAATGGGTTTTTACGACAGCGAAGACAACATCGAGATGTACCTGTCGATAGCCGAAGGCTATGACGGCGCCGAACTGATCGCCGTTCTGGAACGCTATTTACCCGAAGGCGCGAGCGTGCTCGAACTGGGCATGGGGCCGGGCAAAGACCTCGATCTGCTGCGCGCCTCCTACGCCGTCACCGGCTCCGACACCTCTCAACGCTTCCTCGATCGCTACCGAAAACAACACCCCGACGCCGACTTGCTGCTCCTCGACGCGACGCTTATGGACACCGAGCGGACGTTCGATTGCATCTACTCAAACAAGGTGTTGCACCACCTGACCAGGGCTGAGCTAGAAACCTCATTCGCGCGACAGCGAGGCGTGTTGAACGATGCCGGCTTGCTGATGCATTCGTTCTGGTACGGCACCGGCGAGGAAGAAATGCACGGCCTCCGCTTCGTCTACTATACCGAGGAGACGTTGCGTGAGGTCATCGGCGCGGGGTTCGAAATTCTGGCGCTGGAACGTTATCAAGAGATGGATGAGGGTGACTCGCTTTATGTCTTGTTGCGGAAGGTTTGAGATAGAAGCATCGTCTGTTCATGAAAAACATGAGTTCTCTGGCGGTGGCGGCGTCGTGGATTCAGAAACAGTTTCTCAACGCGTCATCCATCCCTGTCTCTCACTGTAACCCCAGCTCCTGCACGAAGGCGTCGCGTTCGGCGGACAGAGAGTCCGGGTGGATTTCGAAGAGGACGGACTCGTAGCGGGCGCCGTAGTGTTTTTTGACTTCGGTGAGGGTCTTGGCAGCTTTATCATACCAGGCGAAGGCTTCTTGCAGGTGTTGTCTGCGTTCTTCCTGCGAGATCACCTGCCCGGCCAACTCCCGGTAGACGCGGGCGGCGTAGGTGTAGATGGAGCCCAGGTTGCCCAGGTGGATCGTGTTCTGGGCTTTGCCTTCTACCGTTTTTTCCTGGGTTGCAACCCCGTCGAGGCAGGGCTCCAGGGCGGCCTCCAGGCGTTCGCCTTCGAGCAGGGCGCGGCAGAGATAGCGCTGGGCGTTACCGAGCATGTTGCCGTATTTCTCATTTTGCGCGTAGAGCATCTGTCGGATGGAAATGGCCTGGGTGAGGGCCGGAACGGCGTCGTCCAGCCGATCCATTTGGGCCAGCAGATATCCCTTCGATACGTACGCCCGGGCCAGCGCTTCGTGGCCTTTATGATTGGTCGAGTCGGTTCTGACCATCGCGTCGGCGTAGCGCAACGCTTCCTCATAAGCCGTCACGGCGCGTTCGGGATGCCCCAGCGCGTGCTGCATCTCGCCGATATAGTCGTAGACGATGTGCAGGCCGTAGAGGACGCGCGGCTGCGTGGGCCACCGCTGTTCTGTTGCCTGGAGGTGCGGCAAGCCTTTCGCTTCGATCAGATCGAGCGCCTCCTGGTGCCGGCCGGTAAATCGGAGGCCGTCGATCCTGTAGGAGTATGCCCGCCAGAGGTGAAGCTGAAGGTCCTGATTCTCCGGCTGGCGCGGCGCAATCGATTCGAGCATCTGCATGGCCTCCGCCGCATGCACCAGGCCGTCTTCGATGCGTCCGCCGAAGATCATCCACCAGCCCAACTCACTTCGGACCCGCCCGGCCACGTGGAGCGCGTCGAGGTTCTCCGGCGTCTGATCCAGCAGGGGGGCCAGCAGCGTCAGGGCGCGTGTGCTCAGGACGATGGCCTCGTTGCCGGCGTCGTCCCAGCCCTTCATCACGCCGAGGTGGCCGTAACTGCTAGCCAGGGCCAGCCGCGCCGTGGCGTTGGTGGTGTCGCGGTGCCAGAGCTCCTCGCGCAGCGTCAGGGCCTTCTCGTAACTCTGTTGCGCGCCGGCGAGGTCGCCGAGGTTGGTGTAGTGGGGGTTGCCCTGGATGCGACCGATGCGGTCGTAGGCCTGGGCCAGTTCGAGTTGAAGCGAGGGATCGCCGCCGGCTTCGCGGTGGAGCTTGTCGAGGTAGGTGATGGCGTGTGTGACGAGCGTCCGCCGGGCCGGGGTGGCGCCGGGCAGGTCGCGGATGTCGTCGTGGAGGTCGAAAAGGAGGGTGTTGGCCAGCGTGCGCACGTCGTCGAAGCGGTTCTGGGCGATGCGGGCCTGTGTGGCTGTAGCAATGATGCCGCCCACGAGCGCCAGCGCCACCAGCGCCGTAGCGACGACGCCCACCGTATGGCGACGCACAAACTTGGCGAGGCGGTAGCCCACGGTGTCGGGCCGGGCCGTGACCGGCAAGCGCTCCAGATACCGCCGGATGTCTTCCGCGAATTGCTCGACCGAGGCGTAGCGGCGCGCGGGTTCTTTGCGGAGCGCCTTGAGCACGATGTTGTCGAGGTCGCCTTTGAGGCTGCGTCGAAGTCGCTCCGGGTGCGTCGAGCGTGCCTGGCTGACGGCGTCTGGGGTCAGAGGCTGTGTCGTACCGTTGGCCGACGCGGCCTCGGCGGCCTGGCTGATGGCTGTCGATGGGGCCTGCGGCTCCTGCTCGCACACGACGCGTTCGACCTCGCTCGGCGTCAGGCCGCGTACCTGATAGGGGCGGTGGCCCGTCAGGAGTTGATAAAGGATCACGCCCAGGGCGTAGACGTCGCTGGCTGTGGTCACCGGCTCGCCGCGCACCTGCTCCGGGCTGGCATATTCCGGCGTCATCACGCGCATGCCGGTGCGAGTCAGGGGGGCGGCGTCAGCGTCGTCATCGCTGAGCAGTTTGGCGATGCCGAAGTCGAGCAGCTTGACCCGCCCGTTCCCCGCCTGCGCGGGGACAGGCTCCGTGACCATGATGTTCGACGGCTTGAGGTCGCGGTGTACGACGAGGTTCTGGTGGGCATACTGCACCACGGCGCACACCGCTCGAAAAAGGGCCAGCCGTTGATCGGTCGAGAGCCGGTGGGTGTCGCAGTACTGGTCGATGGGTTGTCCTTCGACGTATTCCATCACCAGATAGGGCGCGCCGTTATCGGCGAGGCCGCCGTCGTAGAGGCGGGCGATGTTGGGATGCTCAAGCGCGGCCAGGATCTGTTGCTCGGCCCGGAAGCGGTGCAGCAGGTGTTCGTCGTGGAGCCCTTGCCCGACGAGCTTGACGGCCACCTGTTGCTCGAACCGTCCATCGGCGCGTTCGGCCAGATAGACCACGCCCATGCCGCCGCGCCCGATCTCGCCGACGAGCCGGTAGGGCCCGATGCGCATGCCGGCCCTGGCCGCACCGGCATCCTCGGCCAACACCAGCAACGATTCCATCGACAGCGGATCGTCGAGGAAGGGCGTCTCGTCGTCGTGGGCCGCGAGCATCGCCTCGACCTGCCGGCGGAGATCGTCATCGTCTCCACAAGCCTGATCGAGAAAGGCGGCGTGTTGTCCGGGGGGCTGGTTGAGGGCCTCTTCGAAGAGCGCCTTGACGCGGGGCCATTGGTGTGCGTCCATCGTCGGCGGGCGGCCTGATTTGTTTGAGACAGCGCTTTCTTTATCCATGTGCATTTTGTCTCCGAACGGGCTCAACGTCGATTTTGGATTAATCCAAAATCTGCCAACTTACCGGCTCAGCTCGACGCGGAGCCAGGCCTTGGCGGTTTGCCAGTCGCGCTTGATGGTGGCCGGCGAGACGCCGAGGACTTCGGCGGCTTCCTTAACGCTCAGGCCGCCGAAATAGCGGCATTCGACCACCCGGCACAGCCGCTCGTCCATCTTCTCAAGCCGGCTCAGGGCCTGGTCGAGCGCGACGAGTTCGTCGATGCGTTCGTCGGAGAGTACCACGACGTCATCGAGGGCCAGGTTGGGGCGGCCCCCGCCGCGTTTGGCGGTGTTGCGCCGGCGGGCATACCAGATCAACACCCGCCGCATCACCCGCGAGGCGATGGCAAAGAAATGCGCCCGGTTCTGCCACGGCAACTGGTCTTGCCCGACCAGGTTGAGGTAGGCTTCATGGACGAGGGCCGTCGTGCGAAGCGTATGATCGGCCCGTTCGCGTTTCAAGTGATGGTGCGCCAGCCGCCGGAGTTCGTTGTAGACCAACGGCATCAACCGGTCCATGGCCTTCTCGTCGCCGCCCTGCCACTGTTGCAGCAACTGCGTGACTTCGCGCTGGTGCTGGGTAATCATAATGACTGCAAAACGCTCTATTTTGCAAGGTTTACGCGCAAAACATAGCGTGTGCTTTGGAGATTTGCAACACCGTTTCTCGGATGTTTTCAGCCGGGCCACTCAGAAAAAAATCATCACCGCATGAGCCCGCTTCTCCAAGAATTACACATGTTCCTCTAGAGACCGGCTCGTGGTGGTGATGCAGGGCGTCTCAGCCACTTTCCTTTCATCGGACCCACTGAAATCATGAACGCGAAGTTTACCACACGGATAGCAAACACGGTACTGCTGACGGGCCTCGTCGCGCTGATAAGTGCGGCCCCGGCGCTGGCGCAATCCCCTACCCCTATTGTCATTACCGAGCAGAACGAGCGGTCCCTGATCGGCACCCAGCAGGTGATCGAAAGCTTCCTGTCGAATCAGACGGGGTTCGGGCAGCCGCAAAACGCGGCGGCGCAAGCGCTGGCCGCGCAGAGCGGGGCCAACCAGATCTGGGATCTGTCGGGGCTCGGGTTTGATGCGCCGATTTCGTTCATCAACACGTTTTTTGAGTTCGACCCGAACAATCCGGCAGATCCGGGCGCGAGTGTTCCAGCGTATCAGGGCGCGAACTGCGTCGGCCTGGCGACCATGGACCAAAACCCCAACCTGCCGGGCGATAACTGGGCGTATTTCTTCATCGGCAACAACAGGCTGGAGCAACACGGCAACCTGACGGAAATAGGCGCGACGACCCTCCGCATCGAACAGGTGCCGCCCGCGCTAGCCCGCGACTTTCCCGTCGAGTTCAATAAGACCTGGGGCAACACCTTCCAGCGGACCATCGTCGGCGGGCCGGGGGGGATGGTTGCTGTAACGGAGGATTACACCGTTGATGGATGGGGTACGCTGATCCTGCCCGGCGGCATTCAGGAACCGGCCCTGCGTATCTTTATGAACTCACAAGTGGCTGGTTTGCCGGTAGAGCCGTCGATCCAGTTTGTCACCTTGTCGGGTAACTCTGCCGGGCTGGGCTTCGACCTCGCGTTCCAGACCTGGGCGTCCGTGTCGTATGACCTCCTGACGGTCACCGGTCCCAACCCGTGCGGCGACGATCCGGGGAACGGTGAAGACGGCGGTATCCTCTTTGTTGTTGACGACGCGGGCAACCTCAACGACGGCGATACGAAGGCGCGTGATTTGATGACCTCGATGGATCTCGACGTGATGGTCGTCAGCGACGACGCCGTCACCACGGAAGATGCCGACGGCAAAGATCTCGTCGTCATCTCTGGCACCGCCGACCCCTCGGTGACGGCGGCAGACTGGTCTGCCACCGCCGTGCCGGTGCTGACCTGGGAAGTCAAGTTTTTCGACCCCTTACAGTTGACCGGGAGCGTGCAAGACACCGACTACGGGCTCACCAACGCGGCGAGCGCACTCATCCTCACCGATGCAAGCCATCCCATTGCCAACGGCGCGTCCGGCACGTTTACGGTGGCGAACAGCGACTTCCAGATGAACTTCGGCGTGCCCACCAACGCCGCGAGCATCGTGGCAACCTCGGAGAGCGGCAGCGCCACGATCTTCACCTATGATACCGGCGACATGCTTGAAGACGGCAGCAACGCGCCGGCCCGGCGGGTGGCGCTTTACATGGACGAAAACGGGCCGCGCAATGCCACGGACGACGGCGTCATCCTGTTCGAAAACGCCATCCTCTGGGCGCTCGGACGCGAAGCCGAGATCGCCAACACCGTCGCCGTCGAATCGCGCGACGGCGCCGTGCCCGACGCCTTCGTCCTCGACCAGAACTATCCCAATCCCTTCAACCCGAACACCGTAATTCCCTTCAGCGTTGCCGAGTTGGGGCCGGTCTCAATCGTCGTTTACAACGTGCTGGGGCAGGAGGTGGCCGTGCTGGTCGATGAGTCGCTGGCGGCAGGCAACTACACCGCCGACTTCCGCGCGAACGGTCTGCCCAGCGGCGTCTATCTCTACCGGCTGAAGGCCGGTTCGACGGTCGTCACGCGGAAGATGTTGTTGATGAAATAACCTCCAATACCCGTTCTTTCTCAAAAAAGCGGATGCGCTGGATTCCGGCGCATCCGCTTTTTTACGGGCAATAGAGCCCCGGCTGTATCAAACAGGTTTTGTTAAGAAATCGCCAGGTTTCATCATTCTATATCCCTTTTTTCAACTGGCAACAGCAGGAAAGGCCCTGTTCGCGATGCTGCATCGGCGGGTAATTGTTAAGAAATTGTTAAATTAATTGACTCCTAACAAGGGTTAGGGCCCGTTAGCCGCTCGTTAACTATATTCGAATTGTCTGAGGAGGGTGTATTGATACTTGCGTTCTATCAAAAAATCGAGGACGCCAGGCTATTCCCTCACAGCTGTACTGGCCTGTCGCCTCGGGCAGTATACCACTGCATAGTTCCGCAGCCACGCTGCTATTTGTATCGCCCTTCCCATCTGCCCCCATCCCCCCAAACCGTTCCCTCTGCCGCAGGGCCCTGCGCTCTGTGATCCGTACAGGTATGGCGGTGCGGTGCGCTCTTGCCGTCTGCGAGCCGCGCACCGCACCGCCGTGTTGCCCGGAGAAAACGGTTTGCCCTCCCTCCGGAGCGCCTGAAGCCCTGTTCTCTTCCACTCTTGCCTGACCCGACCCCCAGCGCGTTCCTCGTACTCATCCTTTACCAGGAGGTGTCCTATGTCTCCCTACCCCTGTAGCAGCCGAACGGGCCTGCTCCGTCGGCTCTCTGTGCTGCTGATGCTCGTGCTGGCAGCTACCCTCTCGATCCGGCCTTCCGTGGCCGAAACCGCCGACCCGGATCCCGATGAGCGCTATGCTGCGCTCATGAAGATCCTCGCGGCCTCCTTCCTCGAAACCCAGAAACTCAACGCCGATGTCCCCGCTGCCGGCGGCGAGCTCGGCACCTCCGTCTCCATCGACGGCGACTTCGCCCTCGTCGGTGCGCCCTATAACTCCTCGACCCCCGGAAGCGCCTACATCTTTCGCTACAACGGCGCCACTTGGAACCAGATCCGCACGCTGACGCCTACCGCCGGCACCGTCACCACCAACGACGGGTTCGGCTTCTCGGTAGCGCTGGATGGTAGCCGCGCCGTCATCGGTGCGCCGCGCAACAGCACCGGCGGCCTGGAGACCGGGGCGATCTACATTTTCGAGGACACGGATGCGGCCCCTTTGGACTGGGCCGGCACGATCACCGAGGACATCATCACCGCCCCGACGCCTGTGATACTCTCCCTCTTCGGCCTGGCGGTGTCGCTTAGCGGCACCACCGCGGTCGTCGGGGCCCAGGCGGAACTCCCGCAAGGCCGGGCCTACATCATCGACATCACCGTGCCGTCAGCGCCCGTAACTACGACGCTCGTGACTCCCGGCACGGTCACCTCCGCCGGCGGCTTCGGGCGCGCCGTGTCGATTGACGGCAACACGGTGGCCATCAGCGCATCCAACGACACGCAGACGCCTGCCTCAAACGGGGCCGTCTACATCTGGGAAGGCCCCGCCTGGACGCAGACGACCACGCTCCTGCCCGTAACCCTGCCGCTGAGCGCCGGCGACCAGTATGGCTCCTCGATTTCGGTCGACGGCGGCGGCACGCGCATTCTCGTCGGCGCTACTCAGTCCGGCATTGGTCCAGGCAAGGCCTATGTCTTCGACAGGCCCGGCACCGGCTGGGCCGATATTGTAAGCGAAACAGACGCCATGATCGCCCCGGGGGGCTCCGGTAGCCGGTTTGGCGCCTCGGTGGCGCTCAGCGGCTCGGTGGCGCTCATCGGTGCGCCGTACGACGAGACGGCCCCGGGGGCCGATGAGGGCGCAGCCTACGTCTTCGAGTTCGACGGCGTCTCGTCGTGGTTACCGGAGGCGACTACGCCGAGGCTGACGGCCAGCGACATGGACACCGAGGATTTCTTCGGCGCGGCGGTCTCGCTCGACGGGGGCCGGGCGCTCATCGGCGCGCCGCAGAACAACGACGGTGCCCCCGGGGCCGGCTCGGCCTATGTCTTCGACGTGCCGGCTTTGCCGATCCTCACAGTCGATAACAACTCCATAGTGATCAATGAAGGACCCACAGCGGCGGTGAACACCGGTACGGTCTACGCCGCCCACGGCGACCTGCTGAGCATGATCGTGGTGATAGGCGGGGGTGGGGTGGTCGTCGAGGGCGACACAGCGTGGACGTGGACCAGCCCCGCACCGCTCGACGGCCCGGATGACACCCAGTTAGCGGGGGTGGTGGCCGACGCGACGGTGGGCAACACCCTGGCCACGTTCGACCTCACCGTCAACAACGTCGCCCCGGTGCTATCGGGGCTGACAAATCAAGCAGCCACAGCCGGCACTTCGACCGTGTTCACGCTCGGATCGTTCACCGATCCCGGCCCGGATAGTCCCTGGCAGATCACCGTCGACTGGGACGATTCGTCGCCGGACGAGGTCTTCACCGAAGCCGCTGCCGGGCCCATAACCAGTCAGGCCCACACCTACGCGGCGGCGGGCGTCTACACCGTGACCGTGACCGTCGACGAAGACGACGACATCGCCTCGGACAGCCAACAGTTCGACGTAACCGTCACCAGCTCGGAAACTACCCTGGCCTCTGCCAAAGACGCGATCCTGCGGCCCGGGGCCAAACAGCGCAACGAAGGCGCCAACCCCCTGCTCCACCTCGGCGAAAACCGACGCCTCGTCGCCGGCTTCGACCTCTCCGGCGTCGGCGACGTCTCGACCGTCACCTCGGCCACGCTCATCCTGACTATCAACGACGAAAACGACCCCGGCAACTGGGGTTCCAGCGGACGCACCATCGATGCCCACCGCCTGCTCGAAGCCTGGCAAGAGGGAGACGGCAAGGGCATGGGCCTGCCCAACTCCGAGAAGACCCGCGGCAGCGGATCGGGCGTGACCTGGAAGTGCGGCATCGACACGGCCATCGAAAACCAGAAGGCCGACTGTGTCAATCCGGCCTGGAACGGCGGCAACTTCGCCTCGACAGCCAGCGACCAGTTCTTGATGACCAACGGGGCCACGGGCGAGGCTACCTGGGACGTGACGGCGGACGTGCAGGCCGGCGCCGACAGTTGGCTGCTCAAGAAGACTTCGGGCAGCGGCAACGCGCGGTTCTACGCGAAAGAGCACCCGGACGTGGGCGGTACTCCGGACCTGGCGCCTCGGTTGGTGCTGGACTTTGGCGGCGGCGGGGCGCGGCTTGCCGCCGGTGGGGTTGCGCCGGTGCTGGAGACGCTGGCCGATGAGGCGCCTTCGGGCTACACCCTGGCGGCGAACTATCCCAACCCGTTCAACCCGGAGACGACGATTCGCTTCACGGTGCCGTCGGCGAGCTATGTGCGGTTGGTGGTCTACGACGTGCTGGGCCGTCAGGTGCGTGTGCTGGTCGATGGTATGCGTGAGGCGGGCACGCACGCGGTGCGTTTCGAGGCTGGTTCTTTGCCAAGCGGGACGTATCTCTACCGTTTAGAGACGCCTGGGGGCCACCTCGTGCAGGCGATGCAGGTAGTCAAGTAGGACGGCGGCGCCCGGGAGCATCGTTCATGTGCCCGGCACTTTCGAAGTGCCGGGCACGTCGGTATTGAAGCTCCATCAATCGGCTTCACGGAAACCGCGCAGCCAGCGCCGCGCGTTCGGCGACGAGCGTGTCGGGCGGGATCGCCCAGTCCCAATCGATGCCCTCGGCTTGCAACGCATTGATGATGGCGAGGCTTTTGTCGTACCAGGCCAGTGCTTCCTGCCTGTGATGTTGCTGTGTCTCCTGGGGTCCTATGCGAAGAGCCAGGGCACGATGGACGCGGGCTGTAAAGGCGGACGTCACGCCCAGATTATCCCGCCCGATGGCGTTCTTGGGGTCGTTTTCTATGAGGGATTCATGGAGCGCCGCAGCTTGTTTGCAATAATCGAGGGCTGCTGCTAAACGATTGGTTTCAAGGTGGAGGTTACACAAAGCTCGATGCGAGAGGGCGAGTTTGTTGCCCGCCTCAGCGTTTTCGCGATCCTGATCGAAAAGCGTTTGCCGGGTAGCTTGGGCTGTTTGGAGGGCCGCTGTCGCATCCTCCGTGCGTTCCATCTGCAGCAGCGTGTTGCCGATGGCTTCGTGCGAATTGGCCACGGCACCCAGCAGGCGCCGGTCCGTCGAGTCGGCGGCGGCGAGGGTTTCGATGATTTCGAAAGCTGTCTGGTAGGCTGCGAGGGCCTCGTCGAGGCGTCCGAATTTTTGATGCCCGGCGCCTATTTTATTGTAACACGTGTGCAGGTTGCCCCGCACCCGTGGGTTCGACGGGAACCGCTGGCTGACGGCCTGAAGATGGGGGAGGGCTTTGTTTTCGAGCAAGGCCAGCGCGCCTTCCCGAACGCCGCCGAACGCCATGCCATCGACCTGATAGTTAAAGACGCGCCAGAAGTCGATCTGGAGATCCACGTTGTCCGGATAGCGATGCGCCAGCGGCGTGAGGAGTGTTTCGGCCTGGGCCAGATGGGCGAGGGCTTCGTCAAGGCGCCCGGCCCAGACCAGCCACCAGCCCAACTCGCTGCGGATGCGGCCTGCGTCGTGCCGGAGGGCATCGTCGTCCGGAGCGCGTGCTTGCAGGGGCGCCAGGAGGTCGAGGGCGCGTTCGCTGAGGGTGATGGCCTGGTCGTTGTCGCCGCCCCAGGAGAGCACCACGGCGAGGCGTCCGTAGCTGGTGGCAAGGGTGTGCTGGGCGTCGTCGTCGGTCGTGTCGCGCATCCAGAGATCTTCGCGCAGCGCCAGCATCTTGCGGTAGCTCTCGGTGGCGCCGGCCATGTCGCCGAGGTTGGGAAAGTGCGGATCGCCCTGGATCTCGCCGACGCGTTCGTAGGCTTCGGCCAGTTCAGACTGGAGCGAGGGATCGTTGCCGGTGGCCTGGTGGAGGGTGTCGAGGTAGATCAAGGCGTTCGAGACGAGCATCTGGCGGGCGGGGGTGGCGCCGGGGAGTTCGCGGATGGCATCATGCAGGTCGAACAAAAGCTTGTTAGCCAGAACGCGCACGTCGTTGAAGCGATGTTCGGCGCGGTCGCGCTCGGCGGCAGCCACCCGCGCCTGATACACCGTCGCGACGATCCCGCCCAGCAGCGCCATCACCACCAAAACCGTCGCGGCGAACCCCACCGTATGCCGCCGCACGAACTTCGAAATCCGGTAGCCGACGGTGTCCGGGCGCGCGACCACCGGCAATTGCTCCAGATGCCGCCGCACGTCGTCGCTCAACGCCGCCACCGACTCGTAGCGCCGCTCCGGCTCTTTCTGCAACGCCTTCAAGACGATGTTGTCGAGGTCGCCTTCGAGGCGTCGCCGGAGGCGTTCGGGCTGCGTGCTGCGTGCTGCGCTGACGATCTCCGGTGTCGTCGTCTGGCCGTTGCCGGATGTCCGGGTTGTCTCGACGGTGCGCAGCACGGCGGTGCTGGGGCGTGGGGGATCCTGCTGGCAAATCACCCGCTCGACGGCGCTCGGCGTCAGGCCGCGCACTTCGTAGGGGCGATGGCCGGTCAGGAGTTCGTAGAGGATGATGCCGAGGGCGTAGACGTCGCTGGCGGTCGTCACCGCTTCGCCGCGCACCTGTTCGGGGCTGGCGTATTCGGGTGTCATCGGGCGCATCCCGGTCTGCGTCATCGGGATCGTCTCGGCGGTATTGACGTCGTCGAGCAGCTTGGCGATGCCGAAGTCGAGCAGCTTCACCCGGCCTTCGGCCCTCTTCCGACCATCAGAAGAGAGCCCGGCAGCCGGCGCCGCCACGAAGATGTTCGACGGCTTGAGATCGCGATGGACGACGAGGTTCTGGTGGGCGTACTGCACCGCCGCGCAGACCGTCCGGAAGAGGCGCAGCCGCTCGGTCGTCGAAAGCTGATGATCGTCGCAGTAGCGATCGATGGGCAGGCCTTCGACGTATTCCATCACCAGATAGGGCACGCCGTCTTCAGAGACGCCGCCGTCGTAGAGCCGGGCGATGTTGGGATGCTGCAGCGAGGCCAGAATCTGCCGCTCGTGGCGCAGGCGACGCAGCAGGTCTTCCCTCGGCCCGCCCTGCCGGACGAGCTTGACGGCCACCTGATGCCTGAACTGCCCATCGGCGCGTTCAGCGAGGTAGACCGCGCCCATGCCGCCGCGCCCGATCTCGCGCACGAGGCGATACGGGCCGATAGGCCTGTCTGCCGGATCCGGTGTCGCCTCTTCAGCCACCACCCGCAAGGCCTCGACGCGGACGGGGTGCTCCAGAAAATCCGGGTCGTCGTCGTAGAAAGCCAGCAACGACAACGCCTCGCGGCGGAGTTCGTCGTCGTCGCAGGATTGTTCGAGAAACGCCGCGCGCTGGCCGGGCGGGCGCGCGAGCGCTTCGTCGAAGAGCGCCTTCAAATCATGCCAGCGTTGCGTATTCATCGGAGCGTCGCTGTCGGGGCGGAGGGAGGGCTATAGCGTATAGCGTTTTTTTCACTCTGATAGGCTCAGGTGTGATTTTAGATTTTGGATTTTGGATTTTGGATTGTTTCGTTGACATCGTTCTCTAATAAACGAAAAAGCCGCGATGGTCGGAACCGCTGCGGCTTTTTCTATTGAGATGATTCTCAGGAATGAGGCCAATCCAAAATCCAAAATGAAATCAACTTTCATTAAACAACTCCCGCCGGAGCCAGGCCTTGGCCATGTTCCAGTCGCGTTTGACCGTGGCCGGGGAGGTGTCGAGCACTTCGGCGGTTTCGGCGATCGTCAGGGCGCCGAAATAGCGGCATTCGACCACCCGGCACAACCGCGCATCGACGGCTTCGAGCCGCGTCAGCGCCTGATCGAGCGTGATGAGTTCTTCGATTTGATCGACCGAAAAAACCAGTGCGCGGTCGAGCGTTAGCTTGGGCTGGCCGCCGCCGCGTTTGGCCCGTTTTCGCTGGCGGGCATAGTCGATCAAGATGTGCCGCATGGCGCGGGCGGCCACGGCGAAGAAATGGGCGCGGTTTTGCCAGGGCGTCTGTTCCTGCCCGGCGAGGTTGAGGTAGGCTTCGTGGACGAGGTCGGTGGTATTGAAGGTATGGCCGGGGCGTTCGTGCCACAGGTGATGATGCGCCAGCCGCCGGAGTTCGTCGTAGACCAACGGCATCAACTGTTCGAAGGCGTCCGCGTCGCCGTCGCGCCATTTGAGCAGCAGTTGGGTTACGTCGTGGGCAGGCTGGGGCATGGGAAAGCAGACGGCAGGCGGCAGAGGGATGTTTAGGGCGCTAAGGACGCTTCCGGAAAAAACCTCCTGACCTTGCTCGCTCCCACGGTCCTCCGTGGGAGTGTAGAGCCGCGACGCTCCTGCGTCGCCCTTCCAGACGCTCCTGCTATGATTCTCGGACGCAGGAGTGTCCGGTTCTGCATTCCCACGCAGGAGCGTGGGAACGAGAAAACGGAAGAGATTTTTAGAACGCCCTAATCATCGCGATTTACGTGGCTTATCGATGCAACCTAGTCGCCTGGCTGATCATTTGCAACCCCTCGTTGCCGGTCCATTTTATCAGATGATTTGAAAAAAAATCTCCCCGGTGTGAGCCACTCTCTGCAAAAAAGACGCTATTAGGCCCGATGCGTTGCGGCGGCCCATCACGTCGGCTCAACGGATCCTGCCTCGCCAGGTAGATATGCATCGTCGTTTTTTACACAAATCATCGAGAAGGTACTGCTATGTCTGAACGCACTGCACCCGCCGCCAGCACCCCCGCCCGGGGCGTAACGATCACCACCGACGCCGTAAACTATATCACCCGTCGGTTCCAGGAATACTACAGGCTAGATTCCGGAAACACGAGCCTTCCGCACTCCAGAGTAGAAGCCGTCAGAGTCACGCTTCAGATCGACGACGGCGAGTTGGGGGTGCAAGACCTTACCAACGGCACGCAAAGTGTTTACCAGCGCGTTGGGGAGTTGAAGGATGGTCCCTTCCTGGGCGAACCCTTTGTCTCTACCGGCACCTACGACGAACGCGGGCTGGTCCGGTATTACGTTCGGGGCGCAGACAGAGGCCGGCGAGGTGAAGAGGAGCAGCCGCACACCCAGGTAGCCATCGTGGGGCTGCGCAGCAAGGACGGCCAGACCGTGATCGAGCACGAAAGAGATCGCCTGGGCTTCGTCCGCATCTACGACTTTCTGGGGGAGTCGCTGCCTGCGCCGGAGGATCTTCCGACCCTGCTGTATTCACGGGGCGGCGCGCTGAAGGGATCTCCTGCCTTACAGCCGGAATTAGTCCTCGACGCCGGGGCGCCGGCACGGCTCCTGGGGCGGCGCCCCGCCAATGTGCCGGAGAACGCCCACGCCGCCGTGGCTTACATCTCCGAGCTGGGAGCCGCCTATCATGCGGCCATCGAAGACCCGTTCTCGCCCACGCCGCCGCAGGGCCAGTGGCTCCGGGTGTGCTTCACGCACGGGTACTATACCGAAGAAAACGCCCAGGTCACGGTTGAATTCAGCGAAGATTTCGTCACCGGTATCTACCAGCGCCTTCCCTTTAACGAAGTCAAGTTTCTCAATGGCTACTTGCGGTTCTATTCTTTTTTATACAACCCCGACCCGCGCGAGCCCTCGAAGCCGGTCAACCGTATTACCGTGGTGGGCCTGACGCACGAGCATAAGCTCGGCTTCGTGCGCCTGTTCGACTCGCTCGGGCTGCCGGTACCGGCGGAAGAACTCGAGCCGCTGTCGTTCGAGTTCTTCACCTCGCACTTCAACAACGGGTACGGTTTTCTCAACCGCGAACTCGTCAGCGAAATCGGTTCGCCGACGGCGCTGATCGCGGAAAGGTTTTGATTTCTCGACCTCCAAAGCCAGATAATCTCAAAGGTGCCCGGCACTTTCGAGGTGCCGGACACCTGTCTGACATCCTTTTCGCAGAATCCCTACCACACCCTTCTTCCAACGCTATGGCGACCTCGAAAGCGATACCGGGCTTTTTCTTCGTGCTTTTCGTGAGTTTCCTCGGCCTCTGCGCCGGCACGTTCATCGGTGCGACGTTCTTCGTGCCGGAAGGCAGCGGCCTGGCCGGCCCGGCCATCGCGTTGGGCTACGGCGTGGTGGGATTAGTGATTGCCTTGATCGGTAGCCTGATCCTGGCGCGCAAGCTGCCTCGCGAAAAACTACGCGTTGCTCTGCTGATCGCCGGTGTCCTGACGCTGCTGGTCGTCGCCTTGCTGACGTTCCGGTTTATGACCAACCGAAGCGGAGGGGAGGCGGCCTCAGAGCCGGTCTCAGAGCCGGCGGTAACGGTGGCTGGTGATTTTGGATTTTAGATTTTGGATTGTGGATTGGTCTCATTCGAAATCCTCATCTCAATCAAAAACGCCGCAGCGGTCTCGACCGTCGCGGCGTTTTTGATTTCTAAAAGGGCATCAGAAATCTCCCAATCCACAATCCAAAATCTAAAATCCAAAATCATCCCAAAGTAGCCATCCAGCGGAGGATTTCGGCGCAGCCGAGGGCGGCGTAGATGCCCAGGACGTAGCCGGCCACGGCCATGAGCAGGCCTACAGGCGCCATGCCGGGCAGATAGACCTCCGCCACGACAGGCGCGCTGGCTGCCCCGCCGACGTTCGCCATGCTGCCCGTCGCCACGAAGAACATCGGTGCTTTGAGCAGTTTGCCGGCCAGGAAGAGGATGCCCACGTGGATGGCAATCCAGAGCGCGCCGGTCATCAACAGAAACGGCGCATCGACCACGGCGGCGAGGTTGGCCTGGGCGCCGATGGAGGTTAGCAGCAGGTAGAGCGCCACGTAGCCGATGCGCGAGGCGCCGGGCCGCTCTAGCTTGCGCATCGGGGTGAACGAAAGCATCAGGCCGACGGTCACGACGATCAGGATGGTCCACGTGGTCGTGCTGATGAGCGAACGGCCTCCTTCTTCGAGCCGGATGGGCGGGATCATCCCGGCCAACTCGCGCGCGATGACCGTGGCGATGAGGCCCAGGCCGATGATCACCGCCAGATCCGCCATCTGGATGGGCCGGCGCGAGGTGTCGAGTTCGAGAAGTTGCTTGTTGAGCCGCTCGACGAACCGGGTGTCTGCCTTGACCCATTTGTTGTAGCGGTTGCGCACCGCGCTCAGAAAGATCAGAATCCCCATCCATCCGTACCCGACCACCGTATCGACGACGATGATCGGGCCGAGGTCTACGACGGCTTCGATCATTTCGCCGCCGGGGCCGGGGACCATCGTGGTCGATTCGATGTGTTGCTGCACGGCCACCAGATTGGCCGTCCCGCCGATCCAGCTTCCGGAGAGCGCGCCGAGGCCCATCCAGTTATCTGCCGGGATCAGGCCGAGGCCGCTGAAGACGCCGTAGGCTATCGGTGCGCCGAGGACGATGCCCAGCGTCCCGGCCAGCATCATCAACAGGGCAATTTTTCCCAGCCGGAGGATGGCCGGCAGATCGACCGTGATCATCAACAGAAAGAGCGACATCGGCAGCAGATACCGGCCCATCCAGGTGTAGGTGGACGGGCAGATCTGGTCGCCCTCTACGATGACGCACTCCGGCGTGACGCCGAACGTGGTGGCAAACATCGGCAGGAAATAGGCCCAGATGACCGGCGGCACATACTCGAAGAATTTTTCGAGCGGCTTGAGGGTGCTCAACCAGAAGATGAGGCCCAACAGCGCTGCCAGAAACGCAAACAACGCCGTCGGGTCGGTGATCAGGCCAGTCGGTTCAATGGGCGGCATCGGGACGGTGGAGGTTCGCAGAGAGATAAGTACGGTCGGTCCCTAAGATGCGGTGTTTATTTCATCCGTGCAACTCATTGCAACCGCAGATGGGCACAGATTAACGCGGATGGGTGAGGATGGATGGGGATGGCGGGACTTTTCCCTTCCACCATCCAAGATTAACCATCCAAGATCAACCCTCAGCTATCCACTATTCCACATCTGAAGTCCATCCGCGTTCATCCGTGTCCATCTGCGGTTGCAGTTATTCCTCTCCATCTGCGGTTGCCAGGAAACACCCACGCCGCCAGGGCTTTTCGCAATTGTTGATGGGGGCTAGATTGTTGCGTCATGGGCCAAAACGAGAACACATTACTTCTTTTTCTCAAACCTGAGAAAAAGAAGTAGGCCGGAGGATGAAATCGGTGATGTTCGAGACGGTATCCTTGTAGATGGGATCTGCGCGCAGCGTCAGCCAGTCCGGGTCGGTGCGGAACTGATCCCAGTGCTTGTCGCGCGATTCCAGGCTGTCGAAGACCAGCATGTAGGTCAGGTTGGGCATGGCGGGGCCGAAGAGCGTTTCCCCGAAAAAGACCGGTTGCAGGCCCGTCTTCCGGAAGATCGTGATCTCGCCGCCTTCGTTAAACATATCGATTTTCTTCTGCGCGGCTTTCCGGCTGTGGCTTTCATAGATGCGCAACTCGAAGATACGCGGCCCGCCCATGAGCGCAGTGGGCGCTTCCAGACGCGGCATGTCGGCAAAGGCGATCATGAGTTGGCGTTCCATGCGCACGTAGGCCGGATCGGCCAGCGACGCATTCAGGAAATCAGCGCCGTTTTGCCGGTAGTCGTCATCGTCGAGCAGCCGCTGCGGCGTCGTGAGGATAGATTCGAAAGTCGGATGCGGCACGAGCACGTAGAGCGAAGGCTGCGTGGGGCCGTAAAGCACGGTAAACACGCCGACGGGGCCGATGCCCAACCGCTGATAGGCCGGCAGCGCCACATCGCGGTAAAAATCGGCCACGCGGTTGCGCCGGGCGCCGACGTGGGTGTGGTACACGATGAGTTCGAAAAACTGCCGGTCGTCAGCCTGCGACGTCTCGGCGACGCCGGCCATGGCTTGCAACGGCAAGGCGGCCATCGCGCCCGAAGCAGCGATAAAGTCTCTCCGTTTCATAAAGCTCCCTGTTTGGATGATTGTAAAAAGAGGTGGGACCTCTTTTTACAAAGTGAATCTACTTCGTGCCTTTGTGTCTTTGTGGCGAAAATGCATGAAGAATCCAGTGTCCCTTTTGATCATTCTCGCCATTTCTTGAACCACCGCGAGAGGCCCCATCCAAACAAAAAGACCCCTGCCACCAGTGCCGCCGCGCCGCCAATAGCCATGCTGCCGGGTCCCATCAGCATCTGCTGCAAATCACTCATCGCCTGATCGTTGATCAGGTACGTCCAGGTCGAAGACGGGCCGCGCAGGCCGGCTTTGTCCAGGTCGATGCCGTTTTCGGTGATCTCCACCGCCGCGAACGTCTCGGCCACACGTTCCTCGATGGCTGGGTGGACGGTGCGAAACTGCTCGGCGATCTGTTTGCAGAACTCGTGCAGCGGATCGCGCCCGCCGAGGCTCACCAGATGAATCCCCTCGCGCAGGTGGGCGATGTAGGCCAGGTGCTCGGCCCAACATGCATCGATATGATGCAGCGTGATGACGCGCTCGGCCTGCTCGACGACATCGGCGCCGAAACGTTGACGCGCTCTGGCATAACGATCCGGCATGCGCGCGGCGCAGACTTCCAGCGGCGCGCGGCCCGTCAGCACTTCCATCCGCCATTCGTGCAACGTTTTGCGCTGTTTCTCCACCCACGACGAATAGCGCCACAGGGTCTTTCGGATCTCATAATTCTGCCCTTCCACAATCCGTTGCAACCGTTCAATCTCACGACGGATCACGGGATGATCGATGGGGTCGTCCTGCGGAGGTGGGCGGAATTTTTTGGGGATCAACGTGTCGATGCCGAAGCGGATCATCAGGTCGTCTTCGAGGCTGACGAAGAAGCGCGAGGCACCCGGATCGCCCTGCCGCCCGGCGCGGCCCCGGAGTTGATCGTCGATGCGGCGGCTTTCGTGGCGGTTGGTGCCGATGACGTAGAGCCCGCCGAGACGCACCACCTGCTCACGCTCAGCCTCGTCAGCGCCGCCGAGCCGGATGTCTGTGCCCCGGCCTGCCATGTTTGTCGAGATGGTCACCGCGCCGCCGGCGCCGGCCTGGGCGATGATTTCAGCTTCGGCCTCGTCGTTTTTGGCATTGAGCACCTGGCAGGCGATGCCCGCCTCGCGCAGCGCGCCGGCCAGCACCTCCGACTCCGCGACGCTGCTGGTGCCTACCAACACCGGCCGCCCCCGCCCGTGCTCGCGGGCGATTTCTGCGACGAGCGCTTTGTGCTTCGCCGCCGGATGCGTAAACACGACGTCCGGCTGATCGTCGCGGGTGCAGGGCGTGTTGGGCGGAATGGGCACGACCTTGAGGTTGTAAAAACCCTGCACCTCTTCCGCCGCTGCTTGCGCCGTGGCCGTCATGCCGCTGAGCCGGGGATAGTGCGCCAGAAAATGCTGCAACGTGATCGATCCGAGGATTCGCCCGCCCGGTTGGATGGGCAGGTTTTCCTTGGCCTCCAGCGCCGCCTGCAAGCCGTCGGGCCAGCGCCGGTCATCCACCACGCGCCCGGTGAATTCATCCACCAGTTCGATGCGTTCGCCGCGCACGATGTAATCGACGTCTCGCCGCAGCAGCACGCGGGCGTGGAGGGCCTGGTTGACCTCGGTCAGGAGCAGGTAGTTGCCAGCGTCGTGCAGCTCTCCGCAGGCCAGCGTGGTCTCTACCCGGTCGAGGCCCTGCTCGGTGAGAAGGACGTTGCGCTCGTTTTCATCAGTTTCCCAATCCGCGTTTTCGTCGAGGCTGTCCACCACCTCGGCGATGTGGTAGAGGCTCGTTTGCGACGTGGGCCGGTCGCCCGCAATCACCAGCGGCACGCGCGCCTCGTCGATGAGGATGGAGTCGGCTTCGTCTACGATGGCGTAGTGGAAGGGGCGATGGACCAGCGCCTCCGGCTCGCGGCAGAGATAC
The DNA here is from genome assembly GCA_028278205.1 of Rhodothermales bacterium. Classification (GTDB taxonomy): domain Bacteria; phylum Bacteroidota; class Rhodothermia; order Rhodothermales; family Bin80; genus JANQES01. Next base: position 41,236 of record JANQES010000098.1, read on the forward strand.
ATGCGCAAGAAATCGAACCCCGCCTCTTTGGCCGTGGCGTAGGTGACGTCCGCCTCGTAGGCTACCCGCCTATCCGGGACGCTCATGCCTTCCTGGACGGCCCCCACGGTCAATCCCAAAAACTGATAGACCGGCCCCATCCAGGCGGCATCGCGGCGGGCCAGGTAGTCGTTGAACGTGAGGATGTGTACGCCCCGGCCCGTCAGCGCATTGAGGCAGGCCGGCAGCACAGCGGCCAGCGTCTTGCCCTCGCCTGTCTGCATCTCGACGAGTTTGCCCCGGTGCAGCGCCGCGCCTGCCATCACCTGCACGTCGAAAGGCCGCATTGCCAGCATCCGCGCCGCCGCCTCCCGAACCACAGCGAAGCTTTCCACGAGCAACTCATCCAGCGCGACGCCTTTCTGCGCCCGTGTTTTCAGCGAGAGGGTGATCTCTCGAAGCCGCCCGTCCGTGACCCCGGTGAGGCGTTCGCCCGCGCGATTGACTGCTTCGAGGAGCAGCCGGTAGGGGGCAAGATCGTCTTCAATCGGCCCGCCGCCGCGCCATTTCTGCACACGTCGTGCCCATCTGTTCGTGCGCATGGCTGCTCACTCTGTGGTCGATTCATTGTTGACGTCGAGCGCTCGGATAGCCTCAATTAACCGTTCGGCAATCACCGCGTGCATCCGTATGCTCGGATGACCGTCCACGAGTTCAGGCGGATTGCCGCGCCAGATTCTGTACTCCCTGGCCCACGCCTGCTCAGTGGGTTGCGGTAATCGTCTTTTGAGAGGGTCCATCGTGTGAACGATACGCCCGGAAAAAGCCTCTAATCGATCCTTAGGGTCGTCCTGGGTACCGGCTGGTATCACGAGGATCAGCATCCGGGCGTCGTGGGCATGGCACAGATCCAGGATCTCCTGGTAGGCAAAATCTACCGCTTTCTGCCGGGATGAGACGGGGGGCGGCAGCAGGCCCAACCCGCGCTTGAGGGCCGTCCGTAGTACCAGAAAATCGTCGTGTATATAAAGAGGAATGCCTACGTGCCAGAGATAAGAAAGGAAATCTTTCTGGCTGTATGCTGCAAAAGGCAAGGTGAAGTTGATCGACTCAAACACCGGCTGATGGATAGCCATGCCGCCTTCCGCCTCGTAAAAATACGGCGCCGGCGATTTACCCCGGCGCGAAGGACGGTAGAAATTCAAGGACCTCTCCGGTAACCAGGCAGAATATTGCACGACGACAAGATCCGGTTTAAGCCTTGGGATAACGTCACGCGCGCGCAGGACCATTTGCGATAACCCCCAACCGGATGCCCCGGCATTCATAGCCGACGCATCGAGCGCGGTAGCTGTTAGATGGGCAAAGGTTTTTTCCGCCGGCACCCCATAGCCATGCGTGAACGAGCCGCCCAGAAATAAAATGTGCGACGCGGGCGATTCGTCGTCTCCGGTTGTTGCTCCGGGTGGAATCCGAAACCCGTTCTCGTCGAAGATCACGGGGATGGGTTCTCCATATTTGAGGGAATGGTACGCCAGTTCATGGGAGCGGGGAAAATATCCATAGTTCTTGTCCAGGTGGTAGGGATTGCCCGTCCAGCGGATGTGTTGGCCGGCGCGCGCTGTGCACCGCCATACGATGCTGCCGAGGTAGAGGGCTGTAAAAACAAACAGGTTCAGCAGCACCAGCAGCACCGTAAAGAGACGCTTTTTCTTGCGACTTATCGGCTGCTCGCTCGGAGCGTCAGGATGCATAATGCTGCGTTCCATTATTTGTAAGAGGACTCCTTTTAGCGCCGAACGAGCATGCAGGCACCGGGGGTAGCGCTCCATTTCAAAGTAGCACGAGGATGCCAGCGGTGCAAACAGGCTCTCCGCTTGTTTTTTTCTGCCGGTCGATGTTCTTTTCATCTCGAACGTTGCGCTTTCCTGAGTGTTACCCCCAACCAACCCAACGGGAAACCAACCATGAAACATACACTCTGCATCCTCACCCTGCTTCTTCTCGCCGTCACCGCTCATGCTCAGGCCAGCCGAGGCAGTATTAGCGGCACCGTGAAAGACGATTTCGACGCCCCCCTCCCGGTGGGCGTCAGCGCCGTCCACACCATGCCGGGAGGCGAGGTCTTCACCATCGAGGTGGCGACTACCGAGGATGACTCCCTCTTCGTTTTGAAAAGCCCCATGGTGAAAACGTCGCGTGGCGAGATCGCGCTCACCCTCATCGAAGACTCCAGGCTTTCGCTCGATTGCCCGAAAGAATCCGAGGCTGTCTTCTTCGCCGATGAATCCCGGCAGTACCAGATGGGTGTCTGTGCCTCGACCCGGCGGCATACCTCAGCCCTCGTGCACGTCAATGGAACTTTCATCACCGGCGGGCAGCAAACCAGAGCCCTCGTGCATGTCAATGGCACCTTCGGCAGGGGCACGGTAGGCGTCGACATGAATTAATTGAGATGATCGCACCGCACCTTTCAAAGGGCCACCTGCCGGACGCGGGTGGCCCTTTTCGTTGATCAGTAGGGCACCTCGAAGAGACAGACGATTCGGTTCAATTCCGCACGGTTTCGGGCGTGGAGATGACGCTTCCCCGTGACCGGATCAAGGCCATCGAGCTGCTCAAAGGGGTGATAGAAAGCGGCAAATATGTTCGATACGATCCGAACGGCACGCGGCTGTTTTTTGCGCCGACGGTCCGCAGCATCGGCAGCAGGCAGGGCTACGTCGCGTTGTATGAGATCTTCTTTCCATTCGTCTCGGTGGGCGGGGGCGGTAGCGAGAGGGTGTTATAGTGTTATGGTGTTATGGTGTTTTAGGGTGATTAACTCAAGCACTCAAACACTAAAACACTACCCCCCAACAGCCTCTTTGACGTGGTGCCAGGGATCAACGCCCCGCTGAAACCGAGATGGTTCCGCCTCCGCGTGTTGTGAACACGGCGCCGGGGTTGTGTTTGAGCAGGCCGTCGAGCCGGAGGCGACCTTCGACGAGGAGGCGCGCGCCGGCAGCCAGATCCACCACGCTGCCCGGCAGCAGAGTGACCTCGGCGCCCGCCCCGACGATCACGGTTGAGCCCGATTCTACGCGCAGCCTCTCCGCCACCGACAGCGTCGTGCCCAGGTTGAGGGTGCTGCCGGCGGTGACGACGAGGGGGGCGGTGAACGTGGTGCCGCGCGTCTCGTCGCCCATCCACGCGTCTTCGCGGATCACCGGGCGTTGGCGGAAATCTTCGACGTAATCGAATGCGATCTCGCCGCTGGGGGAGCCGGTGTAGCGGATCCGGTCGAGGGCTTGCCAGCTCAGCGCGAAGCCGTCCGGATAGCGGGTGTAGCCGCTGGTGTTGGGCCGGGTCCAGGGCGTCAACTGAGCGATGGTTTCGGGATCGAAGAGGTCGCCGTCGTAGGCAGCGTCGTGGGCGGCGAGGTCGAGGGTGTTGTCGGCAGGGAGGATGTCGAGGCGGACGCCGTCGGCCAGCATGACGAGCAGGCCGGAGGCGCGCAGCAAGCCCATCTCGAACTGCCCGTCCCGCCCGCCGCGCCGCCTCCGGTCGAACGGGCCGAGCCGCTGGCGATTGGTCAGGTAGAGGACGCGCCCGCCGCCGTCGCCGCTGAGGACGATTTTTTTGCAATCGGACGTGGTGAAGAGGTCTGCGAGGCGGGTATCGTCTTGCGAGGCGGTCAGCACAGGGCAGTCGATCCAGCCGAGCAAATCGCGTTCGAAGGCCGAGAGGGTCTCGTCGCCTCGGGCGTCGTATGCGCCGCCGGCGCCGGCCATCAGCACGTAGCCGATGGTGTTGGAGGCGCGTCTCCGATTGCTCTGCTCAGGCACATCGTTATCGGCGATGGGGGGGATGTGGTTGAAGAACGCGCCCCAGAGGACGTGGCCGAGTTCGTGGGCCATCATGCGGACGTGATAGATCTGGGGGATGATGTTGCCCGGCGTGCGATGCATGATGATCGACCCCGAGCGGCGCCAGTCTACGCGCACGCCGTCGTAGACCAACGCGCGGGAGGGCCGGCCCGCCGTGATGCCGCCGCCGCACAACGCGTCGAGGCACGAGATGCCGGTGTAGGTGAAGGTCTTGTCGTCGCGTTTTGAATCGCGTCGGATGATCAGGAAGAGGTAATCGAACTGGCCGTCGCGGTTGTGGTCGTAGCGGCTGAAGTCGAAGCCTCCGGCGTCGAGGCGGTCCAGGATTTCCGCCGTCAGGTGGCCGTAGCCGCCCTGGGGCTTGTGGTAGGCGGCTTCGGGTTTTTGGCTGATCATCACCTCTCCGTAGACATCGCCGTAGAGCACAAAACGGCCCTGCGATTGCTGGTGAAAATAGTGCGTCAGCGAGCTATCCGGAAACGGCGGCGACGGCGTGGCAGCCAGCAGGTGAGGGGCGAAGGACGGGAGGGTCGTCGGGTCGTCGAAGAGCGGCCACTCCCGGTAATTGAGGGCCGGCCCGTCGGGCTCGTCGTCGTCGCGAAACATGACGAAGACGGTGAGCGCGCGCAGGGTGTCGGCATAAGGCGTGGCGAAGGCTGCCGGATCGCCCGAAAACTTCGCCGCCGCGCGAGACGGCTGCCCCTCCGCCCTGGCAGGCAGCAGCAACGCCATCGACAAAAAAAACGCCGGAATGAGTGGATTTCGGTTGAGCAAGAGGGTGATGGGGGATTTTGGTGTTTTAGTGTTATGGTGTTATGGTGTTTTAGTTCTTTTTGGAGTTGGTCGTTTTGATTGATGAGTTTTTTGAATGTAGAATATCGAACAGGGATTGATGAGTGTTGAAGGATCTGACAGTACATTCGAAATTCAGCAATCGACATTCTGTAATCGATATTCAAAGAACACTCTCGATGCGTGAGATAATCTGAAAAACTAAAACATTGAAACACCAAAACACTAAAACATCCTATGAACACCCTGATCGAAGACGCGCAAGCCTTTTACCACGCCGCCGTGCGCAGCGTCCAGGCTGACCGGCTTTTTACGGATGTAGAGTTGGGGACGTGGCTCGACCGGCCCCTGGCGGCGTATCGGCGGGTGTGCGTCGTGGGCACGGGCAAGGCGTCGATGGCGATGGCGGGCGCGTTTGAAGCGCGATGGGGCCGGCATGTAGACGAGGGGCTGGTGGTGGTGCCGCATGGGTACCGGGCTACGCGGCCGGCGTCGCAGCGAGCGCCTGATGCGATAGCGGTGGTCGAAGCCGGGCATCCGGTGCCCGACCGGGCCGGAGTCGAAGCTGCTGCGCGGGTGCTGGGGCTGGCCTCCTCGTGCGGCGAAGACGATCTCGTGCTCGTCTTGATTTCAGGCGGCGGCTCGGCGTTATGGCCGGCGCCGGAGGAAAATATCACGCTCGACGATATGCAGGTCGTCTCGCGGCTGCTGCTTCGCAGCGGCGCCGACATCCACCAGATCAACACCGTACGCAAACATCTCTCGCGCATCAAGGGGGGGCGGCTGGCAGTCGCGGCGGCTCCGGCGACGGTGCTGGCGCTGGCGGTCTCGGACGTCGTCGGCGACGACCTTTCCGTCATCGCCAGCGGCCCGGCAGTGCCCGACGGCTCGACCTACGACGAGGCCGTCGCGATCTTGCGCGATTTCGATCTGTGGGAAGAGATTCCTGCGCCGGTTCGGCGTCATCTTGAGCGCGGCGCGCAGGGTCTCATCGCCGAGACGCCGAAGCCGGGGGCGCAGTGCTTCGAGCAGGCCCAGACCGTGCTCCTGGGAACCAATCAGACCGCTTTAGCGGCGGCCCGCGCGGTGGCCCGGCAACGCGGCTACGCAGCGAGCATCGTCGCCCGCGATCTCACCGGCGAAGCACGCGAGGTAGGCCGTGCGCTGGCGCGCGAAGCGCTGACTGTAGAGGCAGACCGGCCTGTGTGCTTGCTCTGGGGCGGCGAAACCACCGTCACCGTCACCGGCACGGGCCGGGGGGGACGTAATCAGGAAGTAGCGTTGGCCGCTGCCCTGGCCCTCGAAGGTCAAAGCCGTAGCGTCGTCGTGCTCAGCGGCGGCACCGACGGCATCGACGGACCCACCGACGCAGCCGGCGCCTGGGCCACTCCTCAAACCGCACCGCACGCCCGCGCACGCGGCCTCGACCCTGCCGCCTATCTCGCCGATAACGACGCCTATGCGTTCTTCGAACAAACCAGCGGTCTCCTCAAACCCGGCCCGACGCATACCAACGTCATGGATGTGTTGATGGCGCTCGTTTTATGATCAATGTTTGACCGGGACGGGCGTTTCGCGTTGCCGGGCGAGCGAGGTCAACACGGTGGAATAGCGGTCGAGCGCTTGAAAAAATACATCCTCCGTGGCCGAGGGATCGTGTAAGGCTTGCTCGATTTGAAGCGCCAACCGCTCTGCTTCTAACGAAAGCGGCAGGTACGAAAGCTCGTGCTGAGGCGTGCGCCCGGTGTGCGTTGTCATGATGTTGGCTCATTGAATACCTGATGGGTGACGAGGCCCGGATGGCGGACGGAAGACCGCCGCATCACTCATCACAAAAAACATACCCTGCTCCTGCATTACAGATTTTCTGCGGCAAGAGGCTCACGCGTCGTTAAAATTCGCAGACTGGGAAGAGCCAGTGGGGACAGGGAATGGCGAATGGCCACTCGAATTTCATTCCGAAAACAACCCCAGGCGGTCTATCAAACGCGCAAAGGTGGGTTCGAAAGCCTCCGCGTCGTGCCAGTTCGAGAAGTCGAGGGGCGGGTGCTGCGTCGTGTGATCGATCAACGTCTCCGGCCAGCTATCCGGCTGCGGGGTTTCGTCGAGGGTGATCAGGCACAGGGCGTTGCGCCGCAAGGTTTGCTCTAGTTTGTGCGCCTGATCGATTTCGTACGTCACCCAGTTGCGGTCTATCGAGTGTTCGGAGAGGATGAGCAGCACGGTCGGGTTTTGCCGCATCGCGCGGATGACGATGTTGTCCGGGCGTCCGAAGGGGGCGTCGTGGACGTCGTGCCAGTAGAGGATGTGGCGCGCATTGAGGTGCCGTTCGAGGTGTTCGACGAAGGCGGCGTCGGCGTAGCTGTAGGACAGGAAAAGGTTATGGCGTTGCAGCGGATGCTCGGCGCGTATGCGATGTATACGCCCGGCGATGTCAGTAATTTGTGGGGATGTCAGCGACGGGTCGTGCAGCTTGGCGGCTTCGATCTCCCAGGCCTGCAACCCGCAGCCTCGCAAAAAGGCCTCCGGCAGGTACGGATGCTGCGCCAGCGTGGGCCGGTCGAGGAGAGAAGGCCCCAGGTGGCGGCACGTCTCCAGGCCGATAGCCCCGGCCAGCCGGGTGTTGCCGAACGCCGTCTGGTAGAGAAACGCCTCGCTGAACGTAGCCCGGTTGAGCCGGGCTTCGAAGAGGTCGGTTCGGCTGAGGTTGGCGTGGCTGAGGTCGGCGCCCTGGAGCGAGGCCCGGCTGAGGGTAGCCCGGCTGAGATCGGCGCGTTTGAGGTTGGCTTCGTCGAGGCGGGCGCTGCTGAGGTTGGCCTCGCCGAGGCTGGTCTCGCGGAGGCTGGCCGCGTGGAGGTTCGACTGGCTGAGCATCGCGCCGCTGAGATTAGCGCGGTCGAGTTTAGCGTGGCTGAGGTCGGTGCCCCGGAGGTTGGCCAGGCTGAAGTTGGCCCAGCGAAAATCGGGCTCTGCGTCGGGATGCGCTGCCCGCCACGTATTCCACGTTTTGGCGCCTCGCTTTACAAGGCTCACATGCTCAGGGTTCGCCATGACTTTTCGGATTTTGGATTTTAGTTAATAATATTCTTTTTCAGCCGATTTCAGAAGGTAACTTGTTTTTTAGGATGTTTGAGTGCGCCGGCACGACGCCGAAGCGGGCAAATTGGACGAATTTTTGTCTCTGGCGTTCTTCATACACAGGCATGAAACATCCGGCAGAGGCTTTTTGGGAATCAGCGTGGCCGTTTGTTTACGCTACATCGAGATCTCGCCTCGCTAATCTCCTCAACCCAGGAGTGCTATGGGCCAACAACAATTGCTTCTTCTCGTCCTCGGTGCCATCATCGTGGGGCTGGCCGTTATCGTCGGCATTTATGCTTTTTCCCGCAACCAGGCCAAGGCCAACGCCGACGCCATGGTCAACGAAGCCCTGCGCATCGCTTCCGACGTGCAAGCCTGGGCCATTAAGCCCGGTATGGCCGGCGGGCGTCTCGACAACGAAACGCTGGCCCAGGTAACCTTTGATAAAATAGGATATCCCAATAGCGGCGGGGTCTACTTCAGCCTCGAAGGCGATTACCGGCTTGAGGCGACGCTGGCTACGGGCTGCGACACGCCTTACGTGCCGTCGCAGAGCACACCGCTGATCTATATCAACGCTTTCAATTCTAACACGGAAAATAGGATTTGTGTAGCTATCGCCGGTACGGAAGCCGATGACATCGGCACGAGCGCCACATACGGCAGCGGTATCGTCGGCTTCTAGCAGCGGGTCGATACGAGCGCGTCGTACCGCGTAGTTGTAGTTACGCTTTACCGGGCGAAGCCATCTGCGCATCCCGAAGTCGTTTGATCTGGCGCAATACGTTCGAGTAGCGGTTCACCTTACTGAAGAATTCGTCCTGGCTGACGATGGGGTTGTGCAGGGCTTCGTCGAGCCAGTAGGCGAGGTGATCGGCCTCCAGGTGCAAGGATTGAAGGAAAACGTTCATCATGGTTCTTTCAGGAATGAGTGTGGAATACCCTTGCCCCTATAGACACATTTTGATCGAAAATATAACCTCCCTTCTCAAAAAAATTATAGATATAGACACATAACCACGCGAAGTCTAGCCTCTGATGCTGTTGGAATTTTAGATGGATCAATTCCCCCAAAAATGAGCCGGTGCAACCTCGCCTTCTGGGCCAAGTTGCACCGGCTACCCCACCATCATAGGCCCACAGGGTGCCGACCTGGGGCCTTTTGTGTTAGATATGCACTTATATAGACACAAAAAGCGGCGAAATATAACCTCCTCTCAAAAAAAAATTTTTAGATTCGAAGAAAACGGTCTTTTTGGGCAAAAAAGAGGGTTTTTTTCTTGGAGTTTAATCCGCATTCTCCGGACTTATTGAGCTTTTTTCCTGATGATGCCGTGAGGTGACCGGTCCTTTGATGATCGAGAACGACTGATTTCGGTACAGGCGCTTCCGAAAAGTCCTCCTTTGAAGGGGGTGCCCCGACGAAGGAGGGGCGGGGGATGTTCGGGCGGCTTGTTGAAAACCTCTTAACAGGCCGCATGAACATCCCCCTGCGGCCTGCTGCACATTCGTTTGCTGGCCGCTGTCCTCCTTCGAAGAGGGAATCGCGCGGTGGGCGATGAGCGAAATAGTTGATCGCGCAGATCACAGGGGAGGGTAAAAAAATAGCACTTATGCTTTTTCAGTGCATCTTCCGGCGTCGTTTTCCGTCTAGAGACGCGCTACGATATGTCTCCTCGCGCCAGGTTAGTGGTTATTTCCAGAACGTCCCAGGGTTTTAGTACGGGGCTATGCGCCTGTTACTAATGACATCGAAATAAGTCCTGCTCGCTTTGCTGTTTCAGGGCCGTCATGAGTCATGACCCATGACAGTCCGCCCAACCGGGCAAGACTTATTTCGGTTTAATTAGGGCGTAGTCATGAGATTTATGAGTGCGCTTCGGCGCGCTGGATCAAGACGGCCTGGCATTCACCCCAGAGACCACGTAACGCATTGCTGCCTTACGTCAACCTGACAACGTATCATGAACAAACCGGGTTATCTTCTTCTCTTCACCGTTTTGCTGCTCGGAGGCGTGGTGCCGGGGCTGGCCCAGCAGAGCCAGTTCGGCGGGGCAGTTGCCATTGGCAACGACGAGGTCTTCGTCAGTGAAGCCACCAACACCGTGAGCGCCGGCACCGTCTTTGTCTATCACCGAGACGAAGCCAGCGGCCAATGGAGCGAGCACGCCCAACTGTCTGCCTCCGACGCCGATCCCGACTGGGATGACCGCTTCGGACGAGCCCTGGCTACCGACGGCAAGACGCTCGTGGTAGGCGCGACCAAGCGAGGAGGCACGCTGGGCGGCGTCTATTTCTTCGAAAAAAACAACGACGGCGTCTGGACCGAGACCGCTCGCTTTTCTACCGACGATGCCGACGACGGCGACCACCACGGGCGAGTTCTGGCTATCAGCGGCGACTTTGTTTTCGCCTCCAGCCTCGGGCATAACGAGAGTTCGGGCGCGGTGTACGTCTACCGGCGCAACGTAGACACAGGCGCCTGGAGCTATCATTCGAAGCTCACCGGCACCGGCATCGAGCCGAACGGCTACTTCGGCCTGGCGCTGGCCGTCGATGGCGACAAAGCCTTGATCGGGGCACCGCCTTACAACGAGGGCATGGGTGCCGTTTTTGCCTTTCACTACGACGCTGCGAAGGATGCCTGGATCGAAGACGGCATGCTCAAGGCTGATAGCCTGAAGACCGGCCATCAGTTCGGCTCGGCGTTAGGATTGAAGGGTGATAGGGCGTTCGTAGGAGCACCGCGTCATGGCGGCAACCTGGGCGCGGTCTATGCCTATCGCTACGATGCGGCGTCTAAGACCTGGGCGCAACAGGCGCGGCTCGTACCCTCCGACGGCGACCAGGGTCGATTGGGCTCATCCATTGCCCTGGGCGGTGACGAAGTGTGGGTGGGATCGCCGGGGGCCTCTGGCATGCAGGGAGCGGTGTATGTCTACAAGCCCGAAGCCGATTCATGGGCCGAGACAAAGAAGCTGGCTGCCTATGAACTACAACGGGGCGATTTCTTTGCCGGCACGCTGGCCGTCAACAGCAACCTCGCCGTTGCCGGTGCCCCCGGCGCTGACTATGGCACCGGAACCGCTATCATCTTCGAACGCGACGACGTCTCCAACGAATGGGTCGAAAAGATCACTGTGTTGAATGAAAAGGCAGGCTTTGCCTCGATCACCGGCGAGCAGGTGGATTGCACCGACGGCGCCGCCGACCTGTTCGAGTGCAGCGACGTGGATCTGGTTTCGTTCCTTTCGGTCAAGGATATCGGCGGAGATCGGGGCGTGCGCACCAACGACGTCTGGGGTTGGACCGATCCCGAGACGGGCAAAGAATACGCGCTCGTGGGCCGCGTAGACGGCGCCTCGTTCATCGACATGAGCAACCCGCACAATCCGATTTTCCTCGGCGATCTGCCTTTGACGGAAGGCGCCAACAGCAGCACCTGGCGCGACATCAAGGTCTACAAAGATCACGCTTTCATCGTGGCCGACGGCGCCGGCGAGCACGGCATGCAGGTCTTCGATCTGACCCAACTGCGCGATGTCGAAAACCCGCCGGTGACGTTCGAAGAGACGGCGCATTACAGCGGCATCCACAGCGCGCATAACGTGGTCATCAACGAAGACACCGGCTTTGCCTACACCGTCGGCAGCAGCGGCGGCGGCGAGACCTGCGGCGGCGGCCTCCACATGATCGACATCCGCGAGCCGGCCAACCCGGTCTTCGCCGGCTGCTTCTCCGATCCTGCCACGGGCCGCGCCTCGACCGGCTACTCGCACGATGCGCAGTGTGTCACCTACCACGGTCCGGACACTGAGCATCAGGGTAAAGAAATCTGCTTCGGCGCCAACGAAACCGCCCTCAGCGTGGCCGACGTCACCGACAAAGACAACACCATCGCTCTGTCGCGGGCAACGTATCCCAACGTGGGCTACTCGCACCAGGGCTGGTTGACGGATGATCACCGCTACTTCTTCATGAATGACGAACTCGACGAACTCCAGGGCAAGGTCGACGGCACGCGCACGCTCGTCTGGGACGTGACCGACCTCGACGACCCGCAGATGATCAAAGAGTTCTATTCGGAAGGCAATTCCAGCGATCACAACCTTTACATCCGGGGCAACCTGATGTATCAGTCGAACTACGTCAGCGGCCTTCGCATCTACGACATCAGCGACGTTTCCAACCCTGTCGAAGTCGCGCATTTCGATACGGTGCCTTACGGCGAAAACGCGCCGGGTTTTGCCGGTTCGTGGAGCAACTACCCGTATTTCGAGAGCGGCGTAATCGTCGTGACGAGCATGAGTGAAGGGGTGTTTTTCTTGAAGAAAAGATCGGTTGACATCTAGTTTTTAGACGAGGTCTGGAAATTACTTTTTAGTAGACCCGAAGGGTTTTTGAAATCCTTCGGGTCTTTTTATTTCACCGATCTTTTTCCGTCGCGCCCGTCTATGTCGTCGTTACAAGAGGTCGCACAATAACGTTAAATTTCTGTATTTTCTAGCTCCAACGTGAATGTCCAGACGATAGTCATCCAACGCTGTGTCTAGCGATGAAGGCAGGAGACGTTCAAGAGCAGGAGATCGATCAGTTGCTGCGCTCTGAAAAGGGGATGTCAAAATCCCCCTTGCAGTTAGTACATCCCTGGCAAGAGAAAATCGCAAATCAGAATTGGATGAAAAGGTTGTGGCTTTTCTGGGGAATGCTGGGTTTCCTCTTCTTTTTTATCCAATTCCTTGTGATAGCCTTTTTTACTATAGGTGTTTCTTTGACCGCAACCTTGCTCTACATGACGAATTTTTTTCAGGCTGAAGAACCCTGGTTTGGAAACAAGGTATCGGACTATTTTGCAGTTATCGCTTTTGTTATATGGTGCTTCGTATTAGCGATATTCCTGCTTCCACAATTTAAGTTGCACGGATTGATGGTGAACGTGAAGCGACACAAGCTCAAGAGATTTGCCCAGCATCTGGAGGTGGCTATGAATAGAGCAATGGAAGAGCCCTCTGATGAAAACATTGAGCGAGTTGATAAACTACACATGATTCATCGATGGCTTCATGAGATGAGTGTATGGCCCTTCGAAACAAAGGCCTTTGCTGCTTTATTTACGACAATTGTTGTTCCCATCATCATAGCAATCCTTGAACGAATTCTGTTTGTTTGAATAGCGATATGAAGACTAGATTTCTAGGCAATACCGACCTCGAAGTCTCCGCTATCGGCTTCGGCGCGATGCATTTTTCGCTGGCGCACAGGGCGCCGGAGGCGCAGGGCGTCGAGGTGATCTATCGCGTTCTCGACCTCGGCGTCACGTTCATCGACACGGCCGATGCGTATTGCCGCGACGAAGACGACAAGCATCACAACGAACACTTTCTTCGCAACGCCCTCGCCACCTACCCCGGCGATGCGAGCCGCGTGGTCGTGGCCACCAAAGGCGGGTGCATGCGTCCCGGCGGCAGGTGGACGAGCAACGGCAACCCGGATCACCTCCGGCAGACCATCCGCGAGAGCCACGCCGCCCTCGGCGGAGACCGCCCGATTACACTGTGGCAGCATCACGCCATCGATTCTAACTACACCGTAGAAGAATCGATGGCGCCGGTTCGCGAGGCGGTGCAAGAGGGGGTGATCGAGTACGTGGGCGTGTCGAATTATCGGGTTGAGGAGATCGAGCGGGCGCGGGCGGTGGTCGAGGTGGTGTCGGTGCAGAATCAGTACAGCCCGTGGCATCGGCGGCCTGAGCACAACGGTGTGCTCGAATACTGCGAGCGGGAGGGGCTGACGTTTCTGCCCTGGAGTCCGCTCGGCGGGCGCAGTCGCGCCAAAAGTCTCCATCAGATCGACGGCCTGGCGACGTTGGCGCGGGAGAAAGGCATCTCGCCGCAGCGGCTGGTGATTGCCTGGCTGATGGCGCGGTCGTCGTGCATCCTACCCATCCCCGGTTCCAGCCGCCTCGATAACACCGAGGATTTGCTGGCCGCCATCGACGTGACGCTCTCCGACGACGAAGTGCGCCGGATTGATGCGGCGACGGGGTAGGCGGGCTGGAAACGTTTGGGGCATCTCTGAGTGTTTCACAGTGTAGGAACGTCAGCGTCGGTCACTAGTCATTGGTCACTGGTCACTAGTTTTTCTTCACCAGTGACCAATGACAGCGAGCGAAGCGAGCGTAATGACCAGTGACCAAACTATGCCCGATTTCCAAGAAAAAAACGTCGTCACCTGCTTCTTGCGCCACCGGGGCGACGTATTGCTGCTACGGCGGAGCGATCAGGTCGGGTCGTACCAGGGCAAGTGGGGCGCGGTGAGCGGGTACGTCGAAGGGACGCCCGAAGAGACGGCGCGTCGAGAGATTGCCGAAGAGACGGGGCTGGGCCGGGCCGTCCGGTTGGTGCGGCGCGGCGAGCCGTTTGCTGTTGACGATGCAGCACTCGGCACCCGCTGGATCGTCCATCCGTTCCTCTTCGACTGCCGGAGCCGCGACCTGCGTCTCGACTGGGAGACCACCGAGGCTGCCTGGGTGCCGCCGCCCGGCATCCTCCACCGCGACACTGTGCCGAAACTCTGGACTTCCTACGCCCGCGTCGCACCCTCCGTCGATACCATCAAGGCTGACCGCGCGAGCGGCTCGGCGGCGCTGTCGTATCGGGCGCTCGAAGTGCTGCGCGACCGGGCCGCCTGGATGATCGATCAAGAAGAAGACCCGCAGACCGATTGGGCCAACCTGTGCGCGTTGGCCCGCCGCCTGCTCGACGCGCGTCCCTCGATGGCGGCGCTGCGCAACCGCATCAACCGGGCCATGCACGCCGCGAGCGTCGAGCCCTCCGCCGTCGCCGTCGAACATGAGGCCATGGCAGGGCTTGAGCGAGCTATCACTGCCGACGAACTCACCGCGCAGCGCGCCGCCGGCTACGTCGCGGGGCGCCGCGTCTTCACGCTGTCGCGCTCCGGCACCGTGCTCGACGCCATCCGGCAGGCCGAGCCGTCGCCGTCGCTGATCGTCATAGCCGCCTCGCAGCCCGGCGGCGAGGGCATCGCCGTGGCCGAAGAATTGTCGCGCGCCGGCGCCAACGTCCTGCTCGTGCCCGACACGGCCTTGCCCCAGGTTTTCGAACGCGAACTGGTAGACGTCGCCCTCGTCGGGGCCGACACCGTGCTGCCGTCGGGCCGGGTGATCAACAAAGTGGGCACGCATCTGGCGGCCCTGGCTGCGAAGCCGCACCACATTCCTTTCTACGTCGCCACTGCCTCCGACAAAGTCAGCACCGACGACGCGCCGCGCCTCGAAGACGCCGGCCCGGATGCGCTCTACAGCGGCCCGGCCCCGCTGGAAGTCTTCAGCCCGCTCTTCGACGTGACGCCGGGCAAGCTGCTCTCGGGCATCATCACCGAATACGGCCTCCTGGCGCCCGTCGAGATGCAGGATCTGGCTTTCGAGTTGAAGGCGTTGGCGGGATGGTAATTCCAAATCCTGCGGATTTGGAATAAAGTTAGGACGTGTCTGCAAACGATATTTGAAGAAGCCCCGTAGGGGTGTCCTGTTTGTAGCACAAAGCTTTAAAAAATAAATAGCTCCCCCCGCCTTCGCGGGGGCAGGCTCCGGAGCGGCCTGTTCAAAAACTCGCTGCATCGGCGTTGAACAGGTCGCCCCTACGGGGCTCATTTTTAGGGAAAGTTTGCTTGCTACAAACAGGACGCCCCTACGGGGCTAAAAAAACGGAATGACTCATGTTTGCAGGTACACCCTACTGCTCCTCGCCAGCCTGTTCCTTCTCGAATTGTTCGACGAGATCATCAATACGCGGCGCGAGATCGTTATAAAACGTCGCGATGGTGGGCAGGAACGAGGCGAAAGTCGGGTAGGTGTCTCGATTGGCCTCGTACTGGCCGAGTAAGGCGCTCAGTTCGTCCATCCAGACGAAGTACCGTTTCTTTTGCTGGGCGATCTCGTGGGCGGCGGCTTCGGGGCCGCGATTCGCTGCGAGATACCGCACCACAGCAGCCCGGACGAGCGATTCGTTGATCATGATGGGCCACATCGAGTAGCCTTGCTGCCTCATCTGCGGGGCCACCGCTGCCTGGATCGTCTTGCCGGCCTCGCCCATCGCGCTGAAAAGCGGCACCGTCACCGGGTTGACGAACGAGTGGTTGAACTCGTGGATGATCGTAACCACCTCCCCTTTGTAGAAGCGCGGCAGCCCCTCGTCGTCGGTGAACTGGACGCCCAGGATCGAATACAATTCTTCCGGCCCATCCGGATTGCGGAAACTCGGGCCATAGTTGGACGTGCCGTTGACCAGGCCCAGCACGAGCTTAAACGACGCCCTGGGCCGCTCCCCGAAAAACGTCTCGAACCACGTTAGATCGACCTCGTCGAGGAGCGCTTGCGCGCGCGATTCGGTGAGGTCGTAGAGCGGTTTTTGTTGTTCGAGGAAGGTCTCGAAGTGGGTATCTTCGACGAAAGCCTGCGCGTGTTCGATGAACGCGCGCGCATCATCTCTTCTCCAGAGGAACGGCCACGACTTCTCTAAATCGGCACGCGGCTGCACGGGGAATTCGTCTTTCAGAAAGACAGCCATGTGCATGCACCGGCTATACCGCATGCCTTTCTCCTCGCGGAGCCGGCGCGCGAATTCGATGGCCGGATGCGCTTTAAAAGGGCCGAAATACGCGTTGATGGCGTCGTTATAGGCCTCGATTTGGCCTGTGTTGTATTCAGGATTGCCGGCTAGGCGAAAGATGATGCTCACCAGTTCCACCCGTGGATCGACCCGCGCGTCGATAGCGATTGCTTGCGCGGCGACCTCGTGGCGCATCAGCGGCAGCACGACGAGGCTACATAGCGCCAGAAGCGCAAGGGGAGAGGGCGTTTTCATGATAGCTGATCGTGTTGATGACGCCGGGGCCAAGCGGGATGAGGGCAGTTTCTAAAGACGGTTTGAAACTGCACGTAGGAAGTGGGGCAACTTTCCAATAACGCATCGAGTCGAAAAAATAGAAATAGTTACAAGGAATTCCGAACGGTCTTGAGAACCAAACCTCGATTGCTCGTTTCTAATCCCTCGCCGTTCCCCAGATCCGTTATCGAAAAAATGAGCAACCGACTCCAATACGAGCAAAGCCCGTATCTCCTCCAGCATAAAGACAACCCCGTCGATTGGTGGGCGTGGTCTGACGAAGCCTTCGAGGCCGCTCGCGCTCACGACAAACCCATCTTCCTGTCCATCGGCTATTCGACGTGCCACTGGTGCCACGTGATGGAGCACGAGTCGTTCGAAGACGAGCAGGTGGCGCGGCTGATGAACGACGCCTTCATCAACATCAAGGTGGATCGTGAAGAACGGCCTGATATCGACACGATCTACATGACGGTCTGCCAGATGCTGACCCGCAGAGGCGGCTGGCCGTTGACGATCATGATGACGCCGGAAAAAAAGCCGTTTTTCGCCGCCACGTACATCCCCAAAGAGAGCCGTTACGGGCACATGGGGATGCTCGATCTGGTGCCGCGCGTCAAAGCCCTCTGGCAGCAACGGCGCGACCACGTGGAGCAGAATGCCGAGAACATCACCCGCGACCTGGTCGAGGCTGTCACGAAGGATACGTCGGGGCGGCAGCTCGACGTCGATGCGTTGCATCTGGCCTTTGCCCAACTACGCCGTAGCTTCGATCCGGAGCACGGCGGCTTCGGCACGGCGCCGAAGTTTCCTGCGCCGCACAATCTGCTTTTCTTGCTCCGCTACTGGAAGCGTTCCGGCGAAGAACACGCCCTGCGCATGGTCGAAGCCACGCTCGAAAACATGCGCCTCGGCGGCGTCTACGACCACGTCGGCTTCGGCTTCCATCGCTATTCGACCGATGCCGCGTGGAAGCTGCCGCATTTCGAGAAGATGCTCTACGATCAGGCGATGCTGGCGCTGGCGTACACCGAAGCCTATCAGGCCACCGGCAAGGCGGCGTACGAGCAGACCGCCCGCGAGATCTTCACCTACGTCCTGCGCGACATGACGGCTCCCGAAGGCGGCTTCTACTCTGCCGAAGACGCCGACAGCGAAGGCCGCGAGGGCAAGTTTTACCTCTGGCATCTCGAAGAACTCTTCGACGTGCTCGGCGGCGACCTCGCCAACCTCGTCACCAGGGTCTACAACGTGGAGGAGGAGGGCAACTTCGAGGAGGAAGCCACCCGGCAGCGCACCGGCGAAAACATCCTCTACCGCACCAGACCCCTCGCCGACTTCACCGAGAACCCCGGCCCCGGCGTGGCGACGCTCCGGGCGCAGTTGGAAGACGCCCGGCGCATCCTGTTCGACCATCGCGAGGCGCGCATCCATCCCGGCAAAGACGACAAAGTCCTGACCGATTGGAACGGGTTGATGATCGCCGCGCTGGCCCGCGCCGCCCGCGTCTTCGACGACGACACCTACGCCGAAGCCGCCCAACACGCCGTCGATTTCATCCGAACGAGGATGACCCTCGAAGACGGTCGCCTGCTGCATCGCTACCGCAACGGCGACGCCGCCATCGCCGGCACGCTCGACGACTACGCCTTCCTCATCTGGGGCTTGCTCGAACTCTACGAAACTACCTTCGAGGCCGATGCGCTGGAGACGGCGCTCGTGCTCAACGAGCAATGCCTGGCGCATTTCTGGGATTACGATCAGGCCGCTTTCTTCTTCGCCCCCGACGACGGCGAGGCGCTCATCGTCCGTCCCAAAGAAGCCTACGACGGCGCCGTGCCGTCCGGCAATTCGGTGATGATGATGAACCTGCTGCGTCTGAGCCGCCTCACCGGCCAGACCGATCTGGAGCAGCGGGCCTACGACCTCGGCAATTTCTTCGCCCGGACGATCATGCAGCGACCCTCCGCCTTCACCGCGATGCTCATGGCGCTCGATTTTGCCGAAGGGCCTTCGTTCGAGGTCGTCATTGCCGGCCAACCTGAGGCCGACGACACGCTGGCGATGCTCAAGGCGCTCAACACGCCGTATATCCCCAACAAGGTGGTGTTGCTGCGGCCTGATGGGGGGGAGGATGAGGCGCCTGCCATCGTGGAACTCGCGCCGTTCACCGAGGCGCAGCACAGCCGCGACGGCGCCGCCACCGCCTACGTCTGCCGCCACTTCCAATGCGAACAACCGACCACCGACGTGGAGGCGATGCTGGGGTTATTGGGGGCGTGAATCGACGGGTTATGAAACCGCCCGGCATCTTGGCAGAATGTGAAATCTATACTCCAATCATGGATTGTCGGTGTGCATTTCTAGCCATGCAGCGATTTGATCGGTAACACCATCAACGTCATCTAGAACCTCATCATTGGTAAAACGGAGGAAGACGACGCCCATTTTTTCTAATGCCAGTTGGCGTTCAGAGTCAGCCTTGAAACGTCCATCATGGCTATGACCATCCAATTCGATAGCGAGCTTGAAGACGGGGCAATAGAAATCTACTACATAGTCACCAATGGGCCGTTGGCGTAAAAAACGAACTCCAAGCTGTTTACGTCGCAGCCGGGACCAGAGTAGCCGTTCCGGAAAGGTTGCTTGTTTGCGCAGCATACGCCCCACTGATTTGAGAGACGGTTTATAGGGAAGATGAGGGTGCTGCTTTCGGTTGGAGGTCACGGAAATGGACGGTATGCGCGTTGAGGATTTGGAGGCGAGGCCTTTCAATGCTCTATACCTGAAACGGAGCATTGTGTTCGTGGGAATTGCCGGCGTCACTGCCCCCTTGAGGGGGCTGTCGCGTAGCGACTGGGGGTGTTTTTAGGCCGTTTTTACACCCTCCGACCTCGCCTTCGGCGAGCCCACCTCCCTCAAGGGAGGGGTTTAAAGTGCGTTCTGTGATTCCACAATTTCCTATCCTTTTGATCCTGCCTCCTTGTTCATTTTTTCATCCCGAATTGGGCGAAGCTTGATGATGAAATACCGCATTTCTCACACGGCATGAGTACCTAGTAGTGATTCCTTCACGAAACGTAAAACGTGAGGATATCTCGCTGACATCTCTATCAGCACCCTCACGTTTACTTCGTCAGTCGCTACGCTCGTGTCACGTTTCACGTTTCACGCATGATCATGGAGGTCGCCGGGGTCATCTTCGACGTCAAACGGTTTGCCGTCCACGACGGGCCCGGCATTCGGACGACGGTTTTTTTCAAAGGGTGCCCGTTGCGGTGCCGGTGGTGTCATAATCCGGAGAGCCAGCGCCTGCGTCCGGAGCCGATGGCGGGCGCCGGGCGGCGCTATTGCGGCTTCGTTGGTGCCGAGGGGGATCCCAACGTCGTAGGACGCTCGGTGACGGTCGAGGCGGTGATGCGTGAGGTAGAGAAAGACGTGGTGTTTTACGACGAATCCGGTGGCGGTGTCACGTTTTCGGGCGGCGAGCCGTTGCAGCAACCGCATTTTCTGCGCGCCCTGCTCGAAGCCTGCCGCGAGCGGGCCATCCACACCGTCGTCGATACCTCCGGCTTTGCGCCGTGGCCGCACCTCGCCGCGATTGTCGAGTTGGTCGATCTGTTTTTGTTCGATCTCAAGTTGATGGATGAGGTGGCGCACCGCGAGTACACCGGCGTCAGCAATCAGTTGATTCAGGAAAACCTGCGGCGGCTGCTTGACCGGGGCGCGCGTGTCGTGCTGCGCGTGCCGCTGATCCCCGGCATCACCGACACCGAGGCGAACCTGGCGCAACTGACGCCTTTCATCGCCGGGTTGCCGGGCGTCGAGGCAGTGCATCTTTTGCCCTACAATCCTATCGGAGAAGACAAGTACGAGCGGCTTCGCAAGACCAACCCGCTGGGCCGCCTTCAGACACAACCGGACGACGCGCTGGCGGCTATCAGTGCGCGGTTTTCGTCCCTGCCCACGGATGTCAAAATCGGGGGATAGCCATGACTGAGAGAATCCATCGTCTTCGCCAGCGTAGCCTGCACGCGGTGCCCTGCCTGTCTCCGGAGCGCGCCGTGTTGATGACCGAGTTCTACAAGAGCGGCGCGGCAGAGCGCGTCTCGGTGCCCGTGGCGCGCGCGCTGGCCTTCGAGCACCTGATGACCCACAAAATCGTCTTCATCGACGACCTCGAACTGATCGTCGGCGAGCGAGGACCGGGGCCGAAAGCCACACCGACCTATCCGGAGATCTGCACCCACAGCCCTCAGGATCTCGACATCCTCGACAGCCGCGAGAAAGTCTCCTTCTCCGTCAACGACGGCACCCGGCGCTTTTTCGAGAAAAAGCTGCGGCCTTTCTGGCAGGGGCGCTCGATCCGCGACAGGATTTTCGAGGCGGTGGACGATGAATGGAAAGCCGCTTACGAAGCCGGCGTCTTCACCGAGTTCATGGAACAGCGCGCGCCGGGCCACACCGTCCTGGGCGATGCGATCTACAAAAAAGGGATGCTCGATTTCAAAGCCGAGATCGACGCCCAGATCGACGCCCTCGATTTTTACAACGATCCGGACGCCTTCGACAAGCGCGAAGAACTCAAGGCCATGGCTATCGCCGCCGAGGCGTTGATCGCCTTTGCCCGGCGCTACGCCGAGGAGGCGCGCGAGATGGCCGAGCGCGAGCAAGACCCCGCGCGCAAGGAAGAACTCCAAAAGATCGCGGCGGTGTGCCGCCGGGTTCCGGCGCGGGCGCCGCGTACGCTCTGGGAGGCGCTGCAATACTACTGGTTCGTCCACCTCGGCGTCATCAGCGAACTCAATACGTGGGATTCGTTCAATCCGGGCCGCCTCGATCAGCATCTCTATCCGTTTTATAAACAAGAGATTGAATCCGGCACGCTCACGAAGAAAGAGGCCCGCGAACTGCTTCAGGCTTTCTGGATCAAATTCAACAACCAGCCCGCGCCGCCGAAGGTGGGCGTGACGGCGCAGGAGAGCAATACCTACACGGATTTCTGCCTGATCAACCTCGGCGGCGTCAGGCTCGACGGCTCGGACGCCGTCAACGAACTGACGTATTTGCTGCTCGACGTGATCGAAGAGATGCGGATTCTCCAGCCGAGTTCGATGGTGCAGGTGAGCAAGAAAAACCCGGACCGGTTCGTCAAGCGCGCCCTGGGCATCGTGAAGACGGGCTTCGGGCAGCCGTCTATTTTTAACACCGATGCGCTCATCCAGGAGATGCTGCGGCAGGGCAAATCGCTGGAAGATGCGCGGGCCGGCGGCGCCAGCGGCTGCGTCGAAACCGGCGCCTTCGGCAAGGAGGCGTACATCTTGACAGGCTATTTCAACCTCGTCAAGGTGATGGAAATCACGCTCTTTGGCGGCGTCGATCCGCGCACCGGCAACCGGATCGGCCTTGCCACCGACGACCCCTCGACGTGGCAATCCTTCGACGATTTCTTCGACGCTTTCACCCGGCAGTTGCGGCATTTTATCGACATCAAAATCAAAGGCAGTCTGATTATCGAGCGGCTCTATGCGACGTATCTGCCGGCGCCGTTTTTGTCGATTTTGATCGATGATTGCATCGCCAACGGAAAGGATTATAACGACGGCGGGGCGCGCTACAACACGTCGTACATCCAGGGCGTCGGCCTCGGCACGATCACCGATGCGATGACGGCGATCAGGCATCACGTCTTCGACCGGAAAACACACACGATGGCGGATTTGCTGGATGCCCTCGCCGCCGATTTCGAAGGCCGCGAAACCTTCCGTCAGACGCTGCTCACCGATACGCCCAAATACGGCAACGACGACGACAGAGCCGACGACGTGATGCAGCGGATCTTCGAAGCCTACTTCGAGGCCGTCGACGGGCGGCCCAACACGCGGGGCGGCGTCTACCGCATCAACCTGCTGCCGACGACCTGCCACGTCTACTTCGGCAGCGTCGTCGGCGCTACGCCGGACGGGCGCAAGGCCGGCGTGCCGCTCTCGGAGGGCATCTCGCCCGTGCAGGGCGCCGACCGCAACGGCCCCACCGCCGTCATCAAATCTGCCGCTAAGATCGACCACCTGCGTACCGGCGGCACGTTGCTCAACCAGAAGTTCACACCGGATTTCCTCAAAGACGACGACGGCATCACCAAACTGACGCACCTGATCCGCTCATACTTTAAAATGGACGGGCACCACATCCAGTTCAACGTGGTCACTGCCGAGACGCTGCGCGAGGCGCAAAAACATCCCGAAAAACACGCCGACCTGATCGTCCGCGTAGCCGGCTACAGCGATTACTTCGTCGATCTAACCGTCGATCTTCAAAACGAAATTATCCGGCGAACAGAGCAGGTGGCTTGTTAGTTTATTGAACTGTGCTGATCTGCACCGCCGGCTGACACACCCCGCCCCTCCTTCGTCGGGGCACCCCTCTCAAGAGGGGAATTTACTGCGTCAGTCGCTTAACAATGCTGTTTCGAGCGGGAGAGAGCTGTTTGCATTACCCGTTTTAACATAGACAACAACGGAGATAAACCATGCGTGACGTATATATCGTTTCCGCCGTCCGGTCGGCGATTGGGCGGTTTGGCGGGGCGTTGAAGGATCATGCGCCGGCGGACGTCGCTGCGCCGGCGATGAAAGCGGCGTTGGAACGCGCCGGCGTCGAAGGCAAGGCGCTCGATCTGGTGATTTTCGGCAACATCCTGCGGGGCGGTCACGGCCAGTTGATTCCGCGTCAGGCCGCATTCAAAGCCGGCATCCCCAAAGAAGTCGATGCCATGGCCGTCGATATGGTCTGCTCGTCCGGCATGATGAGCGTGATGAACGCAGCGACGCAGATCAAGGCGGGCGAGGCCGAGATGATCCTGGCCGGCGGCGTCGAGTCGATGTCCGGGGCGGGTTTTTACCTGTCGTCGAAGGCGCGGTGGGGCTACAAATACCTGCCCGGCGCCTTCGAAAACGTGACGGACCTGCTGTTCCGCGACGGTCTTTCAGATCCGTTCAGCGGCGAGGCGATGGGCGAGCAGACCGAGCGGCTCATCGCCGAAGAGGGCATCACCCGCGCCGAACTCGACGAGATCGCCGCCGCCTCGCACGCGCGCGCTGCTGCCGCCACCGAGGCCTGCCATTTCTCCCACGAAATCATCCCCCTCGACTACCGCGTCAAGCGCGAGACGAAGCAACTCGAACGCGACGAAGGCATCCGTGCCGACACGACGGTCGAGAGCCTGGGCACGCTGCGCGCGGCCTTCCGCAAAGACGGCGCGCTTACCGCCGGCAACAGCAGCCAGATCAGCGACGGCGCAGCGGCCATTCTGGTGGCCAGCAAAGACGCCGTCGAAGCGCACGGCCTGACGCCGCTGGCGCGTATCCTCGGCGGCGCCTGGGCGGCGGGCGAGCCGTATCGCTTCCCCGAAGCGCCCATCCCGGCGGTTCAGAATCTACTCGGCAAAACGGGCCTGGCTATCGAGGACTTCGACCTGTTCGAGAACAACGAGGCGTTTGCGCTCAACAGCATCCTCTTCCACCGCAAGCTCGGCGTCTCTTACGACGCGCTCAACGTCCATGGCGGCGCTATCGCCCTGGGCCATCCCATCGGCTGCTCCGGCGCGCGCATCATGGTGACGCTGCTCCACGCCCTCCGCGCGCGCGACGGCCAGCGCGGCCTCGCCGCCATCTGCCACGGCACCGGCGGCGGCACGGCGATGGCGTTTGAGTTGGTTTGATGAGAAAGGTTCGGATTTTGGATTAATCCAAAATCAGTTCCCTCGTAGCGTCACGTCGCCGTCGGAGGTGCGGGCTTCGAGGAGGGGGCCGCCGCCGTTGATCGTACCCTCGGCGCGGTTCTCTTCGAGGCGACCGTCGAAGTCGAGGCTGGAGGAGATCCGCACGTCGTCGCCGCGCAGGCGGACGTCGGCGCGGTGGCTCTCCGGCATCGTGATCGTGATGTCACCGTCGGATGAGGATGCCTCGATCTGGCCGGGGTTGCGCAACTCCAGGCGGATGCTGGCGCTCGATCCGGTGACTTTGAGATCGCCTTCGACGCGGCGCAGCGTGATCTCGCCATCGGACGAATGGACGGTGCTGGTCTCGGCGATGAGTTCGCTGACGTCGATGTCGCCGTCGGAGGTGCGGGCGAAGAGGCTTTGGCCGTTGAACGACGAGACGTCGATGTCCCCGTCGGAGGTTTTGACTTCGGCGTCGCCGCCGAGCGCGTCGATGCGGATGTCGCCGTCGGAGGTGCGGGCGAAGACGCGGTCGGCGGTGATCTCGCCCAGGTCCAAATCGCCGTCGGAGGTGGTGATTTCGACGGTTTCGGCGTCGAGCGCGTCGATGCGGATGTCGCCGTCGGAGGTGCCGAGCGTGAGCGCATCGCCCGAGAGTTCACCGGCCGTGACGTCGCCGTCGGAGGTTTTCAGCCGGAGCTCGCCTTTCAACCGATCCACCGCGATGTCGCCGTCGGCGGTGCGCAGGTCGGCGTTGAAGGTTTCGGGCACGGTGACGCGGAC
The DNA here is from genome assembly GCA_028278205.1 of Rhodothermales bacterium. GTDB lineage: Bacteria > Bacteroidota > Rhodothermia > Rhodothermales > Bin80 > JANQES01. Next base: position 66,366 of record JANQES010000098.1, read on the forward strand.
GTAGATGTGCGGATGATCACGCCAGGTGCGCCAGTTCCACTCGATGCGTCGTCCGGGGTCGGTCTCCACGCGTACGGTGTTGCCGCGCTGGTCCACGCTGAAGTTTTGCCGTTCGTAGTATTCGATGCCGCGTTCGAGATCGCGCGCCTGCACGACGACCTCGACGTGTACCTCGTTCGACGACCCCGGCTCGACCATCACGTCGGCGTCGCCCACTTCAACTTCGAGTGTGCCGCCGGTGCTGACCGAGAAGGTTTCGTCGATCATCGTTTCGCTGTCCCAATCGTCGCGGTCTTGTGCCTGGCTGGTCAGCGGGATCAAAAGCACGGCGGTAAACAGAAGCAGTAGGATAGATTTCATGGCTCGTTGGGGGATTGATCGCAGGGTGAAGGTGAGGAGCTAAACGTCATCGTAGTAGATACGGATCGAGGTGAGGGGTTGTTACGTGAGAATTCGGCGTACTTTGTGCTGCGTTTTTTCTGTTCTGGATGAACTCAAAAAATATGCAACCACTTTCCCCGGCATTCTTCGCTCGTTCCACGCTGGAGGTAGCGCCCGATCTTCTCGGCACGCTGCTGATTCACGAGCAGCCGACGGGCGAGCGGCTCGTCGGGCGGGTGGTGGAGGTAGAGGCGTATACGCAGGACGATCCGGCCTGGCGAAGCTGGGGCATCGTCGATGCAGCGACAGGGCTGGTGGTGCCGGAAGGGCGGGGGTTGGATCTGTTTGGAAAGCCCGGCACGGCGTACGTCTACCTGTGCTACGGGCGGTATTGGATGCTCAACGTCGTCACCGAGCCGGAGGGGCGGGCGGGGTGCGTGTTCGTCCGCGCCGTCGAACCGCTGGCCGGGCGCGACGTGATGTGGCAGCGTCGCCCGGCAGCCCGCCGCGAGGTGGATCTGACCAACGGCCCCGGTAAGTTTTCGCAGGCGTTCGACATCGACAGGCGGTTTCATGGGAGGCCGCTGACGGCGCCGCCGCTCTATTTTGCGGAGGATGAGGAAAAGCGCGATTGGCCCATCGCCACGTCGTGTCGTATCGGGTTGCATTTCGGAATCGATTGGCCGTATCGGTTTTTTGTGGAAGGCCACCGCTGCGTCTCGCCCGGCGTGCCGAGTGATGTGGCGGCGAGGGCTCGTTGTGCGAAGAGGAGTGGTGTGATTAACCGCAGAGGGCGCTGAGGACGCAGAGGTTCTCAGCGATCTCTGCGGACTCTGCGGTAAAAAATCCTCATCAAATCCTCGCACACCCAACCGGGCACATTCGCCTCAGGCAAAGCGTATGCTAGGCCATCTTCTCAACCTTCAAAAACCACGATGAGCCAGCACCGAACTTCCGAACAGATACGAGACGAGTTTCTGTCGTTTTTCCGTGAGAAACAGCACGAGATCGTCCCCAGCGATTCGCTCGTGCCGCATAACGACCCGACGTTGCTTTTCACCAACGCCGGGATGAACCAGTTTAAAGACGTCTTCCTGGGCGAAGGCAGCCGCGACTACCTGCGCGCCGCCGACACCCAGAAATGCCTCCGCGTCTCGGGCAAGCACAACGACCTCGAAGAGGTAGGCCACGACACCTACCACCACACCTTCTTCGAGATGCTCGGCAACTGGAGCTTCGGCGACTATTTCAAGAAAGAAGCCATCACGTGGGCCTGGGAACTGCTCACCGAACGCTGGGGCCTCGAAGCCGACCGCCTCTACGCCACCGTCCACGAAGGCGACGAAGCCCTCGGCCTCGAACCCGATCTCGAAGCTGCCGGCCTCTGGAAGAGCGAGACCGGCATCAACCCGGAGCACGTCCTCTTCGGCTCGTCGAAAGATAATTTCTGGATGATGGGCGACACCGGGCCGTGCGGGCCGTGCTCGGAGGTTCACGTAGACCTGCGCTCGGACGAAGACCGCGCCCGCGTGCCTGGCAAGACGCTCGTCAACAAAGACGACCCGCGGGTGATGGAGATCTGGAATCTGGTCTTCATCCAGTACAACGCCCACGGCGACGGCACGCTTCAGTCGCTGGCGGCCAAGCACGTCGATACCGGCATGGGCTTCGAACGCCTCGTTGCCATCCTCCAGGGCAAAAAAAGCAACTACGACACCGACCTCTTCGGCCCGATCCTCCAAAAAATCGCCGATCTCTCGCCGCTCTCAGCCATCAGAGGCTACGACGACATCGACGCCGGGGGCGAGCGGGAGAAGTTTCGCATCGCCATGCGCGTGGTGGCCGATCACATCCGCGCCATCGCTTTTGCCATTGCCGACGGCGCGGTGCCCGGCAATGTTGGGCGCGGGTATGTGATCCGGCGGATTTTGCGCCGCGCGGTACGCTACGGGTATCAAACGCTCGGCTTCCGCGAACCGTTTTTGTATAAGCTCATCGAGCCGCTGAAAGGGTTGATGGGCAAGCAATTCGGCGAGTTGGAGCGCAACCGGGAACGCATCGAACGCAACATTCGGGCAGAGGAGGAGAGCTTTCTGCATACGCTCGGCAAGGGGATCGCTTTCTTCGAGCGCATCACGCCGTATCTCAAGGAACTCGCGGGCGGATCGGACCGGCATACGCAGGCCGTGCTTTCCAGCCTTCAGGATGATCCACGCGCCATCGACCTGCTACAGAAAGCCTATTTTGGGGCGGATGGACGGGCTGAATTGCTCAATCATTTCATCGCTGCTGCTACCAACCGCAACGTGCCGGGCGAGGTGGCCTTCCTCTTGCACGACACCTACGGCTTCCCCATCGACCTGACGCAATTGATGGCGCGTGAGGAAGGCCTCGGCGTGGATATGGCGCGCTACAACGAACTGATGCAGCAGCAACGCGACCGCGCCCGCGCAGACCACGGGTTCAGTGTTAGTGGATCGAGAACCGGCCCCAAAGCCGTCAGCGTTAGTGGATCAAGAACTGGCCCTAAAACCTTCAGTGTTAGCCGATCTGGCTCTTCATCCGAAGAAGATTCAGTTTTTCTCGGATATGAACAGCTATCGGTGAAGGACGCAACCATCCGGGATTTGTGGAGTGAGCAGGTCAGCGAAGATACTGAGCGACATAGCATAGTTCTTGACCACACGCCGTTTTATGCCGAAAGCGGCGGGCAGGTCGGTGATACGGGGATTTTGCGCGTCGGCGAGGAGAAGATCCACGTGCTCGATACGAAGAAAGAAAACGGGCGGATCGTGCATTTCGTGGATCGGCTGCCGGAGATGCCGGATGCGCCGGTCGAAGCCGTCGTGGATGCGGCGCGGCGGGGGCGTATTAAGAAGCATCACACCGTCACGCACCTGATGCACGCGGCGCTGCGCGAGATTCTGGGGCCGCACGTGGCGCAGAAAGGCTCCCTCGTGGCGCCGGATCATCTGCGGTTCGACTTCAGCCACTTCGAGCGCGTCACGTCGGAGGAATTAAGGCGCATCGAGCAGCGCGTCAACGAGGTCATTCAGCGCAACGTCGTCAAGCAGGTAGAGAACGCCGTGCCCAAGGATGAAGCCCTGGCACGGGGCGCGATGGCGCTCTTCGGCGAGAAATACGGCGACACCGTCCGCGTCGTCACGTTCGATCCCGACTATTCGCTCGAACTCTGCGGCGGCACGCACGTCGATGCCACCGGCGAGATCGGCGTGTTTCGGTTTCGGTCGGAGGGATCGATTGCGGCGGGCATCCGGCGGGTGGAGGCTGTCGCCGGGCAGGATGCGCTGGCGTTCATCAACAATGAGTTCGACGAACTGGGCCGTGTGCGTGGGCAGTTCCGCGCCTTGCAACGCCCGACCGACGAAGAGGTGGCCGATCTGCTCGATCAAAACAAACGCCTGGCGAAAGAACTCGAACAGCTTCGCAAGAAAAGCCTCGCCGCCGGCCTCGACGCGATGATCGGGCAGGCGCAGACCATCGGCCCGGCTCGCCTCGTCACGGGCCGCCTCGACGACACAGACATGGATACGCTCCGGTCGCTGGGGCAGACGCTGCGTGACCGGCTCGGCGACGGCGCCGTGAGCGTGTTGGGCACGGTCGATCCGAGCGGCAGCAAAGTCTACCTCGTCGCCACGGTCTCGGACGATCTGGTGCAGGGCGGTGTGCAGGCGGGTAAGCTCGTCGGGCAACTGGCGCGGCGCGTCGGCGGCGGCGGCGGCGGGCGTCCGACGCTGGCTACCGCCGGCGGCAAGCAGCCGGAGAACCTCAGCGCCGCCCTCGAAGCAGCCGGCGAAGTGCTCGGCGAGATGCTCGCGTGAGGATTGCCGAAATCTACGCTTGCGCAAGAACGAAGGGTGGGCTAGTTTGGGACATCGAAAGGGGGAGAGGGCGAGAGGGTGAAAGGGAGAATGACCCCCTCTCGCCCTTTCTCCCTTTCGCTCGCCTCCGGGGAGGGCGAGCACAGCCTCTATGCAGGCAAAAACGAATGAGCAACGCTGTGGCTGATTCCGTCTACCAACATTTACTCGACGTACGGCAAGAACGAGGGGCTGCCTTTATCGTGCTCATCGATCCGGACAAGTGCGCCGTCGAGATGTTGCCGGCCTTTACGGCGTGTTGCCACGAAGCCGGTATCGATGCGTTTTTCGTAGGCGGCAGCCTCTTGCACGCCACGGCCTTCGACGACTACCTCCGGCATCTGCGCGCGTTGACCCATCTTCCGTTGATCGGTTTCCCCGGCTCGCTCGGCCAGGTCTCCGCCGAACTCGACGCGCTGCTTTTTCTATCAGTCATCAGCGGGCGCAATGCCGAATATCTCTTCGGCCAGCACGTCCACGCCGCGCCCATCATCCGCAGCCTGGGCCTCGAACCTATCTCGACCGGCTACATGCTCATCGAATCGGGCCGGGCCACGACAGCGCAGTACATGAGCCATACGATGCCGCTGCCACGCCATAAGCCCGACGTGGCGGCAGCCACCGCGCTGGCTGCCGAAATGGTGGGCATGCGCCTGCTCTATGCCGACGGCGGCTCCGGCGCCGACCAGACGGTGCCCGAAGAGATGATCGCAGCCATCACGGAGGTATGCACCGTGCCGCTCATCGTAGGCGGCGGCCTGCGTACGCCCGATGAGGTGGCGCGCAAAGTACGCGCCGGGGCAGGCCTCATCGTCATCGGAACGGCCATCGAACAACGGCCCGATATCGCCTACATGGCCGACCTCGCTGCGGCGGCGCATTCAGCGGTAACGCGGTCGGTCTAAATCCTAAAAGTCTCGAAGTCCTTGCCAGTAGCAGCGCCCCCGCAAGTGCTCTGGTATCAACTGGTGCACTGCGCCGACAAGGTGGATGAGAGCGTTCTGGTGCAGGCCTCGCACAAAACCGGCCTGGACGTGGTGCCCCTGGGCCAACGCGCAGCCTCGGGGTGCTGCGGCGAAGTCACCGAATCAGAATCAATATTTCAAATCCAGGCTTGCAACCGAGGCGTTGCATGACAGCCTTAACGCCTTGAACAGGCGGCATGCTGCGCGTCTTCATCACCCATCACCCACTAAGATCACCCTCGCGTTTACTTCGTCAGTCGCTACGCTCGTGTCACGTTTTACGTTTCACAAACACTTTCTCGACATCTTGAAAAACAACCGTTGTTGTCACGCGTTAACGCTTCGTAAATTAGCCCGCCTTGGGCAAATCGGAGGGGTGCCGGAGTGGTCGAACGGGGTGGTCTCGAAAACCATTGTAGGCTCTGCCTACCGGGGGTTCGAATCCCTCCCCCTCCGCATAGTGATTTATAAAAAGGGTCATTCCTCCCAGGAATGACCCTTTTTATAAGATCAATCTGCAAAAAACAGCAACGACAGGAAAGCCATGCGCGTTCGCTCTGTGTTTCTAACCGGGATGATGGTGCTGGTGGCTGTGGGGCTCATGATGTGCCAACAGCCGGAAAAACCGCCTGCCGTCACCGACGATCCACCTGCTGCCACGCAGACGCCGCCTGAGGCCAGTGCCGGGGCCGTCACCGCGCAAGCCATCGCGGAAGAGGTCCGGCAAATCCAAACGTATCTCAGGAACGCCCGCCGGAATGTCCGCGACAACAATCCTCAGGAAGGGTCGCTCCAACTCAATGAGGCTGCCAGTTTGTTGTCCGGGCGGGCCGCCGAGGCTTCCAATGCGTTGCAGGAAGATCTCGAATTCTCGGCGAGCGAGTTTACCGGCATGGCCGAGCGGGTCTTCGGCACATCGGCGATCTCTATGGACGAGATGGACGCGGCGCTCACGCGCGCGTACTGGGCGCTGGCCGCGCATTCCTTCCGCAAAGCGAGCCAACAGTGGCAGGCAGGCCGCAGGGCACAGACCACCGCCTATCTCAACGCCACCGCGACCTTCATCGACGAATCCATCGGGTATTACAGCGGGGGCCTGGAGGTGCCGTTGGAAATGCTCGTCGAGGAAATGCGCGCGTTAGCGCGAGAATTGAGACCCCGCGCCAACGACAACGCCGATGCCGTCACCGCGCAAATGGAGGATTTGGGGCAGAAAATCGAGGAATACAACCGGCGTGTGCGGCAAGCGATTCAGGAAAATGTAGAAACACCGAGCTGATTTTGGATTTTAGATTTTGGATTGGTCAATGTACGATCCGTTTTCAATAACCGAAAAAGCCGCGCCGCTTGAGAAAGGCGCGGCTTTTTCGTTTGCTAAAAACGGATCGGCAATTTCCCAATCCAAAATCCAAAATCTAAAATCCAAAATTCCCACCGGCCTGGTGTTTCGGGTCGGATTCCTCGTTTTGCTGGTAAGTAGCGGCCTCCTCAGTGCAGCGCAGGCGCAGGTCTTACCTTTGTTTTACGGGACCGTCTACCGGCCACCGGGTGTGCAGTATCAGGTCTTCAAAAGCCCGCATTTCGACGTGATCTTTGAGGCCGGCGCAGAGGCCGAGGCGCGGGAGGCGGCGGCTATCCTCGAAGCGCAACTGCCCCGGACGCAGGCGCTCATCGGGTCGCCGCGGCGGTTGCGGATGCCGGTGGTCATCAACCAGTTCAATGACCGGTCGAACGGGTTTGTTACGGCCTTTCCGTTCCGGCAAGAGATCGAGGGGGTCGGCATCAAGGGGAGCCGGTTGTCGGCGAGTTATTCATCGTGGATGTGGGCGGTGGCGCCGCACGAACTGGTGCATGCCACCCAGGCGCAGGCGGGCAGGGGCTTTGGAGTGGGCGAGGTGGTGCGATGGTTTGCGCCCGACCTGACGCGGTCGCTCAACCTGACGCTTCCGCTGGGCATCACCGAAGGCGCGGCGGTGTATCACGAGAGCCGGGTGCAGGAGGGGGCCGGGCGGCTCAACTTTTCGCTTTTTCAGATGCAGTTTCGGGCGGCGATGCTCGCGAAGCATCCCTGGAGCCTGGCGCAGATGCTCGAAGTGCCGGCCTTCTCGCGGCCCGCCAACCGGTTTTACATCGGCGGATCGAATCTCTTTCAATACCTCGCCGATCAGGACGCCGGTCGTTTTTTTCGACGGGCAATGGCGTTTCATTATCGGTTTCCGTTTCTGGGGCACGGCATCGAGTTGTGGTACGGGACGGGGCGGTCGCCGGCTCGGCTGGGGCGCGAGTTTCGCGCAGCGATGCGCCGGCAAGAGACCGCCCGGATCGAAGCGCTGGGACCGCTCACCGAGGCGCGTACGGTGGCGCAGGGGCCGGGCCGCCTCCATCGCCGCCCTCGCTGGCTCGACGACTCGACGCTCGTAGCGCACATCTCCGGCTACGACGTGCGGCAGGGCTTCTACCGCTTCGACGCGCGCACCGGGCGGCGCAGGCTCATCAGCCACCAGAACCTCACCGAAGACGACTATTTCAGCCTCAGCAAAGACAGCACAGCGCTGCTCTTCACCCGCTATGTCCGCGATCCGTTCGTGTCCATCAAGTCGCTGGCTGAAGTGTTTCGGTTGGATCTGACGACGGGTCGGGCGACGACGCTGACGACCGGCGGACGCGCCCACGCTCCCGTCGAGGCGCCGCAGGGCGTCTGGGCCTTGCAAAACAGCGGCCAATTCAACCAGTGGATTCGTATCGAGGCCGACGGCAGCCTCGTGCCGCTGACTGGCTATCGGCGGGCCGCGTTTATCCAACTGGCGCCTTCGCCGGTAGACGAGACCGTTGCCGTCGTGTTGAACGTGGGGCGGCGGCAGGGGCTCTTCCGGGCGTCTTTCGAGGCCGACGGCACGCCCACGCTGGCGCCGTGGCTTTTCTTCGACAATGCTACCATCCACGACGTCGCCTGGAGCGCGGATGGGCGCTACCTCTTGTTTTCGGCAGATCCGGACGGCATCGCCAATATTTTTGCCTATGATCTGCCCAACCGCCGCGTCGTTCAACTCACCAACGTGGCTTTCGGCGCGCTCGAACCGAATCTCTCGCCCGATGGCCGGACGCTCGCGTTCGTCGCGTATCAACACGAACGATTCGATCTGGTGACGATCCCGTTCGTGCCCGGCGAGGCCGGGGCGGTGCCGGCTTCGAAGGTGACGTCCGGCGAGGAGATGCCCTGGCAAGAGTGGGTCGATGGGACGCCGGAGGTCTCGTACGAGGACGGTGAGGTGCGTCCGTATCGCGCCGGCAAGTACCTCGGCCCGCGTATGATCTATCCGGCGGTGCGCTACGAAATCCTCGACACAGAGCCGGGCGATACCGACCTGGGGCTGGGCCTCGGCCTGACGATGCAAAGCGCCGACCCGCTGCAACGATGGGCCTACGGCGTCGAAGCTTTTTACCAGGACAACCGCGCCTGGGGACGCCTGACGGCTACCACCTCTGTCTCGATCTTGCGGCCTTCGCTCTCGCTCTTCGACATGCCCTCGACGGTGGTGGCCTCGGTGCGCGGCGAGGACGGAACGGCCATCACGCGGCGGCTGGGTCGCGAAGAGCGCGGCGCGCGGCTCGGCGTCAGCCTCCCCGTCATCCTCGCCTCCAACGTCTTCTCGACGACGGCAGGCGTGTCGCTGCGCGGCGAGTACGAGGAAGAACGTTTCTTCGGGTCTGACGGGCAGACGCTCCCCCTGCGTGGCCGCGACGGCGAGCCGCTGGGTTCGTACCGCAGCCGCTTCCGCCTGACGCCCAATGCGTTCCTGGCCTACCGCCTCCAGACCAACCGCCGCGACCTGATGCCCAACACCGGCACGGTCCTCTCGTCGAGCGCCTCGCTCGATCTGTGGCAGGAAGGCGGCGGGCGGCGACGCGGCGTCATCACGCAACTGACGCAGTACGTCCCGCTGTCGCTGCGGCGGCATACGGGCGTGCGGCTTCAGGCGGGCCTGCTTGCGCAAAACCAGGGCTCCATCTACAACCTCGACCGCTTTCTGCCGCGCGGTTACGAGAATGAATTTCTGGATCGAGGCACGTTTCTGCGGCTCAACCTCGAACTTCAGCAGCCGCTCTGGTACATCGACAACGGCTTTGTCATCCTGCCGCTTTATTTCAAAGCCCTCTACGCCTACGGCTTCGCCGAAACGCTCCTACCCCTCGACGACCGCGAGCGGCTCTGGTCGCGTTTCTCCTCCACCGGCGCCGGCCTCGGCATGCAACTGCGCTTCTTCTACCTGTTCGACTTCGACCTGCGCCTCGGCCTGACGTATCTCCTCGAAGAGCAACGCTGGAAGCCGACGTATCGGTAACGAATTTTGGATTTTAGATTGGTCTGAGACCGGACTCTCATCTCAACAGAAAAAGCCACAGCGGTCCCAACCGTCGCGGCTTTTTCGGTTATTGAGAACCGTGGAAATAAACAATCCAAAATCCAAAATCTAAAAT
>JANQES010000100.1 GCA_028278205.1 Rhodothermales bacterium
GACCGGGATCGATCTGCTGGCGGTGAGCATCTAGTCAAAGAACACCCTGGGACCGGTATGGTCCATGGAAAGTCACGCTTTATCGCGCAACAGGTCTATTATTGGATTGGAGACATTGAGAGATCTGAACGTTTCCGAGACCGCCTGCTCAACCCTCAGGTATTGTTCACGAGTTATTCCTTCCAGTAGAACTTCTTTAATCTGGCCTTCCCATAGTAATTGTTGAAGCACACCCATTTCATGCTCTTTCACTTCACCTTCGATGGGCAGAGGAGCTACTCCTCTACCGTATGGAAACCATCCTGACTCAGGCTCCTTTATCTTTTGTTCAAACGGCAGGTAGGATGCTCTCATATCAGCGGAGAACCAACCAATGTCTCGAAAAAACTGCTGGGGTTGATAGCCCAGACCATCAAGCCAATCGAACAATTCAATGATATCAAGCCTACGTTCCAAACTCTCTATTTTGGAAACATAGGACTGAGGTCTTCCCAGCTTATTCGCCAGTGTTTCCTGCCTAATGCCTTTCTTCTCGCGCGCTTCTCTCAGCCTCTCGATAAGCTGTCGATAGCGAGGATCGTGTATCGTGCTCATGCAATGAATTTGAGCTAGACAATATCATATCCCAAAATAGGATATTACCCTTTTGCCTGACCTCCCAATCTCAATAACAAATTCCTAACCCTTCCTTGACTGCTTCTTCACAAAAAAACTGAACCCCGCGACAAAAAGTGACGTACGGGTCATCGGCTGACTGGCCAGTCATTTTTTGGGACCCACCTCCTCTACGTCATGCAAGAGCAATCCTCAATGTCCGGGGTTTCCATCACCAACGGCAAGCTGTCGCGGCGCGAGCGCGAGCGCCTGATGCGGCGGCGCGAGATTCTCGAAGCCGCGCAGGCCGTCTTTGCGGAAAAAGGATACACCCACGCCACGATTGACGAAATCGCCCAACGGGCCGAGTACGGCAAAGGCACCCTCTACAACTACTTCGAGGGCGGCAAAGAAGACATCCTCTTCGCCATCTTCGACGGCATCTACGACGACATGTGCCGGCTCATCCAGGAGGCCTTTGCGCCCGAAACGATGACAGACCGCTCGTTCCGCGAAGCCTTCCACAGCCTGATCATCGCCTGGGTGGCCTTCTTCGTCGAGCGGCAGGAGTTGTTCATGATCCTGGTCAAAGAAGCCTACCGCATGGTCTTCGACGACGATCCGGGCAAGTCCTCGTACTTCCAGATGCACAGCGAACGAATGGTCAAGGCCCTCAGCCCCGTGCTGGAGGCTGCCATGGACTCTGGGGAACTAAAACGGCTGCCGGTGCCCGCCGTGGCGCATATGATCCTGGGCAACCTCAAAGGCATCCAGATGCACATTTCCCTCTGCGACAGCGACAGGGCAAAGGCCGATCCGATGCTGCGTTCGGCAGAGGCGGCAGACTTTCTGACGACCATGCTGTGTGACGGACTGTTGGCACAGCCAGCCTCTACTTTGGCTACAAACTAGACCCCCTACCGAGCAGGTTTAGCCATGAACCATCTCATTATCGATAGATTCAAGCCCGCATGCGCGGCGGCTCTGCTGGCGGCATTGCTCCTCGGCGGGCTCCCTGGAGCCTGGCCGGCGGCGGCTCAACTTCAATCGGCGGCCTTCGAACCTCAGGCCGAGCCCGTCACCATGACGCTCGACGAGGCTATCCAGATCGCCCTCGTCAACAATTATGCGATCCGCAACAGCCGCCTCGACGTCGATGATGCGCGCGCTCAGGTCCGGGGCGCCTGGGGCCAGGTGTTGCCGGCGGTAGACGCCAGCAGCGGCTATACGCGCAACCTGAAGACAGCCAACCCCTTCGCCGGTAGCGCCGCCGGAGATTTCTTCTCCGGGTTTGCGTTCCTCGGCTGGCTGTCTTTCAACGAACAGGCGCGCACCGACGACGACCCGGCCACCATCCCGATCTCGTTCGGCGAGTTTACAGACCGCCAGGCCAGGGGTCTGGACGAAGCCGGCATCGTCCTCAGCGGCGGCGACAACCCGTTTGCCGTTGAGAACCAGTTTCAAAACAGCCTCAATATCTCCCAGACCATTTTCAATGGAAGCGCCTTCGCGGCGATTGCCGGGGCTGAGCGGTTGAAAAAGGCGTTTGAGAGAGGCGTAGACCGGCAGGAGCAGGTGCTCATCGATCAGGTGCGGCAGGCGTTCTATCAGACGTTGCTGACCCAGGAACAGGCTAAAGTGGCCGCCCAGAGCGTCCTCCGAACCCGCCGCACCCGCGACGAGACGGCCCGCCGCGTCTCGCAAGGCGTGGCGCCGAAGTTCCAGCGGCTCAGCGCCGAAGTGCAACTGACCAACCTGGAGACGCAACTCGTCCAGATCCAGAACCAGTCGGCTTCGGCGTTAGACAACTTCAAGTTTACGCTCGGCATCCCGGTGGAGCAGGAAGTGCAGTTGCGGGGTTCGTTGGAGGTGGACGATTACACGCCCTACGTGGCGGTTTCGGTGCAAGACGCTTTCGGCGCAGCGTTCCAACGACGCCCGGACCTCGAACAGGCCCGCCTCAACGTCGAACTGCGGCAGATCAACAAACGGATCGCAAGAGCCGATTACCTGCCGAGGCTCTCGGCGTTTGCCAACTTCAGCTACTCCGGCAGCGTGCCCGACAACCGAACGTTCACGATTTCTGATCCGAACGATCCGTTCAAGTTTTCGGCGGGGCGCAACGATTTCTTCAGCAACTCCTACTGGCAGCCGTCGATCAACGTGGGCTTCAGCCTGACGTGGAACATCTTCAATGGTTTCCAGACGACGTCGCTGGTGCAACAACGTCAGATCGAAGTCGAGCGCGCCGAGATCGAGTTGACGCAGTTGCAGCAGGCGGTGCGCCTGGAGGTGGAAACCTCCCTGCGCGATCTGGAAACGGCGCGGCAACGCATCGTCAGCCAGGAGAAAAACGTGGCCAATGCCGAACTCAACTACACCTACGCCAGCACGCGCCTGGCCGAGGGCGTGGCCACGCCGCTGGAAGAACGCGATGCCTCGGATCAGCTCGATCAGAGCCGCATCAACTACCTCCAGGCCGTCTACGACTACCTCATCGCGCGCAGCGCCTTCGAGACCGCCGTGGGCGTGCCGCTGGGCCAACAATCCGACATCAAGCTGACGAGCAATTAAACCTATTTATCCACATGTAGAGACGTTACATGTAACGTCTCTACGGCGATAAAACCCCCAAAACAATGAACACCTCCAAACGAATCATACATCTGAGCCTTTTCACCCTGGTGCTGGCGGCGCTGGTGACGGCGGGCTGCGGCGGCGCCAACGGCGCAGACGGCTCTGCGGCGGCAGCCACCGACGAAGACGGCACGGCTGTGCGGAGCATCCGCATCGAAGCCCTGGTGCTCACACCCGATACCTTCGAAGATGTGATCGAATTGACCGGCACCGTCGAATCGGTCAACGACGCGACGCTCTCGGCGCAGTCGGCGGGCACGGTCGAAGAGTTGACGGCGCTGGGCCGGCGTGTGGGTCAGGGCACCGTCGTGGCGCGGCTCGATCAGGGGTTGGTCCGGGCCGCCTTCCAGCAGGCCGAAGCGCAGGTTGCCAACGCGATGGCTACGCTGGAGCTGGCCGAGGACAACTACAACCGCCAGGAGCCGCTCTTCCGCGACTCGATCATCAGCGCGCTGGAGTTTCAGAACGTGCGCGCGCAGTTGAACCAGGCCAGGGCGGCGCTTCGGCAGGCCGAGGCCTTGCAGGCGCAGGCGCAGGAACAGATCGACAACACCATCATCCGGGCGCCCTTTAGCGGGGTCATCGAAGAGCACGCCGTCGAGCGCGGCGAGCAGGTCACGCCCGGTATGCCGGTGCTGCGCATCGTCGATACGCGCCGGGTGAAGGTGAAGGTGGGCGTGCCCGAACGCTACGCAGGCGACATCGCCGTGGGCACGCCGGTGATGCTCGACTTTAAAGCCTACCGGGGCGAGACGCAGCAAGGCCGCGTCTCGTTTGCCGGCAGCGCCATCAACCCCAGCAACCGCACCTTCCCCGTCGAGGTCGAAGTCAACAATCCGGATGGGAAGCTCAAGCCCGAGATGATCGCCGAGGTCTTCGTCTCGCGCGCGTCGCTCGAAGGCGTGCTGGTGGTGCCGCGCTCGGCGGTGCTGCGCGACGAAGAGGGCACGAGTGTCTTTGTCGTGACGCAGCAAAGCGGCACGCTTACCGTCAGCCGCCGCTCGATTACGCTGGGGCCGGCCTACGCCGGGCGCGTGATCGTCGAGCATGGGCTGGAGGCCGGCGCCGAGGTGGTCGTGCTGGGCCAGACCACCGTCACTGAAGGCGACGCCGTAGAGGTCGTCGAGCGATACACGAAGCTCGATAACGCCGGCGTGCCGGTTAAATAAGAATCATTTGCACGCTTCGCGTGCGTCATTAGCGCCCTGTGGGCGCGTCAAGTGCGCCTTCGGCGCGTCATTGATTGTCCCGTTTCACCCAAGACAATAAATGACACGAGCGAAGCGAGTAAATGACAACAAATGACGCGAACGCAGTGAGCAAATGACGTGAGCGAAGCGAACCAATGACGCGAACGCAGTGAGCATAAAGCCATGAAAATTACCAACGTCGCCATCAAGTATCGCACCAGTATCGTGGTGCTGACGACCCTGCTGACGCTCGGCGGCCTGATGAGCTACATCACGATCCCGAAGGAATCGTTCCCGTCGATCGAGATCCCCAACATCGTCGTCACGACGGTCTATCCCGGCGCCAGCCCGGACGACATCGAGTCGCTCCTGACCAAGCCCATCGAACAGGAGGTCCAGGCCATCAACGGCATCAAAGAGATCCGCTCAACGTCGGTTGAAGGCGTCTCGACGGTCATCGTCGAGTTCGATCCGGAGGTGTCGATGGATGAGGCCTTCCAGAAAGTGCGTGACAAGGTAGACGTAGCCAAGGCCGAGTTGCCCACCGATGTCGAAGAGCCCCTCGTCAGCGAGATCGACCTTCAGGAGTTTCCGATCATGAACGTCAACCTCTCGGCGCCCTACTCGCTGGCGCGTCTCAAGGAGGTGGCCGAAGACCTCGCCGAAGAGATCGAAGGCATTCCGAGCATCCTCGAAGTGCCCGTCGTCGGGGGGCTCGAACGCGAGGTGCAGGTCAACGTCGATCTCAACGCGTTGCAAGGCTACGGCCTGACGTTTAACGATCTCATCGGCACGATCCAGCAGGAAAACGCCAACATCCCCGGCGGCTCGATGGACGTAGACCGGCTCAACTACCTCGTCCGTATCGACGGGGAATTTGAGGATCCGGAGGGCGAAATCGAAAATCTGGTCATCGAAAGCCCCGACGGCACGCCCATTTACGTCCGCGACGTAGCCGACGTCGATTTCGGCTACAAGGATCGGTCGAGCTACGCCCGGCTGCGCGTGCTCAAGGTCGAAGAAGACGGCGAATTGATCCACATGCCCGAGGATCGGACCGGGACGTTGCAGGTGGTCACGCTCAACGTCAAGAAACGCTCGGGCGCCAACATTCTGGAAACAGCAGACGAAGTGCGCGCCGTGCTCGACGCCTATCCGCTGCCCAACGGCACCAACGTGGTCATCACCGGCGACATGAGCGAGCAGGTGCTGACGCTGGTCAAGGATCTGGAAAACAACATCATCAGCGGGTTGATCTTCGTGGTGATGGTGTTGTTGTTCTTCCTGGGCGTGCGCAACGCCACGCTGGTGGGCATCGCCATCCCGCTGTCGATGTTTCTGTCGTTCATCACCTTCCAGATCATGGGGCAGGAACTCAACTTCGTGATCCTGTTCTCGCTGATCATTGCCCTGGGCATGCTCGTCGACAACGCCGTGGTGATCGTCGAGAACATCTACCGATTCCGAGAGCAGGGCTATTCCCGATTCGAGGCGGCGCGTCTGGGCACCGCCGAGGTGGGCGCCGCCGTGGTAGCCTCGACGGCAACGACCGTGGCGGTCTTCGCCCCGATGATGTTCTGGCCAGGGATCATCGGCAAGTTCATGAGCTATATGCCGCTGACGCTGATCGTGACGTTGTCGTGTTCGCTGTTCGTGGCCATCATCATCAACCCGGTCATTACGGGCATCTTCGTGCGGCTGGAAAGCGAAGAACGCACGCCGAAGCCGAAGGTGTTCAAACGGGTCGTGGCCGGCGTGATGTTGCTGCTGGGTCTGGTGCTGGGCTTCTCTAACTGGAAGACGCTGACGGTGATTGTGGTGGCCGTGCCGGTGCTTTACTTGTTGCACACGCGCGTGTTCAGCCCCATCGCGCAGGGCTTCGTGCAGGAAGGCCTGCCCCGGCTCCTGGAGCGCTACCGGACGTTCCTCAAATGGATGCTCCAGCGCGATTATTCGGTCAAACGCGCCATACTGCGCAACACGTTCGCGCTGGGCAGCTTCACCCTCGGCGTGGTGGTGCTCATCGCCAGCGGTATCGTAAGTGGGCTGGCGGGCCAGATGGCCGGCATGATCCTGCTCATACCGGGCGCCGTGCTCGTGGGCCTCGGCTTGCTGGGCATCTTCATCCACGTCTTCGAGAGCATCTACCTCGGCGGCAAATCTAGCGTTAAGGCCGGGCTGATCTTCAGCGTGGTGATCGTAGCGATCCTCGGCTTGATGTCGCTGGGTTCACGCGAGGTGGATCTGACGACCATCGTCAATCTGGTGATGATGCCGTTGATCATCGTGGTGGTGGGCTTGGTGGGATGGTTGCTCAACGGGGGTCTCCTCAAAAAACGCGAGCGCCTCATCCTGACGGACAACCGCGCGCGCCTGCTCACGGGCACGCTCGGCGGCCTCTTCGCCATCCTGGCGATGTACGGCGCCGCCCCCACCGGCGTCGAGTTCTTCCCCGACACCGACCCGACGCTCATCAACATCACGCTCGAAGCCCCGCTGGGCACCAACGTCGATGAGACCAACCGCGTCGCTGCCGAGGCCCAGAACCGCGTCAACGCCCTGCTCGACGGCAACGCCAACGACAAGGACAACATCAAGAACATGCTCGTCAACGTCGGCGTCGGCGGCGACATCTTCTTCGGCGGTGGGGCTGCCGGGGCCGAAAACTCGGTCGTCACGCTCAATCTGGTCGATTATGCCGACCGGCCCGAATCGAGCCGCAACACGATGACGCGGCTGCGCGAGCAACTCCAGGGCATACCGGGCATCGAGATCGATTTTGAAAAAGACAACGCCGGGCCGCCCGTCGGTGCGCCGGTCAATATCGAGATTTCGGGCGAAGAGTTCG
Organism: Rhodothermales bacterium; assembly: GCA_028278205.1. GTDB lineage: Bacteria > Bacteroidota > Rhodothermia > Rhodothermales > Bin80 > JANQES01. Next base: position 7,270 of record JANQES010000100.1, read on the forward strand.
ATGAGATCGCGCGCATCACGCGGGAGGTCAAGCAGCAGCTCGTCGAGGCGTCCACGTCGGGCACCATCCCCGGCCTGGTAGACGTGGCCGATAACCTCAACACGGGCCGGCCCGAACTGCGCGTCAACATAGACCGCGAGCGCGCCGCGCGTTTCGGCCTCAACACGAGCCAGATTGCCAACACCGTCCGCTCGGCCATCAACGGCTTCGAAGCCAGCAAATACCGCACGGGCAAGGACGAATACGACATCACCGTGCGCCTTGCCGAAGCACAACGCCAGAGCCTGGAGAGCATCGAGAAGCTGACCATCGAGCACGAAGGATCGCACATCCCGATCACCGCCGTGGCCGACTTCGAACTCGCCGGCGGCCTCGGCTCGATCACCCGCCTCGACCTCGACCGCGTCGCGACGGTCACTGCCGACGTGGCGCCGGGCTTCAACGGCGGCGTGGTCCTGGGACAGGTGCAAGGCCATCTGGCTTCCTACGAACAGGGTCTGCCGCCGGGCTACAACATGGCCTACACTGGCGAAAACGAAGAACAGGCCGAGTCGTTCGGTTTCCTGACGACGGCGCTCTTGATCGGCGTGGCGTTGATCTTCATGATCATGATCGCGCAGTTCAACAGCATCAGCGCGCCGTTTATCATCATGGTGGCCGTCGGGCTGAGCCTCATCGGCGTCTTGCTGGGGTTGATTCTGACACGAACGCCCTTCGGGCTGATGACCTTCATCGGCGTGATCAGCCTGGCCGGTATCGTCGTCAACAACAACATCGTGTTGATAGACTACATCATGCAGCTACGCGAGCGCGGCTTCGACAAGATGACTGCCATCATCGAAGGCGGCGCCACGCGTCTGCGCCCGGTCACGCTCACGGCCCTGACGACCGTCATCGGCCTGGTCCCGCTGACCTTCGGCATCAACATCGACTTCGTGGGGCTGCTCTCCGACTTCGATCCCAACTTCCAGTTCGGTTCTGAGAACACGCAGTTCTGGGGGCCGATGGGCACGTCGATCATCAGCGGCCTGACCTTCGCCACGTTCCTGACGCTGGTGATCGTGCCGGTGATGTACTCGGTCTTCGACTCGCTGGCCCTGCACATGGGCGCCGCCTTCCGAGGCCGCAAGGTCGAAGCCGAAGTCCCCGCCTACGCCACCGACGGCGACGGCTTCACCGTCGAGCCGCACGAGGCGCCCTATGCCCTCGGCGACACCGACGCCTACGCCGGCGGCAACGGTACGAGTGCAGACGAAGAAATCGACAAAGCGTCGGAGACGGAAGACTAGAACACCCTAGAGGCTGTAAAAAACAAACACCTCCCGGCTTCGTACTGCGGATATGCGAAGTCAGGAGGTGTTTTACGTTAAGGGCTTTTCTTTTCTCTTGTTGCACAGACAAATAATGTGTTCTTTAGCGCCTGTTCTGTTTCGAAACAGGCGCTATGCCTTGTACTCACCAGCACTACTTCGCCTCTATGCCCGACTCGCTTACAACCAGGCACATCTCTCAACAGGCGTTTTTGCTGGTGGGTACGATGCTAGTTGCCCTTCCCGTATTCGCCCAACAGGTTACCCTACGCGGCCACATCACAGATACATCGAACGGGCAACCCCTCCAGGGCGCCCATGTGGTGCTTGAAAACTTGCTGCGTAACGTGCAGGGTACTATCAGCAACGAGGCCGGGTATTACGAACTCACCCAGATCCCTCCGGGCTTGTACCTGTTTCAAGTAACGTACATTGGCTATACGACCCACCTCGACACCCTACGCCTGGGCGACCCCCTCGACCTCACCATCGACGTAGCGATGATTCGCTCTTCGGACGCCCTCGACGAGGTGGTCGTTACAGGAGAAAAGGAGAGTGGAGCGGCCACGCTGAAAGCCGGACTCCAGCGCATACGCCCCAGAGACATGCGCCGCATTCCCACCCCGGGGCCGAGCGGAGATCTAGCCGGCTATCTCCAAACGCTCCCCAGCGTCGTGTCGATGGGCGACCGAGGCGGCCAACTCTTCATCCGCGGGGGGACGCCGTCTCAGAACCTGATTCTGATCGACGGGATGCTCATTTATCAACCCTTTCACATCCTCGGATTCTTCTCTGCCTTTCCGGAAGACCTCGTCTCGAATGTAGATCTGTACGCCGGAGGGTATGGAGCCCGGTACACAGGACGCGTCTCTTCGGTGATCGATGTGACGATGCGGGGAGGCAATACGCAACAGTTTGAAGGCAGCGCCTCGATAGGCCCTTTTTTGACAGGCGTACGGGTAGAAGGCCCCGTGAAAAAGGGCTCTACATCCCTGCTGGGCGCCATGCGTACCTCGTTGATCGAACGTACGGCCCCCTCGCTCCTGGGACAAGACCTGCCGCTTACCTTCAGCGATTGGTTCGTAAAACTACAACACGAGAAAGACAACGCGCGGTGCTCTGCGGCGGTGATGCATACGTACGACCGGGGCCGCATCGACGTAGACCGGGACGAGGTCTTTCGATGGAACAACACGGTTGTCGGAGGTCAATGCACGGGGTTCACGCCGGGCTCTGTCACCTTAGCCAACGCCAATGCCGCGTTCTCCTACGCCGGCAATGCGATCGGTGCAGCCGACCGCCCCGAACGTACAGCCCATGTATGGCGGATCAATCTCGATGTCAACTTTACCTATCCCTTGAACGAGACCAATATAAGATGGGGCACTTTTTTGCGGGCCGACAACCTGGCCTATGACCTGCGCGAGCAATTTCAGAATATTAACGAAGAGGATGGTGTGCTGTTGGAGATGGGCGGCTACGTCGGCACCGAACTGGCGCTAGACGACCACCTGGATCTGATCCCGAGCCTCGCCCTGACGATCCCTTTTGATCACCCTATCGGCCTGGAACCCCGTCTGCGCCTGCGATGGCTGCCCTGGGGCAATCCAAAACAAGAACTCAATGCCGCCGCCGGAATCTACCGGCAAACCTCTATCGGTATCAGTGACGAGCGGGATGCGGGATCGGTCTTCACCGCCTGGGTCTCTTCCCCTTTCGGGACTGAACCGACACGGGCCCTACACGCCCTGTTGGGATGGAATCAGCAGATCGGCCCGTTCGACGTGGCGGCGGAAGGGTATTATAAACGCCTGAACAACCTGCCCGTCCCCCTCTGGAGCACCATTGCTCGCTTCACCACCTCTCTGGCCCCGGCCGACGGTACGGTCTGGGGCCTTGACACCCGCCTCGAATATCAGTGGAAAACCCTCTATGCTTACGTCGGCTATGGGTATACCTGGACGCAGTATACCGCAGCCCAGGATAATTTCGGCGTATGGTTCGGAGATCCGGTCCAAGACTATCACCCCCCGCATGACCGCCGTCATCACGTCAATACCGTAGTGAGTTGGACGTGGAGGCGTTTTGCGGCCAGTGTACGCTGGCAGTTCGGCTCGGGATTGCCCTACACCGTTCCTTTTGGGTTCGATAGTCTGGTTCCTCTACCCGGTCTCGAAGAATCTCTTCAAGAGGCTTACGGCACTCCACGCATTCTTTTCGACAGACCCTATGAGGGGCGATTATCGACCTATCACCGGCTTGATGCCGCTATGGAATACTCCCTGGCTCTATCGTTTGCCGCGTTGACGCTTCGTGCAGGCGTGCTCAACCTCTACGACCGCTCGAACCTCTTCTACTACGATGTCTTTAACATCAGACGCGTCGATCAACTCCCGCTCACCCCGTACCTTTCACTCAGACTCACAACCCTTTGACGTATTCCTCAACCATGCGCCTACACGCCGTCATCTTGCCCGCCACAGCGCTCGCCCTCCTTGCCTTGTTGGGCATGAGCGCCTGCGAAACCACCTTCGACGCCTTCGAAGAGAACGACCGGTATTTCTCGATAACGGGCTACCTCGACGCAGGGGCCGACACCCAGTTCATCCGAATAGAACCCCTGCGGGATTCTCTGCTCCTCGGCACAATACCTATCGAGGTGGAGGTAACCCTGGAGCACCTGGCTACCGGGGTAAAAAAGATCTGGAACGATTCGCTGTTCCGATTCGCTGACGAGGTCTACGCGCACAACTTCTGGTCTGCTGAACCGGTGCAGCCTCGGGAGACGTATCGCCTCGAAGTGAGGCAACCCGACGGCATCACCAGCACCGCCCTCGTCACGCTGCCTGACACCTTTCCCGCTCCTATTCCTCCCCAGGTGCTCTGCATGAGCTTACATCCCTACTGCCTCGAAAGCTGGGTCTTAAGCGTCGACGTAAAAGGCATCGAAAACCTGGCCGCTGCTACGGCGGTTTACCACTACCTGGACCCCGATCCCCTGGCTGCTTCTAAATGCGGCGTCTACAAAGTCCCTTACTGGCGCGAGGCCATGCCAACCCAGGACGGCTTCCGCATCCGCATAGAATGGCGCAGAGACCTGGAAGCGATTGCCGACTTCTGGACGGTGCACGGTCGCGTTCCCTTCTTTGCCAACTTCGATCTCTTTGTCGCTGTCGGCAATGACGAATGGCCGGCCATCGCCCAACTCGATCAAGAGACCTTGTTCTTGCCCGACGTGGCGACCAACGTCGAACATGGGGTAGGATTTGTGGGAGGCGTCTTGAGCAAGAATGTCTACGTCTACGGCACCAAATTGCTCTGCGAGTAACGAGCGGCTGTTTTATTTCAGGCGGAAACAAACACAGACCCATAGGCTTCGTATTTTCGCGGAGTCTACGGGTTTTGTTTTAACAGGGGGTGCCGAGCCATGATTGACGTGAAAGAAGCTGCAAAGACTGCTGCGAGTACTTTTTGGATTTATATCCAGATCAAGAGTACACCAATATTCTGCTGGAGGAAGCCGAACGTGATGAAGATGAAAAGGCCTGGTCGATAACGCTCGGCTATTCGATTCCAAACCCTGCCAGTGTGCTTGGCGTGAAGCTCCCGGATTATCGCAGGTATAAAGTATTTAGGATCGATGCGGTGACCGGGGGTGTGCTCTCTATGAAGATGCGTAGCGTCGAAGATGACCGATAACTTACATGATCTCGTTACCCGCTATCGCACCAAAGGCTCTCTGCGCTCTTCCGCAATTTTCTCACTTCGGCCTGACTGACTCCGGGATTATTGATTTGGCTTCTGAAACATACCTTGTTCTCACAGACGATTTCCGCCTTTCAGGATTCCTTCAGAAAACCGGCATAGATGTCATCAACTTCGAACACCTAAAAATGCTTTTACCTTGAGCAGCAGTCCTCTGAATTGGGAAACCGAGACCGGAGGCAGCGCATTCATTACGAGGCCGTCCGCCTGAATAAACTCATCTACGGCACAGCAGATTTCGACCGGGGCGCGTATTATTCGAAGATCGTCCGGCTCTATCTGGATTTGTTGCCCTATCTTGAAGTTCAGCGCAAAGCGTACAAGGAGAGGTTGCTCAACCGTTGAAAAAACTCACCGATTTCCCCGACGCGCACCTGCGCATCTTCAAGCGTCCGGTGCCGCCGATGCCCGACGCGCTCGACGACGTGTACCTGATCGGCATTTGCGGCACGGGGATGGGGTCGCTGGCGGGGCTGTTTCAGCAGGCCGGCTACCGTGTGCGCGGCTCCGACGCCGCCGCCTATCCGCCCATGAGCACCCGCCTGGCCGAGATGAGCATCCCCATCCTCGAAGGCTTCGACCCGGCCCACCTCGACCCGCCGCCGGACCTCGTCATCGTCGGCAACGCCTGCATCCCGACGCACGTCGAGGCGGCCTATGCGCGCGAACGCGGGCTGGCGCAGCAGTCGTTCCCCGAAGCGCTGGCGCATTTTTTCATCCACGGTCGCCGCTCGCTCGTGGTGACGGGCACGCACGGCAAAACCACCACCACGGGCCTGCTCGTCCACGTCTTGCGCGAGGCCGGCTTCGACCCCGGCTTCCTCGTCGGCGGGGTGATGACCAACGGCAACGTCAGCTATAGCATCGGCAGCGGGCCGCACTTCGTCATCGAAGGTGACGAGTACGACAGCGCCTATTTCGACAAACGGCCCAAGTTCATGCACTACCGGCCTACGAGCGCCATCGTCACGTCGATGGAGTTCGACCACGCCGACATCTACGACGACTGGGACGACTACCGCGAGGCCTTCCGCATCTTCGCCGGTCTCATCCCCCCCGGCGACCTGCTGGCCCTCTGCGGCGACGACGAGAACGCGCGCGCCCTGGCCGAGCACACCGTCGCCCGCGTCCATTTTTACGGCCTCGAAGACGGCGCCAACGTCACCGCGCGCAACATCGAACCGGCGGAGGGTGGGCAACGCTTTACGCTGGTAGTAGACGGCAACGCCCTCGGCCAAATCTTCTTGCCGATGAGCGGGCGGCACAACCTGCTCAACGCCCTCGCTGTCTGCACCATCGCCCTCGACGAAGGCCTCACGCCCGACGAACTGGCGCGCGGCTTCAGCACCTTTCTGGGGATGAAACGCCGCCAGGAAATACGCGGCGAGGAAGCTGGCGTGCTCGTCATCGACGACTTTGCCCATCACCCGACGGCGGTCCGTGAGACGATTCACGCCGTGGCCGAACGCTGGCCGGGCCGCCGACTCGTGGCGGTCTTCGAGCCGCGCAGCAACTCCAGCCGTCGCAAAATCTTCGAGACGCCCTACGCCGAGGCCTTCGACGGCGCCGCCCTCGCTTTCCTGAGCGCCCCGCCCTTCCGCCACAACGACGACGCCGCGCGCTTCATGAACGCCGACACCGTCGTCGAGACCATCACCGCCCGCGGCGTGCCCGCCTCCGTCTACCCCGACGCCGCCACGCTCCTGCCGCCGCTCCTGGACGCCGTGCAACCCGGCGACGTGGTGCTCATCATGAGCAACGGCAGCTTCGGCGGCCTCCACGACCGGCTGTTGGATGTGTTGAAGCGAAGAGCATCTTCCGAGGAAGAATCATGAAACCTCAAAAAGTATCTAAAGTTGTATCTTATTAAAAACCTAATTGAACATCCTTAAACGTAGCCATGCAGCGTATTAACTACGCCCGAGATATTCAGCCGCTTTCGGCCTTTCGCAAGGCCGCTTCGGCGCTCATCGATCAAGTGCAACGGACACACCGCCCGTTGGTGCTTACTCGTAATGGAAAAAGCGCTGCCGTGGTGATCGATGCCGGTGACTTTGAACGATTGATGGAACGCCTCGAACTCCTCGAAGACATCCACCTGGCCCGCGCCCAGGCCGAGCGTGGAGAAACTGTGCCACACGACCAGGCACTCGATTACCTCACCTCCAGACTGGGCACATGAGAATCGAATGGACGAAACTGGCGCTTGAGCGCACCCTGGAAATTGCTGAATTCCGTTTTCCCAATAACCCTGTACGCGCGCAGGCCTGGATGGGTACGGTGATTGAACACGCCGACACGTTGCGAACCTTCCCAAACAGAGGACGTCCAGTGATGAGCGATCCTGCAAAAAATGTGCGTCAACTCTTGTTCAAAGATGTATGGATTGTCTACGAAGTGCGTGATGAGCACGTGTTGATCTTGACAGTGCGGCACGTTCGGGAATGGCCCGAGGATTAACAAGAAGTAGCCCAAAGAGCCGTGCGTACCTACGAATTCACGATCATTCTTGCCGATCCCCGTGTCTTCGACGGCGAGGCTCTTCTCGACTACGCGGACCGCCTTTTCGAACCCTTCAAGGGCGACGTTAACCCTGCCATATCAGCCGGCACACCCGTTGTAGACTGCACGCTGGAAGCACCTTCTCTGGAAGTGACAATTCAACGCGTTGTGGACGTACTCAAGCGAGAAGGGCTTGCCATTCGTCATATCGAGATGGAACCCAAAGGTGTCCTTGCTGCATAGGCCTAGAATGCCGGAAGGGGACGTAGGAGCGTCCCGTCCTGCATTCCTACGGTTCTCCGGAGGAACGAGCCTCTGAAGTTCACCATGTAATACTATCAATGAAAATATCCCCGTCAAGTACGCACCCTGCTTCTCCACAGGCGTCTATCTTCAAACCGATCATGGTTACTTTCTTGGGATTAAAATCAGGATCTCGATAGCCTTTGAATGGAGGACGGACCTCGCCCGGCAAAAGGCTCAAGGGAAACCAAAATCCTATTTTAGCCTCTGGACCTAGATCTACATAGCTCCCGTACAGATTATTCAACTGATCATCTTTGAGAAACAGTTGGATGCCTCCAATTTTACCCTCCTTTATGACGTTCTCTGGAATGTATACCCAGACACGCACTTGCACATTCTCCAGATTGACAGGGGCCGTGATGTCCTCTGGTGGCGTTTGCAACATGTTAACGTAAACTTCTCCCTCAGCAAGATTAGCATCATCACCATTTAGCTTGACGTTCGCTCCAAGCGAATAGCCTCCCGTCCTAGAAGTGTCGGAGGATTGAAAGACGTATCGAATAGCATGGATCTCAGGTTTATCCTGGGGTACCCATCCCATTTCACCTGTTTCAAAATCATATCGGACGGCCACCGGAGGCGTGCCGGTAAACATGGAGATCACTTTAGGAAAACCCCGTACAGCAACTTCTACTGCGCTCCAAGAGATTATCACAAGAAGAAGGATCAGGAAGAGGCGAGCCCATGGTTTAAGCCCTTCGAGAAGTTTATAAGTCCTGTAAAGATGGGTATCCTTTGCTTCCCTGGAAGGGGGCCCTCCTGCCTGTAGAGGTCGATCTTCTCGCGGTTTAGGAAGCCCTGCTCGTCTCCGTTCACCCTCCGCTCGACGAAGATCGAGTAGAACGACTGGGGCAAGACATTGGGTTAATATAGAACGCGTATCTTCTTTCTCATAAGCATCCAAGAGCTTCTCTGCACTACGCTCTGGAAGTTCGATCGTGACCTTCAGACTGCCCTTCTCTATGAAAACTTTCCGGATCATATCTCGCGGAATCAGCAGAAAACCTGCTAATACACTCTGAATCCACCTCTCTGTCTCTTCATTGAACTCCTCAAGTTCCAGGTCAATCCACAATGTAACGCTAATCCTGGGTTTAGGCTTAATGTCTTCCTTTTCACGTTGGCGTATCACATAAGGGCGCTTCTTGTATTCCCTCAACGTTTTCTCATCCCACTTACCCTTGTGCGACTGTCCATGGCAATTTGCACAGAGACAGATCAGATTTTCCGCTTTGTGCTCTTTGGATTTATGCCAGGGTATAATGTGTGCCAGTTCAAGGGGACTGAACCTACCACAAACAGCGCACCGATGCCCGGATTCGATGAGAACCTGTCTTTTAATATCAGCGGGTATTGCAGGCCTGCCAGACATGGTGTACCGGGTGACATTCAGCGTACGTCTGCAAAAAACTAATCGCCCTTTAAAATGGGCCGGAATAATCAAGGTAATATTTTATCTCCCAATAAACTATAATCGATGCAAAGATCTGTAAAATCGCGTGAACGACGGCGCGGAGCGGAACACCCGGCGGCGATGCTGCTTGAACAGCCCTACCCCCTATTCCCGTACTTTTTCGCAGGCTAACGAACTATGGCGGGCATCCTTGGTCAACTTCTGATTCTTATCGCGTTCGTGGCGACCGGGCTGGCCGGCTTCGCCTTCTACCGCGCAGCCCAATATCCCGACGATCCGTTCGACTGGAAACGCACCGGGCGCATCTTGTGGAGCGTGATGACCGGCAGCGTCTTCGCCGCCTGGGCCATCCTCATCGTGCTGATCGCCACGCATCAGTTCCAGTACGCCTACGTCTGGGGCCACTCCTCGCGCGATCTGCCGATGTATTACCTCTTCTCGGCATCGTGGGAAGGCCAGGAAGGGTCGTTTTTGTTGTGGATCATCCTCAACAGCGCCGTCGGGCTGACGCTGATCAAGTGGGCGGCGCGGTCGTACGAGGCGCCGGTGATGGCGGTCGTAGCGTTCTGCCAGGTGTTTTTGCTGTCGATGATCGTCGGCCTCAAGTTCGGGCCGCTGGAGATCGGAGCGACGCCGTTTGAGACGATAGCTGAGGCCAACCCCGACGTCCCCGTCTTCCAGGCCGATCCCAACTTCGTCCCCGCCGACGGCTCCGGGCTCAACGATCTGCTTCAAAACTACTGGATGGTGATCCACCCGCCGATGCTCTTCGTCGGTTTTGCGACGATGATCGTGCCGTTTGCGTTTGCCGTCTCGGCGCTGTGGAAGGAGCGGTATACCGAATGGGTGCGCCCGGCGCTGCCATGGACGCTCGCCTCGGTGATGTGCCTGGGCGTAGGCATCGCGATGGGCGGCTACTGGGCCTACGAGACGCTCTCGTTCGGCGGCTTCTGGGCGTGGGATCCCGTCGAAAACTCATCGTTCGTGCCATGGATCATCGGCGTGGCGGCCATCCATATGATGCTCATCCAGCGCAAGAGCGGCATCGGGCACAAGGCGGCGTTATTCCTCAACATCCTGGCCTACATGCTCGTCATCTACTCGACGTTCCTGACGCGCAGCGGCATCCTGGGCGACGTCTCGGTGCATTCGTTCGTAGACCTGGGCCTCTACAACCAGCTTTTGATCTGGATCCTGGCGATGGGAATAGTCGGCTTCGGGCTGTTTGCGTATCGATACAAATCATTGCCGAAGCCGAGCAAGGAGCCGCCCTTCCTCTCGCGCGAGTTCATGATCTTCTCCGGCGCCGTGCTGCTGTGCGTCGTCGGCGCCGTGGTGATTCTGGGCACGAGTTCGCCCATCTTCGGCAAGTTCTTCCGCGACAACCCGGCCACCGTCCCCATCGAATTTTACAACGATTGGACGTTGCCGCTGGCCGTGGGCTTCGTCTTTTTGGCCGGCCTCGGCCAGCTTTTCTGGTGGAATAAGATGAGCGTGGAGAACATCAACCGGGTGCTCCTGGCGCCGATAGCACTGGCGGTGGTCAGCACGGTCCTTATCCTGGTTTTGACGCCCTTCGTCGAAAACTCCATCACACCCGGCCCCGGCGGCTTCTGGGACACCTACGGCACGGGGATGCTGCTGCTGCTCTTGCTCTTCGTGGCGTTCTTTGCGTTTTACGGCAACGGCCTGGTGCTCTGGCGTGTCTCGCGCGGCAACCCGAAGCTGGCCGGCGGTGCGCTGGCGCACGTGGGCCTGGGCATAGCCGTGCTCGGCATCATCTCCTCCGCCGGTTTCAACAACCCGCTCTCGAACGCCCCGCCAGGGTCCGACCGCGAAAACTTCGTCCTCGAACGCGGCGCCCCCATGAACGTCGAGGGCTACCGGGTCGAGTACGTGGGCACGGAGCCGGGCGAGCGTGGGCAGACTGAATTTGTACTCAACTTCACCGATCCGCGCGGCAACGACTTCACGATGAAGCCCATCGCCTATCAGAGCAACAGCGGCCAGTGGATCCAACATCCAGACCTGAAGCTCTACGTCGAGAAAGACATCTTCGTAGCCGTCACACCGCGCGCCATGGTCGATCAGGACACCAACACCAACGGCAACGAACTGACTCTCGCGCGCGGCGATATGAGAGCCCTCGGCAACAACGACTTCAGCATCCGCTTCGAGGCCTTCGAGACCAACCTCGATCTGGAGGCGCACATGAATGAGACCGAGGTCAACCAGACCGAGATCGCCGTGGGCGCCGTGCTGACCGTGACGAACCTGAAGACGAATGAATCGCGCGCGTTGCGCCCGCTCTACATCATCCGCAAAGACCGGAGCGTCAATACCGTCGCGGACGGCGTCGAGGAGTGGGATCTGAGCGTGCTCTTCACCGGCATGAACGTCAACACCGGCGAGATCAGCCTGGTTATGGACGGCGTCGAGACGGCGGCGCAGGACTGGATCGTCGTGCAGGCTTACGAAAAGCCGGTCATCAGCCTGGTGTGGATCGGCCTGATTTTGTTGACGTTCGGCTTCGTCCTCTCGATCATCCGCCGTATGCACGATGTAAAACTGAGCATGAAGCGCGGGGCGGTTTAGGCAACGGCGATCACCGAAGGCGACATTGCTCAGCGTAGTACTTCGAAGGACGGCTGGCGTCGGTCATTGGTCATTACGCTCGCTGGCGCTCGCTGTCATGAGTATTCTTCCCGCACCCATGACTCATGACCCGTGACTCATGACCCGCGCCTTCGGTCGCGCAACGCACCGCCGTCCGAAATACTTCCAACCGTAGTCTCGCCTCCATGTAAGGGCTTACACGTCGTGACATCCTGGTAACTTTGTATAGAATCGGGCTAAAATGTGACGAAGGTGTTATCTCGAACGCGACTTTTTAGAATTTTATCGTTCACTAAAGATGTACCCCAAAAACCCCCTATAGTCACCCACTAACTGCAGGCGTTGTCATGTATAAGTTCCCAACTGCCCCGGAGCAGAAAACACTGACGCGAGACTTTCTCCCGAACATCGCCCCCGATGACATCAAAGTACGCATCATCCCTCAGCGGGAGAGCGGACTTCCGATGCAACAAGGCCAGATGGATGCCCTCCGCCTCGAGCTCGAAGATCAAAACTGGCTCGACACGCTGATGGCGCTCATGAAGGCCGCCGGCAACGATACACGCGTACGCATTCTCTACCTGCTCTGGCGGCGCAACGAAGTGCGGGTCAACGACCTCGCCGCCATTCTTCAACTGACCACGCCTGCGATCTCGCAACAGTTGAAGAAGCTACGCAGTTGCAACCTCGTCCGCGCCCGCCGAGACGCCCAGACGATCTACTATCGGCTCAACAACGAATCGGAGTTCATCCGCAGTCTGGTAGGCTTCTTCGAGGAAGAGTCTGACTAGACGCCCTTCCCCCCCCATCCCCCCTTCTCGGCACCTCGCCGAGACCTCGTCCGGGTTAGCACAGCCAGCCCCCCACCACGGCTGCGCTAGCTCGGGCGTTTTTTTATGAATTTTGCCTGGCAAAATTCATTACGCCTGCACGATAGCTTCGCGGGCCAGGCGGCGACCAGCTTCGGTGAGCGCCAGGTGGCCGTTGGTGCGGATGACCAGCTTATTCTGAATCGATTGGCGCACGACGCGACCGGCGAAATCGGCGGACCACTGGAGGTGTTCCTGGAGGTGGTCGATGCGGCTTTCGCGTTCGGCTTCGGGCCGGTCTTCGTGATGCAACAGGTGGATGGTGAGCATCTTTTGTGCAAACGTCCACCGCTGGCGAACGCGGCGGCGCATCACCGCCACGATGCCGCGATGCGGGGCAAACAAAAACGCCGCGCCGAATAAAACGCCCACCATCGTTGCCATCGATCCGGCGATGGAGGCGTCGAGCGCGTGCGCCAGCCAGTAGCCGCTGACGGCGCTGACGACGCCCAGGAGCACACTCAAGCCGATCATCCGGGCCAGCCGGTCGGTCAGCAGATGCGCCGTCGCCGGGGGGCCGACCATCAACGCCACCACCAGGATCGAGCCGACGGCGTCGAAGGCGGCGACGGCGGTCACCGAGACGAGGCCCATCAGCGCGTAGTGGAGCACGGCGGGCAGAAAGCCCAACGTAGCCGCCAGCCCGGCGTCGAACGTAGCCAGCTTGAGTTCTTTGTAGAAAAGCGCGATGAACAACACACCGGTCAGCCCGACGACGCCCATCAGATAGAGCGCTCGCGGGCCGAGGTCGTACCCGCCGAGCACCAGCCGGTCGAAAGGCACGAGGGCCAGCTCGCCCAGCAACACGGCGTCGGTGTCGAGGTGAACGTCGCCTGCATAGCGCGCGATGAGGATGACGCCGATGCTGAAGAGCACCGGAAAAACCAGCCCGATGGCAGCATCCTCCTTCACCAACTGCGTCCGATTGACCACTTCGACGAGCGCCACCGTCAACACGCCCGTCAGCGCCGCTCCGATGATCAAAAGCGGCGAAGAGAGGTCGCCTGTCAGGAAAAACGCCACGACGATACCCGGCAAGATGGCGTGGCTGATGGCATCGCTCATCATGGCCATCTGCCGGAGCACGAGAAAGGCCCCCGGCAACGCACACGCCGCCGCCACCACCGCCGCCACAAGCTGTATTTCGAGTTGAAATATTGTCATCTGTCCTCTCCCTCTCTCCCTTTCTCCCTTTCTCCCTCTCCCCCATCTCTAGACCGAAGCAGCCGCTCGGCCTCGGCGATGCCGCCGGGCGTCAGCGCCCACTGCGCCGGCTCGACGGGGCGGATGAAGCCGCGCTCGGCGAGGGCCTGGAGCTTGCGGCGAGTGGGGCCCATGTGCGGATTCATGGCATCGAGAACGGCTTCGGCGTGCGGGTGGTCGCGATGGTCGTGTTGGGCGGCCAGAGCGTAGAGGTCGAGCAGGACGGCTTCCAGGCGCAGCCGCCGTCCACTGCGCCGGTCGCGCAGCCATCGCCAGATGAGCCCTCGGTTGGGCGCCAAGAGCATCGAGCCGATCACGACGATGCTGACGCAGAGCACGATGGTCGGCCCCGTCGGCAGGTTGGTTGTGCCCGCGCTCAGCAGCGCACCGCTGACGCCGGCCAGCGCGCCGAAGACCATCGACAGAATCACCATCAATCCGAGACGGTCGGTCCACTGGCGCGCAGCCGCCGGCGGGGCGATGATCATCGCGCTCATCAACACCACCCCCACCGTCTGCAACCCGATGACGATGGCAATCACCAAGAGCGTCGTCAGGCCCACATCGAGCCATCGAATCGGGAAACCGAGACTTTTACCGAATTCGGCATCGAAGGAGAGCAGTTTGAATTCCTTCCAGAAACACCCCATCGCCAGCAGCGCCACGCCGCCGAGGCCGGCCATCGTCACCACGTCGCGCTGGACGAGGGCCGCCGCCTGCCCGAAGAGAAAGGTGTCGAGCCCGGCTTGATTGGCGTTGGGCAATTTCTGGATGAACGTCAGCAGCACCAGCCCGAAGCCGAAGAACACCGACAGCATCAGCCCCAACGCGCTGTCGTACTTGACGCGGGTCATGTTGGTGACAGCCATCACGAGTAGCGTCGCCAGCCACCCGGCCAGGGCCGCGCCGAGCATCAGCACGAGGGGCAGCTTGCTGCCGGTCAGCAGAAACGCCAGCGCGATGCCGGGCAGTGCCGCGTGCGAGATGGCATCGCCCAGGAGGCTCTGGCGGCGCAGCACCGCGTAGGTCCCCAGCGCCCCACTCACCGCCCCGAGCGTCGCCGCCCCGAGCGCCACCGTCCGCAGCGTATAATCGGTGAAGAGTTGCTGGAAGAGGTCCATGAGACTGGTTACTGGTTTCTGGTTACTGGTTTCTGGTTCTCATCAATCAACCAGAAACTCGAAACCAGAAACTCATCCAACTTTCGCCAGGGGCACATCGTCCTTCGATTGCTGGGCTTTCAGGAAAGCTACCCGCCCGCCATACGTCAGGCGCAGGTTGTCGTCGGTGAAGACGTCGGCGACGGGGCCGCTGGCGATGCGGCGGACGTTGAGCAGCATCACCTCGTCGAAATATTCGGGCACCGTTTGCAGATCGTGATGGACGACGAGGACGGTTTTGCCTCGGCCTCGCAACTCACGCAAGAGGGCAATGATAGCGCGCTCGGTGGTGGCATCGACACCCTGAAACGGCTCGTCCATGAAATACACGTCGGCGTCCTGGACGAGGGCGCGGGCCAGAAAAACACGCTGCTGCTGCCCACCGGAAAGCTGGCTGATCTGCCGGTTGGCAAAAGCATCCATGCCCACTTTTTTCAGGGCGTCGAGGGCCTGGGCGCGTTCGCGGCGTCCGGGCCGTCGCAGCCAGCCGATCTTGCCGTAGAGCCCCATCATCACCACGTCGAGCACACTCGTGGGAAAGTCCCAATCGACGCTGCCCCGCTGCGGCACGTAGCCGACACGGTGGCGCTGTTTTTCGTAGGGTTTGTCGAAGATGAGCACCTGCCCCGCCGCCGTCTTCACCAGCCCCAGGATAGCCTTGATGAGCGTCGTCTTGCCCGCCCCGTTCGGCCCGACAATCGCCATCAGCACGCCCGAAGGCACGTCCAGGTCGATGTCCCAGAGCACCGGATGATCGCGATAGGCGACGGTCAGGTCGCTGACTTCAATAGCGGTTTCCATTTTAGATTTTGGATTTTGGATTTTGGATTTTTGGGATCTGGCATTTAATCCAAAATCCGCAATCCAAAATTACTTCGTCAGTCGCCTTCGGCTCGTGTCAAAATTGATTCAAGAAGCGTCAGGCCTGAGTAATGCCCCCACAATGGTGTCGATGTTGTGGCGGACCATGCCGAGGTAGGCGCCGGCAGGCGTGCCCGGCTCGCCGAGCGCGTCGCCGTAGAGCGTCCCGCCGATAGCCACGTCGAAGTTGCGCGCCCGGACAGCCTCGCGGACGGCCTCGATACCGCGCGGCGACACCGACGACTCGACGAACATCGCCGGGATGCGCCGCGTGGCGACCATCTCGGCCACGTCTTGCACGTCGGCGGTGCCAGCTTCGGTGGCCGTGCTGATGCCTTGCAGGCCGCGCACCTCGAACCCGTAAGCCCGCCCGAAATAGCCGAACGCGTCGTGCGAGGTGACGAGCACGCGCTGCGCTTCGGGCACGCGGGCCGCCTGCTCGCGCACGTAGGCGTCGAGGGCTTCCAACTCAGCCAGATACACCGCTGCGTTGGCCTCGTACGTGGCCGTATGCGCCGGATCCAGCGCCGTCAACTGCTTCTGCACATAGATCGTCACGTCCGCCCACAAGGCCACGTCGAACCAGACGTGCGGATCGTAGTTGCCCTGGAACAGCGTCGATTCGCGCCGCAGGCTATCGGCCACGCCATCCTGGGCGACGGCGATGGTGGGGAGGCCGCGCTGGCGCATCTGCTCGAAGACTTCAGTCATCTTGCCTTCGAGGTGGAGGCCGTTGTAGAAGATCACGTCGGCGCCGGCCATGCGGGCCACGTCGCCCGCGCTGGCTTTGAACAGGTGCGGATCGACGCCCGGCCCCATCAGCCCGTCCACGGCCACCCGCTCACCGCCGACGACGCCGACGAGATCGGCAACCATGCTCGTCGTCGTGACGACCTGGATCGTCCGATCAGAGAAATCCTGCACGCCATTCTGCTCCCCCGTCTGCCGGCACCCAGTCATCGCCAACAGCCCAAACGCGAGCAACACGCCGCCGCCGCGTATCGTCCAAAAGGTTCGTTTTCGCATCTTTATCCCCATATTTGAAATCGCATCACGATTTCAAATTATATGTTTGATTCGAAATTTAGTTTAGGCTAAAAATATATTTTGATTGAATAAAATACAAGAATGGGATTGGGATGGGCTATTCGTATCAAAAGAGAAAGCCCCGCCGGGGGCGAACCTATCCTCGATAGGCCGCTCCCGACGGAGCTTTGCTTAATGGCTGGGACTATATTTCGCCTTTACTCCCCGGCAGGCTCGATCCCTTTAAAATCGTGATCCACCTGCTGCGGCTCCTCGATCCAGTCGGCGACGAAGACGTTGGTGTCGCGGGTGGGGGTGCGGGTGACGTTGCGATTGGAGGAAAAGGCGAGCTTCGTGCCGTCGAAGGAGAACATGGGGAAGGCGTCGAAGGTGTTGGACTGGGTGATCTTTGTGAGGCCGGTGCCGTCGATGTTGACCACGTAGATGGCGAAGATGGGCCGGCCCCGCCCGCCTACGCTCTCAAAGTTCGAGGCAAAGATGATCTTTTCGCCGGTGGGGTGAAAGAACGGCGCCCAGTTGGCGCCCGGCATATCGGTCACTTGTTGGACGTTCGAGCCGTCGGCGTCGGCGACGAAGATGTTGAGGTCGCTCGGCGCGACGAGGCCGTCGGCCAAGAGGGTTTTGTAGGTCTCGGCGTCTTCGCCGGTGGGGCGGCTCGCGCGCCAGACGATCTTCTGCGAATCGCGCGAGAAGAAGGCGCCGCCGTCGTAGCCCAGTTCGTCGGTCAGTTGCAGCAGATCGCCGGTTTCGACTTCGTAGCGCCACAGTTCGAGGTCGCCGGAGCGGGTGGAGGTGAAGACGATGTAGCGGCCATCGGGCGAGACGGTGGCTTCGGCGTCGTAGCCTTCGCCGCCGATGAGTTCCTGGAGATCGCCGCCCTCGTGGTTGGTGGCGTAGATGTCGTAGGTGTCGTAGATCGGCCAGAGGTAGCGGCCCTGCGCGGCCTCCGGCGGCGCCGGGCACGCGGCGTCGGCGGCGTGCGTCGAGCCGAAGAGGAGGCGATCGCCGGGCGCGAAGTAGCTGCACGTGGTGCGCCCGGTGCCGGTCGAGACGAGGCGGTATTGCTGGCCGTCGTCGAGCGGCGAGCCGTCGGCGTTCATGACGTAGATCTGGTCGCAACCCTGGTCGTTGATCTGCGCCCAGTCGCTCTGAAA
This sequence comes from Rhodothermales bacterium, assembly GCA_028278205.1. Classification (GTDB taxonomy): domain Bacteria; phylum Bacteroidota; class Rhodothermia; order Rhodothermales; family Bin80; genus JANQES01. The sequence goes on from JANQES010000100.1 coordinate 25,477, forward strand.
GATGAGTTGTTGATCGTCGAAGCTCCAGTAGGCCTCGGCGTTGTTGCCGCCGAAGGTGAGTTGACGGATGTTGCGCAGATGGATCTCGCCGGTGAAGCGCAGCGAGTCGGTTGTGGGGTCGTACGCATCCATGGCGGTGGCGCCATCCGCGTCCGGTTCGCTCTGGGACGGCTCGCACGCTGAGAGGATGAAGCCCATCACCAGCAGCACACTCAGGGAAGTAAAAAGTCGAGAGATCATGACACCACGAAAAGTTGACAAAGGGGGGCGGATACAAAGAAGGATTAAAACGTATGCCGTCTCGTTATTCCCCCGCAAAAACGTTAAGAACAAACGAAGATCATGGCCTACGATGTCAAGAACTTCCAGCAAGAAGTCATAGAAAAGAGCTATCAAACGCCCGTGGTGGTCGATTTTTGGGCGCCGTGGTGCGGTCCGTGCCGCGTGTTGGGGCCGGTTCTGGAAAAGCTGGCCGCCGAAAACGGCACCGCGTGGACGCTCGCCAAGCTCAACACGGACGAGAATCCGGATCTGTCGATGCAGTACGGCATTCGCGGCATCCCTGCCGTCAAACTTTTCGTGGACGGCCAGGTGGTTAACGAGTTTACCGGAGCGTTGCCGGAATATGCCGTCCGCCAGTGGCTCGACGAGGCCCTGCCGAGCGAGGGCAAAAAACGCCTGGCCCAGGCCGAAGCCGCCCTCGAAACCAATCGCCCCGACGTCGCCGAGCCGCTCTTGCGCGCGGTGCTCTCGGACGAACCCGAAAACGCAAAGGCCCGGCTGCTGCTAGCCGGGCTGCTGGCCTTCAGCAACCCCGCCGAAGCCGCCGACCTGGCGCAAGACGCAGCGGACGACCCCGGCCTGGCGCAGATCCGCGACGCCCTCCAGACCGTCGCCCGCCTCGCCCATCTCCACGATCATCCGGACGACCTGCCCGACGAACCCGGCCAGACACCCTACCGCGACGCCCTCGACGCCCTCGCCCGACGCGACTTCGACACCGCCGTCGCGAAGCTCATCGAGGTGCTCCAACAAAACCGCTATTACCACGACGACGGCGCGCGCAAAGCCGGCATCGCTATTTTTACGTTGCTAGGCGCCGGGCATCCCATCACCCGCAAACACCGCCGTACGTTTGATATGTGGTTGTATTGATCGAAAAACGTGAAGCGTTTTTCGATAGTGTACCCTTTTGCAAGATTGATCCGTAGGGGCTGAGGATTGCCATCTCTCAAACTCACCCCCTACGATGATGAACCGCTCTTTCTCCCGCTTCACGATGGCCGCGTTGCTGGCGCTGGTTGGCCTCGCGGCGAGCATCCAGCCTGCCCTCGCCCAGGACAAAGCCGCGCAGATCGACGCGCTGCTGGCGCAATACCACGAGTACGGCCTGTTTAACGGTTCTGCCCTCGTGGCCGCAAACGGCTCGGTGATCTTCAAAAAAGGCTACGGCGATGCCAACATGGAATGGGACATCCCCAATGAGCCCGATACCAAGTTTCGCCTCGGCTCGATCACCAAGCAGTTTACCGCTGTGCTCATCCTGCAACTGATGCAGGAAGGCAAGCTCACCCTCAACGACCCCCTCACCCTACACATGCCCGACTACCCCAACGAGGGGGCCAGCAAGGTGACCATCCATCACCTGCTCACCCACACCTCCGGCATCCCCAGCTACACCGGCCTGCCGGATTTCTTCGCCGAGAAGAGCCGTGATCCTTACACTCCCGAAGAACTCGTTGATGTGTTTGACGAGTTGCCGTTGGAGTTTGAACCCGGATCGGAGTGGCGCTACAACAACTCGGGCTACTTCCTGCTCGGTGTGATCATCGAAAAGATCGAGGGAAAGACGTACGAAGCGTCGTTGCAAGAACGCATCCTCAACCCGCTCGGCATGGATGATACGGGGTATGATCACCACGGCACTATCCTGGCCAAACGCGCCGCCGGCTACGAGCGGCAAGGCACGAGCTACATCAATGCGCCGTATCTCGATATGTCGCTGCCCTACGCCGCCGGCTCGCTCTACTCGACGGTGGAAGACCTCTACACGTGGGATCGCGCGCTCTACACCGAGCAGGTGTTGCCGCCCGATCTCAAGGAGAAGATGTTCACGCCGTACATGAATAACTACGGCTACGGATGGGCTATCGGCGACCGAACCATCGGCGAGACGGACCAGACCGTTAAGCGGATCGGGCACGGCGGCGGCATCAATGGCTTCAACACCATCATCGACCGCATCCCGGAGGAGGAGCATCTGATCGTGCTGCTCAACAACACCGGCGGCACCAGTCTCGGCGCCATGAGCCAGGGCATCACCAACATCCTCTACGGCGAACCCGCCGATCCGCCCAAACAACCGATCGCGCAGGTGATACGAGCGGCTATCGATAAAGACGGCGTCGAAGCAGCCGTGGCGCACTATCGCCATCTCAAAGAGACCAATCCGGACGCCTACAACTTCGCCGAAAACCAGCTCAACAACCTCGGCTACCAATACCTGCGCGGCGGCGATACCGAGACGGCCATCGCCATCTTCAAGCTCAACGTCGAGGCCTACCCCAAGGCCTTCAACACCTACGACAGCCTCGGCGAGGCCTACATGGAGGCGGGCGATAACGAGAAGGCTATCGCCAACTACCAGAAATCCATCGAACTCAATGCGGGCAATGAGAACGGCAAAGAGATGCTCAAAAAGCTCGGCGTCGAGGTGGAAAACACGGAGTTAGTGCTGACGGCGGAGATCCTCGACCGCTACCTGGGCGTCTACGAGCTAAATCCCGGCTTCAAGATCACCGTCACGCGCGAGGGCACGCAGCTCAAAGCCCAGGCCACCGGCCAGCCCATCTTCGATCTCTTTCCGCAATCGGAGACGCGGTTCTACCTGAAAGTCGTCGCGGCCCAGGTCGAATTCCACGTCGGCGACGACGGCGTGGCCGAAAGCCTGACGCTCTACCAGGGCGGCCAGGAGGCGAAGGCGCCGAGAATCGAAGAAGGGTCGTAAATTGCAACCGCAGATGGACGCGGATGGACGCAGATCGGGCGGATAACGGCTCGCCTTATCTGCGTCCATCTGCATTTATCTGCGGTTTTAAATCTGCGGTCACGTAATCGCTCCGCCGCAGCCGCTGCCGGCGCCGGCGGTGCAGCCGTAGCAGTGGCGTTCGGTGCGGATGACGTGCTGCTGCCAGATGCCGAGGCTGAAGTCTTGGACGCGCGGGCGCGCGGCGCCGGGCAGATCCATCTTCATGTCTAACTGCTGGTTGAAATCGCAGTCGTAGAGGTAGCCGTCCCACGAGACCGAGAGCGTGTTGCGGCACATCAGCCCGGCGATGGTGCCGGGGTTGAAGGCCTGGACGAGCTTCTCCAGGTATTCCTCCACCATGCCTTTCTCCATCAGCCACTCCAGATAACGCGACATCGGCATGTTGTTGAGCGCCAGCAGCCGGTCGAAGTACACGTCGTGGTTTTTGGCGAGGGCCTCTTTCCACTCGGCTTCGAGAGACGCCTGGTTGCCTGCCAGATAGGCCCCGACGGGGTTGGTGACGAGCGTCAGCGGCCTGGTGGGATCGCCCTGGCCGTAGCCGGCTTCGTTGAGCAGGCGCAGCGCCCGGAGCGATTTGTCGTACGTGCCCTTGCCACGCTGCGCGTCGGTGCCGAGCTTGCGGTAGTGGGGCAGCGAGCAGATGACCTCGACGTTGCGCTCGGCAAACCACTGCGGCAAATGCTGATACCGCCGGGTGGTCAGGATCGTCAGGTTGCAGCGGTCCATCACGTGCTTGCCGCGCTGCACACATTCATCGACGAGATACTCGAAATGCGGGTTGAGTTCGGGCGCACCGCCGGTGAGGTCTACCGTGTGCGCGCCGGAGACGTCGATGGCGCGCAGGCAGGCTTCGATGGTCCCCAGATCCATGTTTTCATCGATGCGGTCCGGCCCCGAATCGACGTGGCAATGGCGGCAGGTCATGTTGCAGAGCTTGCCGAGGTTGATCTGGAAGATATCGAGCCCGGCGGGTTGCAAGACGGGCCAGCCGGAGGCTTCCAGGTCGCGGTCGAAGATCCCGGACGTGGTCGGCCCGCTGCGGACGGTCGCGGCGTTCAAGATGAGGAACTGCTCATCCGGGCTTGTCAGCGGCGCGCGGCGATGGTGCATACTCGTGGTAGCGCGCGGCCCCTCGACCTCGATGAGGGCGCCGTCGCCGGTGCTCAAGAGTTCCAGCGCAATAAACTCCTGCGTGTCTAAGCTCATTGTCTACGTAGCTTATTAAGAAACCATAGGATTTTTTCGGGACGAAAAAATCCTTACATGACCAGCTTCTTGACCTGATCGAGCATCTGGACGCCGTGAACCAGCGAGGCGCCGCCCCGGATAGCCGTCGCCACGTGGACGGCCTCGGTCATCTGCTCCAGGTCGGAGCCTTTTTCGAGGCAGGCCGAGGTGTAGGCGTCGATGCAGTACGGGCACTGCACGGTGTGCGCCACAGCCAGCGCAATGAGCGCTTTCTCGCGCTCGCTGAGGGCGCCGTCTTGAAAGACCTTGCCGTAATAGGCAAAAAAAGCGTCGGCCAGTTCTTTGTTGCCTTCGGCGATCTCACCGAAGCGTGGCAAATGCTCGGGTTTGTAGTAGGTTTCCATGCGGGGACCGTGGGTTGTTAAAGGGCAAATTGCAAAGGGAAACTTGTGGCATGATTACCATTTGCCTATTTGCCTATTTGCCCATTTGGGTTACGAAGATGGGGTAGACGTTACGGCATGCCTCTTATGAATTTTGACGCGCCAACGCTGATCAAGGCAGTGCGCGTCGGAATAGCGTATGCCTGCTGAATTTGACGGTCAAAATTCAGCAGGCAACACGGCATGCACTCCCACGATGCCGTTAACGAGTTGGGTGATGCGCGTGTCCACGGCCACACTGGCGAGGGCGAGGGCCTCGGTGCGCGGCACGGCGAAGGCGCTCTCGATCAGATCGAGCATTTCGCCGAGGGCCATGGCCGTCGCGGCTTCGAGCGTCTCGCCGAAGCCCAGCGTCACCCAGCCGTTGGGCGTGTGGGCGCGCGGCGCCTCGATGCACAGATCGTCGTGGACAACGAAGCGCAGGTCGACGCGTTCCATCGGACACTCGATGGCCGAGCCGCCCACCTCGCCGTCGCCCTGCGCGGCATGCCCGTCACCGACCGAGACGAGGCCGCCCGGCACGGCAACCGGAAGGTATAAGGTGCTGCCCGCCACGAGTTCCTTGCAATCCATATTGCCGCCGGTGCGGCGCGGCGGCCAGCCGGCGTGCAGACCCGGCTCGGCAGGCGGCATTCCCATCGTCCCCAGAAAAGGACGCAGCGCGACGGTGTGCCCGTGCTCGCTGACGCCGGTCATCGTCTCGGTATCGAGCCGCCAGCGGAGCACGATCTCCGGCGCCCCGGCCACACCGAGGGCCTCTTTCAACGCCGCGTCGAACGGCGACGGCCCCACCCAGGTCCATCCCCACGAGACCGGCTGCACCACATCGATGTGAATGGCCAGCGTCATGCCCGGCTTGGTGCCGCGCACGGCGACAGGGCCGTGCAAGGCGGGGCCGTCGTCCAACTCGGCACGGCGCGGCTCGAACTTTTTGCGCGGCTGGCCCGGCGCCCCGTGCTGCTCCATCCCCCACGTCACGTCGAGCGTGCGATACCGCACCGTATCGCCGGAATCGATGACGAGCGCGGGCGCGAGGTCTCGCGAAAACCGCCCGTGGAGCGTGGCGCGTTCGGGCTCGATGTGATGCAGGGCCATGGGATTGGGTTTTTCGGTTGATCGAGGATCTCACACCAGTTCTCTGTAATAATTGTTCAAGCAGTGCAGGACAAGAAGTACATCCCGTTCGCCGAACGGGATCTGGGCATAGCGGTCCCGTTCGGCGAACGGGACGTACTTTGCGCCTCTGTCTAGAGAACTGATACCAGCAAAAATAAAAGACCCGAAGGGATTCCAAAACCCTCCGGGTCTAAACCAACGCACTACGCACTACTTCACGCCGTACACCGTCACGCTCAGGATGGCGCTGCCGGACGCGCGCAACGCCTCCCGCTCTGCCGGGCCGAGGATCTGGTGCAACACCTCATCCGGCACGTCGATGACGCGGCCTTTGACGACTTCGACATCCGAAAAGCCGGCCTCCTGCAACGCGCCGAGATAAGCCCCGCGCTCCATCGCGCCGGCAACGCAGCCGACGTAGAGTTCCGCTGAACGCTTTACGGCTTCCGGCATCTCGCCCTGATACACAACGTCGGAGACGCAGAAATGACCGCCTGGCCTGAGCACGCGGTACATCTCGGCGAAAGCCGCCTTTTTATCGGGCACCAGATTCAACACGCAGTTGCTGATCACCACGTCCACCGTGTCGTCTTCGAACGGCATCGCTTCGATGTCGCCCAGGTAAAAATCGACGTTGTCGTAGCCGAGCGAGCGAGCGTTGGCGCGGGCTTTATCGACCATCTCCTGCGTCATGTCCAGACCGATCACGCGTCCTTCCTCGCCGACGATGCGGCGGGCAACGAAGGCATCGAGCCCGGCGCCGGCGCCGAGATCGAGCACGGTCTGGCCTGCCTGGAGGTTGGCATATTCGGTAGGCAGGCCGCAGCCGAGGCCAAGGTCCGCCTCCGCCACGTAGCCCTCAACCTCGTCGTAGGCGTCGCCGATCATCGAGATGTCGTCGGTGCAGCAGGTGCTGGAATCACAGCAAGAAGAGGCCGCGCCGACGGCGATCTGGGCGTATTTCTCGCGCACGGTAGCCTTGATATCGGCGTTGGTCGGCGGTGTTTCGGCGACAGCCTCTACCGCCGGGGCGGCGGCTTCGGCGGCGGTGTCGTCGCAGCAGCCGGGGCTGCAACAGGGCGCGGTCTCTTCGGGAGTCAGGACGTTCAGTTCGGTGCTCATGGTTCTATTGTTTGGGTTGATGATTCGGGCTTGTAGCGTGGAACAAGGTGATCGAAAGCAGGCTATTTTTAACCGCAAAGATCGCGGAGAAGGCACAGAGCGCGCAAAGGATTTCTCTGCGTCCTTTGCGCCTTCTTTGCGAACGCTGCGGTTAAAAACCAGGATCAGCAACACGAAGCCGCCGCCTTGCCCATCTCGTCGAACAGCGTCTCGACGGCTTGGCGGAAGCGTTGCAGTTCGGTCCAGTTGAGACAGTAGCAGGTGCGCGGGCCTTCGACCTCACCCACGACCAGCCCGGCGGCTTTGAGGGCCTTCAGGTGCTGCGAGACCGTCGCCTGCGCCAGCGGCAACTCATCGACGATTTCGCCGCAGATGCAGGTGTTGCGCGCAGCCAACACCTTGAGGATAGCCAGACGAGCCGGATGGGCGACGGCCTTGGCCCAGGCCGCCAGTTGCACCTCGTCCGCCTGGAACGCGTCGTGTTTTGCAGTAGCCATGGCGTGTTTGTTTAATCGTATATTTACGATGTACGATAATATACGACAAAATGATGCGTTGTCAAGCTTTTTGAGGGAATTTTTTTTCGGGAGGTGCGTCTTTTGTGGAAGAAACGACGAATCTTGTAGCAACACGCAAGCGTTGAGCCTATGAAGCACCAGGCAAGGGTATCGCTGAGGCTACCCTCCTGAAAAAATTGACCGATCATCAAAATGGGGAAGTCGATATGGCTGTCAAAGGCAAACCAAAAACCCTACCTGGGAAAAAAGGACGAACACCTTCTAAGACGAAGGAAGACAAGCAGGTCGATATTACAACCGAAGAACAAGAAACGACGCTGATGCCCGAAATCGGACATTCTATCACGATAGAACACAAGGACCCGCCTTCCATCAAGTTAAAAGGCAAGATTCGATCCATCAGAGAAGGGGACAATAGCTTATTGATTTCAGACGATGAATGGGACACGTTCTATTTCGAGGATCCACAAGATCAAGAGAATGACTGAAATGAGTTGGTACTCCATCATACAGGGCCGGGACCTGATGCAGGGAGATATCATCAAACGGTGTCCGGTACCGATTGTTAATGTACCGGAACCCTTCACGGAAGTCTCGGAAGTGGATGTTGAGATAGAAATCTTGGATCTGATTGTTCTTTCACAGAGCTGCGACCTGGACAACGACAAAATCAAGAATGTCATTCTTGCGAAGGTTGGCGACTGGGAGAAGGTTCATAATGAAACGTTGCGTGCCGGGAAAACCCATGTGAAGAGCACAAACTTCCGCAGGTTGCTCGTTGCCGGTGATGTTCCTAATCTATCGCTCCTGCACAAGCATGAAGATCAACCCACAATGAACTGGTCGCTTGTTGATTTCCACAGACTCTTTGTGCTTCCCAAAAAACTAGTCTCTGATGTAGCGGTTTCGGCTGGTCCTCGCCTTCGTCTTGAGCCGCCTTACCGAGAACACCTGGCTCAAGCTTTCGCGCGCTACTTCATGCGTGTCGGGCTGCCGCACGATGCTAAGGATTTTATCAAGGAGGGAAAAGTCGCTTAGCGCAAATTGATAACGATCCTTTGAAGCAATAATCGCGCGTCAGAAAACTCAATAAATCGATTTCACTTCCTCCAGCACGAACGAACTGCGCGTGGCCTTGACGCCCTGGGTATCGAGCACGTCGCGCAGGACCACCTGGGCGTAGTGCTGCATGTCTCGCGCCACAATTTCGAGCATTAAATCGACCTCGCCGGAGACGACGAAGACGCTGACGACGCCTTCGATCCGGGCGAGGTTGTGCGCGAGTTCATCCCAGTCTACGTCTACATCGCGAATCACCCCGCAATACGCCCGGACCGAGAGGCCGAGTTGATGGCGATTCGTGAGGGCGCGATAGCCCACAATGACGCCTTCTCGCTCAAGCCGCGCGATGCGCCGCGAACAACTCGAATGCGACAGGCCCACCTGATCGGCCACCTCAATGTTGGTCAGCCGCCCGTTGGCCTGGAGCGCGGCGATGATCTTCCGGTCGAAGTCGTCGAGTTTTGCCATGTGCAAAGCCTTTGCATGCGGGCTGTTCTTACAGCGTAATTCTGGGATAAAATCGCAAATAATCTAAGATGATGCAAATTATTTGATATTATTCTATCTAAATGGAAAGATTCGTGCAAATCAAAGAAATAGCATGTATACTTCGAAGGCGGTTTTTTGATCGTTTATAAGAAACGGTTTCTACGCCGCAGACGAAGCATCGACGTTTTTCTGAGAGGCCCCCGTGATAGACTACGAACCTGACCTGGATCCCCGGCACTGGGATGAAACCCGCGCGCTCGCGCATCAAATGCTGGACGACATGCTGGACGTGCTGGCCGATGCCAAAAACGGCCCGGCCTGGCGCCCCATCCCCGACGACATCATCGATGGCCTGCGCGAGCCGGTTCCTCAAGAAGGCACGCCGCTACGGGCGGTCTACGAGCGGTTTAAATCGCACATTCTGCCCTATCCGACGGGTAATCTTCATCCGCGTTTTTTCGGATGGGTCGTCGGCAACGGCACGGTCACGGGGATGCTGGCGGACATGCTGGCTGCGGGGATGAACCCGCACCTGGCCGGGTTTAACCAGAGCGCGCTTCACGTAGAGCAGGAGGTGATCCGCTGGCTCGCTGAGATCCTGGGCTATCCGGCTGCGGCGAGCGGGCTGCTCGTCAGCGGCGGCACCATGGCCAACGTCAATGGCGTGGCGGTGGCCCGGCAGATGAAGGCGGATTTCGACGTCCGCGAAGACGGGCTGGCCGGAAACGCACGACTGACCATCTATGGCAGCACACAAACCCACGGCTGGATCTACAAAGCGTGCGAACTCATGGGCCTGGGCCGGAAGAGCTTCCGCGCTGTGCCCGTCGATTCAACCTTCCGGCTCGATATCGACGCATGCCGCCGGATGATTGAGCAAGACCGGGCGCGTGGGTTGCAGCCGTTTTGCATCATCGGCAATGCGGGTACGGTCAATACCGGGTCGGTCGATGAGCTGCCGGCCCTCCGGGCGCTCGCGGACGAATGCGGGCTGTGGTTTCACGTGGACGGCGCGCTCGGCTCGCTGGCGGCGCTGGCTCCGGAGGCTCGCGAGCGCGTCCGAGGTCAGGAACTTGCCGACTCGCTCGCCTTCGATCTCCACAAATGGGGCTACATGCCTTTCGAGGTCGCCTGCGTGCTCATCCGCGAGGGCGCCGCGCAAACGGCCACCTTCGGCCATGCGCCCTCCTACCTGGCCGCTTCACGACGCGGCGTGTCTGTAGACACAACCTATTTTGCGGATCGCGGCCTCCAACTCTCCCGCAGTTTCCGCGCGTTGAAGGTGTGGATGTCTTTGAAGGAACAGGGCATCGATTTGTTGGGGCGGGTCATCCAGAAGAACGTTGATCAGGCGGCGTATCTGGCGACTCTGGTTGAAGACCACCCGGCCCTCACGCTGCTTGCGCCCGTGAGCCTGAACATCGTCTGCTTTCGTTACGATCCGGGCGGGCTGTCTAATGAGGCCTTGAACGCGCTCAACGAGGAGGTGGTGATCCGGATCCAGGAAAGCGGCATCGCCGTCCCCTCCCACACCCGCCTCGGCGAGGCCTACGCCATCCGCGTCTGCATCGCCAACCACCGCACCCGGCGGCACGACCTCGACGTCCTGGTCGATGCGATCTGTAATATCGGCGCAGAGGTGGCGGGTGTCGAAACCGCCACAAGCGTCCATTAGAGCGTTTTTACTTCTTGAGTTTCTTATACATCACAAAGGCGTCCACAAAACCGAGCCGGGGGTGTCGGAAAGCCTCCGGCAGCGTACCGACCACCTCAAATCCATGCTTCTTCCAAAGCCGGACAGCGCCCTCATTCGTTGAGATAACCAGATTGTATTGCATCGCTCGAAAGCCGAGGGCAAGAGCCTCTCGCTGCGAATGCTCGCACATCTGGGATGCAGTACCCTGGCCTCGTGCCTTTTCTGCGACAATGTAACCACAGTTACAGACATGAGCGCCAAGAGCGGGTTGGTTCGGCCTGATAAAGTAGGTGCCCAACACCTCGTTGTTATCATTTATGGCGACATAGGTAGCGGAAGACCCTTCGACCCAAACTTGATAAGCCGCCTCTTCCGTGATATTCGGCGAAAAAGCGTACGTCTCGCCGGCGCGGAAGACAGGCTCAATAATTCGCCATATGGGCTCCCAATCTTCGCTCTCAAAAGGTCGAATTGTAAACATGGGCTGATTGGTTTTTCAATCCTCCATTGAAAGACTGCCAGCCCTACGCCGCCGATCGCCGTTCCTGGTCTTTGTACTGGAGTTCGTAGAGCGTGCGGTAGAGGCCGTCGCGGGCCAGCAGTTCGTCGTGGGTGCCGCGTTCGCGCAGGCAGCCTTTGTGCATCACCAGGATCTGATCGGCGTGGCGGATGGTCGAGAGGCGGTGGGCGATGACGAGCGAGGTGCGGCCTTCGAGCAGCGTATCGAGGGCTTGCTGGATGGTGTGCTCGGTCTCGGTATCGACGCTGGAGGTGGCTTCGTCGAGGACCAGCACTTCGGGGTCGTAGACGAGCGCGCGCACGAATGAGAGCAGTTGCCGCTGCCCGTGCGAGAGCGACGCGCCCCGCTCGCGCACGTCCTGCTGATACCCGCCCGGCAACCGCTCGATGAAACGGTCGGCCCCGATGAGCGCGGCGGCCTCTTGGACGCGCTCCAGCGTCACATCCGGGTCGTTGAGCGTGATGTTGCGCTCGACGGTGCCGGAGAAAAGAAACACATCTTGCAAAACCAGACCGAGGTGCCGCCGTATGTCGCGCAGCGCATAGTCGTTGAGGTCTACGCCGTCGATCAAGATGCGGCCTTTCTGGATCTGATAGAAACGCAGCAGCAGGTTGATGATGGTGGTCTTGCCGCTGCCGGTGGCGCCGACGATGGCCACGTGCTGGCCCGGCTCGATGGTAAACGACACGTCGCGCAAGACCCAGTTGGGCTCGCTGCCGTCGGTGGGCAGGTCATCGTACGAAAACCAGACGTTTTGAAACGCGATGCGCCCGGCGATACGCTCGGCGGCTACCGGCTCGTCCGGTTCGGCGAGGGCGTGGTCTTCATCGAGCAGATTGAAGATGCGCTCGGCGCCGGCCATGGCGCCTTGCAGCGTGTTGAACTGATCCGAGAGATTGCGGATGGGTTCGAAGAATTGGCGCGCGTACTGCACAAAAGCAATCAGCACGCCCACGGTGAGCGTGCCCGACATGGCGTTGACGCCGCCCGTCCAGAGCACCAGCCCGATGGCCGTCGAGGCGATGATGTCTACGGCAGGCCAGAACAGCGCGAAGTAAAAAATCGTCTTGATCCACGCGATGCGGTGTTCGTCGTTGATCGTGTCGAAGCGCCGCATCTCTTCGCGCTCGCGGTTGAAGAGTTGGACGATGCTCATCCCGGTGACGTGCTCCTGGATGAACGAGTTGAGCCGGGCCACATGCCTGCGCGTCTCGCGATACTGCTCGCGCACTTTTCGTTTGAACCAGAACGTCACCCACAGCATCAGCGGCATCACGGCCAGCGTCACCAGGGCCAGCATCCAGTTCAGCGAAAACATGAACGCCGTGATGAAGATCAGGCGGAAGAGATCGCCCATGATGACGATGACGCCCGCCGAGAGCACGTCGCTGAGGGCTTCGACGTCCGAGGTCGTCCGCGTGATGAGCTTGCCGATGGGCGTGCGGTCGAAAAAGCGAAGCGCCTGCCGTTGGATGTGCCGGTAGACGCGGATGCGCACGTCGTAGATGGCCTGCTGGCCGATCCACTGGGTCATGTAGGCGTTGGTGAAGCCGAGCACGCCTTCGAGCACCAACACGCCCAGCAGCAGCAAGATGATCGACTGCAACCCGCCGAGGTCGCCCACGACGATATAGTCGTCGATGGCAAGCTGAACCAGCTTGGGCCGCAGCGGCCCCAGAAACGCCGTCACCATCACCAGCACAAAAGCCAGCGCCACCCAGCCTTTGTAGGGCATCAGAAAAGAGACGATGCGCCCCAACAGCCGCCCGTCGAACCTTTTCTCATCAGGCTCCTTTTTGTCGGTATGTTGTTCTTTGTCTTCGGCCAAATCGCTTTTTGATCAGCGTAAAATGTAAGGGTGCCGGCCAGACACCTTTTCCCTCCCCATTAAAATTTTTACGGCCCCGCCGGAAAAATTTTATAGCGCTTTAATTCCTCAGCGGCCTCGGTGTTCTTGAAAACACTGCGGGCTTCTTCGACCAATCCCGAAACGTCTTTGTACCGGGCGCTGAAGTGGCCGAGGATCAACTTTTGAACCTGTGCGCGGAGGGCTATCCCGGCAGCCTGCCGCGCCGTCGAGTGGCCGGTTTCAGCGGCGCGCTGCGGCATGTCGTCGCCGAAGGTGGCTTCGTGGTAGAGCAACGCCGCGCCGCGCGCCAGCGTCGCGGCAGCCTCGCACGGGCGCGTGTCGGTCACATAGGCAAAAGCCGGCCCCGGCCTCGGCGGCCCGACGACGGCTTCGGGCAGCACGCGGCGCCCGTCGTCGAGCGTGACGGTCTCACCGGCTTTGAGGGCGCGGTAGTGGCGGTAATCCGTCACGCCCAGCGCGCGGGCGCGCTCCACATCCAGATGACCCGGCTTTGTTTTTTCCTGAAACCGATAGCCCACGGTAAAAACGCGATGATCGACCGGGCGGGCCTCGACGGTGTAGGTGTCGGTCTCATAGACCACGGCGCGCGTCAGGTCGTCCCACAGCACGACGTAGTCGATGGGGAACGTCCGTTCCTCAGCGCGGACACCCGGCAACGCCTCCAGAATCGCCTCGATGCCCGCCGGCCCGACGAGCGTCAGCGGCGCCTCGCGTTTGAGCAACGTCATCGATGAGAGGATCCCCATCAACCCGAAATAATGATCGCCGTGGAGATGGGTGATGCAGATCGCATCGATGCGCGAGCGTTTGAGCCCGGCGTCCATCAGCCGAAATTGCGTCCCCTCGCCGCAGTCGAACAGCACCATGCTGCCGCCGCACAGCACCGCCGTGCTCGCCAGATGCCGCGCCCGCGTTGGGATGGCCGAGGCCGTGCCGAGAGGGATTACTTCCGTTGTCATAATTTTGGATTTTAGATTTTGGATTTTGGATTGTTTACTTCCATCGGATCCAACAACCGAATACGTCGTGACGGTCAGGGCCATTGAGGCTTTTTCGATTGATCAAGACGGTTCGCATCAGACCAATCCAAAATCTAAAATCCAAAATCACAAAGCCTCCAACTCGGCCTCCAGCAGTTGTTTGCGATAGAGGCTGGCGTAGAGGCCTTCGCCCCGGATAAGCTGGTCGTGCGTGCCGCGTTCGGTGATGCGGCCTTCGTCGAGCACGAGGATCAGGTCGGCATCCTGGACGGCGGAGATGCGGTGGCTGACGATGACGACGGTCTGCCGGCCATAGCGACGGCGCAGGTGGCCGAGGATGCGGCTCTCGGTGTTCGTATCGACGGCAGAGAGCGCGTCGTCGAGGATCAGGATGCGCGGTTCGCGGATGAGCGCGCGGGCGATGGACGTACGCTGTTTCTGCCCGCCCGAAAGCGTCACGCCGCGCTCGCCCACGTACGTCTCGAAACCTTTGGGGAACGTGCTGACGTTTTCCAGCAGTTCCGCTTCACGAGCGGCCTGATCGATGAGGTCTTCGTTGGCGCCCATCCGCCCGAAGGCGATGTTGCTGGCCACGGTGTCGCTGAAGAGAAAGACCTCCTGCGGCACGTGGCCGATGGCGCTGCGCAACACAGACAGCGGCAGCGTGCGCGCGTCGTGCCCATCGATCCGCACGGTGCCCTGATCCGGGTCGAGCAGACGCGCCATCATCTCGACGAGCGTGGTCTTGCCCGATCCCGTCCGCCCGATGATGGCCAGGGTGGCGCCGGCGGGCACTTCGAACGAGATGTCTTCGAGCACCCACGGGCCGCCCTGCTCATAGCGGAAGAAGACGCGGTCGAAGGCGATGCCGCCCTCGACGTCCTTCACCGAATGATCGGTCTGCTCGCCTTCGGCAATCGACGGTTCGGTGTCGAGGATGGCGTTGATGCGTTCGATGGAGGCCGCCGCGCGTTGCACCATCGAGATCACGAAGCCCAGGGCCGCCACCGGCCAGGTCATCAGCGCCACGTAGATGATGTACTCGACGATGTTGCCGATGGTGATGACGCCTTCGACGACCAGACGCCCGCCCATCCACACCACGAGAATCTGCGACAGGCCGATGACGAGCAAAAACACAGGCCGCCACGCCGCATCGACGCGCGCCAGGCTGAGCATCCGTTCGCGGTAGGCGGCGCTTTCGTCTTCGAAGACCTCGGCTTCGCTTTCCTCGCGCGTGTAGGCCTTCAGCACACGGATGCCCGAAAGCGCCTCCTGCACCCGGCTCGTCAGCGTCGAATACTGGGTCTGAAGCGCCTCGCTGCGGGTATGCACCAGATGCGAGACGTAGAACACCGAGACGGCCAGCAGCGGCATCGGCAAGAGCGCGTACAACGTCAACCTCGGCGAGATAATGAGCATCACCGCGACGGCCGTGACCATGATGACGACGGCGCGGGTGATGTACATGATGGCCGGGCCGATGTAGCGTCGCACCTGCTCGATGTCGCTCGTCGAGCGCGTGATTACGTCGCCCGTTGAGGTGCGGTGGTAGAAATCCTGCGAGAGTTTTTGGAGATGGTCGTACAGCGCATTACGCAGGTCGAACTCGATGTGCCGCGAGGCGACGACCACCGTCTGGCGCATCAAAAACGAAAAGACGCCGCTGGCCAGGCTCAGCCCGATGATGATCAGCCCGAAGATCATCAACGTCACGAAGAAATCCGTGAAGAGCCGTCCCTCGGCCTGGGTGCCGCCGAAGAGATGATACAGCCCTACAAAACGCGGAATGCTATCGACGGCCTGCCGCACGATGACGGGCACGGCTATCGAGAACGCCGCCGAAATCATCGCAAACAACAACCCCGGCACGAACAGATGCTTGTAGGTCCAGAAAAAATGATTGAGCCGGGCCAGGGGGCGCATGCGATTTTGGATTTTGGATTTTGGATTTTGGATTGATGTCTGGCAAGGAACTCTGCAAACGCGTGCCGGGGGGAGCCGGATCCAGAACCCTGTATTTTTGTGAAGCAAATCGGGCGTTTCGTCGAGACCGACTTGAATGGGCGCGAAGGATCGGGTTACTTTCCAGACGATTCGCCCAATCCAAAATCCAAAATCCAAAATCGCCCATGGAGGCTGCTCGCTGGGATCAACTGGCTACGTTGTTCGAACAGGCCGAGGCGCTGGCTCCGGCGCAACGCCCGGCCTTCCTCGACCGGGTCTGCGGCGCCGATGCCGACCTGCGCGCCCAGCTCGAAGCACTCCTCGACACCAGCGACGAAGCCCACGCCTACTTCGAAGACTTTGCCAACGCCGTCTTTACAGATGAAACCGCTTCGGCCACCGTGCCGCCTATGCAGCGCGTGGCCCATTATCAGGTGATCGAGAAACTCGGCGGCGGCGGCATGGGCGTCGTCTACAAAGCCCTCGACACCAAACTCGACCGGTTCATCGCGCTCAAGTTTTTACCGCCGCAGTTCAGCGCAGACGAGGCGGCCAAAGCGCGCTTTGTCACCGAAGCCAAAGCGGCCTCGGCGCTCGACCACGTCAACCTCTGCACCATCCATGAGATCGGCGAGACCGACGACGGGCAGTTCTTCATCGCCATGGCCTATTACGAGGGCCAGACGCTCAAGCAAAAGATTGCCCGCGGGCCGATGCCGCTCGACGAAAGCCTCGACGTGGCCATCCAGATCGTTCAGGGGCTGGCGAAAGCGCACGCGCGCGGCATCATCCATCGCGACGTCAAGCCGGCCAACGTCATCGTCACCACCGACGGCGTGGTCAAGATTCTCGACTTCGGGCTGGCCAAGATCGCCGATCATCACCTGACGAAAACCGGGATGGCCCTCGGCACCACCGCCTACATGAGCCCGGAACAGGCGCAAGGCCAGGCCGTGGACCACCGGACGGACTTCTGGAGCCTGGGCGTGGTGCTCTACGAGATGATCACCGGGCAGCGGCCCTTCAGCGCGGAGTCGGGGCAGGCGGTGCTTTATTCGCTGATCAACCTGGCGCACAAACCCGTGACGAGCCTGCGCGTGGGCCTGCCGCTGTCGGTGGAGCATCTCATCAACAAGACCCTGGCTAAAGCCGCCGCCGAACGCTATCAACATGCCGACGACCTGCTGGTGGATCTGAGGGCGACTAAAAAGGAGGCGACCGGCCAGAGCCAGATCAATGCCGCCGTGCCGGTGGCCCCGCCGGCGCCTCCCGCAGACTCCTCGGTCTCGGCGCCCTCGAAACAACACGCCACGCCGGCCCCGGAACCCGCGCCGCCGCAACCCGGACCGCTCAAGATCCTCGTGGTTGATGACGAGGCGGAATTCGAACTGCTGATCCGCTATCGGTTTCGCAAAAAGATTCGATCGACCGACTGGACCTTCCTCTTCACCAAAGACGGCCTCGAAGCGCTCGACGTCTTGCGGGCCGACCCGGAAATCGAAATCGTCCTGACGGATCTCAACATGCCCAACATGGACGGGCTGACGTTGCTGTCGGAGTTGGGCAAGTTGAACCGCCTGCTCAAAGCCGTCGTGGTGACAGCCTACGGCGACATGAACAACCTGCGCACGGCGATGAACCGGGGCGCCTTCGACTTCGTGACCAAACCCATCAATTTCGAAGACCTGGAAACGACGATCCTCAAGACGGAGCAGGAACTGCTGACGCACCAGAAGGCGCTCGAAGCCCAGGAGCAACTCGTGAGCCTGCGCAAGGAGCTGGAAGTGGCCCGCAACATTCAGGAGGCGGTGTTGCCGCACACACTGGCCAGCCGCCAGGGCTTCGAAAGCCGCCCGGACTTTAAGGTGTATGCCTTCATGGCCCCGGCCGCCGAGGTCAGCGGCGATTTCTACGACTTCTTTCTGATCGAAGACGACTGGCTGGGGTTCGTCGTGGGGCAGGTGTCGGGCAAGGGGGTTTCGGCGGCGTTGTTTACGGTGCTGGGCCGGACGGTGCTGCGGGCGCTGACGTTGCAAAACACGCCGCCGGGCACGTGCCTGCAACAGATGCATACGTTGCTCTTCCCGGCGACGCTGCCGGCGATGTCGCTCTCGCTTTTTTTCGGCATCCTGGACGGGCGAACGGGGACGCTCTCGTATTGCAACGCGGGCCACAAGGCGCCCTTTGTGTTGCGCGCCGACGGCGGCGTGGCGCCCCTCGAAGACGCCGGCAATACGGCCATGGCTCCCGCGCAAGAAGGAGTCTTTCAGACACGAGAAACGACCCTGGCGCCCGGCGAAGGTCTTTTTTTGTTCACCGACGGGGTCTTCAAAGTCACCAATGAGCGCGGCACGCCGTTCACGCCGGATCGGCTGGCGACGTTGCTCCGGCAGGTGCACGAGGCGGCGCCGGCACAACTCATCCGCCACGTCGTGCGCGAGGTAGCCACGTTTTCCGACGACGCCCATCAGGCGGACGATGTCACGCTCCTGGCCTTGCGGTTCCTGGGCCACGCTCCGTGATCTGATTGCGCGCCGGAATACGTATAATGTGTAGGACGTACTTCGTAGTGCGTACTGCGGCGAAAAGGCATTTTTAACGCAGCCTGAGAGACCCTCTGAGGGCGCTGCCATGCGGTCTTTACGTACGATCATCATCGCGTCGTTGACGCTGCTCTCGGCCCTGCCTGCTCCGGTGGCCGCCCAGCAGCATACGATCCGGTTCGATCATTTGACGGCAGACAACGGCCTCTCGCATAATAATGTCTCTTCGATTCTTCAAGATCGCGACGGGTTCATGTGGTTCGGCACGGAACGCGGCCTCAATCACTATGATGGGTATCGGTTTACCCACTTCAAAGAAGACCCCGGAGACTCCACGCGTCTGAGCAATGATTGGATCCATGTCATCTATGAAGACAGCCAGGGGACGCTCTGGTTGGGCACGGACCAGGGCATCAACCGCTTTGACCGCGCCACAGGACGCTTCGCCTCGTTCCTGCACGATCCCAACGCGCCGCAGAGCCTGCTTACGACCAGAGTTTATAGCATCTATGAAGACAGCCGGGGCCTGCTCTGGTTTGGCTCCCAAAACACCGGGCTTTATCGCTACGACCGCGCCACCGGGACCTTCCGCTCCTTCCAGCACGATCCCGCCGATCCGTCGAGCGTGAGCGATGACTTCATTATCTCCCTCTGCGAGGATCAGGCCGGGATGCTTTGGATCGGAACGCGCCAGGGCGGGCTGAACCGCTTCGACCACGCCACGGAGACCTTCACCGTCTTCCGGCATGACCCCGCCGATCCGTCGAGTGTGAATGATAATGGGATCTCTTCCCTCTATACAGACAGCAAAGGCGTCCTCTGGGTGGGGACTTTTGACGGAGGGTTGAACCGCTTCGACCACGCCTCCGAGTCGTTCACCCACTTCACCCACGACCCCGACGACGCCACGAGCCTCAACCGCGGCGGGGTCCGCAGCATCTACGAAGACGTCCAGGGAACGCTCTGGGTGGGGACTTTCGACGGCGGGCTCAACCGCTTCGACCACGCCTCCGCGTCGTTCACTCGTTTCATCCACGACCCCGACGACCTCGCCAGTCTCAGCTTTAACCAGGTCGCGCAGATTTATGGAGACCGCACCGGCATCCTCTGGATTGGCACCGCCGGGGGAGGAATCAACCGCTTCGACCCGGCGGCAGGCTCCTTCACGCATATCCGGCACGATCAGAATAATCCCAACAGTCTCAGCCAGAACAGCGTCTGGTCTATCTATGAAGACCCGGTGCAGCCAGCGGTGCTCTGGATCGGCACTGCCGAGGGCGGGCTCAACCGCTTCGACCGCGCCACCGGCTCATTCACCCATTTCACCCACAACCCCGGCGACCCCCGCAGCCTCAACGACGACATCGTCGAAGCCATCTATCGGGATCGCGACGGAGTGCTCTGGGTGGGCACGCAGGGGGGGCTCAACCGGCTGAACCCGGACGGACGATCGTTTACCCGCTTCCTGGACGACCATCCCGACGAACTCCACAACTGGATCCGGTTCATTTACGAATCGCCGGAGGAACCGGGCGTGCTCTGGGTGTCGCGCGGCGCCGGAGGCCTCACGCGTTTTGACAAGCAGACGGGCACCGTCGAATCGTTCCCCAAAGACCCGAAAAACCCGCACAGTATGGGCGGCAACTGGGCCTCGGCTATTCACGAAGACGAAAACGGGATTTTTTGGATCACTTCGACGGGCGGCGGGCTCAACCGCTTCGACCGCACCACACGCAAAGCCAGGGCTTTCCTACAACAGGCCGATCTCTCGAAGGGCTTGCCAAGCGACGAGGTCTATTCCGTCCACGAAGACCCAGCGGGCATGCTCTGGGTGGGCACGGCCAACGGCCTCTCCCGGTTCGACCCGGCGACGGAGTCGTTTACGCATCTCACCGAGGAGAACAGCGACCTGCCCAGCAACATGGTCTACGGGATCCTCGACGATGCAGTGGGCAACCTCTGGATCAGCACGCTGGGCGGGCTATCGGAGTACAACCCGGCGACCAACACTTTCCGCAACTTCGACGTGGACCGGGGCGTGCAGGCGAGAGCCTTCAATCCGTATGCCTACTACAAGAGCCCCAGCGGCGAGTTATTCTTCGGCGGCACCAACGGGTTGAACAGCTTCTTTCCCGAACAAATTCGCGGCAACCCGTACCCGCCGCAGGTGGTCGTGACGGCCTTCGAGCTTTTCAACCTGTCTACGGCGCCCGGCGAACCGGTCTCGCAGCTTAACCGGATCGCCTTTCCCAAAGCCATCACCCTGTCGCACCGGCAGAACGATCTTTCTTTCGAGTACGTGGGCCTGCATTACAGCAACCCGGCCAAGAATCAGTATGAATTTACGCTCGAAAACTACGAGGAAGCATGGCACCCGGCAGGCACCCAACGGACGGCCACCTACACGAGCCTGGAGCCGGGCACCTACATCTTTCGGGTCAAAGCCGCCAACCGGGACGGGGTCTGGAGCGAAGAAGGGGCGTCGGTCCGGATTGTGATCAAGCCGCCGTGGTGGAAAACTCCCTGGGCTTACACGCTCTACGGGCTGCTCTTCGTGGCGAGCCTCGTAGCAGTAGACCGCATCCAGCGCGCGCGGCTGATCCGCAAAGAGCGGGCGCGGGCCGAGATGCGCGAAGCCAAACTCAGGGCCGAGGCCGCCGAACTGGAAGCCAAAGCCGCCGCCGCCGAATCGAGGGCGTTGCGCGCTAAAAACGAACAGAAAGAGCACGAACTCGAAAAAGCGCGCGAACTCGAAAAAGCGTACAACAAACTGCAAAAAACGCAGGATCAACTCATCCAGGCCGAAAAGATGGCGTCGCTGGGGCAACTCACTGCCGGCATCGCCCACGAAATCAAAAACCCGCTCAACTTCGTCAACAACTTCGCAGAGATCAACGCCGAACTCGTCGACGAACTCTTCGAAGAACTCGATACCGATCCGGAGATCCGGCTGGACGACGTCAAGGAGACGCTCAACGACATCAAGATCATCGCAGGCAAGATCAACACCCAGGGCAAACGCGCCGACGGCATCGTCAAGAGCATGATGCTGCACGCCCAGGGCAACCAGGGCATCCGCGAACGCGTCGATCTCAACGCGCTGCTGGAAGAGTTTATCAACCTGGCCTATCAGGGCACACGCGCCCAGGAACTCAACTTCAACGTGCAGATCGAAGCGGAGTACGACGACGCGGTAGGCCGGCTGGAGGTGATCCCGCAAGAGATGGGGCGGGTGTTTATCAACCTGCTCAACAATGCATTCTATGCCGTGCATGAGAAGGCAGGCACACTCGGCACCGACTACGTGCCCACGGTGTCGGTACGCACGAAAAACCGGGGCGACCGCGTAGAAATACGGGTGCGCGACAACGGCACCGGCATCCCGCCGAAGGTCCGCCAGCGCATCTTCGAGCCGTTCTTTTCGACGAAGCCGACCGGCACCGGGACAGGCCTGGGCCTTTCGCTGAGTTACGACATCGTGGTGCAGGGCCACGGCGGCACCCTGACGGTAGAAAGCGAGGCCGGCGCCTTCACGGAATTCACCATCACCCTGCCGCGATAAGGCAGATTTCAATCCAGGCAGACTGTCCATCCGTAATCCCCCATTGGCCCTTCCCCATTCGCCATTGGCTATTTCAGCCTGCGCCGTGTATATTCTCGCGGTATGAGATTGGAAAACCGACTTTTGCGCACAAGAGCCGGTTCAGCAGGCACACGTCAAAAAAACTTTGGAGGGCATCATGCAAGTCAGAAACGATCCGGCTGCACACGCAGCGATTGCAGCAGAACTTCAGAGCCTTCTCCGAACCCACCCTGCGCTGAAACTTGAATTTCTCGCTTCGATGTCCCGGCTCTTTCGCGAGCACGGCTTGCCGCTGGAACCGGAGATTCTGGCTAAGCTCACCCTTTCGATCGACGGGGTGCGCGCGCCGGTATCGATGGCCGGAGGCCCGCCGCCAGGATCGATGCAAGTCTACGCCGGAGGCCCACCGCCGGGGTCGATGCAGGTCTACATGGAAGAAGACTACGACGAGGTGTATGTTCTGGATAAATGAGGGCAGGCGGCCTTATGAATTTTGATGGGGAAACCCGTCGGAGGTTTTCGGCCTTCAGGATACCGATGCCGTAGTACCGAATTCGAGCGTCAAAATTCATACGCGCAGGAAAGGCCACCGAGGCTATCCAGGCTTCCGTGGCCTTTTTGCTGCGCCTACACACGGAGCGCGCTATGGCAGACTATGCCGAACCCAGACCGGGCATCATCACCCTGCCCCTGCTCGATGCCACAACCTGCGAACGCATCATCGCCCTGGCCCACGAGCGAGACGAATGGCGGCAGGCCGGCGTCGTAGAAAAAAAGAGCGGCCACGGCCAGGTGATGACGAGGGTGCGCTCGGCGGCGCTGAGCCCGTTCGGCGAAGGCACCGAGGTCTGGACGCTGCTCCACGCCCGGATCGACGCCGTCGTGCGCCCGCTCGTCAAGACGCGCTGGGCTCGCGACTTCCCGGTTCATTCGGAGTTTCAGGTCGTCCGCTATGACCCCGGCGATTTCTACCACACCCACCGGGATTCCGGCCCGCACCTGGCCGATCGCTACTTCTCGGTCGTCTGCTATCTCAACGACGACTTCGACGGCGGCGGCACCCACTTCCCCGGCGCCGCCTACACCGTCGACCCGGTGAAAGGACACGCGCTGATCTTCCCCTCCGACTACCTGCATCGCGCCGAACGCATCATCGAGGGCACCAAGCACATCGCCGTCACCTGGCTGCTGGGCGCACCGCCGGTTCAATGGATTTGATGGTCAGGTCGTACTGCGTATTGCGTAAGGGTGCCACAACACGAGCACTGAATCAAGTTCAGCAAAGGCTTCGCAACTGACGAAGTAAATACGCAATACGAAATAGAGATCATCCGCCATCAGACAACCCTGGGATGTACGCCACGGCGTCGTAGGGTTCCATCACGATGAAATAGCCCTGGTCGTAGAGATAGAGCACGAGGTCGCGAAGCCGGTCTTTGCCCATAACCTGATGCCAGTGGCCGTGCTCGAAACGGATGATCATCGGTTTGATCCGCTCGAAGTCGATCATCTTGACGATCTCATAATCATACCCCTCGGTGTCAATCTTTAACAGATCGACGCGCGTCACCTCGTGCCGGTCGAGAAGCTCCTGGAGCGAGAGGCAGGGCACTTTTTCTTCAATGATATACGCGCCCGGCGTATTCGATTTTTTGTGGTGTTCACTATCGAACGAGGCGATGCCTTTCATCCATTCGGGCAAACCGGTCAGGGTGGGGTCTACGCGGTATAGAACCTGCTCGCTGGCCGAGGCGTGGAGGGCGGCATTGACCGGGATGACCTGCGGATGCGCGCTGTAATTGCGGACGAGTTCCTGGTAGATGTCCGGGAGGGGTTCGACGACGAGGCCTCGGACCTTGTTCTGGGTTACGAAGGCATAGAGTTCATCGCGCATCACCCCGTCGTTGGCGCCGATGTGGATGAAAAAGAAGTTGTCTGTTTTTCGAAGCCGCCGGTAGAGCAGCGTTTCAAAAAACGTCAGGGCCGTCTTTTTACGCAGGCGATACCCCCAGCGCGAAACCATCGCGTCGAGGCTTTTTATGACGGTGTGTCTCAGGTTCATCGATTTTGGATTTTGGATTTTAGATTTTGGATTGACCTTCTTCAACGCAATTCATCAAATCGAAAAGGCGTGCCGGCCTCAATCGGCGCAGCTTTCTCGTTTGTTAAAAGGGGATCGAAAATTGACCAATCCAAAATCTAAAATCCAAAATCAGAAACCTCCCTGCCCAGCACACGGGACGGCTTCATAATCCGGCGGCACAGGCCGCTCTCGATGAGTTGATCGACGTGGGCGGCATCGGCGATCATATACCGGTTTTCGTAGAACGTCTGGGCCGCCTGCCTGTCGCCCCAACTGACGACCTCGCGCGCGTCTAAATACAGCCGGCTCACCTTGTCTTCGGGTATGTCTTTGCCCCACCAGCGTTCGAGGCCGCCCTCGTAGACCTTCGCCAGCGTGGCAAACTTGTTCCAAAAATGATCGAAGCCGCAGCACGTATAATGCAGGATGAAAGGGCCGCCGGGGCTCAGCGTAAGCGGCTTGCCCGAGGGCAGCTTGAACCCATGCACTCCGTAGGGACGAAGCCCCTCGCGCACCCGCGCAGCCGACTTGCCGATGCTGTAAAAATGAAAAAATTTGTGGGGAATCTGCGGCGTCGTCATGATGAGCAACTGCTGGCGCGGCGAGAGCTTTTCGAGGTTGCGCACGCAATACGAGCGTTTGAAAAGGGTGACTTCTTTGAAGTAATCCGTTACGTCGGCGCATTCGGGCAGGGCTTCGTGGTTGGGATAGCGGATGCCCTCAATACCACGCGCCTCCAGATCGGCAAAGTGCTCTTTGACCGTCTGCTTCGGCGAATAAAAAAGCTCGTCGTGATCCATGTGCAGCACCCAGTCGATGCCGCGCTCGCGGGCGCGCTGAATAGCCACCTCTACGTTGACAATCTGCCGGCCCATCACCTCATCGACAAACCGGGCCGCGAACAAAGACGACGTCTCCCACTGCGCGTGCAACACCGCGTCGCTGGCGATAGCCGAAACGCCGTCGTAGCGCCGCGCCACGTGCAACGTGGGATCGTCCGGGTCGTCGAAGAAAAGGAAAAGATGATCGAACCCTATCGCCCGGTGATAGCGGATAAACGAATCGATCACATTATCCGCATTGCGCAGGGTCGTCGCGATGGCTACGCGCACGCTCATGAGACGGCTATCGGCTTGGGGGTCTGTCAGTTCTTCTTGATGTCCGGCAGCTTCGCTTTCCAGAAACCGCGTCCGTAGGTGCCCACGCGCAAGGTCCGATCTACCGGATGAATGTGCATGTCGTTGACGATGACGTGCGGCAGCCCGCCCTTGACGCGTCGCCAAAAGACCCTGGGAGTAAGGTCATCGAGGTAGGCCATGAACACCCCGAAGTCGGTGCCCACATACACCTGCTTTCGCCCCACCGCCGAATCGGGCGTGATGACGATGGTGTTGACGGGCAGGGGCGGCAAATTGCGAGAGATATCTTCCCACGTCGTGCCGTAATCCGTAGAGCGCCAGACCTGCCTGCCGTAGCCGTCGCGTGTGGCATAGAGCACGCCTTCTTGATCCGGATCGGCCTCCAGGTCGCTCACGTACTGATCCGGCCACGCGGTCTCGGAGGCATAGGCGAGGCTATCCCAGGTCATCCCGCCATCGCGCGACCGCCACAGCGACGGCGCGTCTTCGACGTTAGAATAGGCATAGACGACGTTGGCGTTGACCTGATCGACGGCTAACTGGCTTACCGTGCTGATGGCGGCAACGGAATCCCAGCGCCCCTCCGTGCCGGTCGCAAAAGCCTCCGCGATGGTGCCCAGATCCAGCTTATAGACCGCGTCTTTAGAAGCCGTGAACAGGACTTGCGAGAGGTGAGGATGCCTCACCTTCGGGGTTATCCACAGGCCGGTGCTCCGCACGAGCTCCTCGCTGGTGCTGCCTTCGACGCCGTTCTGCATACGCAACACGTGGTTCGTATCGGGCGATGTCTGGTCATCCGGAGGCACCACATAGAGCCAGTGATTGCCTCGGACAGCCGTTCCATAGAGGATGCCGGAACCTTTACGTGGAAAGATGGCCCCGGAGCCGTCGCCCGTCACCCATTTGCGCCAGCGGGGTTGGGCGGCGCGCCCGTCGTAAATGAGCAGCCCCTGATCTTGCGTGCCCACGGCGTACAGGGTGGTATCGGTTAATGAGCTTGCCGCGCCATAGATTTGAAGGGTCATCAACCCCTTGTTTTTCACCGCCCAGGTAGCGCCGCCGTCGGTCGAGACAAAAACGCCGCCGTCCGAAAAATCATAAATCGTGTTGGGATCTTCGGGGTGAAAGCCCAGATCTTGATGATCGACGTGAATCCACGAGCCCGTCTTGGGGTTGAGCGATTCGTAGTACAGATCGTCGAACTGATCTAGCACGCCCACGGTGTCCCAACTGGCGCCGCCGTCGTCGGATTGGTACAGCCGGACGCCTCCGATCAAAACACGATCCGCATCGAAGGGCGAGACCCACGTGGCATAGAAGCTCAACGCAGAGCCGTCGATGGTGGTATCGATTTTCTTCCAGTTTTCTGCGCCGTCGCTGGTTTGATAGAGCGCATCGCCCTCGGTGGTGCGGATGGCTACGTAGAGGACGTTGGGCGAGGCGTCGGAGAGGGCCAACTTGGTGCGCGAATTACTTTTGTAGAGGCTGTCGGCGGGCAGGCCTTGCGAGACCCGGCTCCAGGTCTGCCCGTAATCGGTCGATTGGTAGACGCCGGGCGCTTCATCGCCTTCTTCGTCGGAGACGCCGAACCCGGCATAGACGACCGACGGCGCCTCAGGCGTAACGACCACAGACTTGGCGTTGCCGGGTAAGACGCGCGCCCACGTGGCTCCTTCATCGTCGGAGCGCCACACGCCGCTGCTGCTGGCCAGATAGACGTAGCGGGTATCGATGGGATCCCAGACCATCGCATTACAATTCATCTGGTCGGTTGCCGTGGTGGGTTTCCAGGTCTCGCCGCCGTCGGTAGAACGCAACACGCCGGCGCCGTGTCGTTGCGGAACGTCGTCGCTATCGGCAAGCTCTCCGCCGATGCCGAATTCGTCATAGGTCCCCATCAAGATGGTTCGTCCATGTTCCGGATGCACCACGACGGCGGAAACGGGCATGGCGGGGATGTGATCGGTCATGGGTTGCCAGTGCTCGCCGCCGTCGGTGGTTTTCCAGAGGCCGCCGCCGCCCGAGCCGATCCAGATCGTCCGGGCATCGGTAGGATCGAAGGCGTGCGAGAGGATCTGACCACTGACTTGATCGCCGACGGACTCCCACGCCAACTCGACGCCGGGAAGTGATTTGCCGGCCAGCTTCCTGGAACTCATCAGGCTAAAAAAACGCCGCCACCGCATGGCGCCGCCTTCGGGGTCTACCTCCCGGCGGTTCACCTCGTAGAGCCAGCGTTGAATTTGCAGTTCGTCGTGCGTCAGGCCCTGGACTTCACTCTGTTCATCCTGGGCGTGGGCTGCCGTCGTCGTCAGCAAGAGCAAAGGCAACAGAAGCCATAGCATGTAATCCTTTTTCATAGCTCGTCGTCGTTGGGTTAGCGCCGGTGAGGTGTCGCGGATCTAAAAACAAAACTTCCAACACAACGCGCGTACTGACGGATCATCTATACGGAGCGACGATCCTCGAACTTACAAAAAACGGTTGTGGTCGAAAAGGGTCGATATCCATCCGACACAGTGATCGGGGTACGGATATCTTGTATTCACTCATACGTAAAACTTTTCCGGATTGGCTCAACCTTAAAACATAGTCTCGCCTGCTTAGATAGAGCCCTCAGCGCGTGTGGCTCGTTATCGCGCAAGCTGCCGGTAAATGGCTACGTAGTCTTCAGCCATTCGACGGGCGGTGAAGCGGTGTTCGAAGACCTGCCGGCATGTCGTCCTGTTCAACGCATTCACCTGCTTCACGGCCTCCACGGCGGTCTCCAGCCCCTCGACGACGAAGCCGGTGACGCCGTCGTCCACCACCTCCGAGGCCGCGCCCCGGCGATAAGCGATGACCGGCGTGCCGCACGCCATCGCCTCGATCATCACCAGCCCGAAGGGTTCGGCAAACTGGATCGGGCACAGCAGCGCGGTGGCGTTTCCAAGAAAAGCCTCTTTTTCCTTATCGTTAAGCTCGCCGACGTACTCCACCCGGGGCGACGCGAGGTGCGGCTGCACCTCGGCTTCGAAAAAATCGCGGTATTTGTCCGGCACGATGCCCGCTAATTTGAGCGGCATCCCGGCGCGGCGGGCAATCTCAAGGGCCTCGCCGGCGCCTTTTCTTGGAGACAAGACACCCAGAAAAGCGAGGTACTGCCCCGGTTCATACCGGGCCGCATAGAGCGCCTGCGGCAGCCCATGATAGACCGTGCCCAGCCAGTTGAGCCGGGGCAACGGCTCGCGCTGCGCCTCCGAGACCGAAACCAGCGGCATCTCCTGATATTCAGCGAATAAAGGCGTCAACTCCGCAGTATCCATCTTCCAGTGCATGGTGGTCACGTGCGGCAGCGGCGCGCGCCGAACCAGCGGAAAGTGCCGATATCCGGTATGGAAGTGAACCGCGTCGAAGGCCTCGGCGTGGCGGTAGACCTGCTCCAGCATCAGGTGGTAGTAGGCCCAGAGGTTGCCGAGTTGGTCGGGGGGCGAGGCGCCGTCGTCCGGGGCGATGAGGCGGGCCCGGGTCACGGCGTCGCTACGCGCGAAGAGCGTCACGTCGTGGCCCTGGCAGACCAGCGCCTCGGTCAGATAAGAAGCCACACGCTCGATACCGCCGTAGCGTTTCGGCGGGATGCGTAAGCCCAGGGGAGCTACCTGTGCAATCCTCATGCTCAAGGCGCTTTAGGGCGTACTGACATTCATTCTCACATCGATTCCTCCATTCTGAATGTCAGTACGCCCTGACGAACGTCATGAAATTGTAAGCCAGCCGAAATCCGAGACGCTGAAAATTGCGGGCGCCCGGCGTGCCGAAACCGGTGTGCGCAAAAGCCAGCGTACACTGCGCCCGAGCCGCCGCGTTGATGCGCGCGCGTATCAGGCACCGATGAAGCCCTCGACCCCGCGCCTCCGGCGTGGTAAAACCCCAGACAAGATACCCGAAGCCGCCGGCGATAAAAAGGCTGGCGGCGGCACGCGGCGTTCCCTGCCAGGACGCGACGAAATGCTGCCAGGCGCCGCCGCCTTCTTCCCGCTTCAGCCGGCGGCTCATCGCGCGGGTGTAGGCCCCGGCCTCGGCGTCCGGTTTCTCCAGCACGATACGCAACGCCTCGGCGTAAGCGTCGAGGTCGTCCGGGCCGAAATGCCGGATCGTAACACCCGGCGGGATCTCCGGCGCGGCCTCCTGCACAGGCGCCATCCACACAGACCGGAAGAAGACCGGGGTGAAGCCGCGCCCGATCAGCGCATCGCTCAGCAGGCGGCGGTTCATCGACGGCGGATCCCGGTAGAAGTTCGCCGGATTGACTTCGACGTAACAAGAGACCTTGCGCCTGGCATACCGGGCGATCAACGCGTCGAGGACGTCGTCGCTCTCCGAGCCGGTCAGGACGATCCGGTTGTGGTAGTTCTCTTCGTCGGAGACAAAAGCGCGCGCCGTGCCCAGGGTGATCACGGCCCGGCCTGCTACCGGCTCTTCCGTGGCATAACCCTGTTCGATATACTCGGCGTGAGCCTGTTGCAGCCTTCTGACGAGGGCTTCGTCTATGAGCGGCTCTTGCACGTTTGGTACTTTCATGGGACCTTGGGGATGCGAATTTTGGATTTTGACACGAGCCGACGGCGACTGACGAAGTAATTGGTCTGATTCGATCCGTTTACTCAACCGAAAAAGCCTCAGCGGCATCACCCATTGCGACTTGTTCGGTTATTGGATTGCTCAGAAGTAAACAATCCAAAATCCAAAATCCTCAAACCGGGCGGCAACGCTGACCTTAACAGACGGATGCACGGCTCCCTAATCTCCTGCCTCTGCGTAACCCGCGCGCGCGTTTCGATGCTCGAACGGGCGCTCGACTGCTTTAACGACCAGCGTTATCCCCGCAAAGAACTCGTCCTTTTATACGAACACGACGACGCCGAGACGGCGGCCTTCACCCGAACCCTCGGCCCCCATCGAAAACTCGAACTCACCAAATCGGTCCTCCAGGGCCACTGGAACGAACACGCCTCCGGCGACGCTAACGCCCCGCTGTTGGTCATCGAAGTACGTGCTTTTTCCAAACAATCCCTGGGCACCCTCAGAAACCTGTCGGTCCGATACTGCCGGGGCGAGTACGTCTGCCAGTGGGATGACGACGACTGGTACCGGGACGATCGCCTCGCCGTGCAGATGGAGGCGTTGCATCGCAACCAAAAACCGGCGTGCGCGCTGTCGCAATGGCTCATGTACGACGTGGCGCGCGACGCCGCCTACCTCTCTTACTACAACGACACCGGCTGGGAAGGCAGCCTGCTCTGCCGCAAACAAGCCATCGGCGCCTACGCGGACCGGCCCCTCCGCGAAGATACCATCGTCTTGAAAACCCTGGCGCGCGAAGACAAACTCGTCCTGATAGACCGCCCGGAGATCTACGTCTACGTCTTCCACGATCAAAACACGTGGCACCGCGCCCACTTCGAGACGTTGATTCACGCGCCGGTCTCTGACGAACAAACACAGGCGATACGCCGCCGTCTTACCCCGCACCTGTCGCCCCGGACGCATCCGGGCATACGCCCCAAAGTGTTTTGCGTGGGCCTGTTCAGGACCGGCACCACCAGCATTCGACGCGCCTTGCACCTGCTGGGCTATCGGACCAACAAAGGCTACTGGGGCATCCTCAAAGACGACTGGTGGGGTAATTTTCTGCCGGGCCGCACCCACGAACACGCTGCCGTCTATCGCACAACCTGTAAAAACGACCCTGCCGTCTTCGGCGTCATCAAAGAACGCGCTCGGCATTTCGACGCCTTCTCGGATGCACCCTGGCTGTGTCTCTATAAAGAATTAGACGCCTGGTATCCGGGCAGTAAGTTTATTCTTACGCTCCGCAAAGACAGCCGCACGCTGGCCGAAAGCGACTACGCCTACTGGCAACGAAGAGGCATCCCGGCAGCGCGCATTCCCGCCAGAGAACGATTCATCGAACGTTACGAACAGCACAACCGCGACGTCCGAGCCTATTTCGCGCATCGACCGGATTTGCTGGAAGTGTGTTTCGAACGCGGCGACGGCTGGAAAGAACTCTGCGCTTTCTTGAACACCCCCGTGCCCGGCGTGCCCTTTCCGCATTTAAACAAAACATCGACTGAGAGAGGGTGAGAGGGAGAAAGGGAGAGAGGGGGATTTTGAATGTAGAAGGATTTGTCAGCGCCTTCTACATTCGACATTGGATATTCAGCATTCGTAATTCAAAATCTCCCCTTCTCCCTCTTACCCTCTCGCCCTCTCTCCCTTTCACCTTACCTCGGCAGCTTCGCCTTCCAGAAGCCGCGCCCGAAGGTGCCCACGCGCAGCGTCCGATCTCCGGCGTGAATGTGCATGTCAGACACCTCCACGGAGGGGAGACCACCCACGTGGTGCCAGACAACCTGGGCCGAATCTTCCCCGGCGTAGGCCATGTAGACGCCGAGGTCTGTGCCCACGTAGATCTGCTTGCGCGAGACTATCGAATCGGGGGTGACGGCGATGGCGTTGGCCGGGATCGAGGGCAGGTTGTTGGTGATGTCCATCCACGTCTGGCCGCTGTCGGTAGAGCGCCAGACGAGGTGGCTGTAGCCGGCCCGCGTGGCGTAGAGCGTGCCCTCGGTGTCCGGATCGGCTTCGAGGTCGCTCACATACGAACCCGGCCAGCTTTCGGAAGCACTGTAAGCGAGGCTGTCCCAGGTGAGGCCTGCATCGAGCGAACGCCATAACGACGGCGTATTCACTTTTTCCGAATAGGCATAGACCACGTCTGGCTTCTGCTGGTCGAGGGCCAGCGCGCTGACGCTGTCGAGGGCAATGAGGCTCTTCCACGTTTTGCTGGTGGCGCTCCCGTTGCTATACGTCGTGTCGTTCCAGGTCGATTTGTAGATGGTCTCTTTGTCAGCGGTATACAAGACTTCCGAGGTGCGCGGATCCATCACCATAGGCGTCTTCCATAACCCCGACCCGTCGATGCCGTCCTGCGTTCTGGCCACGTTATAATCGAGCGGCACCTTCAAGCTGTCGAGCGGGATCCAGAATTGCCAGTGATGCCCTCCGGCCACCACGCCGTGGAGGATGTTGTTGGTGTGATCGAAAATCCCACTCGTGCCATCGCCGGTGACCCATTTGCGCCAGCGGGCGTTTTTGTCCCGGCCATGATGAATCAGGCTGCTCTGATCCTGCGCAGAGGCGGCCAGGCGGATGCTATCGCTCGGCGCACTGGCAATGCCATAGAGTTGGAGCGTCTGCAAGTTGGTATTCCGTGCTTCCCAGATAACCCCCTGATCATCCGACACAAAAACGCCGCCGTCGGTGAAGGAATACACCCGCGTCGAATCGAACGGATCGAATCCGAAGGCGCGATGATCCACGTGAATCCACGATCCGGTGTTCAGGTCCAGGGTTTTGAAGTAAAGCGGATCGAACGTTTGTAAGATGCCCATCTGTATCCAGGCAGACCCGCCGTTATGGGTTCGATACAGGCATTGCCCTCCGGCAAAAGCCAGGTCCGGGTCTGCCGGCGAGACCGAGACGAACCAGAGGTCAGCGGTTCCACTACATTCGGTGAGATCTTTTAGCGTGGAATCCGACAAAACCAGATCCCATTGCGCGCCGCCGTCCATCGTCTTATAAATCCGCGCCTCGTAGTCGTCCTCGACGACGAGGCGAAACGAGGCGTAGAGGGTGTCCGGCGCCGCGTCTGAAAGCGCCAGTTGCGCACACGTGGTACACTGCTCCTGGAACGACGCCTCGGCGGGCAGCCCGTTGGTGAGGTGCTCCCAGGTCTGGCCGCCGTCTGTCGATTTCCAGACGCCGGGCGCGGCGTAGCTCGTATCGCTCTGGCTGGGCGCGCCCATCCCCACATACACCACGCCGGGCTCGCGGGTATTGAGCACGACGGATTGCGCGTTGCCCTCCAGGATGCGCCGCCACACCACCCCGCCGTTGGTCGATTTCCAGACGCCGTTGTCGGCAGCCAGATACACCTGATTGACGGCTACCCGATCCCATGTTAAGGCGTAGCACGTCATCCGTTCGTCCGGCTGAAACAGCGTCGTCGCGCGCCAGGTTTTTCCCCCGTCGATAGACCGAATCACCCCGGCGCCGAAGTGCCTCAGGTGTTGCAGCGACTGCGGCGCCTGCACACCTCCGAGGCCGAACTCGTCGCTGGTGCCCATCAACAAGATATCTGAATTCCTGGGATGCACAGCCACGGCAGAAACGGCCAGCGACGGCAAAGAATCGGTCATGGGTATCCAGCTTAACCCGGCGTTGGTCGTTTTCCAGAGCCCGCCGCCGGCTGAACCGGCCCAGATGATCCGGCTGTCGAAGGGATCGAAGGCGTGGGCATTAATCCGGCCACTGGTAGTCCAGCCGATATTCCTCCACGTTAAATCGATACCGGGCGTGAAGGGCTGGCGCTCGATCACCGAGTCGAGGTCGGCGGCTTTGAAGGGCTTCCACCGTGCATAGCCGCGCGTGGTGTCGGGTTGTCGTCGCTCTACCTGATGAAGCCATCGTCGCCGTTGCAGTTCCACCTGCCCAAGTGCTTCCTCAACTACCGCGATAGCCTCCACATTGGCGATAGTAGCATCCACCGCCTTCTGCTCGCAGGCCACCATGGCCAGCGAAAGCAGCACGGCGAGTAGAAAAAAACAAGGTGGTCTCATGGCTTTTCCCGTAAGGCTTGTCCCTGAAGTGAACGGTGTCGGTAGAAAAGCGCGTGGATACGCCCGGCCTCTACGCCATAGTACGTAAAAAGAGCTACGAATTAGCTCATGCCAGATCCGGCCTGTTTATCGTCTTCGTGTTTAACCAATTGATTACAGAATGAACTATTTATTTCAGATAAACGTATTTATGTTGCCCCGGCATGATAAGAAGCGCCCAAGGCGCAATGACCTTTCATGCCTGAATGCGCAGATAGCGCCGTGCATCCGGCCCACCCCACCGCCGCGCACGCGCCCGCCCTCGCTACCCACCGTCTGCCACCCCTCACGATCGATGACCCACCCGCATCAGGAAAACGTAACGCGCCTGCTCGATGCGTTGCGGGACGGCGACCGAAGTGTCCTCGACGAACTCTTCCGCCTCGTCTACGACGAGTTGCGCGCGCTGGCCCACCAAAAACGCATCCGCTGGCAAGGCGACTATACGCTCAACACCACGGCTATCGTCCACGAAGCCTACCTCAAACTGGCCGACCGGCCCGAAATAGACCTCAAAAGCCGCGCCCATTTCTTCGCCGTATCGGCCCGCGCCATGCGCCATATTTTGATCAATTACGCCGAGCTACGCCAGGCGAAAAAACGCGGCGGCGACGTCAAAAAAATCTCCCTCGAAGACGATCACGGCCTCACCCAAAACGTGGTAGACCTGACCGAAGAACAGACCGACAAGCTGGTCTCGCTCGAACAGGCGCTCAAAAAGCTCGAAGGCCAAAACGAACGCCTCGTCCGCATCGTCGAATGCAAATTTTTCGGGGGGATGACCAACGACGAGACGGCCAAAGCCCTGGAAATCTC
The DNA here is from genome assembly GCA_028278205.1 of Rhodothermales bacterium. GTDB lineage: Bacteria > Bacteroidota > Rhodothermia > Rhodothermales > Bin80 > JANQES01. The sequence continues at coordinate 60,343 of JANQES010000100.1, forward strand.
GAAAGCGACGGTCAAACGCGGCTGGCTGACAGCCCGGTCGTGGCTCTTCCGCGAAATCGCACCAGGCTAGGCCGGTGTATCGCTAATTCGACTTTCTTTTCCCCTTTCCATTTTGGATTTTAGATTTTGGATTGGGAGATTTCCAATCCTCATTTAACAATCGAAAAAGCCGCGACGGTAAGAACTGCTGCGGCTTTTTCGGTTGGGAAAACGGAATGAATCAGACCAATCCAAAATCTAAAATCTAAAATCCAAAATCACCATCCCTCATGGATACCACGCGCTGGGACGACTTGGAGACGATCTTCGAACAGGCCCTGGCCCTGCCGCCCGACGAGCGCACGGCCTTCCTCGACGACGTCTGCACCGGCAACCCTGAATTGCGCAAAGAACTCGACTCGCTGCTGACCTACGAGGAAGCCGCCTCCGGTTTTTTCGAAAGCCTGGCCGAGGCCGTGCCTACGCCGTTAAGGGAGCAGGCGGCGCCGGCGCCGGTCGATCCGTATAACCTCATCGGCCAGACGGTCTCGCATTACCGGGTGCAGGCCAAGCTCGGCGGCGGCGGCATGGGCGTGGTCTACAGCGCCGAAGACATCCAGCTAGGCCGCACCGTCGCGCTCAAGTTTTTGCCGCCGCACCTCCACGCCGACCAGCAGGCCAAGCAGCGGTTCATCGCCGAAGCCAAAGCCGCCTCGGCCCTCGATCATTCCAACATCTGCACCATTTACGAAGTCGATGAGACGCGGCAGGGGCAGCTTTTCATCGCCATGGCGTGCTACAACGGCCAGACGCTCAAACAGAAAATCAAAAACGGGCCGCTGCCGGTAGAGACCGCGCTCGACTATGCCATCCAGATCACGAAGGGGCTCTCGAAAGCCCACGCGCGCGGCATCGTCCATCGCGACGTCAAGCCCGCCAACATCATGGTGACCACCGACGGCGTCGTCAAAATCCTTGACTTCGGCCTGGCTAAGATTTCGAATCTTCAGTTGACCAAAACCGGCACGGCGGTGGGCACCGTCGCCTACATGAGCCCGGAGCAGGGACAGGGCAAACCCGTCGATCACCGGACCGATTTCTGGTCGCTCGGCGTGGTCTTCTACGAGATGCTGGCCGGGCAACAACCGTTCAGCGCCGACTTCGAGCAGGCCCTGCTTTTTTCGATCATCCACACCGAGCCCAGGCCGCTTTCGAGCATACGCTCCGGCTTGCCGCTGCGCGTGGAGCATCTCATCGAAAAAGCCCTCGCCAAAGAACCCGCCCACCGCTATCAACACGCCGACGATCTGCTGGTCGATCTCAAGGCCATTCACAATCAAATCGTCGAAGGGCCTACGGTGGCGCAGACGGTCTACCGCCCTGCCCCGTCGCCGGTCGTCGAAGCGCCGCCGGCGCCGGCCCCGGCGGAACCCCAGGCCGGCCCGGCGACGATCCTCGTCGTAGACGACGAGCCGGAGCTTGAACTGCTGATGCAGCACAAGTTTCGCCGCCAGATCCGGGACAACACCTGGACGTTTGTCTTTGCCCGCAACGGCGCCGAAGCCCTCGAACAGGTGCAGGCCCACCCGGAGATCGAACTGGTGCTGACCGACCTGAACATGCCGGAGATGGACGGCCTGACGCTGCTGACCAAACTCGGCGAGATGGACCACGTCCTCAAAGCCGTCGTGATCTCGGCCTACGACGACATGGACAACATCCGCACGGCGATGAACCGGGGCGCCTTCGACTTCGTGACCAAGCCGGTCGATTTTGCGGATTTAGAGACGACGATCCTGAAGACGCAACACGAGGTGGCCGCGCTCCGGCAAGCTGCCGAGGCCCAACGCCGGCTCCTCAGCCTGGAAAACGAATGGCAGGTGGCCCGCCGCCTGCAAGAGACCATCTTGCCGCTCACCTTCCCAAGGCTCGACACCGCCGAGGTCTATGCCTTTACAGCCCCGGCCCGCGAAGTCAGCGGCGACTTCTACGACTTTTTCGTGATCGAACCGGGGCGGCTGGGCTTCGTCGTCGGCACGGTCTCGGGCAAGGGCCTTTCGGCGGCGCTCTTCACGGTGATGTGCCACACGTTGCTGCGCGCCATCGCCCTGCAAGGCGCGGCGCCGGGCGCCTGCCTGCAACACACCAAAGACCTGCTCTTCCTCGAAAACCTGCCGGAACTGACGCTGACGGTCTTCTACGGCGTGCTCGACCTCAACACCGGCGTGGTAGACTATTGCAACGCCGGGCAGGAGACGCCTTACCTCCTCCAGGCCGACGGCGCCGTCGCCCGGCTCGACAGCACCGCCGGGGCCGCGCTCAACCTGACCGAAGACACCGACTATCCCACGCGCCAGACCACCTTGCCGCCAGGCGCCGGGCTGTTCCTTTTCACCAACGGCCTGCTCCAGACGCAAAACCCGCAGGGCACCCCGTTCTCTACCAGCCGCCTCGCCACGCTCCTCGGCCAGAGCGGCGACGCCTCGCCCGCCGAGATCATCCGCAACATGATCCGCGCCGTCACGCAGTTTGCCGGAGAGACCACGCAACCCGAAGACGTGACGCTGCTGGCCTTGCGGTACAAAGGCGCCGGGGAGTGAATTTTGGATTTTGGATTTTAGATTTTGGATTGATCCCTTTCGATACCGTTTCTCTGTAATACTTGTGCATGAATCCAAAATCTAAAATCCCAAAAACAGAGGCCGCTGATGAAGGCTTTGCGATCTTGCTTGCCGGCGTTGCTCGCCGCGCTGGGGCTGCTCGGCGTGGGGCCTGCTTTGGGGCAGGCGCAGCAGCAAGACATCCGCTTCGAGCACCTCTCGGTGGACGACGGCCTCTCGCATAACAACGTCTTCGCTATCGCCCAGGACCCCGACGGGTTTATGTGGTTCGGCACGGAGAAAGGCCTCAGCAAATATGACGGCCACACCTTCGACGTCTACCGGCACGACGTAGACAAGCCCAACAGCCTGAGCAACGAATGGGTCTCGGCGGCGCTCGTAGACCAAACGGGCACACTCTGGGCCGGCACCGACGACGGCCTCAATCGCTTCGATCCGGACACGGATACCTTCACCCGCTACCTGCACGACCCCGCCGTCTCGACCAGCTTAAGCGACAACTTCATCAAAGCCCTCTACGAAGACCGCGGCGGGATGCTCTGGGTGGGCACCGACAACGGCGGCCTCAACCGCTTCGATCCGAAGACCGAAACCTTCACCCGCTTCCTGCCCATCCCCGGCGACTCGACCAGCCTGAGCAGCAGATGGGTGCAATGCATCTATCAGGACCGCGCGGGCACGCTCTGGGTGGGCACAGGACGCGGCAGCCTCGACCGCTTCGACGCAGAATCCGAAACGTTTACGCGCTACACCCACGATCCGGACGACCCCCGAAGCCTGGGTCACGACGTGGTGTATGCCATTCACGAAGACCGCGCCGGCACACTCTGGGTGGGCACCGGCCGCGGCCTCAATCGCTTCGATGCCGAAACCGAAACCTTCACCCGGTTCCTGCACGATCCGAACGACCCCAACAGCCTGAGCCACGATGTCATTCAAACGCTTCACGAAGATGGCGAGGGTATGCTCTGGGTAGGCACCGTCGGCGGCCTTAATCGTTTCGATCCGCGCACCGAGACCGTTACCCGCTTCCTGCATGATCCGGGTCAGCCCAACGCGTTGAGCCAGGACGACGTCCGGGTTATCTATGAAGACCGGGGCGGTGTGCTCTGGGTGGGCACCCACCTCGGCGGCCTCAACCGCTTCGACCCGGCTATCGGCTATTTCACCCATTACCGGCACGACCGGGCCAATCCCAACAGCCTCAACGATAACGCGGTCTCGGCCATCTACGAAGACCCTGCCGAGCCGAGCGTGCTCTGGGTGGGCACCGTCAGCGGCGGCCTCAACCGCTTCGACCGGGCTACGGGTCGATTTACCCATTTCTTGCACGAACCGGCCCGGTCTGCCAGCCTCAGCTACGACTTCGTCGAGGCCATTTATCGGGATCGCGCCGGGATGCTGTGGATCGGCACGCAGGGCGGCCTCAACCGCATGCGGCCCGGCGGGCGATCTTTCGATCATTTTCTGGACGATGACGAGAACAACCTCCTCCACTGGGTGCGCGTCATCCACGAAGACTCCGGCGAACCGGGCGTGCTCTGGCTGGCTAACGGCTTAGGCGGGCTCGTCCGTTTCGAGACCGAGACCGGCGCCTTCACCCGATACATCCACGACCCGAACGACCCGCAGAGCATTAGCTTCAACTGGATCTCGTCGATCTTTGAAGATCCCCGCGAAGCCGGCGTGCTCTGGCTCAGTACCGAAGGCGGCGGCCTCAACCGCTTCGACCCGAAGACTGAAACCTTCACCCGCTACCAACACGATCCGAACGATCCCAACAGCATCGGCAGCGACGATGTCTACGGCGTCTACGGAGACCCCACCGATCCGGCGGGCACGCTCTGGCTGGGCACAGCGCGCGGCCTGGCCCGCTTCGATCCGAAGACCGAAACTTTCTTCCGTTTCACCACAGACGACACCGACCTGCCCAACAACACCGTCTACGGCGTGCTCGGCGACGCAAACGGCGCGCTCTGGATCAGCACGCTCGGCGGGCTTTCCCGGTTCGATCCGGCCACCGAGACGTTTCAGAATTACGATGCAGATCGCGGCGTGCAGGCGCGGGCTTTTAGTCCTTTTGCCTATCACAAAAGCCCGCAAGGCGAACTGTTTTTCGGAGGCACCAACGGCTTCAACGCCTTCTTCCCCGACCGCATCCGCGCCAACCCCAACGCGCCGGAGGTGGTCATTACCGATCTCAAACTCTTCAACGAATCGCCCACGCCCGGCCAGACCGAATCGCGCGCCGTCGCGCCTGCCGCCACCGACGGCATGACCTTTTCGCACAAAGAGAACGACCTGCTCTTCGAGTACGTGGGCTTGCATTTCGGCAATCCGGCGAAGAATCAGTATGCCTATCGGCTGGATCAGTATGAGGACGAATGGCACTACGTAGGCACACAACGCGCAGCCACGTATACCAACCTCGATCCGGGCACCTACGTCTTCCAGGTCATCGCGTCTAACAGCGACGGCGTCTGGAGCGAAGACGGCGCCGCCCTCCGGGTGATCATCAACCCGCCGTGGTGGCAGACGACGTGGGCCTACATGCTCTATGCGCTGATGTTGATCGCCTCGGTGATCACAGCCAACCGCATTCAACGCGCCCGCCTGATCCGCAAAGAGCGCGAACTCGCAGAGATCCGCGAAGCCAAACTCCGGGCCGAGGCTGCCGAACTGCAAACCAAAGCCATCGAAGCCGAAGCCAAAGCCCTGCACGCCGAAAACGAACGCAAAGAACACGAACTCGAAAAAGCGCGCGAACTCGAAAACGCCTATCATCAACTCGAAAAGACGCACCGGCATCTGAAGGCGACGCAGGCACAGCTCATCCAGGCCGAGAAGATGGCCTCGCTGGGACAACTCACCGCCGGCATCGCCCACGAAATCAAAAACCCGCTCAACTTCGTCAACAACTTCGCCGAGGTCAACGAAGAACTCGCCGGTGAACTGCTCGACAAACTCGAAGCCGATGCCCAGGCCCGCCTCGCCGACGTCAAAGACACACTGACCGACCTGCGGGTGAGCGCGCAGAAAATCAACGAACAGGGCAAACGCGCCGACGGCATCGTCAAGAGCATGATGCGCCACGCGCGCGGCTCGACGGGCAACCGGGCGCCTACCGACATCAACGCCCTGCTGGACGAGTACGTCACGCTGGCCTACCACGGCCTCCGCGCCCGCGAACCCGGCTTCGACGTGACGATCAAACGGCACTACCAGGACGCCCTGCCGCCGGTGATGGTGGCCTCGGAGGAGATGGCGCGGGTCTTTCTCAATCTGCTCGACAATGCCTTCTACGCCGTCCAGAAAAAAGCAGAAGCTACCGACGACAGCTACACGCCCACCGTGTCGGTGCATACGCGCGGCAAAAATGATCAGGTAGAAATCCGCATCTGGGACAACGGCACCGGCATCCCGGCGAAGGTGAGGCAGAAAATCTTTCAGCCCTTCTTTACGACGAAACCGACGGGCGCCGGCACCGGCCTGGGCTTATCGCTGAGCTACGACATCGTGCAGGGCCACGGCGGCAAACTCGGCCTGATGAGCAAAGAAGGCATCTTCACCGAGTTTGTCATCCACCTGCCTTGCGAGGCTTCGGCAGGGTGATTTCAAATCCGCACAAGCGGATTTGAAATGATTGAATTTTCCTCACGATTTACTTATGTTCTGGAACGCTTAAACAGCCCGACTTCCTTTTCTGCTAACCCTTTCGGAGGCCTCTTATGGAGATCAAACAAGACCTGTCTGCACGCGCTGCAAAAGCGGCAGAAATTCAGAGCATCCTCAGAACCAATCCCTCGATGAATCTTGAGTTTCTCGCCTCGATCTCCAGGCTCTTCCGCGAATACGGAATGCCGCTGGAACCCGAGGTGCTGGCGCAACTGACCCTCACGATGCAGGGCGTCCACAGCAGCGTCGAACAGGCTGCCGGCCCGCCGCCGGTGCCTTCGCCCAGAGGCGTTGCCAACATGGAAGCCTTCGAAATGGCAGGTTAGTGTTGGGCAAAAGCTGAAACGTGACACGAGCGAAGCGACTGACGAACTGAACGACTATGGACTGAAAGTCCATAGGTTTGCTTTCGACTGAAAGTCGGGAGTTCGGCTCAAGCCGACTGAAAGCTCAACGCTGAAAGCGC